>NZ_CP118733.1:0-711002 GCF_032594915.1 Streptococcus sp. 29896 | reverse complement strand
GTTATTTGTGCCATCATCTATTAGATAGTCCAAAATTGTTTTTCTAGTTACCTTATCTCGTATGCCATTAATTAACTTAGCAGATAATCGACCCCAACCAGTATAATGGCGACGTTCCAGTTTTTTGCGTTGTTCTTCTGTCAATACATCCTTATACTTCTCTAGTCGTTTTCTAATCATTTCTCTATCTTCGAATAGAGTTAAGGTCAGCACAACATCTTCAAGAATTTCTTGATTTTCTTCTGCATCCATAAACGCTTTATCTTGTATAATTTTAAGTAAATCATGATAAGTTGGAAGACTAGCATTAAACTGATCTTCAAGACCTTTTAATTCAACCCCCTCGTAGCCATTGGAGTTTTCCAAATAAGATTTGATATCTTTGGCTGTGACTTTTCGCTTCGTTTTAAAGAAAGTTTTGACGATATCCTTTTTTTGTCTACTATCAAGGAATTGATAATCACGCATTCCTTCTGCTATAAATTTAACTTTTGTCAACTCATTATATACTGCAAACTTTTCATATAACAGACTATGCTTTGGAAGAACCTTTTGATCCGGCAAGTATTGATCATAGTTTGTCATACGAGTGATGAAGTTTTCGGCGGATGTTTCCTTATCAACCATTTCATCAAAATTCCAAGGCCTAATCTTTTCGTCTGATTTACGATTTAACCAAGCAAATTCACTATTTCCTCGTGCCAGCGGGCCGACATAATAAGGAATACGGAAAGTTAGTATTTTTTCAATCTTATCCTGATTCACTGCTAGAAACGGATAAAACTTAGCCTGTCTTCTAATAATGGCTTGCATTTCTTGAAGATGGATTTGATGTGGAATAGAGCCATTATCAAAGGTACGTTGTTTTCTAAGGAAATCTTCTCTATCGATTTTATCAATGAAATAATCGCTTCCTTCAATCTTCTCTATTGCTTTTTTTATGAATCTATAAAAATTCTCCTGCGTCGTTTTGCCTTCAATGTAACCTGCATAACCATCTTTTAGCTTATCATTGAAAACTTCTTTATAGGAATCGGACAAATTCTGACGAATGAAAACCTTCAGTAAGGCTAAGTCTTTTTGATGTTCCTTATACCTATCAACCATTGAACTCGAAAGCGGAGCTTTTGTTGTAGAGTCAGTTGTTGACAAAATCCCTGCCAACAATATCCCATCATACAAGGATTTTGTCGCGATAAACAGGTCAGCATAATCATCCCCGATTTTACCTAATAACTCCTCCAAATCTTCTTCGTACGTTTCTTTAGAAAATTGGATTTTTGCATCTTCAGCCAGCTCGAAGTTTGTTTTAAAATTAGGCTGTAGCCCTAGGGCAAGTGCAAGAAAATTACCAAATAGTCCATTTTTCTTTTCATTTGGAAAATAATGAAGAATATTTTCTAAACGTCTAGACTTACTGACTTTTTCAACTAAAACATCTGCAACATTTGGTAGATTCTCTGATAAATAGCTACCTTCAACAGTTTTGTCGAACATCTCAACGAAGTCATTAAATAAATGTTGAACATCTTTATTTTCAGATTTTAAATCCCCTTCAAATAAAAAGTGCCCTCTATACTTAATAATGTGAGCCAAAGCAAGATAAATCAATCGAATATCAGCTTTTTGAGAAGAATCTGCTAATTGTTTTCTTAAATGATAAATAGTTGGAAACTGTTTGTGGTACTCTTTTTCTTCCTGCAAGGTACCAAAAATAGGGTGCTTACTTCCTTGTTTATCCTCAACAATAAGAAACGAATCGTCAAGACGTTGGAAAAAACTGTCATCAATCTTATTGATTTCTTCTGCAAATATTTCTTGCAAGTATAAAATACGATTTCTACGGCGAGTGTAACGTCTACGAGCTGTTCGCTTTAGTCTGCGATTTTCTGCTGTATTGCCTTCATCAAACAGCAAGGTACCGAGTAAGTTTTTCTTTATGTACAGCTTTTCGGTATTTCCAAATACCTTCATTTTTTTTGAAGGTACTTTGTAGTTCTCTGTATACATAACACAGTGCCCAACGCTGTTCGTACCTATATCTATTCCTATAGCGTAACTTTTCTTCATCATAGTTTTACTCCTTTGTTTTTATTACTAATTTAATAATGTTGTTATTAACTCTACTATACTTTTAAGAAATTTTAAAAACTCTGTAAACATAATTAATTTTTCCTTCTTCATTTTTTATTCTCCGTAAATACAAATAAAAAAATAAACGCAATTGAATTATACACAACACTTTAGATAGATGCAAGAAATTATATATTTTTGTAAAAAGGATTTTGTTATTGCTGATAATTTTGTTATAATCAAGAGTGATTTGTATTTAGTTTTAGTACTGTGTTGGTTTAGAGTGCAACAATTTTTTATAAAAACTCTTGCAAATATTTGTAAGATACTATATAATGATTTTGTTGAAACCATTCGAAACAACACAGCGAGTTAAAATAAGGCTTTGTCCGTACTCAATTTTGCGCACCGATTCGGTGCTTTTTTGTTTCTGTTTTTATTATATCAAATTTTAAACCGTTTTCAATATCTATATTAGGAAAAGCATCCCTCATCTGTGCTTTTTTCTTTATTCCATGTTAAACTTATAAGTAAGATTTGAGAAACTGTATTCACAGTTCAGCACTTCCATCTAAGGCTAGTTTATCAGCTACTCATCGTTAGTTTTTTTCAAAATACAGTCAATATACTCTCAAAAACCTTCCTTGATTTGCGACAAACTATCTCTTTTCTAAAAGCACTTTACTTGTGAATACAGATTCTAGTTAGAAAGCACATTATTATGATTACCAAAGAATTCGATACTATTACCGCTATTTCAACCCCTCTCGGTGAGGGGGCCATTGGGATTGTCCGCCTGTCTGGGACGGACGCTTTTGCCATTGCCAGCAAGGTTTTCAAGGGCAAGGACTTAGCGACCGTACCCAGCCACAGCCTCAACTACGGCCACATTATCGATCCTGCGACGGGTCAAGTACTGGACGAGGTCATGATCGGAGCCATGCGTTCCCCACGCACCTTCACCCGCGAAGATGTCATTGAGATTAATACTCACGGAGGCATCGCCGTTACCAACGAAATCCTCCAGCTCCTGATTCGCCAAGGTGCTCGAATGGCTGAACCGGGCGAGTTTACCAAGCGTGCCTTTCTCAACGGCCGTGTGGATTTGACCCAGGCCGAGGCCGTCATGGATGTTATCCGTGCCAAGACCGACAAGGCCATGCATAATGCCGTCCGCCAGCTTGACGGCTCCCTCTCCCAGCTCATCAACGACACCCGACAAGAGATTCTCAACACACTGGCTCAGGTTGAGGTCAACATTGACTACCCTGAGTACGACGACGTCGAGGAGGCAACGACAGAGCTGGTCCGTGAAAAGACCCTCCAGTTCCAAGCTCTTTTGGAAAATCTCCTCCGCACTGCCCGCCGTGGAAAAATCCTGCGTGAAGGCATCGCAACCGCCATTATCGGTCGTCCAAATGTGGGAAAATCCAGCCTGCTCAATAACCTCCTCCGCGAAGAAAAAGCCATCGTTACAGACATCGCCGGAACAACCCGCGACGTTATCGAAGAATACGTCAACATCAAAGGCGTCCCCCTCAAGCTGATTGATACCGCAGGTATCCGTGAAACAGATGACATCGTTGAAAAAATTGGTGTGGAACGGTCTAAAAAAGCCCTTGAGGAGGCCGACCTGATCCTGCTAGTCCTCAACGCATCCGAGCCCCTGACCGAACAAGACCTCAATCTCCTAGCCATTTCCGATTTGGCCAACCGTATCGTCCTGCTCAACAAGACCGACCTGGAAGAGCAGATTGAAGCAGACCAACTGCCTGAGGATGTCATTCGCATTTCCGTCTTGAAAAACCAGAACATCGACCAAATCGAAGAAAAAATCAACCAGCTCTTCTTTGAAAATGCTGGTCTGGTCGAGCAAGATGCCACCTACCTCTCCAATTCTCGCCATATTTCCCTGATTGAGCAAGCCGTCCAAAGCCTTCAAGCTGTCAACGACGGTCTGGAAATGGGCATGCCAGTAGACTTGTTACAGGTTGACCTGACACGCTGTTGGCAAATTTTGGGAGAAATAACAGGCGATGCTGCTCCAGATGAACTCATCACCCAACTCTTTAGCCAATTTTGTCTTGGAAAATAATTCAGTAGCAGATTTTTTCTGCTATTTTTTTTGGTGAAATTCTTGCTTTTTTTGTCCTATTGTATTATTATGTTAATAGAAAGAGGTGGTTTTATGAAAAAGTTAATTGCTCTGATTATCACACTGATTATCGCCTGCATTGGCATTCTCTTTTGGAATTTTACCAGCTACAAGCAAGAGCCATTGCCGATCCAGGCAGATGCTGATTTCTACATCGTCCACACCAACGCTATCTCCGCCTATCGCCTAAATGGAGACACTATCGAGACGCTGAAATCAACAAAGATGTGGATTTCGGACCAAATTGCCTGGCGGTCAGCACGGACGGTCGATCAACGCTACCTCATCATGTCAGAAGATGGCGTCAAGTCCTTTGGTGAATCCTTGATTAAGCTCGATTTTCAGGATGCTACCATACAACGCCGGGCGACCCGTCATTTTTCTCATGTAACAGGGACAGATGGCAAGTATTTCTATACCAATGATTACGGTCAATTGACTAAGTTTGATACCGACCTCAAGGAAGTCAAGGCTCATGTTTTTAAGGAAGACCATTTTCCTGAGCAAAACATCAATGTATACAAAGATAAGATTTACATGACAGGCTCCATCCGAACTTCAAAGCCTGGGGAAGATTGGAACGCCAAAAATGTTCTCTTTATTTTTGACAAGGAAAATTTGGATCTACTTGATACTGTCGAGATTGATCAAGACCTGTCAACTATCAATAGCCAGATTGTGGGCGACAAACTCTACCTTCCAATTGCAGCTTATCAAGAAGACCAGCAAAACTTTATTCGCTCCTATGATATAGCAGTCTTTCAACTGGATACGCTTGACATGCAAAAAATTACTTTAGATACCCACAGCCCTGAGGTTATCCATCCACTTGAAGATCAAGACCTACTTTTTATTGAACATAGTAACTATGAGCACGGTCAGTTGCTGGCAACCATCTATGACACCAAAACGGGACAAGAATCGCTGCATGATTTTTCACAGTTTGACCCTGATGGTAGTTACTGGATTTCTTCTGTCAAACAGGTCGATGCGGAACGCTTGGTCATCACAATTGGCGACCATCTTCTACTCTACAACTGGAAAACAAAAACAGTCCTTAGTCAAGTAAGGACTGAATTTGAAGCCATTAGTGGCCTTTGGTGGGCAAACAACTAAGTTTGTTATAAGTAAAATTTTCCACGTATTTCCTATCTGTGGTAAATGAAACACCTAGAAAGTTCAAACTTTCTAGGTGTTTTTATTTGTGTTGCGATGCAAATCCTCCACCAGTAAACTATGTTTGTGATGAAGATTCTACAGAGGTTTATTTGTCTATTTTCTGTTCTTCCTGACTAGCTAGTCCATTTGAGATAGCTCGGCCAGTCAAAGTCGCTGTGATCAAATCACGGACATTGAGTCCCAGTCCTTCTGTTGTTTTATCCATGGTCGTCATCAAGTCACCGACCATCTTAGAAGCATTGCCTTCGCCATACATGGTAATTTTGTCGACATTTCCAAGTGGAGCAGCGATATTCTTGGCAATTTCTGGAAGAACATTGACTACCATTTCTGTCACCGCTGCATCATTAAACTTAGCCATGGCATCCGCTTTCTTGCTGAGACCTTCTGCTTCGGCTTCAAGTTTCAATCTAATGGCTTCTGCTTCAGCACGTCCTTTGGCCTCAATCCCTGCTGCTTCTTGCTCCGCAGCATACTTGGCAGCTTCAGCACGCGCCTTTTGAGCCTCTGCTTCTTTTTGCGTTTCGTAGAGTTCAGCTTCAGCTTTTCGTTGGCGTTCAATCAAATCCGCTTCTGCTGCTTGTTGTCGAGCATACTTTTCAGCTTCGGCTTGCTTGCGGATAGTTGCAGATAGTTCTTGCTCACGGACTTTTACTTCTTCAGCCTTGACTTCTGCTTCTTTTTGTTGCTTGACGATATTGGCTTCCGCTGTCGCCCGTTCGATCTCCTTACGCTGTGCTTGTTCTTCAATGCCATAGGCTGCATTGGCTTGGGCTAGTTGGACATCTGCCTGCCGTTTGAGATTGGCTTGTTCGATAGCCAGTTCATTTTGTTTTTTTGCGATTTCCAAATCAGCGGCGACACGCGCATCGTTGGCCGCTTTATCTTCTCGGGCACGAACTTCCGCCTGCTCACGCTCTGCTTTTGCACGGGCATTTGCAGCATCTTTTTGGATGGTCACAATGTTGTCAATCCCTAGGTTTTTAATCACATCATTGTCGTCTGTGAAGGATTGGACGGTAAAGGCAATGATTTCTAGCCCCATCTTGGCAAGATCGGGAGCAGCATTTGACTGGACCTTTTCTGCAAAGGCTTGGCGGTTGTTGACCATGTCTCGCAGTTCCATCTGGCCGATGATTTCACGCAGATTTCCTTCCAAAACATCTTGAATGGATGCAGAAATGTCCGCCGTTTTCCAGTTAAGGAAGTTTTGGGCAGCTGCATTGAGTAATTCTTCGGTCACACCGACCTTGACCTTAACTACTGCATCTGCTTTGACATTGATAAAATCAAGAGTAGGCACAAAGTCTGTTGTCTGAACATCTGTTGAAAACTGTTCAATGGAGACATAGGACCGCTTTTCAATAAATGGAATCATGAAACCAGAACGTCCAATTAAGGTTCTTGGCTTCCGCAAGCCTGTGATGACAATGGCTTCATTGGGTTTTGCTGAAACGTATCCTAGGGCAAACAGGATGATAAATCCGATAATCACCAATAGGGGAACAAAAATGGTCATGAGGGTTGTTACGATTTCCATAATCTTTCCTTTCTATTCTTGTCTGGTAAATCATTGAGGGTAATAGGCTTCCTCTTCCATCGAGCTGAGTGGAGTGAGGAGGTTTGTTGGAAATTGGCTCTTAAACTCCTGAAAAGCTTGAAGGCTTTGGTTGTAGCTACGTGCTGACGCCTCGAGAGTGGTCGCTGACTCTGTAATGTCATCCGCCAGTTCCATGGCCTTGACTTCCATGACAGTCGCCGCCTCTTGGTCAACTGCTTGCGCTAATGAAACAAGACTTTTAGAAAGATCTGCACTTGCCTGCCAATAAGAGGCGCTATACTTTGGTGCTGCATTTTCAAATACATCCTGGCACTCTGTCACTTCTTTGATAAGTTCTGGACGGACCTGCAAATTCTCGGCAGTTGCTAACAAGCTTGGAAGCAAGTGATACTGTCGCTCTATGGGGGCAATTAGATCCGCTTGTGCAAGCTGAACTTGATTCTTTGCTTCTGAAACCTGTAAATAAGACCAGGTCAAAAAGCCTGCTATTCCAAATAGAGTCAATCCTGCTAGAAAAAATATATATACTTTCTTCATCTTGCTCCTCCCTTCTATCTTCCCATATCAGCTCGGCCATCACTAGCTGAATCACTCGTCCAACTTGGACTCTCTAGGGTTGTCTTATCTGACTGGTTGGGAGAGGAGGAAAAATGTTCAAAGGGAATCCAAAGAAATTGGCCTGCATCCCCCTTTTTCCTAGCTGACTGATCCATGACAATAGCAAGGGTTAAAAAGGCTCCCAAAACAAGCAAGGGCAAGTAAGTTGAGAACTGCTGGTAGGCACTTTTTTCTTCGACTTGGAGAGTCGTTTTCCCAAAAACTTGCTCTTCAATTGCAGCCAACAACTGTAAGCTTACCTTGTCAAGCTCGCCTTCTTGAAACTTCTCTTGAACCGATGCCAAGATATTCGTTATTTCTTCTTCTGTCAAAAGCGTTTGGAGCTGGTCGCTGATTTGTAGGTGAACTTGCTGGTCTTTCCTAGCCATGATCACCAGAACAGCTGATGATTGCTCTGCCTGTCCCTGCCAATCAGCTAGGAGCTTGCTGCCCAGAGAAGCAAGGTCGGCATCCACTTGATCCGTCACATAGTACCAAACTCGAAGAGGCTGCCCTGCTTGCTCCCAGCCCTGGTTTTGCTGGTCAATGGTCTGCTTGGACTCTTCGGAAAGATAGGACTGGGGATCCTTCACCATGCTCGCCACTGGCTTTTCCAAATCAGTATCTGCAACCACGGGTGGACCTAACCAAATCAGCAAGGCAGAAAGCATAGAAAAACAAAACAAGAAGATTTTTTTCATCGTTGGAAACCTCCTTTCTCCTTTTTTATATCATTATACCATTTTTTCTGAGTTGTAAACTGGATTTATATGTCTTTTTTCATACAAAAAAACAGCTGTTAAATCACAACTGGCTAAAACTTTCTCACTTCTTAATTTTCAATCCCATAATTCAAGGTCCACTGGACCTGTTTTCGCTCGTGTATTTTTAGGCGAAATGATTCAAGGTCCACTGGACCTATTTTCGATCGTGAATTTTTTGGCGAAATGATTCAAGGTCAGCTGGACCTATTTTCGATCGTGTATTATTAGGCGAAATGATTCAAGGTCAGCTGGACCTATTTTCGATCGTGTATTTCTAGGCGAAATGATTCAAGGTCAGCTGGACCTATTTTCGATCGTGTATTTCTAGGCGAAAAGATAAAAAGGTCCACTGGACCTGTTTTCGCTCGTGTATTTCTAGGCGAAAAGATAAAAAGGTCCACTGGACCTTTTTATTTAATCAATTCATAAATAGCTTCTGCGTAAATAGCCGCGGCACGGTAGAGTTGCTCAACTTCGATAAATTCGTTGGCTTGGTGCATGGTGTTGACATCGCCTGGGAACATCGCTCCGTAGGCAACGCCACGTTTGAGCAAGCGGCCGAATGTTCCGCCACCGATTACTTGTTCGTGACCTTTCAAACCTGTGTGTTTCTCATAAACAGACAAGAGGGTTGCAACCATTGGGTCATCGATTGGGCAATAGTGTGGGGTATGGCCATGCTCAGACAGGCTGACAGCTTCCACGCCAAGTTTTTCCAAACCAGCCTTGATGGTTTCTGGGTTGGTATTTTTTGGATAACGGAAGTTGAGGGCAATGGTGTTGTCAGATGAAGTTTCATCAAACTTGAAGACACCTGAGTTCATAGAAAGAGCTCCCATCTGTTCATCGTAAATGGCTACGCCAAGTTTTTTAGCGTCATGGTCTTCTAGAAGGACTTGTCCTGCCAAGTCAAGGTAGGCTTTAGCTGCTCCGTCAAAGGCGAATTGGCTGAGGAATTTTGCCAAGTAGGTTGCTCCATTGACACCTTCTTCTGGGGTTGAACCGTGGGCTGATTTTCCGATGACGGTGACTTGAACTTGACCGTTTTCAAGGTTTTCCGCGTCAGCTTTTAGGCCATAGGCTGCTGTGAAATCTGCCAACTTGCTGTCTAGGTCTGCTAGGTCGCCAGAGATAATAGCTGTCGCAGACTCAGGCACCATGTTCTCACGCAAACCGCCTGCGAAGGAATGCAGTTTAGCAGCTCCGCTATTTTCCCCCGCAAAATGAAGATAAGCTGTGATATTGCCCTTTTCGCCGTTGATAATCGGGAACTCGGCATCTGGAGAAAATCCGAAATCTGGGAGGGGAAGGCCGACGTGTTCGAAGTAGTAATCCATGTCCGCCCAGCCTGACTCTTCGTCGGTACCGACGATGAAGCGGACTTTTTTAGAAGTCGGAAGACCCAACTCCTTGATGATTTTCAAGCCGTAGTAGCAAGCCATGGTCGGTCCCTTGTCGTCAGAGGATCCGCGGGCAAAGAGCTTGCCGTCGATGATTTGCGGCTCGTATGGGTCAGTGTTCCAGCCACTTCCTGCTGGCACCACGTCCAAGTGACCGAAGATACCGAGGACTTCGTCGCCCTCGCCAAACTCAAAGTGACCTGCGTAGTTGTCAACGTTCTTGGTTGGGTAACCATCACGCTGAGCGATTTCCAGGAACTTGTCCAAGGCACGCACTGGGCCTGGTCCAAATGGATGCTGGGCATCTGCCTGGCTGTCGTCACGCTCGGAATTGATGCGGAGGAGGTCAAAAAGGTCCGCTAGAAACTCATCTTTGCGTTTGTCAAACTCTGCTCTAAAATCTACTGTCATATGTTCTCCTTTTCAGTATCGTCATTTGGTTTATCTTTTATTACTTCGACGCAAGTGGAAACTTCGTTTCCCTATTTCCAACTTCAAACACTCCACTGGAGTGTTTGAACTCACCTTGCCTGATTGAAACAGTCTGGGGGACTGTTTCAAGTCAATGCCTAGAAACAAGAAAGCATTGAGTTATACCTGCGGCTGTTGACACAAACTTCGTTTGTTTCATCTCCGACCTTCAAAGGTTCCCCGAACAGTTGTTGACACAAACTCTGTTTGTTTCATTTCCAACCTTCAACAGTCACTACTATGACTGTTGAAGCTAGTAATAAAAGTAAACCAAAAGACTAGATTAAAGTAAGTCTATTTTATCACAAAATGAAAGAGATTTCAGAAGTAAAGCAAAGAAAAAAAGTTGGTCTCCCAACTTCTTTCTATTTTTTCCAAGCAGATCGTTCTGCTACAACTGTAAACAAAACATCGGTTGATGAGTTGAGGGCTGTTTCACAAGAGTCCTGAATCACTCCGACCACAAATCCGACTCCAACTACTTGCATGGCTAACTCATTTGGAATGCCAAAAAGACTACATGCTACTGGGATGAGGAGAAGCGAGCCACCTGCTACCCCAGATGCTCCTGCTGCTGATAGTGATGCAACAACGGATAAAAGAAGAGCTGAGCTGAAATCAACACTGATGCCAAGTGTATGAACAGCTGCCATTGTTAAAATATTGATTGTAATGGCAGCTCCAGCCATATTGACAGTTGCACCTAAGGGAATAGAAACGGAGTAGGTATCTGGATCAACTCCCAACCGTTTTGCCAACTGCATATTGACGGGAATATTGGCTGCTGAACTTCTTGTGAAAAAAGCAGTTACACCGCTAACACGAAGACATTCCAATACCAACGGGTACGGATTTTTTCTCATAACTAAAAATGCGATCAAAGGATTGACAACCAGAGCGACAAAAGCCATGCAACCAACTAATACTAGTAATAAAACTCCGTAATTCTTAAGAGCTGCCAATCCGTTATTTGCGACTGTGTCAAAAACCAAGCCTAAAATTCCGAATGGTGCAAGGCCAATAATCCAACTGACCACTTTTGAGGTTACTTCCGCTGTTGATTGCAATAAATCCTTGGTGTGTTGACTCGCATTCCGAAAGGCAAGTCCGAATACTGCTGCCCAAGTCAAAACACCAATATAGTTGGCATTCACAAGTGCATTGATTGGATTGTCAACGACATTCAATAACAAGTCTTGAAATACTTCTGAAATCCCCTGGGGTGGTGAAATCTCTGTCGCAGCTGCCTCTGTAAGAACCAATTTTAATGGAAATAGGTAGCTAGCAATAACTGCAACACATGCCGCTGCAAAAGTGCCAATCAGATACAGGAAAAGGATAGTTCGAATATTGCTTTTTTGACCATCAGGTGCCTGAGACAGGGCGTGGGCAACCAGTGTCAATACCAAAAGTGGTGCAATAGCTTTCAAAGCTCCAACAAAGAGACTTCCTAAGAGAGAAATCATCGTAAACTGAGGCACACTCAATCCCAAGACTAATCCTAAAACGACCCCAATACTGATTTTCCGAATTAAACTCATCTTTTTCCAAATAGAAATTATATTTTTCAAACAATTACCTCCAAACAAACATTTCTCCATATTAGCAGAAAAACGAACGTTGGTCAATAGAATAAAAAACGAGTATGGGCTAAGAGTTTTTTCAACATACAGTCATTATTCCCTCAAAAAACTATTTCATATATTAAAGCACTTCACTTGTGAATACCGTTCTAAGATATAAAAACTACATGTGGTCACTCCACATGCAGTTTAAAAGGTATTCTTATTCAAACTCCAACTGGGCCTTGTCTGTAAAATAGGTCTGGTAGGCTACGTAGGAGGCAATTACTGAAGCAAGACTGGTCGCAGACAGCAACATGAACATGACCATAATCTGATAACGAATGGCATGGACAGGATCAACTCCTGCAAATATTAGCCCTGACATCATCCCAGGTAGGCTGACCAGACCGACTGTCTTGGCTGAATCAATGGTGGGTTGCATACCTGTTTTGATAGCCTCTCGTAAGATATCCTGTGAAGCTAATTTGACAGTTGCTCCCAGACTGAGTTTTTCCAAAACTTGTTGACGGTTGTCTGTGAAAGACTTGTACATAGCCCGATAGGACAGGCCGATGGCCGTCATGGCATTACTTGCCAACATCCCCGAAATGGGAATGACCTGCGAAGGAATAAACTGAATTGCCCCTGATAAAATCAGGATTGTCAGAGTCAGACCAGTCGAAGCAAGCAGGGCTAGAAAGGGATGAAGCAGGGATTTCTTACTATTGGGATTGCGTTTGTTAGCTTGGACACTGGCATTGTAAAGAATAATCAAAACCATTGTCAAGCTGAGAAACATATTGGAGGCTTGGAAGATAAACTTGAGAATGTAGCCGACAAAAATCAGCTGGAGGACAGTTCTGACAACGGCCATGAAAATATCCTTGGTCAAGCCCAGTTTTTCCTTTTGACTGATGCTAATTGCAACCAAGACCAGCCCGAACACAAGGGCTAGGGATAGGTTATCTACTGAAACATTCATGCTTGGACCCGACCTCCTTCTATTCTCAGAATCTTTTGGGCTGCATCAATCTCTGACTGGTCATGAGTGACTTCAATCAGGGTATTTCCAGCAGCTTGGTAGTCTGCCAAATGCTTGTTGACAATGGCCTTGGTTTCGGCATCCAATCCTGCAGAGATTTCGTCTAAGAGTAAGACTTTGGGCTCGAAGAGTAGATTGCGGATGAGGGCAACTCGCTGCTTTTCTCCTCCTGATAATTCTGTGATTTTTTTGCTTAAAAATGTTGGTGCTAGATGAACAGATTCTAGGGCCTTGAGGGCTTTGGTTTGGTCAAATGCTAACTGACGAATGGTAAATGGAAACTGGAGATTGTCTTGGACGGTCTGGCCAAAGAGAACTGGCTGTTGAAAACAATAGGAAACTTCCCTCCTGTAAGTCGGCATATTCAGCTCTGCTATGTCCCGCCCCTGAAAGAAAATAGTCCCGTTGGTCGCAGAAGTCAATCCTGCCAAGAGTTTTAGTATAGAGCTTTTGCCACTGCCCGAAGGTCCAACCAGGGTTAGTCGCTCGCCTGCTGCAATGGTGAAGCTGATGTCAGTTAAAATCGACTTATCTTTGTCCGATAAGCCGACCGATTGAAGTTGGAAAATGTTCATCTTAATGACCGTGCTCTTCTGCTTCTTCGGCAGCGATAGCGATGGCTTGGGTTTCATGAACTGTCCCGTGAGCGTGGTGGGCTGGTCCATAGATAGAGTAGATTTTAAGGTCTTCTTGGCCGATGTTGATGACATTGTGGTAGGCACCGTTTGGAATCAAAATGGCATCTTCTGGTCCAACTTCCGTATCAAGCGTAATCTTGTCAGCTGATTCGCCCATGATAACACGGCCGTGGCCTTGCTCAATTCGGAGGAACTGATCGTTTTCATTGTGGACTTCCGCACCAATGTCACCACCGACCGGAATAGACATGAGGGTAACTTGTAAGAGTTCCCCAGTCCAGAGGGCTGTGCGGTAGTTGGTATTTTCAAGCGTTGCTGTTTCGATATTGGTTACAAATGGAGCTTTTCCGTAGTCTTTTGTTGTCATAATTGTTCACCTCTAAATTATAATCATTCTAAACTTTCTTTAGAACAATTCTAATTATACTACTTTCGAAATACTTGTCAAGCTTTTTTATAAACATTATAATTTTCAGACAATACTTAGAGACCTGATAAGAAAAAGCCATCTTTCGGTGGCTGTTTTCTACAATTTTACAGACAGATTAGCCAGATAGTCTGGGCCAAATTTGGACAGGCGATTGCGACTGTCTTTGGACTCGTAAAAATCAATCATGGCAAAACCAGCTCGTAATTGCCCAGCAATCTGTTCTTCTAAGGTATGGCTAAATTCATAGCCATATTCTGGGTCAATTGTAATTTGTCCTGTTTCTTCTAATTGTCGTACATTGAAAGGTAGGCTGTACATTGGAACCAAGGTTTTGTCTGGACGGTCCCAAACATCATCAGCATCAAAGATATAAATCCAAGGATTCATGTAGCCGACCATGAGCAGTCCACCATTTTTCAAAACCCGATAAGACTCCTGCCACATATTTTCTAGGTCTTCGATATAGACATTTGAAACAGGGCAAAAAATGATGTCAAAACTCTCGTCTTCAAAAGGAAAAGGCTGTGTCATATCTGCCTGTACCGTCTGCAAGTTCAGATTTTCCCGCTCAGCAACTAGTCTATCCTTGTCCAGCTGTTCCTTGGAAAAGTCCATAATGGTCGTTTGGTAACCATGAGCCGCAAACATCGGTCCCTGTTGACCACCACCGCAAGCTAGGCCAAGCAATTTCTTACCTTGGGCTCTTTCAAACCAGTCAAGCGGCACCGTCTTTCCAACCGTCAGGGAAACTGTCAGGGGCTTCGCTTTTGACTTTTCAAATTCCTCATGACTGAGCGGAACCGTATAGCCATTTCCCTGTCTAGCTGAAACCCGATTCCAACGTTCTTGGTTGTAGTTTACATAATCTGTCATTCTTATCTCCTCTGAAAAGGTATAGCCAGTGTGACCTCGATTTTTTATACTTGTATTATGGCACAAAGAAAGAGAAAAAGCCACCTTTCGGTGGCACATGCATCATCTTTCCAACTCAAATAAGCATCAAAATCGTGATCCCAAGTACTGAGTACACTTGTAGACCAGCAAAGCTTCTTTGAGATTTATTTACTTTCCATCATTTGAACAAACTAACGCTACTATCGAATAGCCTAGTTCTTTGTTCTATTTCATTTATCTATTCTAGGAATCTTAGTAGATATCGATATTAGTAATTCCATGTTTGTCAAATAGCTTTGACTTCATTTCCAAAGTTAATGGTGTAATGACAATCCTCGAATTTCCGTCGATATTTGTTGCCACACCAACAATTCGTCCATCAATGATAATTGGTGAACCAGATTGTCCTTTGATGCCTGTAATATTCGTTTGGAGGAGCCCATCTTGTCTAACTTCTGTTATGGTTCCATATTCGTACTCCCAGCGACCATATAGATTGATACTGTTACTTACGATTAAGAACTTTCTTCCGACCAAATCATAGGTATTACGATAGATCCCAAGACGAGCATTTGCAGTGTTAGCATTTTGTGTTTTTCGACTTGGATTGGTTATTTTTACCAAAGCAACATCCCGGCGAACATCCCATATTCCTCCATAACCTGGCATGGGGATAAATGGATTGGCTGAATTGGTACGTTTTATTTCTGACAATTCATAGTATGGAGAAGCGTCGCCCCATACGGCATTTCCAGACCAAGTGCGTGAGGTTACTTGACCGTTCGAATCATCTGCTACCACATGTGCAGCTGTTAATAAGGTATTTGGAGCAATTAAGATCGAAGAGCCTTTTTTAGTCTGACCAGAGCCAACACTAACCTCCAAATAATGTGATAGGTTGTAAGGATAGCTATTACGCAATGTTGAATCAGAAACATGCGTTGTCTGCGCCTCAACCTCTGTTGTGATAGGAGGAGCTACTGACAGACCCAGACTAAGAAGGACGACACCGAGCATACATCTTGTTTTCATTAGAAAACCTCCTTTTTTGTTTTATTATATCAATATTGATATAAGCAAACAATTATCTACATGTATTTTTGATGTGTTTTTTCTGTATGTTTATTCCTTTTATTTGGCACCTATTCAGTTAGTTTTTCCTACAAAACACAAGCCACCTTTCGGTGGCTTGTTTCTTAAGTCAATTCATTAAAATCCCATACATCGTCAACCCAGCCTTCATAGAAATCAGGCTCGTGGCAGACCATGAGAATTGAGCCCTTATAGGCTTGAAGGGCACGTTTGAGTTCATCCTTGGCATCCACATCCAAATGGTTAGTCGGCTCGTCGAGAACCAAGACATTGTTTTCACGGTTCATAAGCAAACAGAAGCGAACTTTGGCCTGCTCACCACCGGAAAGGACTTGGATCTGGCTTTCGATATGCTTGGAAGTTAGACCGCAGCGAGCCAAGGCAGCTCGTACTTCTGCTTGGTTAAGGGCTGGAAAGGCATCCCAAACGGCTTCCAGCGGGGTCTGACGATTGCCGCCAGCTACTTCTTGCTCGAAATAGCCTAGTTCCAGATACTCCCCACGCTCCACAGAACCACCGAGCGGTGGAATAATCCCCAGCAAACTTTTAAGAAGGGTTGATTTACCGATACCGTTGGCACCGACAATGGCAATCTTCTGGTTGCGTTCAAAGGTCAAATTGAGCGGTTTACGTGTCAATACACGGTCATAGCCAATTTCCAAATCAGTCGTTTGGAAGATAAAGCGACTTGGAGTTCGAGCCATTTTGAAATCAAATGACGGCTTTGGTTTCTCTGCTTGAAGCTCAATAATCTCCATCTTGTCCAATTTCTTCTGACGAGACATGGCCATGTTTCGGGTAGCAACGCGAGCCTTATTTCGATTGACAAAGTCCTGCAAGTCTGCGATTTCTTTCTGTTGGCGTTCATAGGCCGCTTCTAATTGAGCCCGCTTCATAGCATGGACTTCTTGGAATTGATAGTAATCGCCCGTGTAGCGAGTCAAAAGCTGATTTTCCACATGGTAGACAATGTTAATCACATCATTCAAGAAAGGAATATCGTGCGAAATCAAGACAAAGGCATTTTCATAATTCTGCAAGTAACGTTTAAGCCAGTCAATATGCTCTGCATCCAAGTAGTTGGTCGGCTCATCCAGAAGCAAGATGTCAGGTTTTTCCAAGAGCAATTTTGCCAAAAGAACTTTAGTCCGTTGTCCACCTGATAACTCCGTCACATCCTTGTCCATACCATAGTCCATGACACCAAGCGCACGCGCTACTTCGTCAATCTTGGCATCAAGCGTATAGAAATCACGGCTTTCCAGACGATCTTGCAGCTCACCAACCTCTTCCATGAGGGCATCCATATCGGCACCCTCTTCTGCCATAGACATGTAAATATCATTGATACGAGCCTCTGTCTTGAAGAGTTCGTCGAAGGCTGTCCGCAAGACATCACGGACTGATTGACCTTTTTCTAGTTTAGCATGCTGGTCTAAATAACCTGCTGTTACATAACGTGACCATTCAACCTTACCTTCATCTGGTTGCAATTGACCTGTCACGATAGACATGAAGGTCGATTTCCCTTCACCATTGGCACCGACAAGACCGATGTGCTCCCCTTTCAAGAGACGGAAGGAGACATTCTCAAAAATCGCACGGTCACCAAAACCATGACTCAAATTCTTTACTTCTAAAATACTCATAATTTCCTCACAACATCAAAGAACTGGAGTAACAAACCCCAGTTTTTACTTTTATTTTCGCAGTCTTGAGTGGAATTTCTTCGCCTATCAGCTGTGAAATTCCTACTCAACCCTGCGGGGGTTAGACAACGAAATCAAACTCTACGAGTTACTGATTTCTGTCTAACTCCCGATTTCCGCACGGACCACATCGGCAATAGTGTCCACGTAGTAATCGACTTCAGCATCCGTTGGTGCTTCTGCCATAACACGCAAGAGGGGCTCAGTGCCACTTGGGCGAACCAAGATACGACCGTTGCCAGCCATTTCTGCTTCCATTTTTTCAATGATAGCTGCAATAGCAGGCACTTCCATGGCCTTGTCCTTCATGCTGTTTTCCACACGGATATTGACCAATTTTTGTGGGTAAATGGTCACTTCTGCTGCCAATTCTGACAACTTCTTACCAGTTTCTTTCATGATTTTGGTCAATTGCACAGCGGTCAACTGGCCGTCGCCTGTGGTGTTATAATCCATCAGAATCACATGTCCTGACTGCTCACCGCCGACATTGTAGCCACCTTTACGCATTTCTTCTACCACATAACGGTCACCAACTGCGGTCACAGCTTTTTCAATACCTTCACGATCCAAAGCCTTATGGAAACCGAGGTTGGACATAACTGTGGTCACAATGGTATTTTTGGCCAAGAGCCCCTTATCTGCCAAGTTTTTCCCGACAATGTACATGATACGATCGCCATCAACTAGGTCACCATTTTCATCGACAGCAATCAAGCGGTCACTGTCACCGTCAAAGGCAAGGCCAATTTGGCTGCCTGTCTCCTTGACCAGTTCTTGCAGTTTTTCAGGATGGGTAGAGCCGACACCTTCGTTAATATTCAAACCATCTGGTTTTTCAGCCATAACTGTCAATTCGGCACCGAGATCAACAAAGACTTGACGAGCACTGGTTGCTGCTGCACCATTGGCTGTATCCAAAGCCACTTTCATTCCTTCCAACTCCAGGCCTGTTGACACTAGAAATTGTTGGTATTTGCGCAAGCCCTCTGGATAATCCACCACATCACCCAAGCCTTGTGCTGATGGACGTGGAAGAGTATCTTCTTCTGCGTCCAAAAGAGCCTCAATTTCCGCTTCCAATGCATCATCCAACTTGAAGCCATCGCCCGCAAAGAACTTAATACCGTTATCTTGAGCAGGGTTGTGGCTGGCTGAAATCATGACACCCGCGCTAGCTTTTTCCGTACGAACCAAATAAGCCACACCTGGGGTTGCCAAAACACCCAACTTATAAACGTGAATCCCTACTGAAAGAAGACCTGCAACCAAGGCAGCTTCCAACATCTGACCTGAAATTCGTGTATCGCGTCCTACGAAAACACGGGGTGTTTCTGTCTCATGTTGGCTCAATACATAACCACCAAAACGACCTAGTTTAAAGGCTAATTCAGGTGTCAATTCTACGTTTGCTTCTCCACGGACTCCGTCCGTACCAAAATATTTACCCATTTTAATTCGATTCCTCTTTGATTATTTATTTGATTTTTGTAATGGTTGCTTGGACACCAGCTTCACTTTCTGAAAGCACCACCGGCAATACATTTCCTTGTTGGTCAACCGCTTGAATCGTTGCGGTTGCACTAAAATCACTGGACAGATTGGCTGCATCTGTCACAACTGCTTCAACATGGTCAATCAAGGCCATGGTATCTTCATCCGTTGTCACCTTAACGGCTGATACACTGACTGAAACCTTGGATGCCATGTAACCATCTGCAAGCTGATTGCTATAAATCACTCCTTGAACGGCAAAGATCTTGCTCACTTTTTTACCGATTTTCAAGGTCATCTCAGATGGATTCAAGCTCGCACTCACGCCAGTTGGAAGATTGGAAACCTGCAAGGGAACCGAATGGGTCCCTGGCTCCAAATCAGTCAAATCTGCTGTCACCTGGAAGGTGCGGGTTGATTCATCTGACTCTCGCTGTAAAATCACACGGTTGGAGCCAATCAAGTCCACATTGACCGTCGAAGAAAAACCTGAGATGAAATAGGCTTCACTATCGTACTTGATTTCAATCGGAATATTGGTCAGTGTATGTGTGTAAGTCTCTGACTCTGTACTTTGAACAGTTGAAACGGAATTTTTGTAGTTGGTCGTGGTCGCATTAAAAAACAAGACCAGGGCAATAACGGCCGATAGGACCAACTGTCCAATTTTTTTCACCTTATCCTGCATCTATTTTCCCCTCCACAATCGTTGCCACCAGCTGATACTGGATTCTGGGCTGAGAATGAATTTTGAACGAAGGAGACTCTCCAGTTCTTCCTTAGACAGATCGTGCTGGAAAATGCCATTTTGGGCAATCGAGATACTACCTGTTTCTTCTGACACAATCAAAACAAGAGCATCCGATACTTCTGACAGGCCAATTGCAGCCCTGTGACGAGTCCCAAACTCTTTGGAAATCCCCGCACTTTCTGATAGGGGCAGGTAGGCACAGGCTACGGCTATCTTGTTTTCCCTGACAATTACGGCACCATCATGCAAGGGCGTATTGGGAATAAAGATATTGATCAATAATTCACTGGAAATATCTGCGTGTAGCCCAATTCCAGTCGATGCGTATTCTTGAATGGTCTGTGCTCCTTCTATAGCAATTAGGGCACCGATTTTCCGTGGTGCCATATAGGCAACGGATTTGAGCAGGGATTGGACCAAAACTTCTTCTGAACTGAGACTGGTCCCCATAAATAACTGAGTCGTCCGACCAAGTTTTTCTAAAATCGCTCGCAATTCCGGCGCAAAAATTACAACCGCTGCGATGACCCCATAAGTGATGACCTGGTTCATCAACCAGGAAATCGTTTGAAGACCGAGCAAACTCGCTACAATTTGGGCGAACAAGAAGAGAAAAACTCCTCGAATCAGTACCATAATCTTGGTACCTGCCAGCGACTTACTCAATTGGTAAATCAACAGGACAACCAAACTAATATCAACCAGATGAAGCATGGCAATCCAAGGACTAGCGATCAAACTGGACCAATAGTCGGCATCTAATAATTGACTGATATTCAGCTTTCTATCCTCATACTTTCTAATTCAATTCACATGTATCAGTCCTATTATATCATAAAGTCCCCGACAAATGTCTAATCCTATTTGTTTTCAATGGGATTTCTTACCCATGGCTTGCCCCCAAGTTCCATTCTAGAAAATCCCCAACCTTTGTGATAAAATAGACCCATGAAAATAAATACTTTATTAGGAATAGCAGCAGGAAAATCCAGTCAGTTTGTCCTCAACAAACTAGGACGTGGTACTACCCTGCCTGGAAAAATTGCCCTCAAATTCGATAAACATATTTTAGATAGTTTGGCTAAGGATTATGAAGTCGTTGTTGTGACAGGTACTAACGGTAAGACTCTGACCACCGCCCTGACAGTTGGCATCCTCCAAGAAGCCTTTGGCGAAATTACGACCAATACCAGCGGCGCCAATATGATTACAGGAATTACGGCTACCTTCCTATCTGCCAAGAAAAATAAAAATGGCAAGAAGATTGCCGTCTTGGAGATTGATGAGGCCAGCCTGGCCCGTGTGACCGACTTTATCAAGCCTAGCCTGATTGTCTTCACCAATATCTTCCGCGACCAAATGGACCGTTACGGCGAGATTTATACCACCTACCAGATGATTTTAGACGGGGCTGCCAAGGCACCTCAGGCGACCATTTTGGCTAACGGTGACAGCCCACTTTTCAACTCGACGAGCATTATCAATCCAGTTAAGTACTACGGTTTTGCGGCGGAAGAGCATGAGCCACGCCTTGCTCATTACAATACCGAAGGCGTTCTCTGCCCACATTGCCACCAGATTATCCAGTACAAGCTCAATACCTACGCTAACTTGGGTAGCTATATCTGTAACAACTGTGGCTTTAGCCGACCTGAGCTGGACTACAAGTTAACAGAGTTGAAGGAAATTACTAATACTTCTTCTACCTTTGCCATTGACGGTCAGGATTACAAAATCAACATCGGTGGGCTTTACAATATCTACAATGCCCTAGCAGCTGTCAGCGTGGCAGAATTTTTCGGCGTATCTCCTGAGAAAATCAAGGCTGGTTTTGACAAGTCTAAGGCAGTATTTGGTCGCCAAGAAACCTTTAAGTTGGGCGATAAAGATTGTACTCTGGTCTTGATTAAAAACCCTGTCGGTGCAACCCAGGCCATTGAAATGATGAAACTGGCTCCTTACGATTTTAGCCTGTCCGTCCTTCTCAATGCCAACTACGCTGATGGAATTGATACCAGCTGGATTTGGGACGCCGACTTTGAACAAATCACTCAAATGGACATTCCACAAGTCTTTGCAGGCGGTGTTCGCTCGTCTGAAATTGCCCGTCGCCTCCGTGTGACTGGCTATCCAGAGGACCAGATTACTGAAACACCAAAACTGGAAGACATCATGACCTTGATTGAGCAGTCCAGCAGTCAGCATGCCTATATCCTCGCAACCTATACGGCTATGCTGGAATTCCGTGACTTACTGGCTCAACGCCAAGCTGTTGGAAAGGAGATGAAATAATGGTCTATACATCATTAAAAAGTCCTGAAAAAGACTACGCTTATGATCTCCACATCGCCCACCTCTACGGTGATTTGATGAATACCTACGGTGACAACGGCAATATCCTCATGCTCAAGTATGTGGCTGAAAAGCTCGGTGCTCGTGTTCAGGTGGACATCGTTTCACTGGCAGATGAATTTGATAAAAATTTCTACGACATCGCCTTTTTCGGCGGTGGACAGGACTATGAACAATCTATTCTTGCAAAAGATTTACCAACTAAAAAAGACAGCTTGGCAGACTTCATCGAAAACGACGGTGTCATGCTGGCTATCTGTGGTGGCTTCCAATTGCTCGGTCAATACTACATCGAAGCTGGCGGCCGCAAGATTGATGGACTGGGTATCATGGACCACTACACCCTTAACCAGACCAACAACCGCTACATCGGTGACATCAAAATTCACAATGATGAATTCAACGAAACCTACTATGGTTTTGAAAACCACCAAGGCCGTACCTTCCTAGCTGACAACCAAAAACCGCTGGGCAAGGTTGTCTATGGCAATGGCAACAATAAGGAAGACGGTGGCGAAGGCCTGCACTACAAAAACACCTTCGGCAGCTACTTCCACGGACCAATCCTGTCCCGCAATGCCAACCTAGCCTACCGCCTAGTCACAACTGCCCTCCGCAAAAAATACGGACAAGACATCCAACTTGCCAGCTACGCTGACATCCTCAGCAAAGAAGTCGCTGAAGAATACGGCGATGTGAAAAGCAAGGCAGAATTTGAGAAATAAAACAAAACCGCTTCTGGCATCCAGAGGCGGTTTCATTTTTTATATCCTTCCAATCAAAAGCACTCCCTCAACCGTAATCTCGGTCAACTGGCTCAAGTCCAGTTTGGACTGGTCCACTTGGAAAAAGAGGGGCGTCATGTCTGCTAAGACTTGAGCATGGGCGGCTGTAATCGGAAAGGTCCGGCTGACCAGCACCTGCTCCACCTTCCCCACGTAAGACCTGAAATGGTCCACGATATCCTGGTTGTTATAGGATTCCTTGCGGAGTTGGTCTTTGGCTAAATGGCGGAGCTCCTTGAGGTGATTGGGACCTGGTACCAGTTTGAGAATAACCCCACCAGCTTTCAGCACTCTGGCAAATTCCTGATAATTAGCTGGGGAAAAGACGTCCAAGACACCGTCAATGACCTTATCTTGAATAGGTAACTTGGTCAAGTCACCGACAAACCATTTGACCGACTTGGTCCTGTCAGATTTGGCTGCCAAGAGGATGGAATCCTTGGAAATATCAAAAGCAAGAATGTCCAAGTCCATTTTCTCGGCTAACTTACGGGAATAAAAACCCTCTCCACAGCCGATGTCCAAGACTGACCGCAAGCCCAGCTCTGCTATTTTCCCCTCCAAAGCTTCATAGAGATGGTCGTAATAGCCTGCCTCTAAAAAGGCCTGGCGGTTTTCAAAGCTAGACTTGTGGTAGTTGGCGGACTGCTTGACTTGGGGTGCCAGGTTGACGTAGCCCTGCTTGGCGATGTCGAAGGTGTGGCGGTTGGGACAGCGAAGACTGCTCTGGTCAAGACCAAGAGCCTGCCCACAATGTGGACAGGCGAAAAATTGGTCGCTATTGCTAAAACGTGGGTGTTTGGTCATGTTAAGTATTTTCTTTTCTAAAGTGGTGCAGGGCTAGTCCTGATAGGAGCGTGGCAATGGCTCCTGTAAAGACCAGCAAGTAGCCGACTGGAATGAGGTAAAAATTTTCATGCAGAATGCCTTCGGCATCAATATACTCGACCGAGTTTGCCTTGATGACAAAGCAGACAAGGCCTAAAGCCATGAGAAAGCTTCCGATAATGGTAATGGTCAGGTGCATCTGGGTACGGCGGCCTTCGCGACCGTCCTTGACTAGTTTTTCTGTCATGTTGTTCATGTCAGTTCCTCCTAAGATAAGTTGATCTAAGGAGATCGAAAAGACAGAGGACATGAGAATCAAGAGTTCCAAGTCGGGTAGGTTTTTGTCATTTTCCCAGTTGGAAACGGCCTGCCGAGTCACATTGAGTTTGAGGGCAAACTGCTCTTGGGTCAAAGCTTTCTTTTTTCGTAAGTCTTTGATTTGCTGTCCAAAGTTCATTTCTTTCTCCTCGCTAGGCCCTGTCTAGCAGGTCCTGACTTTATCTTAGCTTGTCGATCGATCTTTGCCAAGAAAGGCTGGCTTGCGAATGAGATATTTTGCCGCAAGGTCATCTTGCGGCAGACTTTTTTCATCGCAAGACCTGCTTGCAGGCTTGATTTGATAGCGTTTCTGACAGACTGTCAACTCCCTGTCAACCTAACCTATCTGCTCGGATAATGCTTCCCATTCTTCCATGAGGTTTTCTTGTTGGGCAGTCAATTGATCGATTTCTTTCTGGTAATCGGTCAGCTGTCCGATATCATTGGTTTCTAGCATGGCTTGGTTGAGCTCGCTCAGGCGGTTTTCGATGGTCTCGATTTCTGCCTCGATTTGCTCGATGCGGCGAACCAGTTTGCGTTGCTCTTTTTGGTTTTCCTTTTGGGCTTGGTAGTCCATGGCTCCGGCTGATTGGCTGGTACTTTCTAGCTGGTCAGGCTGGAATTCTGTTTCCTGCTCTGCCTTTTTCTCCAGATAATAATCATAGTCGCCCAAGTAGAGCGTGGAGCCTGTTTCCGAGATTTCCAGGACCTTGGTGGCGACGCGGTTGATGAAATAGCGGTCGTGGCTGACAAAAAGCAGGGTGCCGTCAAAGTCGATGAGGGCATTTTCCAGCACTTCCTTGCTGTCGATGTCCAGGTGGTTGGTCGGCTCGTCGAGGATGAGGAAGTTGTTATTTTCCATAGACAGCTTGGCGAGGAGCAGGCGGGCTTTTTCCCCACCCGATAGCATAGAGACAGACTTTTTGACATCGTCACCTGAGAAGAGAAAAGCTCCAAGGCGGTTGCGGATTTCCACTTCAGGCGTGGTTGGAAAGGCGGACCAGAGCTCCTCCAAGACCGTGTTGGAAGGCGTCAGGGCCGACTGGGTCTGATCGTAGTAGCCCACTTCCACATTGGCTCCTAGCTTGGCTTCCCCTTTGATAAATGGCAGAGCTCCGATGATGGATTTGAGCAGGGTTGTTTTTCCGATTCCATTCGGACCGACAATGGCAATGGCATCGAGTTTCCGTTGGTCAATAGAAATGGGCTGAGAAAGGATATCTCCATCGTAACCAACCGCAGCATTTTCCACTGTCAAGACGATATTGCCAGAAGTCTTGTCCGACTGGAAGGTCATGTTGGCCGACTTCTGACCAGTTGTTGGCTTGTCCAGTCGCTCCATCTTTTCCAACTGCTTGCGTCTAGCCTGAGCACGCTTGGTGGTCGAAGCACGGACGATATTTTTCTGGACAAAATCTTCTAACTTGGCAATTTCCTTCTGCTGCTTTTCATAGTTCTGCAACTCAGTCTGCAACTTCTGCTCCTTCAGCTCAACAAACTGAGAATAATTGCCCACATAGCGATCCAAGGAATGCTTGGTCAAGTCCAGTGTCAGTGTCGCCACCTTGTCCAAGAAATAGCGGTCATGGCTGACGATAATCAAGGCTCCCTTGTAATGCACTAGGTAGTTTTCCAACCAAGCAATGGTTTCAATGTCCAGGTGGTTGGTTGGCTCGTCCAGGACCAAGAGTTCTGGGCTTTCAAGAAGCATTTTTGCCAGAGCAAGTCGAGTATTTTGACCACCTGAGAGTTCGGAAATCTTCATGTCCCACATGGTATGGTCAAACTTGAAACCATTCAAAATAGCACGGATATCCGCCTCATAGTTAAAGCCACCTGCCAGACGAAATTCCTCCGACAGACTATCATATGTTTTCATCAGCTGGTCAAGTTCACTACCAGACAAACTGCCCATTTGCTCTTCCATAGACCGCAGGCGTTTCTCCGTCATCCGCAGATCGTCAAAAACATGAAGCATTTCATCGTAGATAGTATTTGCCGACTCAAAACGGCTGTCCTGTGCCAGGTAAGAAAGGGACAAATCACGCTTGGTTGAAATGTCACCGCTGGTCGCTGCTTCTTCTCCGACAAGGATTTTTAGCAAGGTGGACTTGCCTGCGCCATTTTTTCCGACAAGGGCAATCCGATCCCGTTCATCGACTTGAATGTTGATATTGTTAAATAATACTTCGCCCGCAAAAGAGCGTTCAATCTTGTTTCCACTTAGAATAATCATAGCAATATTGTACCATAAATTGTAAGGCTGGAGGAAGGAAATATGCCAAATCAAACCCGCTTGTAGCAAAGAAAAAATCTTATCTACCAAGTAGATAAGATTGTACAAAGCACCATTAAACCAAGCCCTGGAGCAATTCTTTGTTTTGCCAGAAGAGATAGAGACCCCCAAGAATAATGGCAAGGGTCAAAATAAATTTAATCAAGCCTTTTACAAAGTGAACAATCAACATCAGAATCATGGAGACAATCAACCAACCCCAGGCTGATGATGAAAGCAATTCTTGCATGGCACCAATACTAGCACCTGTAAGAGCCTTAAGAGGGGCTGGAATTTTATCCGCCCAAGAACTATCCAGTCCAATCTGCTCCATAATGGTATGGCTGGTGGTTTGCAACCAGGCAAAAATCCCTGCATTGTAGATGAAGAGAAGAGCTTGCTCTGGATACCGTTTAATGGTTGAAATAAGTGAACGCAACATGTCTTTTCCTTCTAATTTAATCCGTAAAGTGTTAATACTGCTTGGATATCTGTTTCCTGAATACCGTGATAGGATCCTGCAGATTCCATGACCGATTCTTGGCTATCATCGTGTGACAGGCCAATGGCGTGCCCCAACTCGTGCTCTGCCGTGTGGACGATTCGGTCAAAATCATAAGCATATTCTGAATTGTAGAGATAATAAGCATTTAATTTTACTGTGACTGAATCAAAATAATTCGTTAATAAATTGGTCGTTGATTCTGCTTCCCCAGCAGCACGACTGGTTGAATCGTTCATCTCTGTCGCAATAATATCCGCCTGGCTGGCATTATCAACCAAGGTAAATGTAAAGGCACCTGTGGCATTCCAGTTGGCAATGGCTGTTTGATAAGCCTCCACAAAAGTCGGATCAGTCGTGTCGATATAGACCGTAGCTGCATTGGTTTCCCAACGGCTAGAAGCCGATTCATTGACCTGATCTGTCGCCAAATGAGTAATGGTATCTAAACCAGATGACAAATCGATTGCAACCTGACCTGTCACAACTTCCTTGGCTTGAACCACAATACTTTGAAGTACTTGAGGTGCTGCCTGACCCTCTACATAAAACAAGAGTCCGACAAGGCATAGACCCACCACAATAGTTAACCAAATAAACGACCAAATCGTGGTCCAAATAAATCGAACAATTCCTTTTATCAAAGGCATAAACAACTCCCCAATCTTGCGTATTAGGAGATAGTTTAGCAATCTTTTCTGAAACTTTTCTTAAATCAGGACAATCTTTCTTCCAATTCAAAATCAATTGGCAACCAGGCCAAGACCTTTTCAATCTGCTGATTCCAGTAATACCATTCATGCTTGCCTGGCCCATGACTGGCTTCCAGGTCAAAGCCCGCCTCGGTCAAATCTGCGACTGCCAGTTGGTGACCTTCAAAAAGAAAATCTTCCTCACCACACCAGGCATAGAGCTTGGTTTTCTTATCAGACAATTTGGCAATATTTTGCAGACTATTTGGATTAGTCGCTCCATTAGACAAATCTCCGAAGACGCCCTGCCAATAAGCAGGACTCCCCAGTTCAGCCGATGCAGGATTGTCAAAGTCAAAGTAGAGGGCGCCAGACAAGGAAGCGGCATAGGAAAAACGATTGGTCGAAAGGGCAATTTTAAAGGCCCCATAACCTCCCATAGACAAGCCTGCGATAAAATTCTTCTCCCGCTTGCTGGACATATTGGGGAAGAATCGTTTGAGAACCTGCGGCAACTCCTCTGCAATGGCATCATAATAATTCATGCCATAGGTCGTATTGGAGTACCAGCCCTTGTCCGTATTAACCATGACAACGATGAGATTGGTATAGCGTACCAATCGTTCTATGGTTGAGCGATTGAGCCAGGAATCTTGATTGCCTCCCATCCCATGCAAAAGATAGAGAACAGGAATGTCAGTATCCTCTGGATTTTCGACACGGTTACGATCAGGATAGAGGACATTGACCTGGCGGCTCATGTCCAAAACTTCTGAATGGTATTCGATACGCATAATTGCCATCAACAAACTCCTTTTCTTTTTAAGAAAGGCCAGGAAAACCCGGCCTCTGTACTATATTTATCAAAGAACTACCGCACTTCCATGATAACCGGAAGGATAGCTGGACGACGTTTGGTTTGGTCGAAGAGATATTTGGCCAGGTCATCACGGACAGCCGCTTTCAATTCTGCCCAATCAAAGTTATCCTTGGTAAAATAATTTTCCACGGTAGTATTGACCAAATCAGCAGATTCACGCAAGATATCCTTGCTTTTCTTCACATAGACAAAGCCTCTGGTATTGACCTTAGCCTTGGAAATAATCTTCTTCTCACGACGATTGACCGTCAAAGCCACGATGAAAATACCATCCTCTGATAAAATCTTCCGGTCGCGCAAGACGATATTGCCCACATCACCAATCGCATTTCCATCGATCATGACATCGCCCGCTGGAACGGATCCGCTGTGGACAAAGTCTCCTTCTTCAAAAGCCATGACATCCCCACGTTTGACGATGATGATATTCTCTGGGTACATACCAATCTCAAGCGCAGCTTTAGCATGAGCATCTAGCTGACGGTACTCCCCTTGGACAGGGAAGAGGTATTTGGGCTTGAGGATATTGAGCATGAGTTGCAGATCACGCGCATTCCCGTGTCCTGACACACGCAGGTTTTTCGTGATGGACTTGACGATACCGCCCGCCTGATAGATCATGTTTTCCACACGCGCTACCACAGCTTCCTTGGAGATACTTGGCGTCGTTACGATATAGACCAAATCGCCATCCTTGATCTCAACATAGCGGTGACGGCCAATCGACATCTTCCGCAAGCCATTGAGCGGCTCCCCCATACGACCCGTTTCCAGAATAATCAGCTCATGGTCCTCGTACTTGCCCATGTCCTTAGGTTTGACCAAGAGTTTTTCGCTGACCAAGCGGAGCTTCTTGAGTTGAATAGCCGTACGGACGATATTTTCCACATCGTGACCAGTCAAGACTACGCGACGGCCTGTCACTTCTGCTGCGTCAAAAATCTGTTGGATACGGATGATGTTGCTGGCTACTGCCGCAACGATGACGCGACCGTCCCAATCAGCAATCGTATTGAGAATCTCTTCGCCAACTTCATGACCGCTAGCAACCTGCACATTAGAATCCGCATTGGCAGAGTCTGACAGAAGCGCCAGCACTCCCTCTCGACCAATTTCAGCCAAACGTCCAAAATCCGTCTGATAAAATGGATCAGCAGCCTGGTCAAACTTGAAATCACCAGTATAGACGATGTTGCCTTCGTCCGTTTTAATCACGATTCCCAGACTTTCAGGGATGGAGTGAGTGGTCTTAAAGAAGGACACGACAGAATCTCCAAAATCGATTTCTGTGTCAGCGTTAATAATATGGAAATCTTTAAATTTCTTAGTCGCATTGTTGGTTTTAACCACTAATTTGGCCAATTCGATGGTTAAATGAGAACCGAAGACAGGCACTTTCACATTTTCCAGCAAATAAGGAAGTGCGCCAATCGCATCCGCATGTCCATGGGACAAGAAGACACCCGCTACTCGGTCCTTGTTTTCCACTAGGTAGTCAAAGTTTGGGACAATTACATCCACACCCAGCTGCTCATTTTCAGGGTACTTAGCACCTGCATCTAAGATAAAGATGCTATTTTTTACTTCAGCGATGTAGAGGTTTTTTCCGTTTTCCCTCACACCACCCAAAGCCATAATTTTTATATCACTCATGGTTTCTCCTATGATGTTTATTTTCTTACCAACGGTCCTTGGGAATCCCAAGTCGAATTACAGTCTGGCACAGGGGCCTATCTTCTATATTATACAACTTTTCATAAGAAAATACAAAAAACTCTGCAAAGAGAGTTTTCATTTTCATATTTTAATAGCCATAGCCTGAAACGGTCCATTTCCCAGACCCCTTCCGTGTCAGAATCCAGTTCCAACCCGTATGGGTCGCACCCGGTTCAAAACCTGTTTGTGTGGCATTTTCATCCACCCGAAAACTGGATGTCAAAATAATGACCTGATCTGCGCCATACTGCTCCGCCCATGAATCAAACCATTCCTCATCATCCCCTGCATAGCCTAAACTAATCAACTGGCAATAGTCAAACTGCCGGTCTACATAGTCAATGGTAGTTTCAATGGCCTGATCGATTTCCTTCTGGCTAAAGAGCTCCGAGGTCTCCATAGGCACCCGCTTGATTTCGACCGTCTCAGATTGACAGGCAAACAGTAGGGGTAAGGAGAGCAATAACAAACAACAATAGGTGAACATTCTTGATTTCATAGGCAAACTCCTGAAACCAGTATAACATAGCACTTTTATCTTGACAAGAAAAATGAGGTTTCTCAACCTCATTCAAATAAGCGATAGTAATCCTCCAACTTCATCTGGGCCTTCTGGTTCTTGGTCAAGTCCTTGATGATCTTGCCGTCCTTCATAACAATCAGGCGATTGCCATAGCGAAGGGCATCTTCCATCTGGTGTGTAACCATAAGAGCCGTCAACTCTTGCTGGGCAATCAGGTTATCCGTCAAGTCCATTAAAGACTGGCTGGTCTTGGGATCCAAGGCTGCCGTATGCTCATCCAAGAGCAAGAGCTCTGGCTGCTTGAGGGTCGCCATTAACAAACTCAAGGCCTGGCGTTGTCCGCCCGACAGCAGACCAGCTGGCGTAGTCAGGTGCTTCTCCAAACCATTGCCAATCAAGGTCAGAGTTGCCTCAAAGTCTTCTAGGTGTTGGGGCAACTGGCGTGGGACCAAGCCTCGTGACTGACCACGGTATTTGGCGATGAGCAGGTTTTCAGCGACTGTCATCCGCGGAGCTGTACCCATTTTTGGATCTTGGAAGACACGGGCCAGATACTTGGCCCGCTTTTCTGCTGGCCACTTGGTCACATCCTCTCCCAGAATGGAAATACTGCCCTTGGTCAGAGAAAGGGTCCCTGCAATGACATTGAAAAGAGTTGATTTGCCAGCCCCATTTCCACCCAGAATGGTGATAAAATCATGCTGGTAAATGGTCAGACTGACATCATCTAGGATAACCCGCTCCTGATCCAGACCATTGTTGACCACGACTGTGGCATTTTTTAATTCTACGATTGCATTCATTTGGTCAGGCTAGCTCCTTTCAGTAGTTTGTTTTTCAACTCAGGGACCATGAGGCAGATAGCCAGGATAATCGCTGAGAAGATACGGAGGTAGCTGGTGTTGATACCCAGGGAAATCACTCCCAAAATCAAGAACTGGTAGAAAATCGCTCCTACGACAATCGCTATAAACCGCTCTGCCATTGTCAAATTATCAAACAAAACCTCTCCGATGATGAGGCTAGCCAAGCCAACGACGATGACTCCGATTCCGCGAGATACGTCAGCGTAGCCTTCCTGCTGGGCGATGAGGGCTCCCGCTAGGGCGATGATGCCGTTCGAGAGGACCAAACCCAAGAGCTCCATGCGGCTGGTGTTGATGCCAAAGCTGCGTGCCATATCGGAATTGTCCCCTGTGGCGATGTAGGCCTGGCCCAAGCGAGTATAGAGGAAGAAAAGCATAGCCAGGATGACTAAGATAACCGCTCCCAAGCCCAAGATGAGCTGATTGAGCGTGTCCGAGAAGGGCAGGAGATCCTGAAGAGTCGTCGTATTGAGGAGGCCGAGATTGGCCCGTCCCATGATGAAGAGCATGACGGAGTGACAGGAGGACATGACCAAGATTCCCGCTAGAATGGTCGGGATTTTTCCCTTGGTGTAGAGAAGGCCTGTTACCAAACCAGCTAGACAGCCCGCCAAGACAGCTGCTCCTGTGGCAAGGACAGGATGCACTCCTTGAGTCAGGAGGGTTACTGCCACCGCTCCTCCTAGAGGAAAGGAACCTTCCGTCGTCATGTCTGGAAAATTAAGGATACGGAAGGTCATAAAGATTCCAAGACTCAGGATTGCCCAGAGCAGAGCCTGAGAGATAGTGGATACAATCATACTAGATTCTCGTTTCTAAGATTACTCGATGATACGGCTGGCAGATTCCAAGATGTCTGCTGGAATGGTCAAGCCAAGTTCATCTGCGACAGTTTTGTTGACAACGACGCTGCCTTCATTGAAGATTTCCACTGGAGTGGTCGCTGGATCTGCACCGTCAAGGATTTTCGCAGCCATTTTACCTGTTGCCACACCTAAGTCGTACTGGCTGAGGGTGACAGAGGCGATACCGCCACCTTCTACCATATCTTCTACACTGGTGTAAACAGGTGTTTTTGTCTTGTTGGCAACGGATACGACGGTTGAGAAGGCTGAGGCGATCGTGTTATCAACTGGCGTGAAGAGAACATCTACCTTGCTAGTTGCGACTTCTACTGTTGAGGCGATTTCGTTTGAAGAAGGCACTGCGTATTCAATGACAGTGTAGCCAGCTGCCTCTGCTGCTGTTTTGAATTCAGCAACTTGGGATTTGGAATTGTCTTCGTTTGAAGAGTAGAGAACACCGATTGTTTTGGCATCTGGTGTGATAGCCTTAATCAGCTCAATCTCGTCTGCTACTGGTGTTTGGTCTGATACACCGGTGATATTGCCACCAGGCTTGTTCAAGTCAGTCACCAAGTTAGCTCCAACTGGATCAGTCACCGCTCCCATGATGATGGGCAATTCTGTCGTCGCATTGGCCAATCCTTGTGCGGCTGGTGTCGCGATACCAATCAAGAGCTGATTGCCGTTATCGACCAACTTTTTACTCATGGTTTGCACTTGAGACTGATCGCCTTCTGCGTTCATAAAATCAATGGTGAGGTTACTTGTGTCATCATAACCTGCTTCTTTCAGACCAGCCACAATCCCCTTATAAATCTCATCCAAGGAATCATGGGTCACATACTGGAGAACACCGACCTTGACTGTCTGCGTTTGATCTGTACTGCTAGTTGTTTCTTCTTGCTTATTGAAGAAAAAGGCTCCAATGACCAAGACTACTAAGGCTGTAACAACACTTAATAATGTTTTATTTTTCATATTCTTCCCTACTTTCTTTTTCAAAAACTATTCTACCATTTGCAACTAACTATCTACTGCTACGCCATCGTTTCATCTTGATTACCTCGTAATGTCTATCATTGTCAAAGTAGATTGCTTTTAGATTAGGAACGGATGCGCAAACATAACTCAATGCTTCCTCGTTTTCAAGCATTGACTTCAAACAGTCCACTGGACTGTTTGAATCAGGCAAGCCGAACGTGACGCAATATAAAAGTAATCTACGAAGACAATGGAAAAGCCCCCGCATATTGAAAAACAATACGCGAGGGCGTCAATGACACGGTGCCACCTCACTTATGGGAATTGTCTAGAATCCTCCCATATCTCATCTCCTCTAACAAGGAGTTGCACTGTAAGGTGTGCGGACCGAACTATCATTGTTTTAAGTTCATTTGCGTGACTGTTTTGGCTGAAACCTTCGTTAGTTCTCGCCATAAACAATACCCATCAGCCCATTTCATAAAACTCCGCCACCTGTTCCCAGTACCACAGGCTCCCTGAAGACTTCTGCTTTACTACTTCTTCTGATTACAGACGATTATACGGCATCCATCAGTCTTTGTCAATACTTTTGATTAAATTTTCTGAAAACTTTTTATGTCAGTAGGAACTACCGGTCTCTTCAAAAACCATCAAAATATGATATACTAGACTGAGTTAAAGCGATTAGAAAGAGGAAAACCATGTCTTTTGACGGATTTTTTTTACATCACATGACGGCTGAGTTACAGGCCAATTTAGAAGGTGGGCGGATTCAGAAAATCAACCAGCCCTTTGAGCAGGAAATTGTCCTCAACATCCGCAGCAACCGTCAGAGCCATAAGTTGCTCCTGTCCGCCCATTCGGTCTTCGGTCGAGTTCAGCTGACCCAGTCGGAGTTTACCAATCCCAAGGTGCCCAATACCTTTACCATGATTCTGCGGAAATATTTACAAGGTGCCATTATCGAGGACATCCGTCAGTTGGACAATGACCGCATCTTAGAATTTTCCGTGTCCAACAAGGATGAGATTGGCGACCATATCCAAGCTACCTTGATTGTGGAAATCATGGGCAAGCACAGCAATATCATCTTGGTCGATAAGTCTGAACAAAAGATTATCGAGGCAATCAAGCACGTCGGTTTCTCACAAAATTCTTACCGAACTATTTTGCCAGGCTCCACCTACATTCGTCCACCGGAGACGCATTCTCTCAATCCTTATACGGTGTCTGATGAGAAATTGTTTGAAATCTTATCGACTCAGGAACTGAATCCAAAAAATCTCCAACAGGTCTTTCAAGGTTTGGGTCGGGATACAGCTTCTGAACTGGCTAGTCTTTTGCAGTCAGACCGCCTGAAGAACTTCCGTGCCTTTTTTGACCAGGCAACACAGCCTAACCTGACAGACAAGTCCTATACTGCTCTGCCATTGGCCAACAGCCCTGAAAACCAGCCTCACTTTGAGAGTCTAAGCAGTTTGCTAGACTTCTACTATCAGGACAAGGCGGAGCGGGATCGGGTGGCCCAGCAGGCCAATGAGCTGATCAAGCGGGTGGCCAGTGAGCTGGAGAAGAATCGCAAGAAGTTGGTCAAGCAAGAGCAGGAATTGGCGGATACGGAGACGGCGGAGTTGGTACGGCAAAAGGGTGAACTCTTGACCACCTATCTGCACCAGGTGCCCAATGACCAGCCGAGTGTGCGATTAGACAACTACTATACGGGCGAAGAGCTGGAGATTGAGTTGGACGTGGCTTTGACTCCTAGCCAAAATGCCCAGCGTTACTTCAAGAAGTACCAGAAACTCAAGGAGGCGGTCAAGCACTTGACCAACTTGATTGAGGAAACCAAGGCAACCATTGTCTATCTGGAGTCCGTTGATACCATGCTGGGACAGGCTAGTCTGGCAGAGATCGATGAAATCCGTGAAGAGCTGATTGAAACAGGCTACCTCAAACGTCGCCACCGTGAGAAAATCCATAAGCGTCAGAAACCTGAGCGATACTTGGCGACGGACGGGAAGACCATTATTCTGGTCGGAAAAAATAACCTGCAAAATGATGAGTTGACCTTCAAAATGGCCAAGAAAGGCGAACTCTGGTTCCACGCCAAAGACATTCCAGGCAGTCACGTGGTCATCACAGATAACTTGGACCCAAGCGACGAGGTCAAGACAGACGCGGCGGAGCTGGCTGCCTACTTCTCTAAGGCAAGGCATTCTAACTTGGTCCAAGTCGATATGATTGAAGCCAAGAAACTGCATAAGCCAACAGGTGGCAAGCCAGGATTTGTGACCTACCGCGGTCAGAAGACCCTCCGCGTCACCCCAACTGAAGACAAAATAAAATCCATGAAAATCTAGTTCATGGATTTTTCTGTATTGAAATCTACTCCGCCTTATCAATATCTTCTCTGACTTCCTTAGCATTGAACTTAGCGAAAAGATACTGGCGGTCTTGGACTGGAAAGCGTTGATCTAGCTGATCGACTGGGCCCACTTCCACCATTCCTTCTGAAATAATATAGTCCATGACATGCCCACCGAAGGTCAAATCATCCGAAATAAAATGCAAATGATAGCCAGCCACACTGACTCCATGGAAAATCTCTGGTGTCCAAATACCAACAATGGTACCTGAAATGTTCTCAACGGTATACTCAGGCTGGCGACTAGCCACTTCCGCAAAACGAACATCCGAAGCCGATTTTGGAATCATGCGGACATGCATCCGAGCGAAAGTCCCCTTGATTTTGATAGAGCGAAAAAGATTTTCCCCATCATAATAGGATTCAATTCGCTGGTGCAATTCCTCATGAGTCATTTCAAAGCGTTGTTTGAAAATGACTTCTGCTTCGTGAAAAATAACCGCTGCATAGGGGACCTTCATATCAGCAGGAACTTCAACCACTTCTGGTTTTTCCCCTGCTCCCTTGGCCTGATAGGCCTTTCCATCCAAGACAATCAGCTCGCCGTCAATGGAATCCAGGGTTCCCAAGCCCAAATCACCATGTTCCAACAATTCACCAACCGTCAAGGAGCCGCCATACAGTCCTGCCATCAAGGCACCGAGTGTATTGTATTGAAATAATCGATTTACTTGCATAACCTACTCTTCATTCAAAAATTCTTGCATGGCTAAATCGTCTGGCACCAATTGGATATAACGACTAGCTTGCTCTTTTGCCTCATCCAAACGACCAAGTTGACGTAAAACCGCTACGTAATCAGCCAAAAATTCAGGATTCTCAGCCAATTCTCCGGCCAATTCATCGTAAAGCTCAATTGCTTCATCATCTCTTTCTAGAGCTTGATAGGCCTTGGCCATATTCCAGCGAGCTAGAACGTTATCTACCTCTTCATCAAATAAAGCCACAACCTCTTCAAATCGCTCTTGTTCAAGATACAGATTGGACAAGCGTAGAGCTAGTTCGTTACTATCATCTGCCACCTCTTTTGCCCGTAGAAGATAATCTTCTGCCCCCGCCTCATCATGCAATTCATAGGCATACTGTGAAGCCTGGAGCAAGAGATTGGCATCAAAGTCATTTTTAGCTAAGCCTTTTTGAGTCATAGCCAAGGCATCTTCTAATTTATGCTCGGCATGAAGCGACTGAGCATAGGCATATTCATAGCCTTCAAAATCAGGATTGATGGTATCCAGCTGCTTGAAATAGAGATTGGCCTTTTGGTATTCTTCGCGTTCAAATAGCAGAGCTGCTAACTCAAAAACTGTCTGGTCATCGTATTCCAACTCAACAGCTTTTTCCAAAAATTCAATGGCCGCTTCAAATTTCCCTAAACTGGCATAGGCAAGCCCAATTCGCTGGTAGGTAGAAACTCCTGTTAATTCGTAAATTTCACGATTATCCAGCTGGGCATAATAAGAAATGGCTTCCTTAAATAATTCCAATTCCATGTCCAACTCTGCCAAACCAAAGAGGATAATAGGTTCATCTGACAAATGACTTGCTTCTAACAATTTCTCACGCGCCACATCTGACAAGCCTTCTGCCTGATACAAGTCCGCTTTGACCAACAAGGCTTCCACATAGGCAGGACTGTCTTCCGAAATTTCCTCCAAATAACCGAAAGCTTCTTCAACCAAGCCATCTTCAAAAGCAATCTGAGCCAGATTGAGGGCTACCTCAGGATAGGTTTCCTTGAGCTGGTCATAGATTTGTGCAGCCTGAGGGAAAAAACCAATACTTTCCAGATAGGCAGCCAAGGACAAAAGCGTTTCACTATCATCCTGCACCAAGGCGCGCTTGAAATACTTATCTGCCTTATCTAAATCCTGCTGGTCCAAACAAGCCAACATTTTTTCACTATTGTTCATGAACTTCTTCTATTTCTCCTTCTTCTTCATAGAGACCACTATAAGCTTTATACCATTCAAAAATAGCCTTGACGACTACCTTGATCGAAGCGTAGATTGGAATTCCCAACAAAACACCCAAAACACCATACATCTGACCAGCCGTCAACAAGACAAACAAAATGGTAATCGGATGGATGCTCAAGGATGAACCGATAATCAATGGCGTTACAAAACGTCCTTCGATGGTTTGTTCCACCATAAAGACAATCAAAACCTTGATCAACATAAACGGTCCAGCAATAATCCCTAAAATAACAGCTGGAATCATGGCCAAAAATGAACCAAGATAAGGAATTAAATTCAAAAAGCCAGCCACAATTCCAAGGGTAATCGGATAATTCAAACCGATGATGGAAAACATGACAGAGAACATGAAGGCAACAATCATCGCCACTGTCACCTGCCCTCTCACATAGTTTGCCAACTGGCTATTGACATCCGTCAAGACTTGGCCGATTGGCGACCGCCACTTGGTCGGTAAAAATTTGATGATATTGCCTTTCACCTGATTTCCATCCCGTAAGAGATAAAAGAGGATAAAGGGCATGATTAAGATAGAAACGATAATTTGCGAGGCAGTCGAAATCAGATTGCTGGCCCAATTGACAGCACTGGTTGACATATTCCGAGCAAAGGTCATGATTTGATCATTTAGTTTGTTCAACTGTTCCAAGGCTGTTGGACGGAATTGAGCAAACTGTTCATTCTCCAGTAGCTTGGTCGCAATCCCTTCGATTTCAGCAATGTAGCCAGGGAGATTGCGCATAAAGGACATGATCTGGGTCTGTGCGCTAGGAATGGCAACAGCCAGTCCCCACACCAGCAAGAGCGCAATCAGTACAAACAGGATACTGATTCCCACAGTACGCGAAAATTTATACTTTTCAAACAGGTCAACCAAGGGATTGAGCAAATAATACAGCAGACCAGTCAATAGCATAGGCAGGAGAATAATGGAGAGAAAATCTGCCAAAGGACTGAAGATAAAACTAACCTTGGTGAAAACAAAGAGGGAAGAGAGAATTAAAAGGGTCACTAGAAAAAAGCTGACCGCTTGATTATTGATAATCCATTTGTAAAGCCAGGTTTGACTAAATCGTGATTGCTTGTCTTCCATATTTACCTCACTTTCTTTGTTTCTATTGTACCATTTTCTCCAATTTTTTTGAAAATGGAAATACGACTTTCTAAGCATTCCTTAAGGAAAAATGTGCTATAATAAAGCCAGTTTAGAAAAAGGAGACCAACATGACAGTTTATTTTGGAACCTATACGAAACGAGACTCAAAGGGTATTTATGCAGCAGATTTCGATGAGGCGAGTGGTCAGCTCAGCAATCCTCGCCTAGTTGCCAACGAACCAAACCCTACTTATCTGGCCTTTGCTAAAGATGGAAGCCTTTATTCCGTTGGTGCAGAGCAAGGGTTAGGTGGGATTGCCGCTTTCACTGCAGATCTGACACCTCTCAATCACGTTGTTGAAGAAGGGGCACCGCTTTGCTATGTAGCTGTCGACGAAGAACGACAACTAGTTTATGGGGCCAACTACCATAAGGGGCAAGTTTTAGTCTATAAACGTTTGGAAGACGGCAGTCTGGAATTAACGGATTCAGCTGTCCATACAGGATCTGGACCACATGAAAATCAAGCTTCTCCCCACGTTCATTTTGCCGACCTAACCCCTGACAAATTCTTAGTAACCTGTGATTTGGGAACCGATCAAGTCATCACCTATGCTGTCTCTGACCAAGGAAAATTAGAAAAGAAAACAACCTATCAGGCACAAGCTGGTGCTGGTCCCCGTCATATTGTCTTTCATCCCTACACCAAATTAGCCTATTTGATTTGTGAGCTAAATTCTACAATTGAAGTACTGATTTATGACGGACTTGGTTATTTTGAGCGGATGCAAACCATCTCAACACTCCCTTCAGACTACCAGGGTTTCAATGGCACAGCTGCTATCCGGATTACAAAAGATGGTCAGTATGTTTATGCCTCTAACCGCGGTCATGATTCCATTGCTGTGTACCGAACTTTGGGAGATGCCAGCTTGGAATTAGTCGAAATTGTGCCAACACATGGAAAAACTCCTCGGGATTTCGCTCTGAGCCCAGATGAAAAATTTCTCCTAGTCGCCCATCAGGATTCAGATAATATCGTCATCTTTTCACGCGAAGAAGCAACTGGAAAACTCTGGGCCATCTCAAATGACGTCCAAATCCCAGAAGCTGTTTGCGTGACATTTCCTCAAGACTAAATGCTTGTGAAATCGCTCTATTTATGGTTGAATTATGATATAGGAGGTGAAGAACATGAATCCAACAGATTTGTTAAATCAAGTAAAAGATTTGATTGCAAACAAAGACTTTGACGGCGCAAAACAATTTATCGAAGAAAACAAAGATCAATTCGGTGAATACCTTGAGCAAGCAAAAGGTCTCTTATCTGGTACAGAAGGCGTAAGCGGTCTTTTGGACAAGGTAAAAGGTTTGTTTTAATATAGAAAACTAGGTTATTAAGCCTAGTTTCAGATTGAAGAAAAAGTCCATTTTGAACGATTTTCTTCAATCTTTTTTTATTTATGGTGAAAATCAATAACTATTAGAAACATTGGAATAGCAGTTGTTCTATGAGTTTTATATCTTGCAATTTTGTAAAAGACTTTTCAATTTTTTATGCTTTGAGAAGTTTGTTTCTGTTCTAGGGCATCTTATTAGTTACATTTATTTTTATTATACCATGCTTATCAAGTACTATATTTTGATACCAAAATTAAACAATATAACATCTTTTATGCAATGTAAATCTAACATATGATACAGCCCCTACTATAACTCTCGAGAAAAATAAAAAGCCCCTAAAAGGGGCAGATAAGCACAATGACACGGATTCGCACCGTGGCTACCTCTATCAAGGTGTACTCCTTCTATACTATCACTTGTGCTTGGGAAAATTATATCACACAATCAACTAGATATCAACAATTTCAGAATATACCCACATATTTTGCAAAGGTGCAAAGGTGCAAAGCTAAAATACAAATCCGATTTTTGGTAAACCACCTCAGTGAGCAGCGTTCATTTTCCTTCTGAAATCTCTCCAACTTTGTCGTCTCTTCCTAAGTCTTCTTTTATTTACACCTCATTATTAGTGACCTCCTCTTTTTTCAAGAAAAGTATACCCGTTTTTCTTGTATTGTGCTATCCACTTTGGAAGAGTTCCTTGATTTGTAAGAGCATAATCAAGAGCTACTTGATTAAGAGAGTGACCAACAATTAGAACTTCATCAATCACTTCCATCTTTAATTCTGGAGGTGGTGTACTTCACGCTCTGGACATTGTTTATTCTGTATCTATTTGTAAAAGTAGATAAATGTCTTGATTGACCACTTTGACATTGTTCATAAACTTTTACTTTGTTTTATTAGTTCAATTTCATAAAAATAGCACCTAAAGTTAAATTTTCTATCGAACTTTTGGAGTACAGATTAACCTTAAGAGTATTACTTCACTTCGCCATACAAGCTCTGAAATAAATTAGTACACTGTACTACGAAAAACAAGCCTGGAAATTTCCAGACTTGTTCTTATTATAACCCTCGCTATACTAGCTCGGGGATAAATTAGTACACTGTACTAATTTATTTTTTCAAGTTGTAGAATGAGTTCAAGCCTTTGTAGACTGCAACTTCACCCAATTGATCTTCGATACGAAGCAATTGGTTGTATTTAGCGATACGGTCTGTACGTGACAATGAACCTGTCTTGATTTGGCCAGCGTTAGTTGCAACTGCGATGTCAGCGATTGTTGAATCTTCAGTTTCACCTGAACGGTGTGATACAACTGCAGTGTAGCCAGCTTCTTTAGCCATTTCGATAGCTTCAAATGTTTCAGTAAGAGTACCGATTTGGTTAACTTTGATAAGGATTGAGTTAGCAGCACCTTCTTTGATACCACGTGCAAGGTAGTCAGTGTTTGTTACGAAGAAGTCGTCACCAACCAATTGAACGCGTTTACCAAGACGCTCAGTAAGTGCTTTCCAACCATCCCAGTCGTTTTCATCCATACCATCTTCGATAGTGATGATTGGGTATTTGTTAACCAATTCTTCAAGGTAGTCGATTTGCTCTGCAGATGTACGAACAGCAGCGCCTTCGCCTTCGAATTTAGTGTAGTCGTAAACTTTACGCTCTTTGTCGTAGAACTCAGATGACGCACAGTCGAAACCGATCATGATGCCGTTTTCGCCAGCTTCGTAACCAGCAGCTTCGATAGCTTCGATGATTGTTTCAACACCGTCTTCAGTTCCTTCGAACTTAGGAGCGAAACCACCTTCGTCACCAACAGCTGTTACCAAACCACGAGCTTTCAAGATTTTCTTCAAAGCGTGGAATACTTCAGCACCCCAACGAAGACCTTCTTTGAATGAAGGAGCGCCAACTGGCAAGATCATGAATTCTTGGAAAGCGATTGGAGCGTCTGAGTGTGAACCACCGTTGATGATGTTCATCATTGGAGTTGGCAATACTTTAGTGTTGAATCCGCCAAGGTAAGTGTAAAGTGGCACTTCAAGGTAGTCAGCAGCTGCACGCGCAACAGCGATAGAAACACCAAGGATTGCGTTTGCACCCAATTTACCTTTGTTAGGAGTACCGTCAAGAGCGATCATAGCGCGGTCGATAGCTTGTTGATCACGAACGTCATAACCGATGATAGCGTCAGCAATCACGTTATTTACGTTGTCAACAGCTTTTTGTGTACCAAGACCAAGGTAACGAGACTTGTCACCGTCGCGAAGTTCAACTGCTTCGTGCTCACCAGTAGAAGCTCCTGAAGGAACCATACCACGTCCGAAAGCACCTGATTCAGTATAAACTTCAACTTCAAGTGTAGGGTTACCGCGTGAGTCAAGGACTTCGCGAGCGTAAACATCAGTAATAATTGACATTATATTACTCTCCTTTGAGTTTAAAATTGTTACATAGCTATCATACCCTAAAAATACAGATTTTTCAAGAAAAAACAGGTTATTTTACAGAAACCAAGGATGTAAACGCTTGCCTTTTCAGCAGTCCCTTTTTATGCTATACTAAGGACATGACTGATATTCAAAAAACAATTTTACAAAAAGCAAGTGGCGAAACACGCCTTGATCCAGACCAACAACGCATCTACATGGGCACCTTTAGAGAACGAGTCGTCCTCATCTTGACCTTTGACCAAGTGCAGTCACAAACTTTTCAAGATAAGCTACCAATCCTGTGCAGAGATCTAAGTGTCCGCTTCCAGCCTCTCACATTGAAGCTGTCTCCAAGCCTGTCAGACAGATTGCAAGTTGCCATTATTAAGACAGCGCAATCTCTGGGACTAACTACTTCTATCATCGATGAAAAAGTGGGGCATTCTCCTTATGCCCTAGTCTTTCATACAGATCATGCAGTCGATCAAGAAGATATTAGCCTAGAAGCCGTCTTCCCAAATCTTGTCAAACAAGAAGAGAAAAAGGAAGAGCAAAAAACCTCTTTCTGGAAAAAATTATTTGGTTAGTCTTTATTATCAATAAAGTAGGACACATACTAAAACGAGAATAATACCGGTTAGACTAAGAATTCCTAGCAATCTGCCTCTTTCATTTTTTTCATTGAAAAAGAACATTACTCAATTTGCCTTTATTAGATTCATTTCTGTTCCTCTTTCATTTTTGAGCAGTTTCATAAGGGATACTAGCTTAAGAATACAAATAAAAATGAATACAATAATGGCCACATGTTTCACAAATTCCATTTTTGTTGACCTCCTAACTGAAGAATTCTTGCCACCTGTTCCGCTGTGCGGATCAGGTTTTTTTCTGCATTTTCGAGTGTGTTTTCCAAACTATCCACTTCAGAGATTATAGGAAATGCAGCGCAGATTTTTTCAAAAGGAAAATCGGGAAGGTCATCCTTTAAGCTACCACAAATGGCGATGATCGGAATCCCTATTGGTGTTCGTCTTGCCACCCCGACTGGCGTTTTTCCAGCCAAACTCTGGGCATCCATCCGTCCTTCGCCTACAATAACGAGATCAGCTTGAGCAACATGTTGATCAAAATCTAACTGATCCAAGACAAAATCAATACCTGTCTGGATATGGGCACAAGCAAACTGCACCAAACCTGCAGCCATCCCTCCTCCTGCTCCCGCTCCAGGCAGATCTAAAATAGCAGGATTGACCATTTTGTAAAAGGACTGCATGGCCTGATCGACCTGTGGAAACTGTGAAGCAGAAAGTCCTTTCTGCCCTGCAAATGTATAAGTTGCACCTGCAGGACCACAGAGAGGATTGGTCACATCTGTAATGAGATCAATTCGAAGGCTTGAAGGGTCAATCTGCAAATTAGCTTGGGAGATACGAGCGATCTTGCTGAGACTGGCGCCAATTGCAGGCAATTCCTGATCGTCAGCATCAAAAAATTGGACACCTAATCCTGCTGCCATGCCAATCCCGCCATCATGACTGGCCGATCCACCAATGCCAATATAGATCTGTCGAGCTCCTGCTTGGACTAGATGGACCAAAAGTTCTCCAATACCTTTTGTCGATACTTCAAGGGGATTGCGTTTGGACAGTGGGATAGAAGCTAAACCCACAATAGCAGCCATTTCAAAAACAGCCATTCCCTCTCCCATAGCATAGGAAACCTCTACCTTATCTCCAAAGGGGCCAGTCACGACCGTTTGCTTCACTTTCAAAGAAAGAGCATGGGCGAGACTTGCAACTGTTCCTTCTCCCCCATCACCTAAAGGTAGCAAATCAAAAACTGCTTTTGGATAAACCTTTGAAAATCCCTTACAAATCGCTTCAGCCACTTCTAGGGCTGAAAGAGATTCTTTAAATGAGTCTGGTGCAATCAAGATACGCATGTTCAAACCTCCCTTTTAGATATAGTATAACAGTCCATTTTCCTCCTTTCAAGTTACTCCTGTTACCAGGCCACTTTCTATGCTATACTAATGATAGGAGGTGTCTATGTATCACACAATTTTATTTGACCTAGATGGAACCTTGACCGATTCTGGACTGGGTATCATCAACTCAGTCACATATGCGCTTGAAAGTATGAACATTGATGAGCCAGACCCAGAGAATTTAAAACGATTCATTGGTCCACCACTCTATGAGTCGTTTTCCCGCTTCTATCAACTCAATCCAGCAGATACTCAAGCTGCTGTCGATGCTTTTCGAGTCTACTTTAAAGAAAAGGGAATCTTTGAAAACCAACTCTACGATGGAATTCTTCCTCTCTTAGAAAACCTTAAGCAAGCAGGGAAGAGGTTAGCGATTGCTACCTCAAAACCAGAAATCTTTGCTAAGCAAATCCTTCAACATTTTGGAATCGCACATTATTTTGATGTGATAGCAGGTGCCAGTCTGGATAGTAGCCGCATTCATAAGGCAGCTATCATCACCTATGCTTTAGACCAATTGGGGCACGGTAGCCAATCAACCATCATGGTCGGTGATCGTGAACATGACATCTTAGGTGCCAAGGCTAATCATCTCGCTTCCATCGGTGTTCTCTACGGATATGGTAACCGTAAAGAATTTGAGGAGGCTGGAGCAGATTTCATTGTCCAAAAAGTAGAAGATTTACAGAATCTCTTGCTAGAATCCTAACAAAAAAGCCAGCAGATTGCTGACTTCCGTATTATTTACCATCCAAAATCTCTATCAGTTTGTAGAGATTTTTTTCATTGATGCGGTAAGGTGCCTGTTCCTGTACAATCGGTTTGGCACAAAAAGCAACGCCAATTCCTGCTCGCTGAATCATGGGAAGGTCATTGGCTCCATCTCCCATAGCAATCGTCTGAGACAGTTCCAAACCATTTTCAACTGCCCAAGCCTCTAAACAGGCTTTCTTGGTTTCTTTTGTGACAATTTCCCCCAAAACCTGTCCTGTCAAAAGACCATCTACAACTTCCAAACGATTGGCACGAACGTAGTCTAACTCCAACTGGGCAGCCAAGCGATCAACTGTCTCATGAAAACCACCCGAAACAACGGCAACCTTATAGCCACGATTTTTTAATTCTGCAACCAAGTCCGCAGCTCCTGGTGTAAAATGAATCTTTTCCATGATACGGTCAAACACAGTAACGGGCAAGCCCTTCAAAAGGGCTACTCGTTCACGCAAGGCTTCTTCAAAGTCCAATTCCCCGCGCATTGCACGTTCTGTAATAGCAGCGACTTCTTCACCTACGCCAGCTTCTTCACCTAAAAGATCGATACCTTCTTCCAAAATCAAGGTCGAATCAACATCCATGACCAACAAGCCTTTTGTCATTTTTTCATCCTTTCTTATATAAAAATAAAAAGCCATTTGGCTTTTTATTTAGTAACGAATCGTTTCTCTTGTTTTTTCATATGAACGAACAAAACGCTCTGTTACACCAGGTTCAACTGTCTCCAAGGCAAAGGAAATCTCTTCAAAAGAAGCTTGGTAATCAAACTCTTTTTCGAAAATTGCAAGAGAACGAGTGAAGGATTTTTGAATCCCTTCGTCAAATGAACGGTAACGGTTTGCATACTGCAAGAGTTGCTCTGTCAAGGTCGCATTTTGTACGATTTGGTAAGCAATTTCTTCCAATTCATTCATATCATAAGTTGCACTTTCCAACAAACGATTGACAACTTCAGTATTGATTCGCTTGTAATCCAATTCTCCAATCAGAGCTTCCACATGGTCACTTGCACGGAAGAAAATGGTCAAGAATGAATCCGGAATACCTGGAAGGTTTCGTTTTTCCATGTAGCGTTTTAGTGTATGCAATTTGTTGATATAAAGATTTGCTTTCTTACGAGCATTTTGCTCTGAAGTTTCTTGAAGTTTCAAGTATTCAGCTAAAGCCAACTGCTCTTCTTCGATTTCCTTCAAGGACAACTCTGCATTTTCCAAACGCTCTTGTAAAATCGAGTAAGCCACTTGAGGGTTTTCCAAGTCTTCGATTCCTTCTGAAATGAGAACATCTAGCGATTCCAAACGTTTCAACAATTGTTGAATACGTGTGAACTTGCTTTCTGCCAACATATAAGATTTGTTCAAACGATCTGCTTCATCAGCAAGGGCTTGGCTATTCTGAGTGATATGCTCCAAGAATTTCGGCAAGGTCTTGCTGATTTTAACAGTCTCACGATGCGCTTCAATCTCACTTGTAAAGAGGTTATAGAGATGGTCGATGCGTTTTTGGATTATCACATTTTCAGCCTCTGCTGTATCCAAATCAAATGCCACAATCAAGGCTGTATTTTCACGAAGGGAAACACGGATTTCTTGGAACTGACTTTCGATGGCAGATTCTGTAAAGAGGTAGTTTTGGTCAATCAACTTGCGGTAACCTGACTCCAAGTCCTCCAACTGATCAGGAAGTGTAGTATTGACTGTCTCAACCAAGGCTGGAATACGATCCATGATTTGATTGAGAGCAATCATATGGTCTTCAGTCTTGTTGAGAATTTCAGAAGCTTCAATCGGGTCGCCCGATGAGTTCAACATAACAAACTCTGAAAATTCAACTTCAATATTTTTCAGTTGTTTTTCCAGCTCAGGTAAGGTATCTCCAAAGCGTTCTGGGTTGGTACGAACGGCCTCTTGCAAGTTATCAAAGAGGTCAAGGGCATGCTTCACACGACCTGAGTTCTTTTCTTCTTGCTCCTTCAATTCTGTCAAACCTTGGCGAATTGCTTCGATGTCTTCTTCAATCAAGTCAATTTGGCTTTCAATCGAATCGATAGCATTCTTGGCACTGATGAATCGGAAGGAATTGTTAAATCCCTCTGCTTCAAAAATATGGTTTTCAATATCTGCAAATGAGTTGAGGGATAAATCCACCCACTTTTGATTCCATTCGCGGAATGTCACCTGACTTTGACCAATCAAGTGTAAGTTTTTAACAGCCTCCACCTCGTGGTTGACTGGAAGGTTAAACAACTCTTCTTTTCTATCTTCTAATGCTGTAAGCAAGTTATCATTTCGTTTTCGAATGATCAAGCAAGCCACATAGGCCAGAATCAAGATCACAACAATCGAAACGATTAAGATGATTGTTCCTGTAGGCATGTAAATCTCCTTAGATATATAATTTACTAGAAAATCACTTCATTATAGCACACTTTTCTAGCAATTGCACTAGTTTTCCGAATTTTATACATCAATTGTTGAATAAACAGCATTTTCTTCGATAAACTCTCGGCGTGGTTCGACTTTGTCCCCCATCAACATATCGAAAATCTTATCTGCTTCTGCTGCATCATCAACGGAGACACGTGCCATCAGGCGATTTTCTGGATTCATAGTTGTTTCCCACAATTGGTGGTCATCCATCTCTCCCAATCCTTTATAGCGTTGGATGGTTGGCTTGGAACGACCTGTACTATGTCTCTCTAAGGCTTCCTGTAGTTCCTGCTCCTGATTTGCACCCGGTTGAATATACTCTTTGATCTCACTCCCTACTTTGATACCATAAATCGGTGGCTGAGCGATATAGACATAACCTGCTTCTACAATTGGACGCATATACCGATAAAATAGGGTTAGTAAGAGGGTACGAATGTGGGCTCCATCGACATCGGCATCTGTCATAATCACCAATTTTTGATAGCGAGCCTTGGATACATCAAATTCCGCTCCAAAGCCAGTTCCCATAGCTGTAAAGAGGCTTCGAATCTCTTCGTTAGCCAAAATCTTATCCATGCTGGCTTTTTCTACGTTCAAAATCTTACCACGAATTGGCAAGATAGCTTGGAATTCACGGTCACGGCCTGATTTGGCTGAACCACCTGCAGAGTCTCCCTCCACGATAAAGAGTTCCGTTTTGGTCGCATCATTCGATGAGCAGTCCGCCAACTTACCTGGAAGGTTGGAAATTTCAAGACCTGACTTCTTACGTGTCACTTCACGAGCTCGCTTGGCAGCAATCCGGGCCTTGCTGGCGAGGATACCTTTTTCAACGATCCGGCGCGCAATCTGTGGATTTTCCAACAGGAACTCCGTAAATGCATCCGAAAACAGACGGTTGGTGATTTTGACAACCTCACTATTTCCAAGCTTGGTCTTGGTTTGCCCCTCGAATTGAGGACCGGGGTGCTTGACTGAGATAACTGCCGTCAAGCCTTCACGCACATCCTCACCCGTCAGATTATCCTCATTTTCCTTGAGAATCTTGTTCTTTTTAGCATAATCATTGATGACACGGGTCAAAGCGGTGCGGAAACCTTGCTCATGAGTTCCCCCTTCGTGGGTATGGATATTATTGGCAAAGCTGACAACATTTTCATGGTAACTGGTCGTATACTGCATCGCCACTTCCACCGTAATATCATCCATCTCACCATCCGTATAAATTGGCGTTTCAAAGATGACATCCTTATTTTCATTAAGGTACTCAACATAGGAAGCAATCCCACCTTCATAGTGGTAATCCTTTGTTTGTTCCAATCCCTCACGCTTGTCTGTCAAGGAGAGATTTAGACCACGATTTAAGAACGCAAGCTCCTGAATCCGCTTGTTTAATTTAGCAAAATCAAACTCCGTCGTCTCAGTAAAAATTTCTGGATCTGGTGTAAAGTGAACCGTTGTACCAGTTCGATCCGTCTCACCAACCACCGCTAAATCTGCAACTACTTCACCGCGTTTGTATTCTTGAAAATAAACCTGTCCATTTTTATAGACATGAACATCCAGTTGCGTTGAAAGAGCATTTACGACGGATGAACCAACGCCATGCAGACCACCAGAGACCTTGTAGCCGCCTCCGCCAAATTTTCCTCCAGCATGGAGTACTGTAAAGACCGTTTCAACAGCGGGTCGACCTGTTTTTTCTTGAATATCGACAGGAATTCCACGACCATTGTCTACAACTGTGATGGAATTATCTGGTTCAATAAAGACCTCAATCTTGCTGGCAAACCCCGCCAATGCTTCATCAATGGAATTGTCCACAATCTCCCAAACCAAGTGATGCAAACCTTCTTTTGAGGTCGATCCGATATACATCCCTGGTCGCAGACGAACAGCTTCTAATCCTTCCAAAACCTGAATCTGACTGGCATCATATTCCTGGGCTTTTTCTTGTAAATCTTTGATTTCTTCTGACATATTTCTTCCTTTTTTCTAAAAAAGCTAGACTAACTAGTACCCTTTATTATACCATATTTTCCCCTTTTTTCCTACAAAAAAGGGAGTAAGAATCACCCAACTCCCTGTATTTTTTATTGGTTTTCCCGATGAACCATTGCCTTTGCTAGGGCACTACCATCTCCACCCAAAAGATCCACCAACCTATAAGCAAAGTCAAGACTTGTTCCAGCTCCACGACTGGTGACAATCCTGCCATCCACTACTACTGTCTCCGTTGAATGAATACCAGCCTGAATTTCCTGTTCTTTTCCAGGATATGCAGTATAACGTTTGCCATCCAAAAGACCAGCTCTCTCCAATACAATCGGAGCTGCACAGATGGCTGCAACCAAGTGCTCATCTTGATTTGCTTTTTGAAGTGCAGCGATTAAGCCCTCATGGTCACGCAGATTGGTTGACCCCGGCATTCCACCAGGTAGTACGATCAAATCATAACCTGACAAGTCGCCTGAAAAAACTCGATCTGCCAAGACACGAATATCATGAGATCCTCTCACTTCTAGTGCCTCTAAGCCAATCATTTGGCAATCGAAGCCTGCACGACGAAAGACATCAACTGGCGCGAGTGCTTCAATTTCTTCAAAACCATCTGCTAACAGAACTGCAATACGCTTCATATAACTACCTCTCTATTCTTTTTATGGTAATTTTTTTATAGGTACGGGACTTATTGCGGCGTTTTTCATCTTGCAACTTGTGTTGATAACTCATGGACAAAATTAAGCCAACCCCAATCAAATTGGAAACGATAGAAGATCCACCTTGTGAAATAAAGGGAAGCGGAATCCCTGTCAAAGGCAAGATTCCTGTTGCTGCCCCAATATTTTCAAACACATGGAAGAGCAACATCATAATGAATCCCGTTGAAATATAGGTATAAAAACGATTATTGGACTGGAGCGTAATACGCAACATACGGTAAATCAAGAGCAGGTAGAGTCCAATGAGGATGCTGGCTCCAACAAAGCCAAAATCCTCTGCAATGACCGTAAAAATCATATCACTTTCCCTTACAGGAATTAGAAGATTGGTCTGATTAAAACCAATCCCTGTCAATCCCCCGCTACCAATAGCAATCAAACTCTGTGCCTGTTGATAAGTGGTTGATTGGGCATTTTTGAAGGGGTCCAACCAGGCTGAAATACGGTTGATTTTATAGGTGTCCATTCCTAAATTGTGTAAAAAGGTTGTTCCACCAGGCGAGACAAAGACCAAGAGAAAGGCCACAACCAAGATCAAACTAGTCAAGAAGACTGGGAGAATAATCTTCCAGGAAACTCCTGACATCAGGACAATACCACAAAAAATAGCTACGAAAACCAATGATGTTCCTAGGTCACTTTGGAAATACAAAAGAACCAAGACAGGCAAGGTTACAAGGAGCAACTGACCAATCAAGTAAAAATCCTCTCGAATGGACCTTTCCTGATGTTTTTTTTGAAAACTGACAACTATGCGAGACATCATGATGATGTAGGATATTTTCATAAATTCAGACGGCTGAAAGAGCGTCACACCATTGATACTCACCCAGTTCTTAGCACCCGTCGATGCCAATAAACTCGGACTATAGAAAAAAATCGGTAAGACCATCAAGGCGAGTCCTAATAGGTAGAGCCAGGGTGTGACCTTCCATAGGAACTTGGTAGAAAAAAACATTACCAGAAAGGCGATGCCCACCCCCACAACAATCCACATCAGCTGCTGCCCAACCATCTGAAAAACATAGTCAGGATAATCTTGACTGACCGCAATATAGACGGACATAAGGCCGATTAACAATAAAAAAAAGACTGGCAAAATCAAAGCATAGTCAATGCGACTATCGATTGATCCTCTATACTTGGACATAATCCCTCCCTATCCATTACTCATACATTCTTGCTCTATTATATCAAAATTTAAGAAGGAGAGAAACCACGGACCAAACTTTGACGGAAAAAATTGACAGCCCTGTGTTTGATGAGCAGTTGTTTTCAAGGTATTTTGCATTCTTAGTTTGTGAAGTCTGGATATAAAAATACCTTAGACTAAAAAGATCCAAGGTATTTCTATCATCAATAGTTGGTTACTATTTTATTGCAGAAGTAACATAGACAAAATCATCGTTCCTAACCTGAAGTGTCAAAGTGGCACTCTCACTATCAACCAATTCATTTGCTAATTGTTCAGAAATCCTTAGAATAAAGCTACTTTCAATTCCATCTGGATCAGCCCCCAAAATATAGATTGTGTAGCTTGTTCTGTCTGCATTCCATCCCCAGAACTCCTTATCAACCAAGTTTGCCTTCACCTGATATAGTTTATTTTTTTCCAAGTTTCCAGTATCATATTGACTTGTAAATTGATTCACATCCATCTCAACTGGTGTTGAGACACTTAAACTTGAAGACGAACTAGTGGTTGTCGATGTAACGGTTGAAAAACTCGAAGATTGGCTTGTAGATGTCGATGTAGCGGTTAAAGAATTCGAAGAATACGAACTGCTAACTATTGTGGAAGACTGACTTGAAGTTAACCGGTATTTTTCTGCAATCTTACCTTCTAAGTAATCCTGCTCAGTGTAAAATGATAGGGTAAATTCACCAACATTTCCTGTCACTTCAACCGTAGCATTCTTTGGAATAGAGATAGCAACGGTTTCTCCGAGGCTAGAAAACCATTCATAATCATGATATCCAGGGTGGAGGACACTCAGTCCAATTTCATTACTGTCACCATTTGTTTCCAACTCAGTTAGTACAACGTAATAAGTACCTGATTTTATTTTTTGACCTTCCGCATAATTTCCAATTTGAGAAATTGTAACGGATTCTGCTCCACTTGTTGCAAAATGAGGACGTCTACTTAATGACTCCATTTGGAACCAGACAACTAGAATAACTAAACCAAGCAGAATAAATTTTCTTTTACTAAGTTTTCCATTAGGTTTTGGCTTCATCATGAAAGCTATAAAGGTCTGTAGCCCTTGATTTAACATCTTCCCAATGAATCGTAAAACAATGACTAATTTTTCCATAACAATCTTAAGCTTTTCCATACAATTCTCCATTTTCATGATTTACATGTTATTTTCATCTTTATTTTACCATATTTAGAAAATAGATTCATAATAATTTAAGTGATGAACGTTCAACCTTCATCATGACCAAACAAGTCTACATCTTCATTCCATCTCTTTCATTTCAATAAAAAACCACCTCTGTATTTCAGAAATGGTTTTGAATCATCTTGTGTTGGATGAAAATACGATAGCTTATTTGAGACCGTATTTTTTGTTGAAACGATCCACACGTCCATCTGCTTGAGTGAACTTTTGACGTCCAGTGTAGAATGGGTGTGAGTCTGATGAAATTTCCACACGGATCAATGGGTAAGTTTCACCTTCGAATTCGATAGTTTCTTTTGAGCTCTTAGTAGAACCGCTAAGGAACTTGTAACCAGTAGTTGTGTCCATGAAGACAACAGTGCGATATTCTGGATGGATATCTTTTTTCATTATAAAAATTCCTTTCTGCCATGGACTCTTTTTCGAGCCATAGATTATAACTCATTTAGTTTACCAAATCTAGCAAATCCTGTCAAGGATTTTCTTTGATTTTTATTGCACAGACGGGCCTGAATTGGCATCTGTCCAGACCCGCACTCCAAAACCTCCCTCGGAAGCTCCAGAATCCGTATCCGTCATGGCCTGCTCTGCTTTTTCCAAGGGAATAGGCCAAAACTCTAATCCCTCTTCTTGTACTGCATCTTTCATCTTTCAATCCTATCTCGCAAGCCTGGTGTCACCACCATTTGATCGTCCGGGGTCATGATAATAGCCTCCAGCCCCTCTTGCTGACAAACTTGGTCGTAGATCTCCCGAATGGACGCACCGAAAAGGCGGGTGGTCCAAATCTCCCCGTCCACCGACTGCTTAGAGACAATGGTCAAGCTGGCGATAGCAGCCTGCAGGGGATAGCCTGTCTGGCTGTCAAAGATATGGTGGTAGGTCTTGCCTTCAAACTGGAAGGTCCTTTCGTAAATACCAGAGGTGACCACCGATTCTTCCCCTATTTTGAGGACGAGAGCATTGTTGCCACGTGGGAGCTTGGGATGCTGAATGCCGATCCGCCACAAGCCGTCTGCCTGATGAGGCGGTTGACCGAAGGTCAGAACATTGCCACCTAAGTTAATCAGTCCAGCCTGGGCACCCATTCCCTTCAAAAAGGCGACAATTTTATCCGCTATGTAGCCCTTTGCCAAGGCACCCAAGTCAATCGCCATACCTTCTTTTTTGAGAAAGACCTGCTGGTATTCTGGCTCTAGCTCGATGTCAGCTGGGTTGATGATTGCCAGTCGCTCATCGATACTAGCCTGGTCTGGCAACTTGGCATCCTTAAACCCAATCCGCCAGAGCTGCGTCAACGGTCCAATCGTGATATTGAGAAAACTATTGTCTGCCAGACTATGCTTCTTCCCCAGTTCAATCAACTCATAGAGGTCCGGGGCCACGGGGACTGCCTGTACACCTGCATTTAGATTGACCTCCATTAACTCGGAGGTCAGGTCATTGGCTGAAAAACGGTCCTTGTAGAGATAGAGAAGCTGCTCGACCTGGTCCAAGATAGGCTCTGGATTCTCATGCCAAATGGTCGTATCAATCACGGTCCCCATGAGGCGAATTTGTCTGCTACTTGCTTGCATCTTTGACTACCTGCTGAATTTCTTTGTAAATGGCTTCGTTTTCTTCTAGAGAATAAGAATTCGCCCCACTAGCTAGCGGATGACCACCACCGCCATGTCTTTTGGCAATCTCGTTAATTATAGCAGACTTGCTCCGCAGGCGAACACGGTATGATCCGTCAACTTGCTCAACAAAAATCCCCCATGACTGCACCGCTCCAATCCGACCTGGTGCCGATACAATCGCTGCTGTTTCCGCATCTGTCACATCATAAGTCTTGAGAGTTTCTTGGGTCAAGACAACTCGGGCTGCTCCATTTTCATCGACTTCTAAGTTATCATAGACATAGCCCATGAGCTTAGCAACTTTGTAGTCCATCGCATCCATTTGACGAGACAGACCTGAAAAATCAAAGTCAAACCGGCGTAAATAGGCAGCCATCTCAAATGTACGAGCAGACGTCGATGGATAGAGGAAGCGTCCAGTATCTCCGACAATGCCCGCATAGAGCAAACGAGCTATTTCTGCATCTACGTCCAATCCCAACTCTCTTGCAAAAAAGGCAATCATCTCACTGGTCGAACTACTGCTCGTGTCCACCCAGAGCAAATCTCCGTAAGCATCATCATTTGGATGGTGATCAATCTTGATGAGAAAGGCCCCATTAGCATACCGAGCATCATCAATCCGTTCGGTATTGGCTGTGTCGGTCACAATGACCAGACTCGCTGGATAGTCGCTGTCGGCTACGGTATCCATCTGCCCCAACCAAGCTAAAGTTGGCTCCTCAAAACCAGTTGCCAAAATGGTCTTTTCAGGAAAATTCAGCTGCAAGAGTTTTTTCAAACCTAGCTGACTACCTATGGCATCCGGATCCGGACGCTGGTGACGATGAAGGACAATGGTATCAAATTCTTCGATTTTTTGAACTATTTTTTTTAACATTTTTAACTCCTAGCCAGTATTTTATCACAATTGAAGCTCAATTGGTATTCCTTTACCTTTCACAATTCTTAGAAATATGCTATACTAATCCTATCATCTATTTTTGGAGGAAACTATGGCACTAGCAAAAATAGTTTACGCTAGTATGACGGGCAATACGGAAGAAATTGCCGATATTGTTGCGAATAAGTTAGAAGAATTGGGACTGGATGTGCAAGTTCACGAATGCACCACCATCGAAACAGAGGAAATTCTTGATGCAGACCTAATTGTGGTTGCTACCTACACTTACTCTTACGGTGGGGACGGTGAACTTCCAGATGAAATCGTTGATTTCTATGCAGATCTTGCAGACCTTGATTTAACTGGAAAAATCTACGGTGTCTGCGGTTCTGGTGATACCTTCTACGATGACTTTTGTAGTGCAGTGGATGACTTTGACACCATGTTGGCTTCTCGCGGTGCAAGCAAGGGCGCAGAGAGTGTAAAAGTTGACTTGGCTGCCGAAGATGAAGATATTGAAAACCTTGAAGCCTTTGCGACTGATTTAGTAGCAAAATTAGCATAAAACAGCAAGCCTAGCTTGTTGTTTTTTCTTAAAAAATGGAAACGGAGTCCCCTATGAACCTAGATCACATCCGCCAAGAAATCAATCAACTTGACAGCCAGCTGGTCCGCCTTTTGGAACAACGCATGCATTTGGTTGATCAAGTTACAGCCTTCAAACGCCAATCAGGTATGGCCGTTTTAGATAGTAATCGCGAAGAAGAGGTTCTCAACCGAGTGGCCAATCTAGTTGAAAATCCAATCTATCAGGCCAGCATCCGAGCAACATTTGCAGACATCATGAGCCATTCCCGTGCCTATCAGACCGAGCAATTGCAAGCCCATGAAAAATAAGATCCTCAACCTCATAGTCTATGTTAGTATCTCCCTTCTCTTAGGTCTCCTGGCTGGAGCAATGGCAAGCTTTTTCGGTCATATCCTTCTTTGGATCGGAACTCTGCGAAATAATCACCTATCTGTTCTCCTACCAGGTCTGGTTTTGGCTGGACTGCTTATTGTCCATGTTTATCAAAAATGGGGAAGAAATGCCAGGGCTGGCATGTCCTTAGTCTTTGAAGTAGCGCAGGGACACGATAAAAAAATTCCGCTGGTACTACTTCCTCTCATCATGATGACTACTTGGCTTAGCCATCTTTTCGGCGCATCCGTTGGCCGTGAAGGGGTTGCCGTTCAAATGGGGGCTGCTATTGCACAAGCCATAGAAAAATGGACTGGCTCTGCTATTCATCGTCCCATCCTCATCAAGATGGGGATGGCTGCTGGCTTTGCTGGTCTCTTTCAGACGCCCTTAGCTGCCAGCATTTTTGCAGTTGAGGTGCTAGCTGTCGGAAAGTTTGCTTGGAAAGGTCTTCCTGCAATTCTATTAGCTGCTTTTACAGCTGCTTGGACTTCAAACAAGCTCGGTCTTGAAAAGTTCCAGCATAGTCTCTATTTTCCAGAAGAACTCCCCTTTCATCAATTTCTTCTACTTGGTCTAGCATTTGGCTTCATCGGAAATCTCTTTGCTCTTAGTCTGGACATATCCAAAAAACAGGCTAATAAGTGGCTACCCAACCCCTATCTCCGCATGCTAATCATGGGAGTCGTGATTTCTGCTCTGCTATTCTTCCATCAAGGGCGCTACACTGGACTTGGAACAAATCTGATTGAAGCGAGTTTATCTGGTGAAACGGTCTATTCATATGATTGGATCATCAAGTTCCTGTTCACAGTTCTCTGTCTGACTGCTGGTTTCCAGGGAGGTGAGGTAACGCCCCTATTTTCTATAGGAGCAAGCAGCGGCGCCTTCCTAGCAAGCCTTCTTGGATTTCCAATCTCTCTGGCAGCCGGGCTTGGCTATACCGCAGTATTTGCAGCTGCTACTAATACTCTCATTGCCCCTATCTTGATTGCTTATGAGGTGTTCGGACCTTATCATGTCATTGAAAGCGGAATTGTCGTGGGCATAGCCTACATCCTTAACAGAAAAACCAGCATCTACAGCCAACAAATTCCTTAGGTCGAATTTGGGACAAATTTTGGACAAGAAACAAAAAAAGCCTGTTATCTCAGGCTTTTTTAGATGGTTTCTATCTCCCCTGCAGGAATCGAACCTGCAACTAATTCTTAGGAGGAATTTGTTATATCCATTTAACTAAGGGAAGGTAACTTCTATTTTACCTTAGTTAATGAAAGTTTTCAAGAGAGGTTTTATCCTATTCTTTTGTAGTTTTTCTGTATTTTTCCATTTTTGCCTTGAATAATTCACCGTTACTAGGAGCGGTATAGGTCACCGCATTGGCTCCTGCTTCAATCACTTGGCGGATAGTTTCTTCTGTTGGCCCACCTGTGGCAATAATTGGAAAATTCGGAAATTCCTTGCGCAGCTTGGCAACGACACGCGCCGTATCTAAGCCACATGAAACGTTGAGAATATCAACTCCTGCTTGGATTCGAGAAGCAATGTCCGCACATTCCGACACAACGGTATAAATGATCGGAATATCCACTGCCTTATTGACTTCCTCAATGGTCTGAACATTGGTTGGACCATTGACAACAACTGCATAGGCTCCTTCTGACTCCGAAAACAGACTCATGTTTGCCGAGCGCGTGCCTTTTGTTAGTCCACCACCGACTCCAGCCAGAACAGGCACAGAAGCAACCCGCATGATACTTTTTAAAATGGCTGGGTTTGGGGTAAAGGGATAAACGGCCAAAATAGCATCAGCATTGTTATTGGCAATGATAGCGACATCCGTCGTAAACAAAATTGAGCGAATTCTACGGCCATAGATGCGAATGCCACTACACTGGCGCATGATTTCTGGCATTTGAACAATGTCCTGTCTCAAGTCGGAAAAAATAGACGGTACGTTTTTAAACTCCTTCATGAAATTTACCTCTCACATTTATTATCTCTAGTTTACTACTTTTTTTGTCGATATCAATATATTTTCTGCATTTTCTACTTCATTTGACTCAAAAACTGGATCAAAAGTCGAATCGAATAGATGAAAAAGAAAAAGAGACAGCAGAACTGTCTCTTTTTCATGGTCCGACTTGGATAGAAAAACTATCTTAACGACGGATTTCTTTGATACGCGCAGCTTTACCTTGCAATGCACGTAGGTAGTACAATTTAGCACGACGTACTTTACCGTAACGTACGACTTCAATCTTGTCAACACGTGGAGTGTGGATTGGGAATGTACGCTCAACACCTACACCGCCAGAAATTTTGCGGACAGTGTACATTTCTGAGATACCTTGACCTTTACGAGAGATAACAACACCTTCGAAGATCTGGATACGCTCACGAGTTCCTTCCACAACCTTAGCGTGAACACGAACAGTGTCACCAGGACGGAAAGAAGGGATATCAGTACGAAGTTGACCTTCAGTCAAACTTTGAATTAATGGATTCATTTTTTTCTACTCCTATCTTGTTAATCTTGAGAGCCAGGTCCCAGCGGATTAACCGTTTTATCGTGTGTCCATTACACACAAACTATATTATACAGGATATTTCTTTGCTTGTAAAGAAATTTCTCTGTCAAAAGATGACTTTTTCTGTTTGTAGATTTAGGATGCTTTAAGTTTTGCATCGTATAATCATTTCAAGCTAGAAATAGCTCACCTTCTTTTTCATATAATCTCCTAGAAAACCGACCCAGCTGGGTCGGTTTTCGTGTTTATAAGTCTTCGGCAAATTTATTAATTTTTCGCAAGCGATGGTTGACCCCACTTTTGGTCAGCGGCTTAGATAGACTATCTGCCAACTGCTGGATAGAAAAATCAGGATGGTGGATTCTCAGCTGCGCAACCTCTTGTAGGTCCGCAGGCAGTTGGTCCAAGCCCACCGTATCCATTATCTTGATGATATTATTGATGGTTTTCATCGAAGCAGTCACAGTTCGAGCAATGTTTGCCGCTTCTGCATTGGTCGCACGGTTCAAATCATTTCGAGTTTCACGAAGGATTTTGACATTTTCAAACTCTGTCTTAGCTTCTTCTGCCCCAATCACCAGCAAGAAATCCATGATATCTTCTGCCCGTTGCAAATAGGTAATGGTCCCCTTGCTTCGCTCAATGACCTTGGCATCCAAGAGAAATTTCTGCAATAACTTAGCCAAATCATGGGCATGGTCCGAGTATACAGAAGCTATTTCCAGCTGATAGCGGCCTTTTTCTGGGTCTTTGACCGATCCACTGGCTAAAAATGCCCCCCTTAGATAGGCTTGACTCCATGCATCTTTTTCCAAGATTGTCGGAGCAATCCCTGTTTCAATCCCAAAAAAACTGTCCGCCAGATAGAGATCGTTGAGAATATCATTGACAGAATGGTCCAAATAAACAGTGTACACCCGATTCTTTTTGAGGTTTGTCTTTTGGTGGTGACGAATGTCCGCTTTTATGGCATAAAAGGCAAAGAGCATTTCATAAATATGCCGGGCTACTTTGGCATTCTCCGTTGAGATGGACAAGGACAGCCCCTTACCAGTCAAGCCGAGACTTCCAGACAATTTGATGATGGCAGCTAATTCACTCTTTTCAAAGTCCGATTTCCCAAGAATTTCTTCTTTTACATGTACCGTGAAACTCATGGCCGCACCTGCACAATCTTAAGTAATTCTGCAACCACAAGATCGCCATCATGAAAAGCTCCGCCATTTTCCAAACGAAGGAAATTAGAAGAGATGACACGTGGTGCTTGCTCCTGCAAGCCTGCAAAATCGTGCTTGACCTGGACCAGGTACTCATCAAACTGATGGGTATTCATATACTCCTGTGGAACTGGCTCAATATTGACCAGGACCGTGTCGATAAATTTTTCAGCCAAGTGGGCATTGAGAACCGCCACATGGTCTGCGTCTGAAAAAAATTCCGTCTCTCCTCTTTGGGTCATGATGTTGCATACATAGGTCACCTCCGCCTTGGTCTCTTTCAATGCCTTACCGATGTCTGGAATCATCAGATTAGGCAAGATAGAGGTAAAGAGGGATCCTGGCCCCAACACGACCATGTCACTATCCATGATAGCATCAACCACTTGACGGCTGGCTGTTGGCTCATCATCGTTATAGGAATTTGTCACATAGACATGTCCAATCATGCCCTCATGAGCAGCGATTTTGCTTTCTCCCACAACCTCTGTCCCATCTGTGAATACAGCATGGAGGGTGAGCGCATTTTCACTCGAAGGATAAATGCGGCCCGTGGTATGGAAAAAGCGGGTCAAGAGCCGCATGGCATTATAGGTTGAACCCTGCATCTCCGAAATTCCTGCAATAATCAGGTTGCCCAAGGGATGTCCTGCCAAGGCGCCATCCGTTTCCGCAAAGCGATACTGGAAAATCTGCTCATACAACTTGGGCATGTCCGACATGGCTAAAAGAACGTTTCGTAAATCTCCTGGAGGTGTGACCTGCAAGGCCTGACGAATCTCACCAGAGGAGCCACCATCATCTGCCACTGTTACGATCGCCGTAATTTCCACATCCTTGTCCCGCAAACTCTTTAGAATCACCGGAATCCCTGTTCCGCCACCAATCACAGTTATTTTAGGTTTTCTCATGAGCGGTTAACCGTTTCCTTCCGTCTGTCCTTATCACGATGGCTGCGGTTAACCAACCAGTTCTTCTCTAAATCGTCGGCCAAACGTTTGGCAAAAGCTACGCTTCGATGTTGACCGCCCGTGCATCCAATTGCAATAGTCAAAACAGATTTGCCTTCTTTCTGGTAACCAGGCAGAATTGGCTCAATCAATCCTAGAAGATGACCGTAGAATTCCTCTGATTCCTGATGGTCCATGACATAGTCAAAGACAGGAGCATCCAAACCTGTCAGATTTCGTAACTCCTTCTGATAATATGGGTTAGGCAAGAAACGAACATCAAAAACCAAGTCCGCATCCAAGGGAAGACCATACTTGAAACCAAAGGACATGACCTCTACACGGAAGGAGGGTTGGTTATCTTGACTAGCAAACTGCTCTGAAATGGCCATTCGAAGATTACGCGGTGTCAATTCTGTCGTATCGATGACATTCTGGCTCATGTTTTTCAAGGGCGCCAAGAGTTCACGTTCTAGCTGAATCCCGTCCAAGACCCGACCATCTGCCGCAAGCGGATGGGACCGACGGGTTTCCTTGTACCGAGCTACCAATTCACTATCCGTCGCATCCAAAAACAAGACCTTAAAATCCAGATCTTCTGCCGACTCAATCTCATCCAAAACTTCTCGAATTTCTGCAAAGAAAGAACGACTCCGCATATCTACCACCAAGGCAATCTTATTGTTGTCTTGGCTGTGGCGAATCAATTCTAAAAATTTTGGCAGAAGGGTCGGCGGCATATTGTCAATGGTAAAATAGCCCAAGTCTTCAAAAGACTGAATAGCTACGGTCTTACCTGCTCCCGACATCCCTGTCACAATCACTAAATGGAGTTTGTCTGACATGACATCCCCTCCTTCTCTCCTAATCAATTACTGCAATCACTTCAATTTCAACCTTGACATCACGAGGCAAACGCGCCACTTCCACCGCTGAGCGAGCTGGAAAATCTGCTGAAAAGGCTGTTTTATAGACTTCGTTGAAAGCCACAAAGTCATTCATATCCTTGAGGAAGCAGGTCGTTTTGACCACATGGTCAAAGTCTGTCCCTGCCGCTTCTAAAATCGCTGCGATATTTTTCAAAACCTGCTCAGTCTGTTCTTGAATGGTTTCCCCAACCACTTCACCCGTCTCAGGCGACAAAGGGACCTGACCAGAGGCAAAGAGGAAATTTCCTACAACTTTACCTTGTACGTATGGGCCGATGGCTGCTGGTGCTTTATCTGTATGAATCGTTTTCATCTGTCAATCTCCTTTGCTTTTCTACATCTATTATAGCACAGTTTTAGACAAACTCATCCTGCTCGCTCTCAAGAAAAACTATTTCCAGACTCTTTTCCCAAGCAAAAAGCTGACATTTTTTCGGGGCAGCCAGTTAGAACATGTTTTTTTATTTACTATTGCATCTTGGCAAAAAAACTACTATACTATTCTATATAAAAATAGAGTAAAGGAGAATGTCTATGGCATTGAATTTAGGAAAAATCGCTCAGGGTCTTGCTGGAAACTTTAGCCAACAAAGCAACGAATCCCTATACGCAGAATACTCTCAGTATCTACTTGATGAGGAAGTCATTCAAAACGGCTACGTCTTGATCCGGGACGCAGTTATCTTTACCAATATTCGTATTATATTCGTGGACAAACAAGGAGCAACAGGGAAGAAAACTGCCATAAAATCCATCTTCCTCTCAACCCTGGTCCATGTCGAGATGGAAACAGCTGGTTTCGGCCTAGATGATAGTGAAATCACTATTACCTACTTGCGCAATATCTACCTCAAATCAAAACAGGAAGAGTTGGTTAGTCTAAAATTGGAATTCCCAAAACAAACCGACATCGTTCCACTTTACAAATACCTCCTCGAATTGGCTTATCAAAACCGCCTATCCATCAATAACTCCTAAAAAAACTGGCTACTCAGCCAGTTTTCTTATTTTTACATGAAATCTCCAAGTCAGAAAAATCGCTCGCAAGAGCAGGTCAATCAAAATCGACAGCCAGACGCCGGCAATTCCTAAACCGAACATCTGGCCTAAGACGACAACACCTACGACGCGCAGCCCCCACATCCCTATCACTGTGGAGTAGAGTGACGACTTGGAATCCCCCAAGCCCTGCAGAGCGCCAGCCATGATCAAAGAAACCGCAAGGCCTGGCTGATTGAAAGCATCAATCCGTAAGGCTGTGACAACTTGTTTGACGGCTTCTAGGTCTTTGGTAAATAGCAGAGCAAAACTTGGAGCTCCGAAAAATAAGATGGTACCGAGCAGGGACATGATGGCTACTCCATAGGCAGAGCTGTGAAATGCAACCCGTCTAACTGTGAGGATGTCCCCCTTTCCCAAGGCTTGACCAATCAAAACCGCTGCCGCTGTCGCAAGACCATAGGCTGGCATATAGGTAAAACTCTCGATGTTGCCTGCAATCATGTGAGAAGCATAGACAGTCGTCCCCAGCCCCACAATCAAGCTGAAATAGACCACCTGTCCCAACCGCATAACCAAGCGTTCGGCTGCTGCAGGTAGGGTCAAATCCACCATTTCCTTAGGACTTCCCAAGTGGAACAATTGTTTGAGATCAACTGCCAAGTCAGTCTGTTGCACCTTTCGGTAAAGCAAGACTGTACCAAGCAAGCGAGCTAAGACGGTTCCTAAGGCGGTCCCTACAATACCCAAACCTGACCAAGAGCCAATACCAAAAATCAAGAAATAGTCCAAGACCACATTAAAACCATTGGTCAGTAAGCTCATTTTCATAGGAGATACTGTATCCCCAGATGCCCGCAGGATTGTTCCCAAAATGGTCATCAGAGCTTGGAAAATCGTCAAACCACCAACCCAGTAAAAAAATGCCTGGGCGCCAGCCAAACTCTCCGCATCTGCTCCCATTAAGACCAGCATCTGCCGCCCGAAAATAAGGGATAGTAAACCCAATAGCAGACCCACACCTACTGAAAGTACTAAAGCCTGACGTACCTGATAGGCGACCGCTTCCTTGTCACCCGCACCAATGGACCGAGCAATCAAAGCCGTTGCCCCAACTCCCAAAGCGATGTACACCGCCAAATAGACATTCAAAATCGTATTGGCAAGACCAACTGCCGTCACTGCTACCAGCCCCAGCTGTGCAATCAAGAGGGTATCCACAAAACCAACTAAGGTCTGAAAGATATTTTCCACCGTCGCAGGAAAGGCCAATCGAATAATCTCTTTTCTCGAACTGCTCTCTTTCATAACTATTCCACTCTATTATTTAGAATAATTATAAATAAAATCCAGTGAAAAAGCAAGAAAACAGACCACATTTGTAGTCTGTTTGTATATCTATTGATTTGCTTACGGATGCAAGCGGTGCAACATACGTGGGAACGGAATGGCTTCACGGATGTGTTTTGTACCAGCGACGAAAGTTACCATACGCTCGATACCGATACCGAAGCCACCGTGTGGCACAGAGCCGTATTTACGAAGGTCAAGGTAGAATTCGTATTCTGACTTGTCCATGCCAAGCTCGTCCATCTTGGCTACCAAGGCATCGTAATTGTCCTCACGCATAGAACCACCGATGATTTCACCGTAGCCTTCTGGCGCCAAAAGGTCCGCACAGAGCACACGCTCTGGATTACCAGGAACTGGTTTCATGTAGAAGGCCTTGAAGCTTGCTGGATAGTTAACAACGAAAGTCGGTACACCAAAGTAGTTTGAAATCCAGGTTTCATGAGGTGAGCCAAAGTCATCTCCATGCTCGATGTGTTCGTAGTCCGTATCTTCATCAGCTTCATGTTCTTGCAGAAGGGTAATGGCATCATCATAAGCCACACGTTTAAATGGTTCTGCAATGTAGCGTTTGAGAGCATCCACATCACGCTCAAGAGTTTCCAAGGCTTGTGGAGCACGGTCGATAACACCTTGAATCAAGGCTTTGACATAAGCTTCTTGCAAGTCAAGTGACTCTTCATGGCTGAGGAATGAATACTCGGCATCCATCATCCAGAACTCAGTCAAGTGACGGCGAGTTTTTGATTTTTCCGCACGGAAAACAGGACCGAAGTCGAAAACACGACCAAGGGCCATAGCACCAGCTTCCAGGTAAAGCTGACCAGATTGACTGAGATAAGCTGGTTGACCAAAGTAGTCTGTTTCGAACAATTCTGTCGAATCTTCTGCCGCATTTCCAGACAAGATTGGGCTATCAAACTTGATAAAGCCATTCTTTTCAAAGAATTCATAGGTCGCATAGATGATGGCGTTACGGATTTGCTGGATAGCGACCTGTTTACGAGAACGCAACCAGAGATGACGGTTGTCCATCAGGAAGTCTGTACCATGTTCTTTAGGCGTAATTGGATAATCTTGTGACTCACCAATCACTTCAAGGTCTGTCACATCCAACTCGTAGCCAAACTTAGAACGCTCGTCTTCCTTGACAATCCCTGTCACATAGACTGACGTTTCTTGGCTGAGGCGTTTTGCTACATCGAACTTCTCCGCACCAGCTTCTTCGCCAAATTTTTCAATGAAGTTTGGCTTGAAAGCAACTGCTTGGAAGAAGGCAGTTCCGTCACGCAATTGCAGGAAGGCTAACTTGCCCTTGCCAGACTTGTTGGCAACCCAGGCACCGATGGTCACTTCTTGACCAACATAATCTTTTACTTGGTTAATGGTAATCAATTTTCTAGACATTATTTTTCCTCTTTTTATTTTTTCATAAATGTGTGTAGTCGAGCCACTGCTTCTTTGAGCGTGTCCATATCTGTCGCATAGCTGAGGCGGATATTCTCAGGAGCTCCAAAACCAGCACCTGTTACCAAGGCTACTCCTACTTCTTCCAGAATAGCTGTGGTAAATTCGGTCACATCTGTGTAGCCTTTCATCTCCATAGCCTTTTTGACATTTGGGAAGAGATAGAAGGCTCCTTCTGGCTTAATGACTTCAAAACCTGGTACTTCTGCTAGTAAGGGATAAATGGTATTGAGTCGCTCTTCAAAGGCCTGACGCATGGTTTCGACCGTATCTTGCGGACCTGTAAAGGCTTCAATGGCCGCATACTGAGCAACTGCTGTCAGGTTTGAAGTCGTTTGTCCGACAATCTTGCTCATAGCCGCAATGATTTCAGGATTACCAACGGCAAATCCAACCCGCCAACCTGTCATGGCATAGGCCTTGGCCACCCCATTGACAACAATAGTCTGCTGACGAATGCTTTCTGAAATGCTTGAAATCGGTGTGAAGGTATTTCCATTATAGACCAAACGACCGTAAATATCGTCTGCCAAGATGAGAATATCGTGCTCTACAGCCCAGTTTCCAATAGCTTCCAATTCCTCACGACTGTAAATCATACCCGTTGGATTGGACGGACTATTGAGCAAAAGGACCTTGGTCTTGTCTGTCCGAGCTGCTTCCAGCTGTTCAACCGTTACCTTGAAATTGTGCTCTTCTGTCGCAGTGACAAAGACAGGCACTCCTTCGTTCATCTTGATTTGGTCGGCATAGGATACCCAGTAAGGCGTTGGAATCAGGACCTCATCGCCAGGATTGATGACCGCCGCAAAGAAGGCATAAAGAACAAACTTAGCACCTGTCGCAAGAACGACTTGCTTGCGTTCGATAGAGTAGCCGTAGAAGTTCTCAAAGTAGGTATTAACCGCGTCCTTCAACTCTGGAAGACCTGAAGCCACAGTGTAAAAACTCGCCTTACCATCTTCGATAGACTTAATAGCAGCTTGCTGGATATTTTTCGGTGTGACGAAGTCTGGCTCACCCAAGGTCAGCTCTAAAATATCACGTCCCTCAGCCTTCAAGGCCTTGGCCCGTGCACCTGCTGCCAGAGTGACACTTTCTTCCATTTCTAAGACACGTTTTGATAGCTTGCTCATAAGCCCTCCTTCTTAATAAAATCACCGGATTCAAACGAGATGAGATAGTAAGTCTGCTCAGACTTCACTTCCCAAACGAGCTGTTCTTGGTAAACACCTAAAACAGCACGATCGATTTGTGTAGCACCATTTTCCTTTGCACGGCTCTCTGCCTCACCCTGCTCAATTCCAGCAGATAGATCTGACAGATAAATCGTATCATCCTGATCCGACACTAGGGCGACTAAATCATTCCCCGCCTCATCCTTGCCATAAAAACTATAAAAGCTTTCTTGTCCATTATAGAGTTCAATATCCTCCACAGCCTGAATCGGTGTGTTGGCTAACACAACTCGCTCGAGTTCTCGTTCCGTGTCTTTTCTAGGCTGAATAGATAAATCGAGTAGGAAAAAAAAGGAAAAAACAAGTACAAAAAGGCAAATAAACAAGCCGACCAGCCACTGGCCCAAGGTCGATTGCAAAAAACGTGCTACAGATTCTAGTGATTTTTTCATATCGTTCTTATTATACACCATATTCCTTCAGAATGCTATCCTTTAGGGAAAAGAGGTCCGCATGTTTTCCCTGTTTATCCAGAGAAAATCTTGCATAAAGCATGCATTATTGATAAAATAGGGCTATGAACAGGATTGAACAAGCATTACAAGAAAATCAAGAAGCCCTACATAGTTTGGTTGTTTTTCGCAGAGCAGCCAATGCTATCGTCAAACAGGAAGTCGAAACAATTAAGAAACACAATTTGACTGTTTGTCAATTTGGCGTTTTAGAAGCCTTGTACAATAAAGGCGACCTTCGAATCCAAGATCTGATTGATAAACTCCTCAGCACTTCTGGAAATATGACCGTCGTCATCCGAAACATGATTCGCGATGGCTATGTTGTAAAGGTTCCAGATACCAAGGACAGACGCTCCTTCCTAGTCGGTTTAACCCCACTCGGTCGCGAACGCATAGAAGCGATTTTGCCTGAACATTATGAAAATATCGGTAAAATCTTCTCAGTCATTAGCCCTGAGGAACAAGTCATCTTGGCTGACATCTTAAAAAATTTTAAAAATTTGAAATAATCTACATTTAAATCGTGACAAAACACAAAAATTATAATATAACAACATCATGAATTTAAAAGGAGCCTAGATATGGCACATATCTTATTTCTAGTTGGGTCACTACGTGACGGATCTTTCAACCACCAAATGGCAAAGGAAGCAGAAACTCTTTTGGCTGACAAAGCTCAAGTCTCCTATATTGACTTAGCTTCCATTCCCCTCTTTAATCAGGACATTGAAATTCCAATACTCCCTGCAATTGCCCAACTTCGAGATCAAGTTGCAGCTGCAGATGCCATTTGGATTTTTTCACCAGTCTACAATTACGCCATTCCAGGTATCGTGAAAAATGCTCTAGATTGGCTCAGTCGATCACTAGACTTGACAAATCCCAAAGGCCCTTCAATCCTTCAAGATAAGCTGACAACTGTTTCTGCAGTTGGAAATAGCGGTCACGACTTTCTCTTTAAGGATTTCCAGCATCTTCTTCCATTCATTAGAACACAAATTGTCGGAGAATTTACAGCTAGCACTGTCAACCCTGAAGCATGGGCAACAGGCCAACTGATTTTATCCGACACTGTTCGAGCAAGTTTGGAGGCGCAAGCACAAGCCTTGCTGGATGCTATTCAATAAGTTTCCCCCTATAATACCCCTACTCTGGATTCCCCCAACTTCCAGAGTAAGAAAAAAAAGAGGCATGACCTCTTTTTTTTAATCCCTACGAAAAATATCTCGCGTATAAACCTTGTCCTGTACATCTGCTAAAGACTGATCAAAACGGTTGGCAACGATTGCCTGGCTTAATTTTTTAAACTGCTTGAGATTATTGACAACCTTGGAACCAAAGAAGGTAGTGCCATTTTCCAAAGTCGGTTCATAAATAATGACCGTCGCACCCTTGGCCTTCAAACGCTTCATGACACCTTGGATCGAACTTTGACGGAAATTATCAGAGTTGCTCTTCATGGTCAAGCGGTAAATCCCAATGGTAATATCTTTTTCCTCTTGAAGCGAATAAACATCCCGCTCAGAGTAGGCATAATAATCCGCCATCTTCAAGACCTGATCTGCAATAAAATCCTTTCGCGTACGATTTGACTCAACAATAGCCGTCATCATATTTTGCGGAACTTGATCATAGTTCGCCAACAACTGTTTAGTGTCTTTGGGTAAGCAATAGCCCCCGTAACCAAAGGAAGGATTATTGTAATGATTGCCAATCCGTGGATCTAAACCAACCCCATTGATAATGGCCTCCGTATTCAGACCTTTTAGTTCAGCGTAGGTATCAAGCTCGTTGAAGTAAGAAACCCGTAGGGCTAAGTAGGTATTGGCAAATAATTTTACCGCTTCTGCTTCTGTCGCCCCCATAAAAAGGATATCAATGCCCTCTTTCTCGGCCCCTTGTTCCAACAAGGAAGCAAATAATTGGGCTTTTTGACGCACCTCCTCTGAATCAGTCACTTCATAGGATACAATAATACGAGATGGATAAAGATTGTCATATAGTGCCTTGGATTCACGCAAAAATTCTGGACTAAAAATAATCCGATCCGTTTGGAATTTTTCCCGCATGCTTCTTGTAAAACCAACCGGTATGGTCGATTTAATAACAATCAAAGCATGGTTATTGTAAGATAGAACCGTTTCGATAACTGATTCTACGTGACTTGTATCAAAATAATTCTTCTCACTATCATAGTTGGTAGGAGCAGCAATCACAACAATTTCAGCATCTTGATAGGCAGATGCTGCATCTAAAGTTGCCTGCAAACGTAAGTCCTTTTCGGCCAAATATTGCTCAATATAATCATCTTGAATCGGAGACTGCTTGGCATTGATCAATTCCACCTTTTCAGGAATCACATCCACAGCAGTCACGTCATGATGCTGCGCCAAAAGAACAGCCACAGAAAGGCCCACATATCCAGTACCTGCCACAGCTACCTTGACTACTTTGCCTAATTTCTCTTTTTTTTCAGAAGGACCCTTGAAAAAATCGGATGGAGAAAGTCCTAAACAATTACAAATAATCTCAAACTGGACAAGACTTGGTGAAAAATCCCCCTTCTCCATCTTACTAATGCTAGAGCGACTGATTTCAGTCACCTCAGCTAGTTGAACCTGAGTCCAACCAAGCTCCTGACGACGCAGTTTCATCTTTTTTCCAAAATCTATCGTTGAAAACATATATTAACACCTCAGAATCATTATACAACTTGTTCATATTTCTTTCAACAAAAAACATCTATTTCTCAAAAAAAGAGATAGATGTTCATATTTTAGACAAGTTTTCATGTATTTTTCCATCCAAAACAGCACGATGCTCCTAAATCTTTGACTCTGCTTCAGAAAGAGTCACTACTCTTCAAGCTTGTTAAAGAAATCATGTTAATTGATAAGTCATAAATTTCCCCCTTGTAATTGGCAACTGGTGAATTAGTGTAGCTGTTGAACTCCGCAAATTGGTCGACATAGTCCAAAATTTCCTTTTCAAAAGTATGCAAAATATATGCACCGTATTCTTGGACCTGGTCGCCTTCTACTCCCTTCGTGTGGATATTGTCCGTAATAGGGGGCACGTTTCCCGATTGTCCTCACCTTTTTACCTATTGGAGCTGTTTCATGGACAAAAACTGCACCAAACAAGTCCGCTCCAAACACTAAATAATCGTAATACTTCACATAATTTGTTTATTATTTCTCCTTAGACACTGCATAAAACCTATAACTGTACGAAACTTGGGCAAATAGCTCTTTGGTCAGTTTATTAATGTCTAGCCAAACTTCACCCAAGCTAACATGATCTTACCAAGTCTCCAAATTGAGAAATTTTTTCTATCTGTTTGTTCAGAAAATATCATTGTTATATTATCGCATTTTCTGCAACAATGGCAAAGAAATAAAAAAGACTTAATCCTGTTAAAATCAGAACTAAATCCTAGTAGTCAACAATTATCAAACTTTTGTGGTATAATTCAACTCCTTCTTAAAAACGTAGTAAATTGTCGAAAGCTTTTGTTTTTAAAAATTATTGAAACAATGAAGTAAATAATAATTCCAACAATAATTTGTATCAGTAACTCAGAAAATCTATCTAACTCCAATACATTTCCAATCAAATAAACTACCATTCCCATAATAATTGATAAAAGAAAATTCTGACAGAAATCAACTAATATCTCAACATAAGAATATCCAATCAATTTAGTAGAATAATATGAATAAATTAGCAAAGCTAATAGTTCAATAACAATCTCTGAAATAGCTATATAGACTACACCGAAATTTATTGTACAGAATAATAGAACTAGTGCAAAAATTCTTACAGGGATATCCATTTTCAATAAAATTCCTGACTCTCCTATCGCTTTTATAGCCTGTACTATAGCAGTTTGAAAAGGTCTAATAAGTAAACAACAGCATATTATCTGAACATAAGGAACTGCTGGTAACCATTTATCTGTCATAACTAAAGAAACAATTGAATCCGCACAAACAATAAAACCAACTAAAATCGGGCTCATTATGTAAGAACTAGTTTGTGCAGTATTTCTTGTTAATGATTTAATTTTTTCAATGTTATCTTGTTCCCTAGACATTACAGGAAACATTGTTTTACTTACAGCTGAATCAACATTTGTAACAATTAAATTAGGATATTGATTCCCCTTAGAATAGTATGCCAAATCTGTTGCAGAGTATACTCTACCAATTAACAAACTTCTTATATTAGCATACAGTGTATTAAACATCGTCTGAAGAAAAATCTTTACTCCAAAGTCGAATAGTTTTGTTAAGCGCTTAGTCGAGAAAACTAAAGAAGGTTTCCACTTAATACTAAACCATAAAACAATGGTAATAGTAAACACATTTATCAAATCCTGAAAGACTAGTGCCCAAACACCAAAATTGCTATATGCAAGTGTCACACCAACTATCCCTGAGACAATCGTTGCTGACACAGTCGATGAAAAAAATTTTTGAAATAACATATGTCTTGAAACATATGCCTGTTGAACAGAATTCAAAGCTGACAATGGGACTTTCAATGCCAGAACACGTAATACTATTGTTAGTTCCTCCAATTTATAAAATTGGGCTACAAATGGTGCTGATAAAAAAACAATTAAATATATAGCGCCTCCTAATCCTAAACTAAACCATAAAACCGTTGAATAATCAATATCATCAACATCATTTTGCTGAATCAATGCAGCACTAAATCCACTTGTCATAAATACATTTAGTATTGTAATGATTACAGTGACAATTGAAATTAATCCATAATCAGCAGGAGCTATTAAACGAGTTAAAATAATAGTAACTACGATAGAAACAATCTGAGACATGAATCGTTCAGAAAGCGACCATATCATACCACTTATAACTTCTCGATTTGTCCTTTTCATTTACTTCCCCATTCTAAGATTTATTATCCAACTGTAAATCAATAAATTCTTCTATATAAAAAGGAAAAATTATCATTAACTGCATTAAATAGTGAGAAGTAACTTCTGTAATGCCCGCTAAAATATACACAAACATTGAGAATGATAGGATTCTTGCAATTGGATTTTTCCAAAAAACATTCATTTGTTTAGAATTTCTAAAATAGATAACAAGTATACATATCAAACCTATCCAGCCTGATTGTACACCAAAATTCAGTAATTGATTATGTGCATGGGTTGCTCCCCGCCATAAAAATAATCCGAAATTTCCCAAAATATTTACTACCTGATCTGATTGCATCTTTCCTAAACCAATCCAATGAATGCTATTTAGTGCATTCATCCAAATTGTAGTTCTGTTAGTAAAAGTAAGTTCTTTGCCAAGAACTCCCTCAATAATTGGAGATAGGAATGATACATTATTAGCTATTACAATAAGGAATTGAATAACTAAAGCTAATAATAGTGCAGGAATTGGTTTAAAGAACTTATTTATTTTATTTGTTAAAAATAGAATCCCTAGTATTACTGATGTCACAATAAGAGTTGATGAAGTTTGAAAAAATTGTGTGGCAAAAATTGCCAATATTAGAATCTTCCATCGAATACTCTTTGGATGAAAATAACTATCCATCATAGCAATCATTAATCCAGGAAGTAACCAATTCAAAAAATTATTTCTTGAACCTAAAAACCACTCAAAAGTATATCCATAGGCAACATTAAACCTACTAAATAAACGATCTGGGAAAAAAATTAAACTCAGCAAATTTAAATATATACAAATTTCAAAATGTAATTGAAACGCTCTAAATAGAGACATGATTCTAGTTTTATACAAACTAAATAGAAGGATTACAGAGGTGAACATCAAAAAATATGAAACAGTTGCTCTAATCTGCCCTCGATTGAAAATCGTTAATAGTAGAATCCAAAATTCTATACCTATTAATAAAAATGGAAAGCGATAGAATGTTCCTTTATTGCGAAATGCAATAGTTATAATCACTATCGGTAACAGGATACTTAATACATTGTAAATTGCACTAACAAGTGGTATTGTAATAAAATATGTTGGTTCAAAAATTGGCATTAATGCAATGAAAGCAAAGATATCCGTTTTTTTTAATTTTAACATACCAATTAGAGCTCTATCTTTCTAATAATTTTTGCAGGACTCCCTGCAATAATACAGTATGGGGGAATATTTTTTGTTACAACTGAATTTGCACCAATTACAACACCATCACCAATTTTGACATCTGGCATAATACTAACATTTCTTCCAATCCAAACATTTTCTCCAATTTCTACGGAACCTTTACTATAAATGTCTCTTTCAGCTGGAGGTAATGTAATATCAAATTTATCACTCTTACCATGATTGTTGTCTGTAATAAACACATTATCTCCGATTAAAGTCCCCTGCCCAATTTTAATACTATTTGAACAAGTCACATAGCAATTATCTCCAAATGATACTCTATCCTCAATTGTTAAATTCGGATTTTCAGAAATAATTTTTCCTTTATACTCTTTCCAAGCATGTAACTTTAAACCATTTCTTGACAATACATTATTGCCAATATTTATATATTTGTGTCCGTAAAAATCAAAAGATGCTCCGATTGATACTCCTTTTCCAACACTATTAAATTTTTTCTTTTCAAGTAACCATAAAATTTTATCCAAAATTAAATATGGTCTCAAAAATTTATTAATCACTTTATGATTCATTTATTCCTAACCTTTAAATAGTTCTTTTAGAAAATTATCATCAGTACTTGCTTGAGTACTATACATCCAAGAAAGCTTTTGTGGCACTTCTTTTAACAATCTAAGGCTATACTTATTAAATTTCATTTTATACAAATTTGCAAGTAGGAACATATCACCAATTACATTATCTGTTTTAGATAATACATCATTATCTAGTTTATTTATTTTACAAATCATAAATAATACATCTATAAAGAAATAAATTGGAAAATTACCATACTTTAAGTAATATTCTTCGAATAAATTATTCATAACTGTGACAAAATGAGCATTTTTTCTAGAAGCAATAAAATACCCTGACCATGTACAACTTACATTCTTATATTCATAAAAGCTATTACTTGAGGAGAAACAAATAGAGTTGAATGAATTCTCTTTCAAATTATCAAAAATATCATAATAATCAAGAAAAAGAATTGTTGAATCAATCCATGCCCCTCCATGATTCTTTAATAAATTAAATCTTAGAATATCAGAGAAAGTTTGAATTGAAATATCTCCATTTTGAAACGCTTTTAATATTATAGGATTTATATCTGTATACTCAACAAAATTATTTTTTGATATTTCTATTATTTTTGCAGATGGGTTAAAATGCTTTACTGAATCCAAACATTTTTGAACAAGTAGTGGTGCATTCTCAAAACCATCCCACCAAAATACAAAAATATTTCTTTCGATTGTTGAATTTGAAAAATCAGTTTTTCCTGATTTATATTTATCTAATATTGGCTGAATTTGCTCTTCGATTTCTGATGTCTGATTATACATATCATCAAAAGCATTTTGCCTTTTTTGGCGATGTTGGAATAATTTTAAAGCTTTTGTATAACCTACTTTTGTGAAATCCTCAAAAAATAACGGAAGCTCTTTAATAATTTTTCTCACCTCTTTTTTTGAATTCTCAAAAAATTGGTTAATTCTAATATATGTTCTTCCAGATACTCGTCTTCTGAGCTCTAACTCAAGTAACTTTTTCTTATCGATTTTATTATTTATTATCAGTGATAACGCCTTTTGATATAAATTATCAAATTTTAATGTATTGTAAAAACTAATAAAATCTATTTGAGAACTATATTTTAAGCGTTGAAATGTATTCTCAATTAAAAAATAATATAATGCCAAAGATTGTTCTTCTGAAACAAAATTTAGTGAATTTAATTTTTCAAATGCTACTTTACTTTTTTCAATTGTCTTTTGAGCAGCACTTGATTTCATCATAGAGTTTTGGTTACCTATGTTATAAAAATACGAATTTGGAGCTTCCAAAACACATACAGATTTACTAGCTCTTAAAACCAATGCAGTAAAGATAGAATCCTCACCTAAAGTGATATTTTTACATGTCTCAAATTGAGGAACAATTTTATCTATTACTGTTTTTTTATAGAGTTTATTCCATCTCGAAATGAAAAATTTTGAAGAAACTTCTACTGTTCCTTCTTCAAAAAGATAAGAATTTTTTGACTCCTCTAAATCTATACCTTCATATACTTTGGTTTGCTTTAAATAACATGGCAACAATTTACCTTTTTTATCTAAGTAATATCCCATAGCTACAATGTCAAATTCATCAACTAACTGTTCAACAAAATTACTAATAAAATCATTACCTAATCTGTCATCTGGATCTAAGAATGCAATGTATTCACCACTTGCTTGCTTAATACCTGCAAGTGTAGCAGCCACCAAACCACCATTATCTTGTTGAATATATCTTATTCTACTATCTTTACTAGCATAGTTTTCAATAATTGATTGACTTGAGTCTGTTGACCCATCGTTTACTATAATAACTTCTATGTTTGAATATGTCTGATTTATTATAGATTCTAGTGAAGTAGATAAGTATAGTTCTTGGTTATATACAGGTACTATAATTGATATCAATGGATTAATCATCATTGTTTCAACTCTTCTCCTAAAACTTTCAAAAATTCTTTTCCATAAACCGTATCTGGCTCTAAGTAAGCCCCCTCAGCCCACTCATTCCAAGAATTCAAGAAAATTAAACGATGTTCTGGATTTCTATCCTTTACACACTCAATCGCATTTTTTATCGCTTGTCTAAACTCAGATGGGGTACTTTCATAATATACTACTGCAGTCCTACCAGATCGAGGTGAACGATCTCTTCCAGGGATAAGTTGTGGATAGATATTTTCAACTGAATCTTCGGCAGTATTAAAATTTCTTATAATATCTCTATATTTATATTTCTCAATAAACATAGAGTTAAGATATTTTCGTCCTACAGCATGAAAAACTTTCTTAAGTGTGCCATTTGCTTTCAACTCTGCATATTTTAATGTATGAGAATTTATACCGTCGTATCCTAAACTTAAAACTTTTTGATATGCGGGCATAAATTGTTCCTCAACATTTTTAATATTTTTGACTCCAAGAGTCCCGAGTGGGTCTACTTTTGCAACAAAATAAATCCCTGGTAGTCCATTTTCTTTTGCTAATCGTTGCCATAAAGAAATAAATTCTCGAGAATCTGGAATTTCTTTAGGATTCCAAATATAAAATAATGGTTTATCATCTACAGTTATATAACGTTCGTCCTTTAAAGCTGGTAAAACATGATAAAAATGTTGTTCGTAATCAAATAATCCTGGATATTTTTGTTCAAATATCATTGAATCCTGAGATTTACTCTTATTTTTATCCCATGTTTTAGTTGTCCAGCTATGATTTGCCCATCCTAAACAAAATGGAAAATCTGGTTTTCCAGATGCCAATACCTCGTTAAAGGGTCTTTCCAAGGTTTGGACACCATTTCCAAACCAATAATGCCAGTAACAAAAACCTTCAATTCCTGCTTCTCTCGCAAGCTCAGCTTGTTGTTCTCTAACTTCAGGCATCCTCAAATCATAAAATCCTAAATCAGCAGGTATACGAGGTTGATTATGCTTTCTAAACAATGGTTTTGCTTTTGCAACATTTGTCCATTCTGTAAATCCTTTCCCCCAAAATTTATCATTTTCGGGGGTTGGATGGAACTGTGGTAAGTAAAACGCAATAACTCTTGCTTTCATTAATATTCCCTAATAATCTTTCTATAAAAAGTGTCAAGTTGTTGTATGTTGTCTTTAGTAAACTTATAAGTTAATTTATGAACTGAAGTTTGAGTTGTTATTCCATTCCAAATATGTTCATTATAATCATCAAATAGCCTTAGCAACAAAGAATGTGGAGCTGAACTTGATGAAGGTATCACTTCATTCCAATCAGCTGGATAATGTTCAGTTGCAATTTGAAAAAACATGTGGAAAATAAAATAATGAATAATTCTATTATTTTTTGACCAATATGAGTACAATAATTCTTTTGTCATCAGAAGTAACGGATGATTTGCTCTTGAAGTAATAAACCAATTAGAAATTACTAGCGGATTCCCATCTAGAGCCGGTTTTAATTTTTGATAGAGAAAAAAATCTGAGTCAAAAATGAAATTTGGGTAGTTATCATCCGAAAAATAAACTGTTGCATCAACCCAGCTTCCACCATAATTTGTCAATAGCTCTAATCTTAACAAGTCGGAAAGGTGAGCACCGGAAATTATACCTTTATCCACTTTTTCTTGAATCTTCTCAGGAAATGTAATATATTTTCTATAATTTTCACAAGAAATAACAATTATTTCTTTGTTATAAACGTGATTTCTGAGACTATCAATACATGATTTTACAATATCCGGAGCATTTTCAATTCCTTGAAACCAACAAACCCATACAACATTGTCCTTACGATAAGAAAATTCTTTAGAATCAAGCATTGATTTTATCTTCAGGGCATCTTTTGAATATTGTCTTCTTAATCGATTTATAATTCTATTGTCAACAGAATTTCTAACAATTTCTAAAGATTTTTTTGAAGTACCTTGAGTTATTATTTGCAATAATGCAAAAAATAGGACACCTGAATTTGCATATTGCTTGATGATAGTAAATCCATTAACTTTTTTAAAAATTTTAGAAAATTTTTTTATTTTACTTACCATTCTTTTCCTCAATATTAATAACTTTAAAATGTGTCTTTCGACAATCCTCAGATGGCAGTTGCATATAGTCACCATAGGTATAAGTTAAGTATTCATCATACATATCTAGTCCAACTATTTTGATATCCTCAAATTGATACTTTGTTCCTTCTCCATACCACTCTTTAGGAACAATTTCTCTTGTTCGATAGGCTCCCATAATATTACCTATTAACTTAGAAGATTCAATATCTTGTTTTGAAAGCAATTTATCGATTTTTTCTTTCTCTTTATAAGGACTTGTGATCTTTTCAATTGGGATTTTTTCTAAAATACCAAGTAAAATTTTTTCTGCAAAACCACGTTTTCTTTTTCGATCAATAGAATCTTTATAGCATAAAGACATCATTGCTCTATGGTAGAGTACTCTTAAATAATAAATTTTTCTTAAAATTATGTTATTAGGTGTACCATCAATAGGAAAAATATCAATTGATGCATGTGTGTACTTACTACTGTTTCCTATCCTTTCTTCAACAACTTGAGTGGTTGTATCCAAAACCCTTGTAATATAGTATTGGTACTCAGGTGTATTCTTATAATTAACAATTTTTAACTCTTCGGATAATCTGATAGGAGCAACTTTCAGAAATTTTTCATAATCCTTGCGTGGCATTCCTAAATCAATATCATCATCCCAAGGAATAAAACCTCTATGTCGAATCGCACCAAGCATAGTCCCACCCAAAGCATAGTAGGATAAATTATATTCTTCACAAATCTTAATAACTTCTTTTACAATTTTTAAATCTACTTGATGTAGAGGATTTGATACAACCATTATTTTTCCTTAATTATAAATTATAAACCAACAAATCCACTTTTTATTTAAAAATGGATAATATCTGCACGACTCTTATATCATTTAATAAAATAGTAACAATCCTAAATATTATTTATTCAGATCTCTTTTTATTTGTGTTGTACTTATTTCAGGGGTCCGCGGAAGATAAACTACTTCAACACCTTCTTCTTTTAAAAAGTCAAATTTTCCATTCCAATCATCCCCCATTACAAAAGTATCAATATGATACTCATGAACATCTGTTATTTTTTGTTCCCAGCTTGTTTCGGGAATTACAAGATCTACATAACGAACTGCCTCAACTAATGCTTTTCTTTGCTCATAGGTAAAATAGCATTTCTTTTGTTTTTCAATCCAGTTGAATTCATCCGAAGAGATTACTACTACAAGATAATCTCCTAATGCTTTAGCACGTTTCAAAAGATTAATATGACCATAATGCAACAAATCAAATGTTCCATAAGTGATTACTCGTTTCATTTCTTAATTCCTCTCATAATTATCGACTTTTAAAAACAAATTTAATTTCTAAAATAATATTATTTTCAGATTCTCATCTCTATCTATCAATTCATAATCAGCTCATGGTGTGCCTTTCTCATTTTTAAAATAGCGTCAACTTTTGAAGTGAGTAGTGTTGACGTTTAAATTTGATATATACTGATAAGTAATTTAAAGTTAATAAAACATTTATACTTTAGACTAACTTCTGAATTTCTTCATTCTAATAAGAACATCCGTAGATTTAACCAAATTTTCTACTCATATAATGTCACAACAATTAAAATTTGTAATCGAGGCAATTAAATCACTCAAACCTAAACATTAAAAAGGTGATTCTAGACAACCATATGCTATTCCAAATTCTTTTGTCAAACTCCTCTAGTTATCTGTGAAGAAATTCTATCATCATCTTATCTGAAACCTTGAGAAATCCCCGTAACTTTTACTATATTTTTAACGAACTACATATCTCTAGAAGATAAAATTACTGTTAGTTCTATCCGAAGAGTATCATTTTTGAAAACAATTAGATCAACTTTTTAGAATATAGATAATCAATAAAATACGAATCTATTAGTAATATCTAAATGACCTCTTTTTATAACTATAAAGTTTAAGATTATGCTACAACTCTGATTTTATCTATTTCTTGTACTTTTTTAGTCGATAAAATGTTATCAATATGATTTAATGCAAATACGGAATACTATGGAAAAGGAACTTTCCTTCATAGCTGAACCAATAACTCTAGATAATTTTGATTTTTTTACTCCTATACTTAAATAACTTCTCATACTCATCAACGATAAATTCCCAAGAAAATCTTTCTTGTACTTGTTTTGTTGATAACAGGTCCATCTGTTCAATGTCTTCTTGAGATAAAATCTCACTTTCTTCAATAATTTTATGAAGGTTGTCTTTAGCCCAATACAGTGCTCCATCTTCACCAACTTCTCTATTAAATCCAACATCAAGAAGTAGATTTAATTTTGTAGAGGAAAGCGCCTCCAATAATGATGGATTTGTGCCGCCAACTTCATGACCGTGAAAGTACGCAAATGCATTTTCACGAATATATTTCAACAGCTCTTGATTATAAACTGTACCTACAAATTTGATACGGTCATCTTTATCAAATCCTGTTTCTTTTTTGAGCCTGTCATAAAAAGCATTTTGCTCTACATTCGTTATCAAAACAAAATCTTTCTTAGAGTTGGATTTCATAAACTCACGAATCATTGACTCATAATTATTTTCTGGTACAAAGCGTCCAACAACTAAATAATAATTGTTTTCAGAAACGTTCTTGTCGTTATACCACTCTCGTACTACATTATCTTCCGAAGATAATTCTGATTTACTTAAATCAGTCCCATAGGCAATGTAAGTAGTTTTCGGTGAATATTTTTGATAATCGTTTTGAATATATTTTTCTATATTTTTACTATCACAAATTAACAAGTCGGCATATTTTACCATTAATGACTCTGATATTTTCCAATACTTACGTACTGGAGCACTCCATTTTTCACGCAACCACTCATGACCATCAGGATTAACAAATAATTGCCCTCCCATTTGGTGAATTTCTTTTTTGTACTTAGAAATAAAAGGTCCAATGCGACACGCTAGAATATAAAAGATAGGTTGCTTGTCTTTGTTCTTTTTAGATAATTCAATAGCCTTTCGTAAGGCTGCGATGTCATAAGCAATCGCCTTAGCAGGACCAATATTAGGAACATCGATATTAAAACACGTTGCCCCATTGTATTCAAAAGTATCGGCGGTGATACTTGATTTAGCCGAATTATCTCTCATACATGCAACAAAATATTTAATGTCTTTATTCTTTTGGTTTTCCGTTAACTTGTCTACAAAAGTTTCAAAACCTCCATATTTTGCAGGAATCCCTTTACTTCCTATGATATAAACTGTTTTCATATCTTATTTCACTTCATTTCTAATATATCACAAACGTTCTCTTATAAAAGAAGCTTGGTGTTTATTGCTGCCTAAATTATCATTATTCTCTGATCTGCAAAACTTATAGCACCAATATATCATTTGTATACAAACCAAAGAATAGGCTGCAACTCTAACAACTCCTATAGATAATAATATTATTAATTTTATTCCAAATTCAAATTGCATGTAATTTCACTTACAATTAGTATTTATTTCACTTTCTGACGAATCTCTATTTTCGTTGCTTAAGCTACAACAAAAGGAACATTCGAAAGGCTATTCATTAAGACCAAGAGTTTGTCATTACTTTAGAAAATAAATAATCAATTGATTTCCTTCAATCAACTTCGATTGCTAGTATATCTTACTTAGCCCCTTCTCTGAATAGGATGACCTTGATGGTCAATAAGATAATTTTAACATCAGACCAGATTGTCCAATTATCGATATAAGCCAAGTCTAACTTCACTACCTCATCAAAATTGGTGATATCGCTTCTTCCACTAACCTGCCAAAGTCCTGTAATCCCAGGTTTAAAGCTGAGGCGGCGTTTTTGACTAGGTGTATAGGCTTCAAACTCATCAACCGTTGGCGGTCTGGTTCCGACCAAGCTCATGTCTCCCTTTAGTACATTGTAAAATTGTGGGAGTTCATCTAAGCTGGTTTTTCGAATAAAATGGCCAATTTTTGTAATGCGGGGATCGTTATCCATCTTAAACATCCCCCCCTGCATTTGATTTTGCTCTAACAATTCTGATTTGCGCGCTTCAGCATCCTGACTCATGGAACGGAACTTATAAAACTTAAAGACACGACCATTTCGACCAACGCGGTCCTGAGCAAAGATAACAGGTCCGCCATCCTTTTTGATGATCGGAGCTAATATAAGATATGCAATTCCAAATAAGACCAGACCAACGAGGGAACCGATGATATCCACAATGCGCTTCAAAATCACATGACTAATCGAATAAAAATTGGAAGAAAAGCTAATGATGTGGAAATTCCCGAAGTGGCGAATTTTTTTGCTGCCAAATGTATCGAGGTCATATAGGTTAACATGCACATTGACTTCGATTCCCATGACTTCAAATTCTGAAATCCAATAAGCCAAATCCAAGTCTGTCTGACTGCTTGGAACATTGATGAAAACCTTGTCGATGGCCTCTGTTTTGGCAAAATGAATCGCATCTTCCACTTGAACCCAATGCAAGTCGCCAACTTGTTTGGGCTCCTTGTCCATTAAGACAATACCTGCGATATTCTCAGGCTTCAATCCGAGTGTTTGTAAGTTGGTCAAGACCTGATCCAAACGTTCTGAAACAGTAAGCACCAATAAGCGATTGGCTGCCGTAGACTGATGCAGACCTTTCAATACGAGGTTAATCAGATAGATCCCCATCGTATTCAAGACAAGGAAATAGATGACTTCCCAACGTGAAATGATAAAATTCTCTTCTAGCATAAACGCTATGAAGGATAAAGAGAGTGAGAAGATAACATTGTAGATGACAACTTTTTCCAGTTCCCGAATAGCGTCCCTGTTCCAAAAATTTTCTTCCATTCTAGAACTGTAATAGGCAAAAAAGTGTATCAATCCTAGAATAATCAAATCAGAACGCGTCATATCTGTGTAGGGAAGTTCTACAATTACCATCCCAACTAAAATCACAACAGCTAATTGAACAAAGAGAAGGTTTGACTGCCTCCTACTACTATTTTCCATCCAAAATCTCCCTATGGAACGCTATTTTTTCCCGTAATTTCCGTAGCTACCGTAGTTTCCGTATGAACCATATTTCTCCAAAGAGGTATCAAATTTATTCAAGATAACACCAAGGAATGGTGTTCCTGTTTGTTCTAACTGTTCTTTGACTTTCAAAACTGCCTTGCGTTTGACTGTGCCTGCTTCTGCTACGATCGCTGTCGCATCACATTTTTGAGCAATGATTGCCGCATCAATGACCAAACCAAGTGGTGGAGCATCGACAATCACGTAATCATAGTAACGTTTCAGGGTAGCAATCAAACTGTCAAAGTTCTTGCTTTGTAAAAGAGCAGTTGGGTTGGGCGAAATATTCCCAGATTCAATGACTGTTAGATTTGGAACATCCGTTTCACACAAGCCTTGTGACAAATCTGTCCGTCCTGAAAGGTAATCCGTCAAGCCAGTAATTTTTGTTTTCGGCTTAAAGAAACCAGACATAACGGAGTTTCGAATGTCTGCATCTACCAAAATAGTTTTGTAGCCTGCACGCGCGAAAGCAATAGCAATACTAGCTGCAGTGGTACTTTTTCCTTCATTTGGTTGAACAGAGGTGATCCCCACTACCTTGATTCCATCACCACTCAATTGGATGTTGGTCCGAATGGCGTTGAAATATTCTTCCGTTTTCTTAACCAATTGTTTCTTATTTCTTGCTAATTCAAGATGTGACATGTTTTACTCCTACTTCAATTTGTTAATATTTGGTACAACACCCAAGAGTGGGAGACCCATTTTTTCTTCAACGTCTTCTGGACGCTTGATTCGGTCATCTAAAACTTCCATAATTAGAATAAAGCTAGCAGCCAAAAATGCACCAACCAAAAATCCCAAAGCTAAATTTCGTTTTGTATTTGGTGAAGATGGTGATTTGGCTGGTGTAGCCTCTTCCAAGGTTGTCACATCACTCACTTTGGTTACTTCGATAATTTTTTCCGCTGCAACGGTGCGGAGACTGTTGGCAATGCGAGCTGCTTCATTTGGATCACTGTCACGAACAGTAATCGACACAATACGGGTATCGACTGGAATTTGAACAGAAACTTTCCCTTTAAGATCATCTGTCAACCCCAAGTCCGCTTCAACTTGAGACAAAACATCTTGAGACATGATGATTTCTTTGTAGTCCTTAACCAAATAGGTACCGGCTTGCAATTCCTGGTTGGTCAAGCCCTGCGCACCTTCAACCGATTGATTGACCACATAGATGCGGGTTGTTGCATCAAACTGTGGTGTCATCAAGAATGCTGAAATGACAAAAGCAATAACAGTTGTCACCAAAGAGGCAACGATGATAAAAAACTTCTTTCTCCACAAAGTTTTTAATAGGTAGAGAACATCAATCTCTAATAGATTTTCTTCCTGATTTTTCATAATATCTCCTTATTCTTACAACTTATTTTTCAATAAATCCAAGGGATTGTTCATAAACAAATCCTTGGCATAGTCTTGGCCATAACGCTGGCTGATTAATTCATAGGCCTCTTGCATATAAGGTGGCCGTGAAGATAGGTTGTGCATATCAGAGGCAACAAAATGGACCAAATCCTGATCTAAAAATTGCTTGGCACGTTTTTTAAAGGCCTTATGACGGTCTCCAAACATTTTGGCTTTCAAGACACTGGAACTATTAATTTGCATATAGGCTCCTTGGTCAATGAGGGATTGAATTTTTTCAAATTCTCCCTCTAAAGCCTCGTATCGTTCGATGTGAGCAAGAACAGGTGTCTTACCCATTGCCAGTAATTCTCGAACTGCTTCTTGAATGACCTTTAAAGGTGTGTTGGTTGAAAATTCAACTAAAACTGCATCTGAGCTGGCATAGCCTGGTATTTCTTTTTTTTCGAGTTTATTTAAGTATTCTCGACTATAATAAATCTCTGCTCCATAGTAGATAAATAGGTCATCTGCTACTTGTTTGGCTAACTCTTGCACCTGGCGGAAGTTTTGCCAGATGGTTTCTTCTGGCGTTTCAAACATTCCTTTTCGCCGGTGCGAAGTCGCAACGATTCCTCTGACACCCTGGCGATAGGCTTCTTGTAATAAAGCCAAACTTTCCTCTGGCGTCTTTGGTCCATCATCCACCCCAAAGATGATGTGAGAATGTATATCTAGCATGTTAATTCCCCGAAATGATTGATTGAATCTTATTAGTTACTTGTGTCAAGCTATCTTGATTGATTTCAAGCATGTAGAGTTGTGAAGTTGGCATAGCATAAGATGGCAAGTCCATGCGACCAGTACCTGTCAAATCTTGCGATTCAACAGAATAAGAAGAACCTGATTCCATCTGTGTATTGACCAGTTGCATCATGGTTTCCAATGGCATATCTGTCTGAACAGAGGATTCAATACCTGAGATAATCTCTTGGTAGTTGGTCAAATTCTCAGGTTTACTTAATTTTTCGATCAAGGCTGCAATCACTTTTTGTTGATTGCGTCCGCGGTCTGCATCCCCATCTGCTAATGAATAACGCTCCCGAACAAAACCTAGAGCTTGCTCTGCATTGAGATGGATAGTCCCTACTGGAAAATCAAAGTTCCCATGAGTGCTAGTGAATGCCTGATCATTATAAACATCTATTCCTCCTACTACATCAATCAAATTCAAGAAGGACGTGAAATTGAGTCGGACATAATAGTGGATATCTATTCCATACAGGTTTTCCAAGGTATGTTCCGAAGCTGTCACACCATAGATACCCGCATGGGTTAATTTATCATATTGATTTTGACCACCGTCAGCAATAGTTACATAGGCATCCCGAGGCGTAGTTGTTAACAAAACCTTATGGGTCTTCATATTGACCGTCATGATGATATTGACATCTGAACGTGACACAGATGAAATCGGTCCATAGGTATCGATACCGCTAATGTAAATGTTGAGCACGTCTCCTGAAACTTCTTCGTTGCTCGCATCGACTTCTTTTGTAATGGTATAGGTAAAGATTTTCTTCACTTTGGAAGCAAAGTCCGGCACTTCAGTTTCAATAATATCTGAGAAAACACCATTCAATACCATGGCTTCTGCTCCACCATTCATCATGGTATTGTAGGCATCTAAATAGGAAGACGATTGGGTCAATGGGAGGTCAAAATTCTCCATCGATTTGACATTAGCTACCAATTCATCAATGTTGCTGGCATCATTGGCAGTCGGCGCTAGGACGCTGGTCAGTTGGCTGACATCGGTAATGGAACTATCAGCAGGAACAATGACACTCATCTCATACTCTGTAAAACTAGACGAAGAGTTTAGATTGGATGACAGATTGACAACGCTTCGCAAACCATAGAGTCCCAACGAGCTAGCAAGTAAGGCTAGCACCAGCAGGATGCATGTGAAAATACGAGCAGCTTTTTTGAAGACTAAAAAAACGCCTAATAAAAAGACTCCAACCATCAATCCTGTCACCACATGGTTGATAGCCCGAAAATCAAGCACTTGGTAGCGGTACATTGTGATAAGAAACAAGCCCGCTAACAAGCCATACACGATGAGTAAGGCACTGTTAACGAGGCCAAGTTTAGAGGAGTTCTTCCGATTTCGCTTGTTATTCATATAGACCTTCCTTTTACTATAACACTCCAATTATATCACATTGGAAATGGCATATCTACAAATATTGTGTAAATGAAAACGTTAAATTGAAATTTTTGCATTTATTTACTGATAATTTTCGTAAATAATATATTAAATTTGTTAGATTGATCAGCTTGATAGCTAAAACCGTCAACTTCCAATCGTAAGACCTCCTTCAAATCCTGGATCTGTTTTTCTGCTAAGAGAGAAACCATTCGCCCTCTTGCTTTTTTGGAAATGGTTGAATGGACTCGTTTTTTTCCATTTAGGATTTCTGCAAACTGGATGCGAACCATCTTTTTCTGAAGGGCTGGACTGAATACTTGTTCAAATTCCGATGATAAGAGGGAAATCACTAAATCTTCTCCTTCTAGTTGGCGGTCATATGCTTGACGCCAAAATTGTTTTAAGGAGCGGGAGCCTATTTTCACACTCCCCTGAAAGTCTAATCGATGGGGAGAAATGAGGTCAAAAGGCGAGATTAACCCATAGAGACCTGTCGCAATCAAGACATGCTTGTCTAGATAGTGCTCTTCTGCAGCCGATAGGTCACGACGCTTCATATAGCGGTACATGAGGCCATCGTACAGTTGAAAAGCTGGATAAGACTTGGCCTGACCATGAAGGATTCGTTGCCACCGATCTGCTTCTAGCTGCGCCCTATCTTCATTGAGTTTGTAAAAATGTGCCAATTCTGCCAGGGACAACTGGGCAAGTTGGGTCGTAACTTGCTTGCTAGCTTCTGACAAAGGTTGAAATGGAAAATTATCAAGGTTTGTATTTAATTCTTTTGCATTAGGTAATAAAATTTTCATGCAACTATTATATCATAGAGACCTTTTTCTTGCATTTTCAATCCTTATAAGTTAAAATCTAGTTATCATAACTAGATGAAAAGGTGATTGAAATGATTAACTTACCTACTTGGGAGCAACTGCCCACGCTCGACCTTTACTTAGACCAAGTCTTGCTCTACGTCAATCAGCAAACCAGCTCTGCTATTTCCCTAAAAGAAAAACCGCTGACTGCTGCCATGATCAATAACTATGTCAAACATGGCTATCTTCCCAAACCTATAAAGAAAAAATACGGACAGCGACAGCTGGCACGGCTCTTGGTTGTGACCATCTGCAAGCCTATCTTCCCAATTGCCAGCATCCATGCGGTGATTGAGCAGCTGGGGAAGGAGATGGATTCACAGGCTCTCTATGATAGTTTTGTTGCCAGTCTGACAGGGAAATCAGCCCCAGTCCATCCCTTAATCGACAAGGTGTGCCAAACCATTCTCGCTTATCAGGAAGCTATCAACTTAGCAGAATCCTACCTTGGAGGCCCTCATGAACCAAAGCTTTAAACTCTCTCTTCCACTCTCTTTTGGTGAGGAAGTCGGCAATGCGGTTACCCACGCAGTTGCTGCCCTAGCCATGCTGATTTTGCTACCGATTTCTGCCATTCACTCTTTTGAAACAGGTGGGCTTTTGGCTGCGACTGGGACCTCCATCTTTATCATCAGTCTCTTTCTCATGTTTCTGTCCTCCGCCATTTACCACTCTATGTCCTACGGTTCGACCCACAAGTATGTCTTGCGTATTATCGATCATTCCATGATTTACATCGCTATTGCCGGCTCCTACACCCCAGTTGTTTTAGATTTGATGAACAACTGGCTGGGCTATACCATTTTAATCATCCAGTGGGGGACGACCATTTTCGGCATCCTCTACAAGATTTTCGCCAAAAAAGTCAATGAAAAATTCAGTCTGGCCCTCTATCTGATCATGGGTTGGCTGGTGATCTTGATTCTGCCACCGATTGTCCAACAGACTGGTCCCAGCTTCTGGATCTTGATGTTGGCTGGTGGACTGTCTTACACCATTGGGGCTGGTTTCTACGCTAAAAAACGCCCCTACTTCCACATGATTTGGCACCTCTTTATCATCTTGGCTAGCATTTTGCAGTACCTAGCTATTGTCTACTTTATGTAGGTCTTGAGGTTTGACCGCATTTTCGCTACAATATAGAAAAACTGTACGGGGACAGATGATGAGTATTTACCAAAAAATTGTCGCAGATATTATTGAAGGAATTGAGACCCACCGGTACAAACGAGGGCAGAAACTGCCCTCTATTCGCCAGTTAAGCAAAGAGTACGGTTGTAGTAAGGACACGGTCCAGAAAGCTATGTTGGAACTTAAGTACCAGCATCGGATTTATGCCGTGGAAAAATCTGGCTACTACATCCTAGAAGATCAGGATTTTCAAGATCGGACTGTGGAGCTGAATCCGGAAGACTTTCAACAATTGCCTTATGAAGACTTCCGCTCTTGTCTGACCGAGAGTTTACTTGGTCGGGAAAACTATCTCTTCAATCACTACCACCAACAGGAGGGATTGGAAGAGTTGCGGATTTCCTTGCAAGGCTTGCTGGCTGATTATGCTGTCTATACAAAAAAAGACCAGCTTGTCATCACAGCTGGTAGCCAACAGGCCCTTTATATCCTCAGCCAGATGAATTTTGGTGAGGGGCGGACGGATATTCTTCTCGAATCTCCTACCTACCATAGGATGCAAGACTTGGTGGAGCGACAGGGTCTACCTTTCCAAACAATTGAACGAACCTTTGAGGGCATTGACTTGCAGGAACTGGAAGCTATTTTTCAAACAGGTAAAATCAAATTTTTCTATACCATTCCTCGTCTCCACAACCCATTAGGGGCAAGCTATGATCTAGCCAGCCTGAAAAAGATTATTGAATTGGCTGAGCGTTATCAGGTCTATTTGGTGGAAGATGATTACTTGGCTGACTTTGATGCGCAAAAGCACTTGCCCCTCCATTACTTGGACACAGCTGGGCGGGTTATCTATATCAAATCTTTCACGCCTACTCTCTTTCCTGCTCTGCGATTGGGAGGCATCGCCCTCCCTCAAGAACTACTATCCCCCTTCTTGCAGTACAAGAGTTTGATTGATTACGACACTAACCTCATCATGCAAAAAGCCTTGTCCCTCTATATCGATAACGGGATGTTTGCCCGTAACACTCGGCACCTTGTGACGATGGGACAAGAAGAGGAGAGTCAGATGAGAAAGCTGCTCACAGCCAGCCACCTAGACCTTGCCGTTCGCTTTACTCCCCATGGCATGATTCTTGAAATCCCTCATCAGCATCCTATCCCAGTCCCGCTTGTAGAGGGAGTCCGTTGCTACAAGGGAAAGCAGTTCAACTACCTTGTCCTGCAGCTCCCCAACAACCATTCGCAAGCTATCCAATCTTTCCTAACCAAGCTAAGCAAAAAAGAAAGTTGATGCAACTTTCTTTTTTTGTTGGTCTGATGAATAAAGGCAAGCACTTGCCAGTTCAAATGGTTTTCTCACCTTATGTGTCTTTTTCTCTTTTGACAAGATAGTCCGATTCCAACAAGGCCACATGCTAGACCCAGAGCAAAGATTGACTGGTCTTTGCTTGCAGTTTCTGGTAGTCTTGCTTGGCTAGCAGTCTCGCCTGAACCAACAGGTTTTCTGCTACTTTGTTTGTGAGCTTCTTGTTCAAAGACTGGTTTTTGTTCATCTCGCAACTGAGGAACACTCACTGCAGTCACTTGTATGTCTGGACTGACTTGCTCATCCTTCTGACTAAGTAGCACTCGACTACCCACAGCCACTATTTCTGGTAAAGGATCCTGCTGGCTAGTTTCCACTAATCTGCTCGCGACAAATTCCCCTTGGACATAGACGTCTTCATAATGCTGGTTCAAGAAACCTTCTTGACCTATTTGAATCACTTTCTTCTCTCCCAATGGAAGGTTTGGATCTTCCTCCATCAAACTAGGATAAGACAGCTTGTTCTCTATTTCTCTCTTTCTATACTCAATAGTAAGACTTGGGAGTATCAGACCTTCTGGCAATTGATTCCTTGCTCCTTTCTCCAGAAGAAGAATAAGCTTTTCAAGCTCTTTTTCAATCTGGTCCAGGTTGACTTCAGGATCTTCCAATTGAGTGCGCAGACTCGCCACCTTCTCTTGGAAAGTTGGCTCATCCCACGGCTTCCAACTAGTTCTGTCCGTTGCCAATAGTGCCTGTAATTGGTCGACTAGCTGACCTTTTCTTGCCAATAGCTGTGCACGACCAGTTCCAACTCGTATGCGCTTGGCTTGGGCAGCTGTTTGGACGGTATCAACCAGGCGACTGGAAACCAGTACATCATCCTCATATCTGTCTTCAAAAATCTTCTGAATGCTTCCAGCTCTGCCTTGGCTTTCAATCACTTCTTCACCCAGGGCCAATTGATCATCAGAAATTTTCTCAACTGGAATGGCGATTTCTTCCAAAACTTCCCGTCTTTCCAGACGAACTTGTGGTTCTTCCTTTTTCAGACTGAGGTTGGCAATCGCTGCTGTCAGCTCTGCTATTTTCTCCGAAACCAACTGACGACTTGCCTGATCTTCTAACAAGGCCTTGGCTGATCTGACTTTTTGTTCTAAGTCTTCGATACTGCTTGGAGAATAGGCTGCCGCTAGAAGAAGGTGGGCATCGGCTTCTAGGATTTTTTCCTTGAGGGCTTGTGAATAGTTGGTGCTAGCGGGTGTCAATTCAGCAGCAGAGCCAAAGCCTCCGTGTCCATCCGTAACAAGCATCTTCAGATACCGCACCGTCCTTGGACTAAAGCGAATCTGCTTTTCTTGGCCTGTGTCTGGCAGGTTACCTTGGCTCAGGAGTTGGTAATCATCTGATTCTTGCAATTTGCCGTACAGTTGATAGGCTGTGATGTGCCCATTGTTCCCTGTTTGCCGTGGCAGATAGTTCAAGTGGTCCAGGTCCTGCGCTTCTTTCATGTCTATCAAGATAGTAGCAGGCAAGTTCTTTTTGGCTGGCTGCCACTGGGTATGCCAGATTGTTGTACTATCACCGTCAAATGCCATCGAAATTGGTCCGTCAGCATTTTCATTGTCACTACTTACAAGCCAATTTTGCCGAGCGGGACGAAGACTAGATAACCCTTTGTCTTGCCATACAAGCAACTGATCAATCAAGCCTGTCATGGCATGCTCTTTACTGCCAATATAGGCAGTCGGCAAGGTCAAACTCACCTGCTTGCCACCGGTTTCTTGACGAGAAAGGGTATCTACTAGTTCCCCATTGACATACAGCTGGCTCATACCAATTGAACCTTTAAAGGTTAGATGAACCCATTGGTCCCTCGGCAAGGTATAGTTAAAGGAATGGTCATAGCCTTCAAGGGACAAACCGACTTTTCCAGTTTCTTTTTGAACCAGTTTTATGGCATCTCGACCTGACTCCATCAAAATCTGTTCGCCCTGAGCTGAAGCATCCAATTTTACCCAGACAGAAAGGCTGTTCTGAGGACCAACTTTCTCAAGCGGTGTCTTGAAATAAGAAGAACCGCCAGCTAAACGCAAGGCACGACCTGCTTGACCATCCGCAAATGAGATGGCATGTTCTTGGCTCCCATCAAAATTATTACCTGAAAAATCTTCTAAATTGTCCAAATCAAACTTGTAATGCAGCAAAGTCTCCCCAAGACTGTTGATCTGGTGATGGGGATTGTAATTGGCAGGCTTGCCAATGGCTTCCACTGCAGCCAAGTATTGTCGATAGCTACCTCCATCTCGGTTGCCCCACATCTTGGCCGTCAAGGCTGGTAGTACTGCCTCAAAACGCTTGTAGATATCTTGTTCTAAGATACCGTTGGCACGGCGGTCAATCATATCATTCCAAATGGCAAAGGCAGCACCTTTCATCTGCTCAGAACCAGCAGGGATGATGGTATTGCCCATCTTATTGACTTCCCATTGATTGTAGAGCCGCTCAGCATTGAGGTAGTCGGCATAGTAACCAGCTGCAGGCACGATATACAGATCCCCATCCAAGGTATTGATCAAGGAGTAGCCTAGCTGGTACATATCCGCTGGCCTTGCCCAACCTGTTGACCAGATATTCATCTCCGTACCTTCCACACGGACTGGTGTTATTCCTGGTTTTGCAGTCAAGCTCCCCCAAAAGCGCGGTGTTTTCCCTCGGTCAATAGCAAAGCGTAAGAGTTGATCTGTGAAGGCACGAAAGGCTTCGTTGTTGCCTTCGAATTCATCCACGCCGATGTGAATGGTGTCGGTTTCCTCAAATACAGGATCCTCACCTGTCAGGTATTCATCCCAAACACTCTTAATAAAGGCTAGACTTTCTGGATTGGAAACCTCCAGATGATCCGCCCATCGATTGACTGTTCGATCCGTCATGGTCAAATCTGGACGAACCTTGGTAAAGGCTAGAGCATGGGCTGGCGCATCAAATTCTGGCACAATTCGAATACCCCGATTCTTAGCAAAGGCAATCAGCTCCTTAAATTCTGCCTTAGAGTAAAAGACATCCTTTGCTGTCAGGTCTGCCTTGTTGAGACCGCCATTGCCTCCTTCTTTAATGTCTGATTCCAATCGAAAAGCTGAATAAGCACCGTAAGGATTGCCTTCGCGTTGGTATTCTTCAACCCAGATGTAATTATCATTGAGGTGGAGCTGGAAGTCATTGAACTTATACCAAGAGAGAGCTTTGATCATGTCCTTCAAAACGGAGAGCTGGATCGGTTTTCTCCCTACATCCAACATAAACCCACGGGTTTCATATTTAGGATAATCTCTGGCAATCCCTTTGGCAATCTGGTCTGGATTTTGGTTTAACAATTGCAAGAGGGTCTGGGTGGACCAAAATGCACCTGTAACTTGATTGGCCTCCACCTTAATATGGTCTCCGATGGTTAGGAGATAGCCTTCTTTTTTCAAGCCAGGATCACGATCATTGAGTTCAAAGTAGAAATCGCCAGCCTGTGGCGCCTCACCGTAAACAAGTGCAATGCTTCTTCCTGTGATAGCTTCATAGTCTTCCTTAAAACTTTGGACAGCGTAGGCTAAGGCCTCTCGGTCGTCCTCACTAACAACAATCCTGCTAGTTGCTAGCGCTTGAAAATGGCCAGTATGCCCCTTCCATTCGGCTAGACCTGGTGCGACTGTCAGCTTTGCATTATCCGACTCTTCTACTCGGTAGAGTCCCTCCACCAGGACTGTTCTGGCAGGTGTCTCATAAACCTGATCCCCTCGTCGAAGACGGTAATTGTAGCTAACTGTCGTATCCACAAGTGGCCGGTAAATAGTTAAATCTCTATCCAGGATTTGCTCCAAATCTGCCCCGATAAATTCAATTTCGACACCTTGAGGAACCTGTGGTAGACTCCAACGGGTCAAGTCCCTAGTCAGGATTGGAATTTCCAATCGTGCAGCAATGTCCCTCAGACTTTCTTCCTGACGTGCGACAACTGCTTCCTTAAAGACTTCTATCTCATAAACAGAAACGGTGTCCCAGGTAACCTGCCGACCATCTTTGGTTTCCCCGCTCGCATCAAACTGGTCAATCACTAGCTTGATATAGCGACCAGTTTGGCTAGTTGACAGTGAAAAAATCTCCTTGAAGTCACTTGGTTTTTGAGTACGTATCAGGACATCTCTCCATTGTTGCCCATCATCTGATACTTGGAAGCGATAGTTGGAAGCATTTTTACGTTCCCAATCTACCGTGATTGTGGAAAAGGTCTCTCTTTGTCCTAAATCAATCTGGATAAATTTTGGACTATGGCCACGGTCACTCGCCCATCGTGTTGTCCCATTGCCATCTGTTACCTTGTCAGCTGATAAATTGGCTACTTCCTGACCATTTGCTTGGACTGATTTACCTTTGGCTAAATTGGTCAAGACTGCCTGCCCCAGCAACTCGATTTCATAGAGTGAAACGGACGGCCAGTTGAGTTGACCTCCGTCATACTGGTCAATCAAGAGCTTAAAGTAGCGGGCTTCAACTGCTTCTTCTAGCTGAAAACGAGTATCGAGTGCCACATGTTCTGTGCCAGCTTTACGGTAAACCGTTCGATAGGTCTGATTATCATCCGAAGCCTGCAGTTGGAATCCTGTGACATTATCCCTTTCCCAGTAGATGGCTACTTCTTCCACCCTCTTGGGACTTCCTAGGTCCAGTTTAAGTTGATGGTCATCTGTGCCCATCTCTGTTCCCCAACGCGACTGGTCCAGATTGGCTGCTGAACGATTGATAATCCCATCGACAGCTCGACTAGCTGGAAATTCATTCTCCTGGTTATCCGCAACTACCTGGGCACCTTGGGCATGATTAACCCAATGACGCTCACCAGCGCTTGCTTGGGAAAAGTTGGGCTCGGTTGGATCTGCTAGCTTCTCTTCCTGGTCTGGAGAAGAAGATCCTGACTCATCCTGTAAAACCACCGAATCTACTGCTACAGCTTCCTCTTGCTCTCCTTGGACAGGATGAGCTAGCTCATGGTCTGTTTCAAGTGCCAGAGCAGGCGTTAAGGCTTCGCCAGCACTTTCTAGTTGCTCTGCATGCACCAACTGCCCACCTTGGAGACTGGCTAATAGGCTACTACAAATCAATACCGAACCGACTCCTAGACAAGTTTTCCGAATAGAAAATGTCTCTACTAACCTTTTCGAAAAATGCTTCACCATATGTTTCCTTTCTGCTTTTTGTTCACGACTCTTTTATTTATATATTAACATATTTAAAATTGTCGTTCAAGAAAAAGGACAAAACATGGCATAGAAAAAAGCAGGTCCTCTGCCTGCTTACCTTTTTTTAGATTTCATAGCCCATCAAGAGACCACCTTCTTCTGCATAGAAAGAGCATAATCCCGAAGTTGCCACTTCTTCAACGATGGCATTTGGATAGTTTTCTTTGACCAAATCAGAAAATTGTTGAAAGAACTTGTCATTATTGCGGTGAGCCATGATGATGCGTCCACCCTTATAGCCTGCTTTTTTCATTTCTTCAAAGGCTGCTGTCACAGATTTCTTATGACCACGCGCCTTTTGGAGCAATTCCAACTTGCCTTCGCTGCTGGCTTCACCGACCATACGGATGTTCAGTAAACCAACTACAGTTCCCACTAGCTTGCTCAGGCGACCGTTTTTGACTAGATTATCAACCTTGGCAAGGACAAAGAGTAGTTTGCTATTTTCTTGGTAGGTGGTGATGGCTGAAACGACCTCCTCAAACTCCAATCCTGAGGCAATTAAACGATTAATCTCCGTAACCAGCAAATCCATCTCCCCTCCGGCTGAAAGGCTATCAATCAAATGAATCTTGGCATCTGGATGCTCTTCCAAATACATGTCGCGTGCTACTCTGGCACTATTAAAACTGCCAGACAAGGTCCCTGTCAAGGTCACCACGATAATCTGATCTGCCCCTTCAAAGGCTGCTTGGTAGGCTTGAGGACTCGGACAAGCTGAACTAGCTGCCTCAGACGAAGCGTACATAACCTCCATCATCTTGTCGATATCCAAGTCTGCCTGGTCAACGAAGGTCTCTGCCCCAATTTGGACGGTCAAGGGAACACTAATAAATTCTGCGTTTGGCGCCAACTGATCCAGTTGACGGTAATCACAACCAGAGTCTGCAACAATTTTCCATTTTTTCATGATTTTTCCTTACATTCTTACTTTCTTCAACGATTTTTATTTGACAAGCAAAGTATCTTTCCTTACAATTATATCATGAATGGAGACCATCTGAAAGCATTTACTTTCAGATGTCACAAGGAGGATCCCTATGTCAGAGCGCAAGATTTCGCCCCAGTCATTAAAAAACTTGACCAAGGCCAACCAGGAGATGAACCAACTGACCCGAGAGTCGATTGAGACTGCCCTGCTCTTTTTGATGGAAAAAAAGGACTTAAAGCAGATTTCCATATCTGAATTAGTAAAAAAAGCTGGCGTGTCACGCAATGCTTTCTACCGTAATTACAAGTCCAAGGAAGAAATCCTTGAGGACTACTACGAGCGGACTTCCAGCAACCTTAAAAAGAAATGGCATGATTTGCAGGACAAGGTCCAAAAGGATGGCGTCAAGCAAAGCTTTGCAGATTTTGTCCAAGAACAAAAACGCAAGGCAGAGCAAAGCAAAACCCTGTCCAACGTCAGTCAATGGATCAAAGAAAAAACAAAACGGGATTAAAAGTCCCGTTTTTTGCTGTCTTCTATTTTTGACCTAATTTTCTAGTCTTTTTGAGGGCAGCAGCGACTGCCTTGATGATGGCGTAACGGAAGCCTTCTTTTTCAAGGGCTACCACGCCTGCGATAGTCGATCCACCTGGCGAGGTCACTTCCTGTCTCAGCTGGGCCGGATGCTTGTCGCTGTCCAAGACCATCTGAGCGGTGCCTGCCAGAGTTTGAGCCGCCAAAACCTTGGCATCTTGAGCCGTCAGCCCGTTCTGCACACCGGCATCAGTCAGGGCCTCAATCATCTGATAGACGAAGGCAGGGCCGCAGCCTGCGATAGCTGTTGCTGCGTCGATCAGGCTCTCTGGCACCTGTTGGACCTTGCCTGATTTTTCTAATATTTGTTCCAATAGCGGAGCGAGCTCTGGATTGACCAAGCTATAGGTTGTCATGCCTTGGCCGATAGCAACAGGTGTATTGGGCATGATACGGATGAGTTTGTCTGCCGACACATATTCTGACAGGCTTTCAAGGGTCACGCCCGCTGCCATGGAAATCCAAATGGCTGACGGATTCTGGCTAATCTGGTCCTGTAAGCCTGACAAGACTGACTGAATCAGGTGAGGCTTGACCCCAAGGAAAATGACCTCGGCCTGCTCTGCTATTTCCCCATTAGAAAAAAGCTGACCGCCTACCTTCTCTTGAAGAGCCTGGGCTTTTGCTGGGTTATGGTTGCTGAGGAGGAGCTGGGTTTCTGGCAGCTGGCTGACTGCATGAGCCAATGCCGCCCCCATATTGCCCAGTCCGATAAATCCAATCTTCATCTTGTCCTCCTAACGAATGTGGCCGTCGCCTGTGATGATATACTTGTAGGTGGTCATCTCACGCAGACCCATAGGACCTCGGGCGTGCATCTTCTGGGTGGAAATGCCCAACTCGCAGCCCAGACCGAACTCGCCACCGTCTGTGAAGCGGGTCGAGGCATTGACATAGACTGCTGCCGAGTCCACATGGAGTGTGAAGAGGTCAGCCGTCTGGCTGTTTTCCGTCACGATGGCCTCGCTGTGCCCTGTCGAGTGTAGAGCAATGTGGCTGATAGCCTCTTCTACGTTTGAAACGACCTTGACAGCCATGATATAGTCTAAAAATTCCGTGTCAAAATCTTGGTTGCCTGCCGGTGTGGATTGGTTGAGAATAGCTTGAGCCTGACTGTCTGCACGTAATTCCACCTGACCAGCCAGAGCTTCTTCCAAGCGAGGTAGGAATTGGTTGGCAATTTCTTCATGGACCAACAAGACTTCCGCCGCATTGCAGACTGAGGGACGACTGGTTTTAGCGTTGACCACAATCTGAAGGGCCTTATCCAAATCCGCATCCTTGTCCACATAGACATGGCAGATGCCTGTGCCTGTTTCGATAACTGGCACAGTTGCATTTTCAACGACGGCTTGAATCAAACCTGCACCGCCACGTGGCACCAAGAGGTCAATCTTGCCTTTGGCAGTCATCAACTCTGTCGCAGAGGCACGGCTGGTGTCTTGGACCAGCTCGATGACCTTTGGAGAAAGACCAGCCTGTTCCAAACCAGCCTTGAGGGCTGTGACAATGGCCTGAGCCGAATGAAAGGCTTCCTTGCCTCCACGCAAAATGACTGCGTTTCCGCTCTTGATTGCAAGGGCAGCAGCATCCGAGGTCACATTTGGACGGCTTTCGTAAATCATTCCCACCAAACCAAAAGGAATGGACTTCTTGCGAATCTGCAAACCGTCTACCCGAGTGGATTCTTCCAAGACTAGTCCAACAGGATCTGGTAAGTCAATCAAGGCCCGAATGCCATCTGCCATGGCTTCAATCCGCTCCGCTGTCAAAAGCAATCTATCCTGCATGACCTGGCTAATCTTGCCTTGGGCATTTTCCATGTCGATGGCATTTCCTGCTAAAATTGCCTCCGTCTGAGCAACCAACTGGTCTGCCATAGCTGACAGGGCCTGGTTTTTCTGGTCTGTTGTCGCAAGGTTGATAGAAGCCTTATGGGCCAATAAACTATCTAATAATGCTTGAGTTGTTGTCATAAATTTCTCCTATGTTAGTCTTTCAGTTTGCTCGTTCGTTACAATAATAAAAGAAAAACTGAATGACTATAAGCTCACCCAATCGTTGCGGTGAATAAGCACGCCCTCTGCTCTGCCATTTGCTAACTGGTCCTGCAAGTCTTTGGAGGACAGTTTGACCCGCCCTTTACCAATCAAACGGTGGTCTGCCTGACTGTAAACTTCCACGACCTGCCCCACTTCAAAATCGCCTTCAAGAGCTTTGATACCCGCAGCTAACAAACTGCGGCCTTGGTGCAACATGGCATCTACGGCTCCTGCATCCACTTCAACCGCTGCATCTGTTCGGGCGTAGAAGGCCATCCACTGCTTGCGTTGGTTCATAGCATGGTCATCTGCTAAAAAGAGGGTGCCACGATTGGCCTGCGTGACTGCCTGTAAGAGGGCAGTGTCCTCTTTTGAAGAGCAGATAAAGACTGGCACGCCTGACTTGGTCGCAATCTGTGCTGCCTGCAATTTGGTGGTCATGCCACCAGTTCCGTTGGACGATCCTGCTCCTGCTGCCATGGCAAACAAATCTTCCGTAATCTCCTTGATTTGAGGCAAGTGCTGGGCAGTCGGATCGCTGTTGGGATTGGCCGTGTAAAGTCCATCCACATCCGTCAAAAGCACCAAGAGGTCTGCTTTCAAGAGAGAAGCCACCTGGGCAGACAGGGTGTCGTTGTCCCCTACCTTGATCTCCTCAATGGCAATAGTATCATTTTCATTGATAATGGGAATGGCCCGTTGCTTGAGCAAGACCTGCAAGGCCTGAGAAGCATTCTGATAACGTCTAGCATCCGCAAAATCATCCTGGGTCAGCAAAATCTGAGCCGATACGATGCCGTCTTTCATTAGATTTTGCGTGTATTCCTCAATCAGCAAACCCTGACCAACAGCCGCAGAAGCTTGCTTTTCCGCAATCTTGGTCGGTCGCTTGTCAAATCCCAATCTCCGAAAACCAGCAGCAATCGAGCCTGACGTCACCAGCACAATCTGGTAGCCCTTCTGATGCAACTGAGCTAGCTGATTGGTAATCCGAGCAATCTTAATGCGGTCCAGACTGCCATTTTCTTGGGTCAGAGAACTCGTCCCCACTTTAAATACAATCGTTTCTTCTGTCATAGTGATCTCTTTCAAAACTAATATTTGGAAAATTATACCATATTTTCACCCTAAAGAAAATGAATGGCAACTGATGGCACTTCTTCTTGCGACAGGCTTAGCCATTCTTTCCCAAACTGATGGAAAAAACTGGGCAAGCCCAGTTCTTCTTAACATCTATCCATTAGCACGAGTCCTTACTCTAACCAGTCCTAAAAACCTTACCATTCATTTCACTACTCATCAAAGAACTGATGGATAACAGAGGGAATCTGATCCAGCGAAGCCTCGGTTACCAAATAATCATGAGCCAAGAATCGCGCCACCTGTTTGCCATATCGTTTGGTTTGCAGGCGGTTATCTAAAACAAAGACCTGGGACAGTTGACTCGGACGACGATTGGTCCGTCCAATAGCCTGCCTGAGCTTCATCATCATCATAGGTAAGCTAAAATCATAAAAGGGATGCTTGCCTTCCTGACGCAAATGCTGATTGATTTTCATGACAAAACGGTCGCGAGGATTTTCAAAGGGAAGCCGACTGATGACCAAGACAAGCTGGTCTAGGTTAGCAAAGTCAACTCCTTCCCAGAAAAGGCCGCTCCCTAAAAGCAGAGCAGACTCCCCTTTTTCAAATCGCCGCTTGAGATGGTCTGCCTGCCCATGTTTGTATTGGGCAAGGTGGGGAATCTCTTCTAACTCCAAAAGATCAGAAACAGCCAACAAGAGGGCTCGAGAGGTAAAGAGCACTAAAATTGGTTGCTGACCTGCCAATAATTTCTCCAATTGCTGCACCAAGAAACAGGCATGCTCCTCCAGACACAAACCAATCACATCCGGCAAATCCTTGATGAAGACCAGTTCTTGATTGTCTTGAAAAGCAGATTCCAAATAGTCGCTAGTCGCATGTTGAAAGCCCAGCAAATCCGCCAAACTCACCTGCTTGCTAATCTCTAAAGTCGCACTGATACAGAAAATCTTTGGACTCGGAATCAAACGTGCCAACTGCAACAATTCCTCTCGACTCGCCCGCAAATGAGCAATACGTTTCTCGTTCTGGAAATGATCTTCCAACCAAAAATAGGAATAAAATGCCAGCATTCTTTCCAAATCCAGCAGATCTACATCTGCCAGTTCCAAACAATTTTGATGCAATTGTTCTAACTTATCTCTGGTAACTTCCCGCTGTCCAGTCGAGCGAAAATCCGTCAAGAGACTATTCAGTTCAAATAAAGTACTTTCATACAAACGCCGTCTCAATAGAGAATCGGATCGGTCCTTCTTACTCTGCAAGGATTGAATCAAACTGGTCAAATCAATGGTTTGACTTGCCAACTCTTCTGCTGCTAGCAAGATTTTTTGCGCTTCATCGATGACTAGGATATCTGCCTGCATCAAGGGATCCTGGTCCTTCAAATGACTCAAATAGTAGGCATGGTTGGTTAACAAGAGACGACTGGCAGCCGCTTCTTCTTGAACTGCTTGCCAGAAATCCCAGCCCTGAAACAGGCTCTCTTTGTCCAACTTACCATCATGTTTGATTTCATCAAAGTAAGCCTGATAGCGGTATTTTTGCTTTAACTCATCCAGATCCCCTGTTTCTGTCTCACACAGCCACACCAAAATTTGCATCTTAAAGCGATTGAGTAGACGATTTTCATCTTCTCGCTGAAGGGTCTTCCAATAGGAGTCCAATTTCAAAAAATGACCTGGTGCTTTGAGCGAAGCAATAGACAGATGAAACACCTCTCGCAACAGGCGGCCTTCTTTGGCCAAGATCTGTTCTTGTAAGATTTTTGTTGGAACAGTCACTAAAATCTTTTGCTTGCCCTGACTGAGCAAAGGCAATAAGTAACCCAGGGTTTTACCAATACCTGCCTTTGCCTGGATAAAATGCACCCCTTGATTATCGGTCAAATGCTGCTCAATTTTTTCTGCAAAGCGAACTTGAGCCTGTCTTGGTTCCATATCCAAGAGACCAATATTAGTCGTAAAGTCCTGAGAAAAACATTTTTCAGCTTGATGCTGCTTTCTTTTTTTCAATACCAAGCCGTGTACCAACTCTAAGTTAGCTGCCAGCCCATCTTCCACCTGCTCAAAGAGGTCATCAAGGACCAAACGGGATTCGTAGAGCAGATGATCCGCCAAAGGCAGTAACTGAACCAAGACCGGACGAGGCAAACTGAGAATCTTCTCCTGGATTCGTATGAGAAGCTGCGCCGTTGCCTGGGCATCCGAAATGGCTGTATGGGCCTGGTCCAAGGGCAATTTCAAGGCTTCAGCCAGATAGGTCAAGTTGTATTTTTCAAATTGCGGGAAAAAAAGTTGGCTCAACTCGACCGTGTCCACTCGTGGAATATAGAGGTCATACCCTTCAAAGAACAAGGCTTCGGTCAGCAAGTTGGCATCAAATTGCACATTGTGGGCTACAAATACAGCATCTTCCAACATAGAATAAATCTGCCCAGCTACCTGACCAAATTCTGGTGCCAGAGCTAGCTGCTCATCGCTAATACCTGTTAAATCCTTGATATGATCATCCAAGGGCTCATGTGGGTTGATGTCACTAGCAAACTGGTCAACGATGAGACCATTCTCAACAATGACAATTCCAATTTGAATGATTTTTGCCAGGGAACTACTCGAGGTTGCTTCCAAGTCCACAATGGCATATTTTCTTGTACGAATCCTGTTTTTCATATTCCCCATTATAGCAAAATTTTGAAAAGCTTACAAAAGCATACTAAACAAATAGAGAAATCTAGAAGATAAGGACCTCACTTGTGCCAATTCATACATTTTTTGATACACTTACAGAGACAGGAGGTTTTATGAAACTACATACCATTACCAATTTTATTGCTAGAGAAAACACCTATATTTTAGAAGGAGAGCGAGATTTACTTGTGATCGATCCTGGGAGTGACTGGTCACGTATCCATCAACAACTGCTCCAGCTAACAAAACCTGTGGCAGCTGTACTCTTGACCCATACCCATTACGACCACATCATGAGCCTGGAAGCCTTACGAGCAGCATGTAAGCAACCACCAGTATACGTTGCAGAGAGCGAAGCTGCTTGGCTCTATCAACCAATCGATAACCTATCCGGTCTCGATCGTCATGCCGATTTGGAAGATGTCATCTGCCAACCTGCAGAAGAGACCTTTCAGTATGACCAACCTTACCAGATTGGGGAGTTTACTTTTTCCGTAGTACCAACACCTGGCCACTCGATTGGCGGTGTGTCCTTTGTCTTTCCTGAAGCTGCTTGGGTATTCTCAGGTGACGCCCTCTTTCGCGAAACCATTGGTAGAACAGATTTACCGACAGGTGATTTTGACCAATTGATCCAAGGGGTGCGCCAACAGATTTTCACCTTGCCCAACCATTACCAGGTCTATCCGGGCCACGGCTTTCCAACAACCGTTGCCCACGAGAAAAATTTCAACCCATTTTTTAGATAAAAAAGAAAAAGCCCTTAGGCTTTTTTTCTTTTTATTAAATCTTCAAGAAACGACGCATTGAAATCACCGAACCAAGTGAACCGATGACAATACCAACCAAGAAAAGGCTGCCGATCATACCCGGTATGAAGATGGATTTATCAATCAAGGATAGGTTTTGAGATGCCAAAGTTGAATTCACTTGAGCATAGACCATTTCATAGACAAAATAAACCAGAGTTGCTGGTGCAATGGCTCCTAACAAGCCAACCCATGCACCTTCCAAAAGGAACGGACCACGGATGTAACTGTTTTTAGCACCCACCAAACGCATGATTTGAATTTCACGACTACGTGAAATGATGGTGATACGAATGGTGTTGGAAATCAAGAAGATGGCTGTGAAGAGTAAGAGAGCAGTCGCTGCAAAGCCCCATGTCCGGACCATATCTGCCAGTTTGAAAATGCGCTCTGTTTCAACTTCTCCATCACGGACTTCTGTCACTCCATCAATTTGTGCTACCTTTTCTGCAACTGTTTTCACGTATTGAGGATCAGTGGTATCGATGATGTAGGCATCATATAGTGGATTGGCATCCCCTGCAAAGAGATTCCACGTATCTCCCAATTTCTCAGTCAATTGTTGCAGTTGCTCATCCTTACTAGAAAAAGTTACGCTTTCCACATTGTCCAAGGCCATAATCTGGTTGTAGATGGATTTGTAGTTTGGATTGGCTACTGTCTCCCCCTGATCGTTGACAATGGTCTCATCGTTGTCTGTCGAGTTGGCACGCAAATAAACATTAATTCGAACGTTGTGTTCCAAATCAGATGCCAATTTTGCTGTATTCAAAATCACTGAAGCAAAAATTCCGACCAAGGTTAGGGTAATAGTCACAGAAGAAATAGCAGCGATGGTCATCCAACCATTTCGCTTCAAGCTCTTTAGTGACTCAATAAAGTGTCTAAAAAATCGTCTAATCATCGTATCCGTATTCTCCTTCCGCTTCATCACGCACCACACGACCGTCTTCGATCGCAATTACGCGGTGGCGAAGTGTGTTTACGATTTGGCTATTGTGGGTTGCCATCAGGACAGTTGTACCCTGCAGATTGATGCGCTCCAACAGATGCATGATTTCCCAAGAGTTCTCTGGGTCCAAGTTTCCTGTTGGTTCGTCGGCAATCAAGACTTTCGGATTGTTTACAATCGCACGCGCAATAGCAATCCGCTGCTGCTCACCACCTGAAAGTTCATTTGGGAAAGAACGGATTTTATGCTTGAGACCAACAAGGTCCAAGACTTCCATGACACGCTTTTTGATATTGCGTGGCTTCTCTCCGATAACCTCCATGGCATAAGCAATATTTTCAAAGACCGTTTTCTTTGGCAAGAGCTTGTAGTCCTGGAAGACAACACCGACTGAACGGCGTAGTAAGGGAACATCTTTCTTTTTGATCTTTGATAGGTCAAACTTTCCAACTTTTAACTGCCCTTTATCGATTTTTTCCTCACGATAAAGCAATTTAATAAAGGTCGATTTACCGGCACCTGAAGGTCCTACGATATAGGCAAATTCACCCGGTTCTACATTTATGGACACACCGCGAAGGGCTGTTGTCCCGTTTCCATATTTCTTGGAAACATCTTTCATTTCAATAATTGGCATAGGTCTAACTTGTCCTCTGACAATCCTTTCTATAGTTTTAGCTGATTCGCCATTTTAGGTAAGCATCGATAAATCCTTCGATGTCTCCATCCATCACCTTGTCTACCTGAGCAACTTCATGTCCAGTCCTGTGGTCTTTGACCATGGTGTAAGGTGTGAAGACATAGGAACGAATCTGACTTCCCCAGGTAATCTCTTTTTTATCTCCTTTAAGAGAATCGACTTCCGCAGCCTTCTTCTCCTGTTCAAGCTGGTAAAGCTTGGCTTGGAGCAATTTCATGGCACGGTCACGGTTACCGTATTGGGTACGGTCAACCGTTGACTGGGTCACAATACCAGTTGGAAGGTGGGTCAAACGCACACCGGTTGAAACCTTGTTGACATTTTGTCCACCCGCTCCTCCACTGCGGAAGGTATCCATCTTGACTTCATCATCACGAATTTCAATCTCAATGGTATCATCCAACTCTGGCATGACTTCCACCGAAGTAAAGGATGTGTGGCGTCGCTTGGCAGAGTCGAATGGTGAGATACGTACCAAACGGTGCACACCCATTTCCGACTTTAGAAGTCCATAGGCATTTGGACCTGTGAAGCTAAGCGTCACAGACTTAATTCCTGCTTCATCCCCTGCTTGGTAATCAAGCGTTTCAACAGTGAAACCTTTGGCATTTCCAAAGCGTGTGTACATACGTAGGAGCATCTCACCCCAATCCTGTGCCTCTGTTCCACCAGATCCTGGATGAATTTCCAAAATCGCATTGTTATGGTCATAAGGCTCCGATAAGAGGAGGGTCATCTCGTAGCTTGCCATCAACTTATCAAGCTCAGCCAACTTGTCAACCAATTCTTCTCGAACGCTTTCGTCTTCTGACAAAAAATCCAATAAGATTTCTGTTTCATCAAACAGATCAATCATTTGGTGGAAATTACCATAGGTTGCTTTTAATTCGTTCAAGTCCTGTGATGTTTTTTGGGCTGCCAGGTTGTCATTCCAAAAATCTGGCTCGGTCATCTTATTTTCTAAGATGGCAATCTCTTCTTCAAGACCTTCTAAGTCAAAGAGACCCCCTAAATGATGTTAATTTACCACCAAGTTGTTCGATTTTCTGGCGAATTTCTGCTGTATCCATAGCTACCTCGTTTCTAATTCTTAACATTCTATCATACTTGAAGGTTTTTGGCGACCTTTAAGAAGGCCTCCTTTTCCGTCAAAACATCTGGATTGTCTGACGAAATCCCTTCAATAAAATCAATCATCTCCTGATTGGGACGTTTGACCAACTGTCCAAGAGCCCAGATAGCTGTTGCCATGTGGACTGGATTCTGTTTTTTATCAATAATTTCTAATAGTTTGGGAATGGCAGAGCGGTCATTACTATTGGCCAATGCGATGATGGCATTGCGTTGTAAAATATTCTTGCCACGCCAGGATCCTGCTATCAAGCCAAACTTTTCTTTAAACTGCCCATTTGATAGGTCTAAAAAGGGCAGCAATTCTGGATGTGCTAGGTCGGGATCAATGTCCACTAGTGGTGGACTGGAAATCCCCTTGTTGTAAGGACAACAAATCTGACAGATGTCACAACCATAAATGACGGTTTTAATTTTCTTGCGAAATTCCACATCCATCATGCCCTTATCCTGAGTCTGAAACGAAAGACAGCGCTGGGCATTCATAGTCGTATCTCCCAAGAGGCAAGAGGTCGGACAAGCATCCACACAGCGATTGCAGTCTCCGCAACCATAGTCGACAGGCTGATCAGGCTGGATATCCAAATTGGTAATCAACTCACCAAGAAACATGTAGGAGCCAAACTCTTTTGAAATTACTAGTCCACTTTTCCCGATAAAGCCAATTCCAGCACGCTGAGCAACTGCCGTGTCAACCAAGGCACCTGTATCTACCATGGCCTTGTACTCTAGCCCTTGAGTCAATTGCTCGATACCTCTCGCCAAGCGTTCCATCTTGTCCTGCAGGATATAATGGTAATCCAACCCCCATGAACTCGGAGAAATTTTTCCCCGCTTAAAAGCTGTTTTCTGAGGCTGCTGAGGCAAGTGTCGCGGATAAGCTACGGCAATTGAAATGATAGTCCTTGCTGACTTTAAGCTCAAGCGAGGCCTAATCCGCTCTTCAATATTTTTATGTTCAAATCCAGACGACCGACCTTCTTCAATTGAAGCCCGCAAGGATTTCTCCAAGTAAGCAAAGTCATCTGCTGTTGTGAAGCCAATCTTGGAAATCCCAATTTCCTTTGACAAGGCTATTATTTCTTCTTTGAGATTCATCTCTTTCATTCTAGCAAAAATCCTATTTCTTGCCAATATTCCTTTAGTAAAATTGTACCAAAAATCACTAAAAAACCAAGCAAAAAGACAAGATGTAGTCGAGAATAGGCTTTTTCTCTCCACACACTAGTAGCAACATAGGCTACATTTATCCCTATGGCAGCTCCAAAACCTTGGAATAAGAGAAAATCAAGCCCCACCAGTTGGCCTTTGCAAAGATAGGTCACACAAGCCAAGAAGCTAGCTACAAGTCCTGTCAGGACTAAATTGTGCAACCAACTAGCGGTCCGAAAAACTAGTTCCAGAAGAATGCCCATAGGAAGATAGAGTAGGAAACCCGTCAGCAATTGCGGCAGAGAATGTGACCAAACTTGTATGATGTCCAGGCTCAGTATTCGACCAGTTTCTACTTGAAAGAGGTCAAACAAACCTGCATTCCAAGCCAAAACAAGAAGATAGGTCAGTAAGAATCCCCATGAAAAAGAGCGACTGCCCATAGTTTCCTCCATTTTAGAACATTTTTCTATTATAGCAGATTTTTTTACGTTTTTGGTTACAATCAGGTAACGAATCACCTCTGCTATTACAATTAAATGACAAAACATACCCTGAAAACAGAGTATGTTACGGCATGTAATAAGCCTCCAACAACTGCTGGTGAAGACGTTCTAGATTTTTTTCCTTTGTCGATTTGACAATCAAAAACCAATCAACTACGATCCATAGCCCCAAGCTTGCCCACCACAAAAACAATTTTGCCAAGGCCAAGCCAAATTGTCCCAGATAAAAACGATCAACTGCCAAGTGACCAAAAAAGAAGGAAAAGACCCAAGCCAAAACGGGATCCTTGAGTTTCACGCTGAATACATGTTCTTGTTGTCTAGGTGTTAGTTCTTCCAATCGTGCTTGTAAAAATGCAAGCGACTCAGCTGGCAGATAGCGACTATTACGGGCTAAAAATAATTCTGTAAGTGCAGACATAGCAAACCTCCATTTCTAGTCTAGCCTATGCAGGCTATTTTGTAAAGAATAAAGCTATTTTAAGAGAGTAAATCTTGAAAATAATATGTATTCTTATACCAATATGTGCTATACTAATGAAAAAGGAGGTCTGCAATGTCTATTACCATTAAACGAGATACAGGAGCAGTCGGGGCGGCCGGAAAACTTCACTTTTTAGTCAACGGTCAAACGGCTGGAAGTATCGGAAACAAGGAAACGATTACCCTTAAGCTCACAGGTAAAACAGCCCAATTTGCTATCCGAGAAGATAAGAAATCAACCATCGAAGTGCAGAATGGCGATCATATCATCATACAACCAAATAAACTTTACTTCAGCATCTACATTATCAGCCTGCTAGCTATTATTGCCCTAGCCTTTCTAACCTTTGCCCCCATTGTCGAGACGGTTATTGCAGGAATAGCGCTGACAGTCTTCCTAGTCAGTAACTTCCTTCTCCCCCGCTACCACTTATCAAAAGATACAAAAAACTCAGGCTAAGCCTGAGTTTTTTATGTATTCTTAGATCGCTTTTTCATCCAAGCCCATTTTACGTTGTACAAATTTGACAATTTCAACAACGACAACCATGAGGCCTGAACCAATAATTGCTACCAACCATTGAGTTGGTGTCAAGATTGAAACCTTGAAGAAGGTATTAAATCCTGGAATTACCAAGGTTGCCATCAAGAGCAAGAAGGCAGCTACGATAGACCAGTTAAAGAGTTTATTCTTAAATGGACCAACGGTAAAGATTGATTGGTAAACAGACTTAACGTTGAAAGCATGCACCAACTGGATCAAACCAAGCGTCAAATAAGACATAGTAAGAGCATCTGCGTGGATTTCAGCATAGGTACTATGCTCTGGATAGAGAAGAGCATAGCCGTAAACCCCCAAGACAATAGCTGTTTGAAGAATACCTTGGTAGACGATAGAGCTCAAGACACCACCTGAGAAGAAGCTTGAGTTACGACCACGAGGTTTGTGCTGCATGACACCTGGCTCAGCAGGTTCAACACCAAGGGCGATAGCTGGAAGTGTATCTGTTACCAAGTTAATCCAAAGAAGATGAACTGGTTCCAATACATCCCAACCAAAGAGGGTTGCAAGGAAGATACACAATACCTCAGCTGTGTTAGCTGACAAGAGATACTGAATCGTTTTTTGGATGTTTGAGAAGACTTTACGCCCTTCTTCAACCGCCACGATGATAGTTGCAAAGTTGTCATCTGCAAGGACCATATCAGAGGCACCTTTCGAAACTTCCGTACCTGTGATACCCATACCGATACCGATGTCGGCTGTCTTCAGCGATGGTGCATCGTTTACACCGTCACCTGTCATGGCAACAACCTTACCGTCATTCTGCCAAGCCTTAACGATACGAACCTTGTGTTCCGGAGATACACGCGCATATACAGAATATTGTTTGAAGACTTTTTGGAATTCTTCATCTGTCAATTCATTAAGTTCTGCACCAGTGAATACATGGTCTTCTGTGTCATTTTCATCGATAATGCCAAGACGTTTCGCGATTGCTTCTGCTGTATCTTGGTGGTCACCTGTAATCATGATTGGACGAATACCTGCCTCTTTAGCAACACGAACTGCTTCTGCTGCTTCCGGACGCTCAGGGTCAATCATACCAACCAAACCTGAGAAGACAAGTTCATTTTCAACGATGTCAGATTCCAATTCAGGAATAGCATCCACATACTTGTAAGCCATCATCAATACGCGAAGAGCTTGCTTGGCCAAGGACTTGTTGGTTGTCAAGATTGCTTCTTTATCTGCATCTGTGATTGGGCGAACAGTACCATTTTCTTCGATTTGTGTCACACGTTTGAGCAACTGATCTGGTGCACCTTTTACAGCGACCAAGAATTGGCCATTTGCTTGCTGGTGAATGGTTGACATCAATTTACGTGTTGAGTCAAAAGGCAATTCTGCCAAACGTGGTTCAGAAACCAAGACTTCACGAACATCAAAGTTTTGATCCAAACCAAATTGAACAAGCGCTGTTTCAGTTGGGTCACCAATCAATTTACCTGTTGGGTCAACTTTTGTATCGTTGGCAAAGTTCATGATACGAAGGGTTGAGTTTGATGCATCAAACTTTTCTTTAGCATCAACCAATTGACCGTTTGTATAAACTTTCTCCACCGTCATTTGGTTCATGGTCAAAGTACCAGTCTTATCGGATGCGATAATTTCAGTTGAGCCAAGTGTTTCAACAGCTGGCAACTTACGAATGATTGAGTTACGCTTAGCCAATACTTGAGTACCAAGTGAAAGAACAACTGTTACGATTGCTGGCAAGCCTTCTGGAATAGCTGCAACCGCGAGGGCAACAGAGGTCATAAGAGCTGGCAAGATTCCTTCGCCACGTACAAAGACTGAAACAGCCATTGTAATCACAGCGATGACCAATACTGCATAGGTCAAAACTTTAGACAACTGGTGCAAGTTCTGTTTCAATGGAGTATCAGTTTCATCTGCATTGGCAAGCATGCCTGCGATGTGCCCAACTTCCGTGTACATACCTGTGTTTGTAACCACACCAAGACCTCGTCCGTAAGTAACGTTTGAGTTTTGGTAAGCCATGTTAACACGGTCACCGATTGGTGCATCCGCTTCAAGAACCTTGGAAAGATCCTTATCAACTGGAACTGACTCACCAGTAAGAGCAGCTTCCTCAATCTTCAGTGAGTTAGCTTCTAACAAACGCATATCCGCAGGTACAACATCTCCAGCTTCAAGCAAAACGATATCGCCAGGAACCAAATCTTTTGAATCCACTTCGACAACATGGCCATCACGGAGAGCACGCGCAACAGGACTAGACATGTTCTTAAGAGCTTCGATTGCCGCTTCTGCCTGACCTTCTTGATAAACACCGAAGGCCGCATTCAAGATAACAACCGCTAAGATGATAATAGCATCCGTCAAACCGTGTGAACCCTCTGTAATCACTGTTAGGATTGCAGCCGCAATCAAAATAATGATCATTAAGTCCTTAAATTGATCCAAGAATTTTGCCAAGAGCGTTCTTTTTTCGCCCTCGTCCAACTCATTGCGACCATACTCAGCCAACCGCTTGCTGGCTTCCTGGCTTGTCAAACCTTCTGCAGAAGATTCGAGACTAGACAATACTTGTTCTTCGTTTTGAGTGTAAAACAAATCACGTTTTTGTTCTTTTGACAATTTCCTTCTCCTTTTGGTCTCTTTCAATAAAAAAGAGACCTGTTTTTATTAAAACAAGTCTCGCTATTTAATATATTGCCGGAAACAAGTCGGATTGACGACAATATCACGGATGACCTCTTCTCTCACCTTTTTCACAATTCCTGACTTTTCATCACTGATAAACAGGTTGCTCTATAAAGATGATGGAAAAAGCGAAATCCGCTAGCTACTCCCTCGATTTGTCACCTATCATAACAAAATTAGAGCAAAATTTCAAGAATTTTTCCTTTTTGGAAACGTTTTAATCTCCCCAAGAAATCTCCATCTGATAGCGGGCAAAGACTTGATCCCTCTCTAAAGGTCGCAATTCATAGGACAAAGCCAATTTTCCAGCCTCTGGCTCAAATTGATAGCGGTCTGTTTTTGTGACAAAGTGCTGAATTCCCATCGGCGTCGGAATGGTTACGATAGCTTCTTGCTGAACCAAAAAACGCATGATTGATTTTGGATTTGAAAATCGCGTCATGGTCAGCTCATCCCTTGTCATTTTCAAAACAACCTTTTCTTCCTCTTCATTTCGATAATGAAGATAAAGAGAGCCATTTTTTTCTGTCAATTCGACTGGAAAAACTTGATGTACCACCTCTGTCTGGTCATCCAATTGAATCTGATTCAGTAACCGGATCTGCATCTTATACCTCTTTCTTTGCGTGTTGAATAAAAGATGAACGTAGCAAGGTCATACCCGTATAGATTGCAATAAAGACCACTAATATTTTCAAATTATTAATATCCAGGCTTGAAAGGAAAAAGGCCGCTGTCAGAACCCCCAAGACCCCTCCGACAATAATCCCCGGAACACCTGGCCAAGAAACCCGACCCGATTGAATGAATTGCTTGGTCCCAGCAGACAACATCATGGCAGCATTCAACATCATAACCGGAAGAGCAACTGCTGGACTAATCCCCATTAGGGAGAAGAAAATCAATTCTGGAGCATAATTTCCCAAGCCCATGCTGAGCAACATACCAATTAAGAAATCAAATCCAATTCCAACTAGCAACTTCCAACCTGTTAATCCACGAACATCTGTCCCCAAATCTGCACCAGGATTCGTTACCATTCGATAAACCATGATTCCCGCCGCAACAATGAGTAAGACCCCCAAGACCCGCTGAACCTTCTTGGTATCCCAGTTTCGGGTCACACGCGCACCAACAGAAGCTCCCAAAAAGGAAGAGATGGCAAGAGGGACAAGGGTGGTCATCTCCACCTCTACAATGGTAATGAACAACAGAGCTTCCAACAAGATTGGGATGATATGGGCCGTTGTCATTGTGGCTGGGATACGTCGATCTTCCTCTACCAGTTTGGTTGCCTTAAAGAGACTGGTTGTCGTCGCAAAGGTGCCAATCCCCAAGGTATCAAGCAAGTCTGTCAAAAAACCGATTCCAAAGCCTGTCCAAAATCGGTCCGTCATCGAAATCTTATGCTGGCGCATATATGAAACAATCAAGTACAAAATCCAAACAATCATCGCTATCAAAATCATTTGGATGAGGGTTAAAATCATATTTTCAGTCATTCCTCTATTATAATCTAAACTAAGAAAAAGGTAAATACCCGCCCCAAAAAAGGTTTATAGAAGAAGAATGAAGCAGATTTTGATATAATGGAAGGTATGATTGAAAAAGTTTTTCGAGATCCAGTACATAACTACATTCATGTTGATCACGAATTGATCTACAATCTGATCAACACACGCGAATTTCAACGATTACGTCGTATCAAGCAACTTGGAACAACCTCCTATACCTTCCATGGAGGAGAACATAGTCGTTTTTCTCATTGCTTGGGTGTCTATGAAATTGCTAGGAGAATAACGCAAAAATTCGAGGATAACTATGCCCATATTTGGGATGCAGGAGAGTCCCTCTTAACCATGACAGCTGCCCTCTTACATGATTTGGGGCACGGGGCTTATTCGCATACATTTGAACGATTATTTGACACCGACCATGAGGAAATGACCTGTCAAATCATCCTGTCACCTGATACGGAAATCAATGCACTCCTATTGCAGATTTCGCCAGATTTTCCAGAAAAAGTAGCAAGCGTCATCCGACATACCTACCCTAACAAACAGGTAGTCCAGCTGATTTCCAGCCAGATTGATGTCGATCGTATGGACTATCTCTTACGTGATTCCTACTTTACAGGCACCAACTATGGGGAGTTTGATTTGACTCGCATTCTCCGCGTCATCTGCCCAACTCCGCAAGGAATCGCCTTCAAGGAATCTGGTATGCACGCTGTGGAAGACTATGTCCTTAGTCGCTACCAGATGTACATGCAGGTCTATTTCCACCCAGCCAGTCGCTCGATGGAAGTGCTGCTGCAAAACCTTTTAAAACGAGCAAAAATTCTCTACCCCGTTGAAAAACAGTTTTTCCAATTAACATCTCCGCGACTTATTCCCTTTTTCGAACATCAGTTTGATTTAGAGGACTACTTGGGCTTGGATGATGGGGTTATGAACAGCTATTTCCAATCCTGGATCAATGGACCTGACCGAACACTTTCAGACCTAGCTCAACGCTATATTAATCGTAAAGTCTTTAAGTCCATTACCTTTAAGGCAGAGCAGGAAGAGGAACTCGATACTCTCCGACACCTGGTCGCAGATGTAGGATTTGATCCCGAATACTACTCGGCTATCCACCATAATTTTGACCTGCCTTACGATATTTATCGGCCAAATGACCAGAAAAAACGGACCCAGATTGAAATCATGCGAAAAGACGGTAGCCTTGTCGAGCTTTCGCAATTGTCTCCAATCGTCGCCTCACTGTCTGGCACGGTTCACGGTGACAGCCGCTTTTATTTCCCTAAGGAAATGTTGAATGAAGCAGGGATTTTTTCCCACTACAACCAAGACTTCCTCAGTCATATTCACAACGACCAATTTATCAAAGGAAACGATTATGAGCATTAAACTCGTTGCTGTCGATATCGATGGCACTTTACTCAATAGCCAACACCAAATCACACCTGATGTCAAGCAAGCCATTCAAGAAGCAAAGGAAGCCGGCGTCAAGATTGTCATTGCAACAGGACGCCCTATTTCTGGCGTACACCATATTTTAGAAGAATTGCAGCTCAACCAAGCTGGCGACTTCGTCATTACCTTTAACGGTAGCTTAGTACAAGATGCCCATACTGGTGAGGACTTTGTTAAAAACACCCTGTCCTACCAAGACTACCTAGACCTGGTTCACCTCTCCAACACCCTCTCCCTTCCAATGCATGCCAGCACCAAAGAAGGCCTGTTCACAGCCAACCGTAATATCGGGAAGTACACGGTCTATGAGTCAACCTTGGTCAATGCACCGATTTTCTATCGGACTCCTGAAGAAATGACGGACAAGGAAATTATTAAGGTCATGATGGTGGACGAACCTGAGCGTCTCGACAAAGCTCTTGAAACCATTCCAGCAGCCTTCTTTGATCGCTTTACGATTGCCAAATCCGCGCCATTTTATCTAGAATTCACACCAAAACAAGCCAATAAAGGACTTGCTATTATAGCTCTGGCTCAAAAATTAGGCTTAACCATGGACCAAACAATGGCCATTGGTGATCAGGAAAATGACCGACCAATGTTAGAAGTTGTTGGCCATCCAGTTGTCATGGAAAACGGAAGCGATTCTGTCAAAGCAATCGCCAAAACTATCACCAAATCAAACGATGAACATGGTGTTGCACACGCCATTAGAGAGTGGGTATTAAACTAATGTACACCTATAAAATTGGCATTTCTGCCCAAGAACACGATGAATTTGCAAAACAATCGTCCCAAGTCAACCTCTTGCAAAGCAGCAACTGGGCTGCGATTAAAGACAGTTGGGGCAATGAGCGCTTGGGATTCTACCAAGATGGCAGTTTAGTGGCCGTTGCTTCTGTCCTCATCCGCCCACTACCTGCTGGCTTTAGCATGCTCTATATTCCACGTGGTCCGATTATGGACTACTCAAACCAAGACTTGGTTCAATTTGTCCTTGCTTCTCTAAAAAAATTCGGCAAAACAAAGCGAGCCCTCTTCATTAAATTTGACCCAGCCCTCCTACTCAAACAGTACAAAATTGGGCAAGAAGTTGAAGAAAACCCTACAACCCTTGCACAACTGGCCATTCTCCAAAAGGCAGGTGCTGAATGGACAGGACGAACTCAGGATATGGCAGAGAACATTCAACCCCGTTTCCAAGCCAATATCCATAGGGAATACTTTTCTGACGAAACTCTATCAAAAAGCACACGCCAAACCATTCGCACATCCTTGAATAAAGGGCTTATAGTTCAAGTTGGGAGCTTCGAATGGTTGGATGATTTTGCTTCACTCATGAAAAAAACTGAGAAACGCAAATCAATCTCTCTGAGAGATAAAGCTTATTATGAAAAAATACTGACAACCTATCCAGAACATTCCTATATAACCATTACGCAACTGGATTTAGACAAACGCCACAACACCCTCCTTACTCAAAAGGAAAAATTAGCACAGGAAGCACTCAAATTTACAGAAAAAACAAAGCCAGGTAAACGAGCCCAACATCGGGAAGATACAGAGAAGACACTAGAAGAACTTGCTTTCCTAGAAAAGAAATTAGCTGAGGGTCATCATATTGTCTCTCTTGCTGCAACACTTTCAGTTGATTTTGGTCCAACTTCTGACAATCTCTATGCTGGAATGGATGAAGAATTCCGCCGTTACCAACCTGCTATTCTGACTTGGTATGAAACAGCAAGACAGGCTTTTAATCGCGGTGCCTCATGGCAAAATATGGGAGGTATTGAAAACCAACTAGATGGTGGGCTCTTTAGTTATAAATCAAAATTCAACCCTCTCATCGAAGAATATCTGGGGGAATTTACCGTCCCAGTAAATCGCTTCCTCTACAAATTAACAACCACCGCCTATACAATCCGAAAAAAATTAAGGAGTAAACACTAATGACATTTAGGACTATTAGCAAAGAGGAATTTCTGGAACATTGTCAGCTGGCAACCAGTAAATCATTTTTGCAGTCACCTGAAATGGCTACTCTATTGGAGAAAAGAGGCTTTACAGTCTCCTTTCTTGGCCTTTGGAATCCTCAACAAGAGTTAGTTATCTCCGCCCTCATCTATACAAAAAAAATGTTTGGGGGCATTTACATGGAGCTAAATGCTGGTCCTGTATCAACCGACGATAACTATTTGCCTGATTTTTATAAGCATTTAAAAGAGTATGCAACCACAAACGGTGTCTTAGAGCTAGTTGTAAAACCAGCTCAAGATTATCAGCAATTTGATAGCGATGGACAGCCAACTAGTCCAGAAAATCAGGAAGAAATTACTTATTTAACCAATCTAGGCTATCAACATGACGGTCTTAAAACAGGCTATCCTGGTGGCGAACCTGACTGGCATTATGTAAAAGATTTGACTGGTATCCAGTCCGAGAACTTGATTGCTTCCTTCAGTAAAAAGGGCCGTCCAATCATGAAAAAAGTCCACAGCTTTAACATGAAAATACGCCCCCTAAAACGTGATGAACTACATATTTTCAAGGAAATTACTAGCTCCACATCTGAACGTCGTGAGTATGCTGATAAAGGGCTTTCTTATTATCAAGACTTTTATGATAGTTTTGCTTCATCTGCTGAATTTATGGTTGCTACCCTTAACTTTCAGGAATACCTACAACTTCTGCTGCAGGAACAAGCAACAATCCAGGCTGAAATGGAGGAAATCTTCGCTGTACACGGTCCTCAGCCTGATAGCGTCAAACCAAAAACTAAGCTGAAAAATCTCAATAAACAACTAGATGCTCTTCAACAACGGATTGAAGAAACCAATGGTTTCCTTCAAAAGTATGGTCCTAAGGATGTTGTTCTTGCTGGAAGTCTATTCATCTATACACCACAAGAAGCGGTTTATCTCTTCAGTGGCTCCTATACAGAATTCAATAAATTCTATGCCCCTTTTCTCCTACAAGAACATGTAATGCTTGAAGCTATCAAACGCCAGATTACCTTCTATAATTTCTTGGGTATTACGGGAGAATTTGACGGTAGCGATGGCGTGCTACGATTTAAACAGAATTTCAATGGGTACGTTGTTCGGAAAATGGGAACTTTCCGTTATTATCCACAGCCACTAAAATACAAGACGATTCAAATCCTAAAAAAATTATTGAGACGTTCATAAAGGGAAACTTATGACTTTTACATTATTAACCGAAAATGAATTTGAAACCTTTGTCCATTCTCAGCCAAAGACAAGTTTCGAACAGTCACTTGAAATGGCAAAATTACGACAAAGTCGCGGATACAAGATCCAGTTTCTTGGATTCAAAAATGGGACTGGAGAAGTGACCGTTGCCGCACTTGCCTATTCACAAAAACTCTTTGGCGGAACCAAGATGGAAATTTATTGGGGACCAGTCTACACTGCCACATCCTTTCTGACCAGCTTCCTAAGAGAGTTAAAACATTATGCAAAACAGCAAAATGTTTTGGAACTAGCCATTATTCCGAATGAAGTTTACCAACTATTTGATAACAACGGTGAGGCTACTAGCCAAAAAAACGATGAGCTCATGTCACTCTATCAAACATGCGGATATACTCATCAGGGTTTCCAGACAGGATATGATGGTAGCCAATTATTTTGGCAATATGCCAAAGACCTTTCTCATTTAACTCCTGAAAACTTACGAAAATCTTACACAAAAAAAGGAATCCCCTTAGCCAATAAAACAGCCAGCTTTGGTATAAAGCTAAAAAAATTAGAAAAAAGCGAACTGCACCTTTTTAAGGACATTACCTCTGCTACCTCTCAGCGTCGTAACTATGCTGATAAGAGTTTAGAATATTACCAACTCTTCTTTGATGCATTTGGAGATTGTGCCGAGTTTATGTTGGCAACAATCAATTTTGTAGATTATTACTCCAATTTGGACAAAGAGCAGCAAAAATTAGCACAGAAAATTGAACGATTAAAAGCAGATTTAGATGTTAATCCCGCCTCTGTCAAAAAACAAAACCAACTCCGAGAATTTACCGATCAATTCAATACATTTACCACACGTAAAGAGGAAGCACAAGAATTGATCAACCAATATGGGGAACAGGACACCCCTCTTGCTGCCAGTCTCTTTATATATACTCCACAAGAAGCTGTCTATCTCTACAGCGGATCTTATACTGAATTTAACCGCTTCTATGCGCCAGTCGCCTTGCAGGAACATGTGATGCAAACAGCAATTTCAAAAGAAATTCCTTTCTATAATCTCCTTGGTATCACTGGTCAGTTTGATGGTAGTGATGGTGTTTTACGCTTCAAACAAAACTTTAACGGCTATATCATCCGCAAGATGGGGACCTTCCTTTACCACCCATTCCCCATTAAATACCGTCTGATACAAGTAATGAAAAAGATACTTGGTCGTAGATAAAAAGTAATCAACAATAAAAATTACATCAATAGTCGTACTTTTGCTCCTAATTATTCATTGATGTTTTCATACTTTCAGACAAAAAATAAGCTTGAACTAACCGTTCAAGCTTATTTTTATAAGTTAGTGTCTCCATATCATGAAACAATCTTAAAGATGAAGTTTCTGTCTAAGAGTCTGGGCACGTTCTCCAATCAATAAATCAAGCTGGCGAGTTTTCAATCCCAAAACAATGAAAATCAATCCCCCAACACTACCTGAAATCATAATATGTACAAAGCTAGAAAAATAGCCTGTTACTGGAAGAATTCCTTTAAGGAAAAATTCCACTACCCACACGCACACGCCCATCAAGAGACTAATCCATATAATACTACTGTTGTTTTCTTTCAGAGATTCTATATCAAACGGAACCGCCTGATGAATACATCTATAAAATAATACCAGGGTGACTGCTAGACCAATCGCTGTTGAAATCAAGGAACCATATACTTGGAACAAGTAGATACTAGGAATTTGTAGAAGTAATTTGACACCGAATCCAATTCCAAAATAGATTAGTCCTTTTTTCTTTTGGAAAACTGCTTGAATGGCAATCCCAAATACTGCGTAGAGTCCTTGCAGGAAAATCAACAAAAGATTGGCAACAAAGAGATGGATAGCTACATCTTCTGATTGACCATAAAAAATGGTATAGAGAGGTTCTGCCAAGAGAACCGAGCCAAGAATTACTGGAGTCACAAAGATAAACATCATCTGTAAATTGCTAGAGATGAGACGAGCAGTTTCTTTAAAATCCTTCTGAATGTAACTCTCTGTAATCAATAAAAATGCAACACCACTAATCGAATTAGCAATTCCAATAATCAACATCGTAATCTTGCTTGGATTTGCCACTAGATAAGAGTAAAGAGTCAGCAACCTTTCTCCCGTAAGATCGGTAAACTGCTTCATGGTATTGATAAAAGTCAGTTGGTCAACAAATTGATACAACTGAATAATCATCCCAAGTATGATAATCGGAACAGCTTCCTTCAAGGTTTCAATAATCAAGACTTTGATATTTACTTCAACAGAAGATGGCTTTTTTTGTAAGATTTTCTGCAAATGCCCCGATTTTTGAAGCTCAATCACTAAAACAATAACACTCGCAATCATACCAACGAATGCTGCAAAGGTTGATTGAGTGACAGCATCTAGATAGTTTCCTGAACCCATCTTCATAATCGCATAAGTTGTAGAAAGAATCCATACAACACGCACAATTTGTTCTACAATCATACTGATTGCAAATGGACGCATATCATGATAGCCTTGGAAAAAACCTCGAATGATACTCATGGCTGGAAAGATAAATAAGGGAGGAACCAAGCTATACATAATAGGGATAAGATTCGTAGGTTCACCTGAAGCAGCCGCTAAAAATGGAGATGAAACAAACATGAGGACCGCCGAAAGAGCGCCCATCACCAGCATAAATTTTAAAAATTCTCTTACTAGATAGTAAGAAATATCCTGTCTCCCCTTTGCATTATACTGTGTAATCTGCTTTGCTACCGCTGTTGGGATACCAATTGTTGAAAAAGATAGGAAATTCGCATAGACTTGATACCCCATACTGAACAGGGCGTTAGCTTCTGATTTGTATTCTCCCATCCAAATGAGCCAAGGGATAATATAGATAATTCCTAATAACCGACTGATGATATTTCCTGCCGTAATCCAAATGGCACCATGTACCATCTTCTCTTGACGTTGATTATTTATTTCTGACATTATTCAATTTCCTCACATTTATAACTCCTACATTATAAACTTTTTCAACTAACTTGTAAATTAGCAACATAATAATCCAGATAAGTGAGCTTTACTAATAACTGTTCGTATTTTATATATCAATTGCGAAATCCATATCTATCTATTTATTTCCATCTGCACTCTTATTTTGTTGCCGACTCGATTTTGCAAACACTACTTTACTTTTTCAATAACTTTAGACAAATATATGCTAGGTAACAAAAAACTATCAAATAAAATGAAATGAAATGGATTTTTTGGAACGAATCAAAAAATAACTATGAAAAAGGGTTTAGTTCTGAACAATTCAGAACTAAACCCAGACAATAATTAATCAGCTAGCTATAGTAGAAACAGCTCACTCATGATTATTATTAATTAGAAGTTCAAAAGTGCCAAGAAGCTTTCTGCTTCAAGTGAAGCACCACCAACAAGCGCACCGTCAACGTCTGGACAAGCCATGTATTCAGCAACGTTTGACGGGTTTACAGAACCGCCATATTGAACGCGAACTTTGTCTGCAACTTCTTGACCGAAGTCAGCTGCAACAACGTCACGGACTGCTTTACACATGTTTTGTGCGTCGTCTTTAGTAGCTGATTTACCAGTACCAATTGCCCAGATTGGCTCATAAGCGATAACAAGTGATGCTACTTGTTCAGCAGTCAAGTCTTTCAAAGCTGCAGAAACTTGCGCACCTACGAATTCAACTGCTTTACCAGCTTCATAGGTTTCAAGTGACTCACCACAGCAGATGATTGGAGTCAAACCGTTGCGGAAGATTGCGTGTGCTTTTTTGTTGATGTCTTCGTCAGTTTCGTGGAAGTAATCACGACGCTCTGAATGACCGATAACAACGTAGTTCACACCCATTTCAGCCAATACTTTTGGAGAAGTTTCACCTGTATAGGCACCAGCATCTTCAAAGTAGCAGTTTTGAGCAGCAACCTTCAATTCTGAATCTTTAGCGAACCACAAGAGAGCGTTCAAATCTACAGCTGGAGCTGCGATAGCTGCTTCAATTTTGTCGCCAGCAGGCAATTTTCCTGCAATTGCCTCAACGAAAGCTTGCGCTTCTTGAGGGTTTTTATTCATTTTCCAGTTACCGGCAATGATTGGTTTACGTGACATTTCACATACCTCTTCTTTTTTATTTTACAAGGTCCATTATAGCATAAAATCAGGTAAGGTTAAAGCATTTCTGTGCATTTTATGAATGCTTACAGAAAAACTCCCTGTCCAAGGACAGAGAGTTCCAATTAAGTTGTCTGACTATAATTGTTATATCTGGGAACGTAATCGAATTAAGCTTCGATTTCTGTAACCATACCTGAACCAACAGTACGTCCACCTTCACGGATAGAGAAAGTAGTACCTTGTTCAACGGCGATTGGGTGGATCAATTCAACGTCGATAGTTACGTTATCACCAGGCATTACCATTTCAGTACCTTCTGGCAATTTGATTGAACCAGTTACGTCAGTTGTACGGAAGTAGAACTGTGGACGGTAGTTATCGAAGAATGGAGTGTGACGTCCACCTTCTTCTTTAGTAAGGATGTAAACTTCACCTTTGAATTTAGTGTGTGGGTTGATAGAACCTGGTTTAGAGATAACTTGACCACGTTCGATTTCGTCACGTTGTACACCACGAAGAAGCACACCAACGTTATCGCCGGCAAGACCTTCGTCAAGTTGTTTACGGAACATTTCAACACCAGTAACAACTGCTTTAGATTTTTCTTCTTGAAGACCAACGATTTCGATTTCGTCGTTGACACGAACAGTACCACGGTCGATACGTCCTGAAGCTACAGTACCACGACCAGTGATTGAGAATACGTCCTCGACTGGAAGCAACAATGGTTTGTCAGTGTCGCGTTCTGGTTCTGGAATGTACTCATCAACAGTGTTCATCAATTCCATAACGATGTCTTCGTACTTAGCGTCACCTTCAAGGGCTTTAAGAGCTGAACCTTGGATAACTGGAAGATCATCACCTGGGAAATCGTATTCTGAAAGAAGGTCACGGATTTCCATTTCAACCAACTCAAGCAATTCTTCATCGTCAACCAAGTCAACTTTGTTCATGAAGACGATAAGGTGTTTAACACCAACCTGACGTGAAAGAAGGATGTGCTCACGAGTTTGTGGCATTGGACCGTCAGTTGAAGCTACTACAAGGATCGCACCGTCCATTTGGGCAGCACCAGTGATCATGTTTTTAACGTAGTCCGCGTGTCCTGGAGCGTCGATGTGAGCGTAGTGGCGTTTTTCAGTTTCGTACTCAACGTGTGCAGTGTTGATAGTGATACCGCGCTCGCGCTCTTCTGGAGCAGCATCGATAGACGCATAATCTTTAGGTTGGTTAACTGATGAAGGCAAGCGACGTGCCAATACAGTTGTGATAGCTGCAGTCAAAGTAGTTTTACCGTGGTCAACGTGTCCAATTGTACCAATGTTAACGTGGGGTTTACTACGATCGTATTTTTCTTTTGCCATTTTGGTAAAAGCCTCCAATAAAATATATTTTATAGATAGACAGTAGGCAATACGGTCTAACTTTACCTTACTATTCTATCAAATTGTAGCAGAAATGCAAGCATTTTCTATCGTTTTTTAATTTATTGCCGTTTCCTGCTGGCTTTCCTCCCTCTTTCAAGCTGAACAGTCTGCTTTTCTTTTCTAGCCTTCAGGTGAGAAATGTCACAGAAGATAGAAAAAAATGACCTGCTTTGCTTTTTCCAAAAGCACCTCCTGATCAATCAGGCATCCTTGCTACTTCTCCCACAGCCGATAATATGGTTGGTTTTGGACAGAGGCTCCGATACTAGAAGCATAGATCCAGTCCTTTCCTTCCAATTGAGCAAAGTCTTCTGCTTTGCCTGTTAGGATGATGCCTGCGAACTCCAACTGGTCAATCTCTTCTTGTTTGGTGAAGTCGGTATCACCAAATTTGTCGACAAAGGCCTGCAAGTCATCCACTGGTATGTCCAAATACTGCGCTCGTTTCTGATCTCCCGATTCTAAGAAGTCTTTCATAAAGTCCATACCTGTCATATAGTCTTCAGGCATGGCCGAAAAGACCAGTTGAATATCCTCTGGTTCTAATCCCAACAACTGCTCTGGACGATAGTGATAGGTATTTTGTTTCCCTTCTGTCCCTATCCAATACCAATTTTGCTTGAGATTGCTAGGAATCATCTCCTTGATTTTTGCCAAGCTGTACTTCTTATCAAAGGAAATTGCCACTTCTACTAGTTGACCGCTCATTTCTCTTAGATAGGGCAATTCATTAGCAATCTCTGACTCACTCCACACAATCTGATTCTTATTGTAAAAAACAGGTACCTTGGTATTGGTTGTATGGTCATATAGGTATTTGAAGGTGTTCCCAGGTATATGCTGGGCAAAGTCATAATGACTATCAAACAGGGCATAGTAAATTTCGTGCTGACCAAAAGCCATAGGAACACCGTCTAAATCCTTGTACAAATTGAAGTAGAGTTTTCCAGATACATAACTTGTGCTTTGGATTTTAATGCCATCATGATTTATATTTGGATAGGCGATTTCCATTAGCATCGTTTGTTCCCACACCTCACGACCTTCTCGTGCACCGACGATGATTTTTACGGTTTGAACGCCAATAAGCATTAAGATGAAACCGATGAGCGATGATAGCCCTATTGTCTTCCATAAATTCTTCCGCTTACTCTTTTTTGTCACTTCTTCAAAAGTCTTCATAGTCATATCCTCTCTCTTCTAGTGTTTTCCTCAACTGCTTGCGTCCGCGGTAAAGGGTAATCTTGACCCAACTTTGACTCCTCCCCAAGACAGTAGCCACTTCCTTGACCGTCATACCCTGAAAATAATAGAGGTCAATCACTTGCTGGTATTTTTCTGGCAAGTCTGCAACAGCTTGATAGAGTTCCTCATAATATTCTTGGTCATAGACCAAAAAATTTTCAGGTATAAAAAACTCCTTTTGTAAAATTTCATAGTAGCGCTTGTCTCTCCTGTATTTATCAATGTAAGCCCGAACTGCTGAACGGTAAAGCCAGGCTCTTAGTTTTTCGAAAGGAAGGACAAGCTCTGCTTCTAAAATTTTCACCAGTATATCCTGTGCGATGTCCTGACTATCTGCATAGCTGGCGCCAGATTTTTGTAGATAATAGGAAATCTCCTCAGCAATACCAATGACTTCTTTCTCATATTGATCCAGTTTGATACTCATCTCCTCCTTTCACTAATAAAACGAATAAGGGATAATTTGGTTACGCTTTTTTATGATTATTATATATTTTTATCAGCAAAAAAAACAACCTCCGAAGAAGCTGTTTTATGCCTATTAACCTGAGTTACGCAAACCTGTTGCTACACCGTTGATGGTGATGTGGATCAAGCTTTCTTGCTCCTTGCTTAATTCGCCTCGACGGAGACGGTTGATGAGTTCAATCTGAATATAGTTGAGCACATTGAAGTATGGCATGCGGTAGTCCAGACTGGCTTTGAGGAAAGGTAATTCTGCCAAAAGTTCATCATTTTGTTCAATGGCCAAAATCATATCCTTGGTCAGTTGCCATTCATCCAAGATTGTGTGGAAGATTGCCTGTACTTCTTCTGTCTCACACATTTTGGCATACTCAAATGCAATGTTCATGTTGGATTTAGACAAAACCATATCTACATTTGACAAGAGGGAACGGAAGAATGGCCAGTTTTGGTACATCTTCTGTAATTTACCTAGGTTTGCAGGGTCTTTGTCAATGAAACGCTTGAAGCTAGAACCAACCCCATACCATCCTGGCAACATCACGCGGTTTTGAGACCAAGAGAAGACCCAAGGAATGGCACGGAGACCACCGATTTCTGTGATGGTCTTGCGAGCTGCAGGACGTGAACCGATATTGAGGCTCGAAACTTCACGAATAGGACTTGCAGCAAAGAAATAATCATAGAAATGCGGATTGTTAAAGACTAGATCACGGTAAATTTGGTAGCTATCTTCAACGATTTCATCCATTGATTCACGGTAGCCGTCAATCTCGTTCGGATTGGTAATCATCTGGGTCACCATACGGTCCAGAGTTGCGGAAACCAGCATTTCTAAGTTAAAGTAGGCTGCATCTTTGTTTCCGTACTTGTTACCGATGACCTCGCCTTGTTCGGTCAAACGAATACGGTCTTTGATGGAGCCAAATGGTTGCGAAGTGATAGCATCATAAGATGGGCCACCTCCACGACCAACTGTTCCTCCACGACCGTGGAAGAAGGTAATCTTAATGCCTTCTTCTTCACCGATTTGGGTCAATTCATTTTGCGCCTTATAAAGTGTCCAACCAGAAGACAGATAACCTCCATCCTTGTTGGAGTCGGAATAGCCAAGCATGATCTCTTGGTAGCCATTGTTCCCAGCAATCCAGCCTTTGGCCAAGTCAAGCTGCAGGTACTGACGCATTGTCTCAGAAGCATTATCCAAGTCTTCAATGGTTTCAAAAAGAGGAACAATCTGCACACGGGCTTGTTGAGCATCTACTAGTCCAACTTCTTTTAGGAGAACAGCCAATTCTAAGAGGTCTGAAACACTTTCAGAGTGGGAAATAATGTGTTGCTTGATGACTTCTTCTCCTAGCTTGTCTTTGAGCTCACGGGCTGCTGCAAAGATGGCCAACTCTTTCTGCAATTGTTCTGACTTAGGTGCATTTGTCGCAGACAGAATCCGAGGATCTTCTTCCAACTCTTTGAGAAGGACCTGACACTTATCACTTTCTGACAGGCTTGAATAATCCTCCACAATTCTTGCTGAGGCTAAGAGCTCTGCCACACTTGCTTCATGGATAGACGAATCTTGGCGCATGTCAATGCTAGCTAGATAGAATCCAAAGGCTTCTACGGCTTCCAATAATTCTGTCAAATCCCCCTTAATCAGCGCTGCTGTGCGATTTTCCTCTAAGGAAGCCTTGATAGCTTGAAGGTCTGCCTTAAATTCTGTGACGTTGGCATAGCGAACTCCTTGCTCCTTATCAGCTACTAGATAAGCTCGGGTGTTTGCTAGCTTCATCTGGATGTAGTGGAAGGCACGACGATAGGGCTCGTGTTCGCGGTAAACAGACTGGTCCTGTGACAAGTCTGCCAAGGCCTGAACAGCTGGACTGACTTTCACAATAGTGGTCGATAGGGAGAAGGTGCGGTAGAGTTTGTACAACTGCTCATCATAGTAATTCATGATGACATCGCACTGGGTTAGGGCGGACAATTTGAGGGTTTCCGCTGTAACGAATGGGTTGCCATCGCGGTCTCCACCAATCCACATGCCCATGGTAATAGGACGAGGATTGGTCAGTTGAATGCCTTTTTCAGCTGCTAAGCGCTTGTACTCCCGTTGGAGCTTAGTCACAGCCTTGATAAAGGAGCTGTTATAATACTCCATCACGTTCGTGATTTCGTTTGTAACCTTTAGCTTCTTCTCACGAATCATCTCCGTCTGCATGATGATTTCGATGTAGAGGCGGAGTTCATCTTCCCACTTGGTACGGTTCATCAAACCGAGTTTTACATCCCGATAACGACGAAGTAACTCATGAATATGCTTGGTTAAATCAAGCATAGACTGGCGTTGAACCTGAGTAGGATGGGCTGTTAAAACTGGAACAACATTTAATTTTTCAAGGATTTCTGCTGCATTTTCATGCTGGGCTACCATGTCGATCGTGGTTGAAATTTTCCCCAGATAATCCTGACCAATATTGTTTTGGTGGTTGATTTCATAAGCCAAATCAACGTCTTCTGAGATATTGATCAAAAGGGGAAGAACCGCGAAATAGCGGGAAATCACTTCCAATTCTTGGTTGGACAGTTGTCCGATAATCGCAATCAAATCATGGTAATTGTCCTCTGTAGACAGCTGCCCCAATTCGATAATCTTATTGAAGGTTTCTTCTGAAATCATCTGACGGGCAACGTCTTGAAGGATGGAGGTAAGAATGATAACCTCCTCCCGAATAGCTTCTTTGTTATTGTAGTTTTCTAATTTTTGTATTGTCATCTTTCTTCCCTCACTTACTCCTAGGCAAGAGTTCGTTCGATTTCTTCCTGGAGAAGCACTCTCTTTTCATTGGCATCAATGTTTAGCACAAAGGCAATTCCGATGGAAATGGTCAACAAGCTATTTCCCCCCTGAGAGATGAATGGGAAGGTCACACCTGTCGCTGGAATCACACCAGAAATACCGCCGACATTGATAAAAATCTGAATCAATAGCATGGCTGCCACACCAAAGGCCATCATCGAATTAAAAGGATTACGGGCTCGAATTCCTACAACGATGATTCGAAGAATAAGGAAGACCAGAAGTCCCAAAATCAAACTTCCTCCTAAAAAACCTAGCTCTTCAATCACGATAGAAAAGGCGAAATCCGTATGGGCTTCTGGTAGGTAGCCATTTTTTTCGATTGAATTCCCCAAACCAAGACCAAACCAGCCACCATTACTCATGGCATAGTAGGAATTAGCCAACTGTAAACCTGATTCCGTCGCATCCACAAAGGGATTAAAATAAGCTGCAAAGCGACGAGCAATATAGCCAAAAACTGGAATTTTAGCTACTAATTCTACCCCCAATATCCGAATGGTCGATAGAAGAACAAAGGCTCCTAATACGATTCCTGCAATAATAGTGGAAAACCAACGGTAACCAATCCCGCTTGCAGAAATCATCACCACCATAATCAAGCCAATGATGGTCGCATTTCCCAAGTCTGGCAAAGAACCAACTAGAGCCAGGAAAGCGAGACTCACCACGCGCCAATCATTGAAAGCTTTCGGAATCCAGCTCCCCTTTATCAAGGCCTGGTAATCATAGACGCGAATATCGTCCTGCATCTGTGAAAATTTGTCTGCCAAATACCAGATGATAATCAACTTTAAGTATTCCGCAGGTTGCAGACCGATGATTCCTCCTGGTCCCAGACGAATCCATCCATGGGCACCGTTAACAGGATCAAAGAAACGAGATGCCACCAACATGGCAACTTCTGCCAACAAGACAACTACAATGAGTTTCTTTTGACGCAGAAAACTTAATTTCATCCGGTAAATCATATAAATAAATCCGAGACTTAGTACCCAGAAAGCAGCTTGGGTAATCACCATCGAAAAGGGATTGCCACCTTTTTGGATCTGCAAGGCACTCGTCGTCGAATACACCATCACCAGACCAATAATCGATAAAATCATATAGGGGATGAGGATGGAGTAATTGAGTAGGTGTTTTTTATCAATCTTCATGTAAACTCCTTAAAGTCTGAGACTATCATTTCTATTATATCACAGAAATGATGCTTTCCTGTTTTTTTCCATGAAAGTAACAAAAAAAGAGCCGGATTTGGCTCTCTTCTTATTCAAAAGTTTCCAAGTAAAAACGAATTTCATCATTTTCTTGGACTAACTGTTCCTGGGCCCCTTTTGGCGCCAATTCCCCATTGAAATCATACATCCAGTAGGTGTTGGTTGATGGATCTTGACTAACACCATCAATCACCGTAATCAAGCCGGCATCTTCTTCGATTTCATAAGCATCTTCCAAGACGTCCATAACGGAATCTCCAGGCTCCACTGTCACCTGTTTTTGATTGGTCCGATCTCCAAATTCAACCGTCAATTGCGCTGTATAAGTTTGTGTGACAAGATCTTCTGGATCTTCTGTCTGGCATGCCAGCAATACTGGCGCAAATACAAAAGCAACAAAGGCTAAAAGCCATTTATTTTTCATAAAATCCTCCTAAAAATGGTAACAATAATGGGATAAAATAGGGCAGTAGATAGAGCATGAGCCAGATCAAACGATAGTCCAGCTAGCCAGTAAACAAAAAAAGGCATGCTGTATTGCCAAGCAATTAAAAAACTGATGACAAAACCATAAAGAAAGACAAGGGCACCCGCAAAAACCGCTTCTAGCTTGCCAAAGTTAGTATGGAATTTGAATATTGGTACTAGCAACTTAGACCATACAGCGAGCACCAGCCCATAGGCGATGATTTGCCAAAACACAACCATCCCAAAACCTAGATAGATTCCCGACACCAACATGGACAAGGCCATGACCAACAAGGCATCTACCAACCCCCAGGAATAGGCGACCCACAAAAAGATAGCGGTCACTGGTTTGATATTGGGAAAGGCAACAAAGACAAAACGTAAGGCAACGGTTAAGGCACTTAGCATGACGATACGACTGATAAACTGACTCTTGCTAACCTCTCTCACATCTCTCTCCTCCCTACTTCGATACTAGACTAGCCTAAATCCGCTTACATGTCAAGAAAATCCAGTTATTTCAAACCTATTTTTTTGATTTTTTTCTATAAATAGTGTAAACTATTCTGGATGAGAAAGAAAATAAAACCAATATTTGTTGCCATTTTTTTCCTCTTATTTACTGGTCTTCTCCTTTTAACTAGGGGAATCTCCCAACAAGAGCAAGCAAGCAGTTCAACTGAAGCTCAGGCATCAACAAGTAGCAGTTCTACAAGTTCCTCTTCTTCTGTTGAATTTATCGAGGTAAACATCACAAACGCCTTAGAAATGAAGCCCATCATCGATGTCTCAGGTTGGCAACGGCCTTCTGAGATTGACTACGATGTCCTATCGGCCAATATTTCTGGCGCAATTGTCCGGGTGCAGAGCGGTTCACATACCACCAAGGACAACAATGCCTCTGATGAAAATGGCTTAGACAAATCCTATCAAACCCACATTACAGAATTTCAATCACGAGGCATTCCTGTTGCAGTCTATGCCTACGTAACAGGAAACAGCATCGATTCCATGAAAAAAGAAGCCCAGACCTTTTACGAAGCTTCTTACAAATACAACCCTACCTTCTACTGGTTAGACGTAGAAGAAAAAACTATGGAAGATATGGATGCTGGTGTCGAAGCCTTTCGTCAAGAACTGATTAATCTCGGTGCTAAAAATATCGGTATCTACATCGGAACCTATTTCATGGAAGAACATAGTATCTCTGTTGACAAGTTTGATGCCATCTGGATTCCAACCTATGGAACCGATTCGGGCTACTACAATGCTGCCCCTAATACTGATTTGGACTACGACTTGCACCAATATACCTCCCGAGGTTATGTGAACGGCTTTGCTAACCATCTAGACCTCAACCTCATTACAACCCTCAAGGATCCAAACGAAGTATATCAAAAACTCTTTACAGTCCCTGAGTAATTTAGTATAATCATTTTAAATACATACACAAAGGAGTGCTTCGGCTGAGATCGCTTTTGCGAAATCCTCGAACCTGATCTAGTTAAGACTAGCGTAGGGATTGTGGTGTTGATCTACGATTGACTTGCCAGGACTCCTTTGTAATACAAAGGAGTTTTTATGTTGTCACATCGGCTTTCCCTCTTGGCAGAAATCGCTATTTTCTCAGCCCTTGGCTTGATTTTAGACAAGCTTGTTCTCTTTACCATGCCGCAAGGTGGCTCAGTCTCACTTGTTATGCTTCCAATTCTCTTAGTCGCCCTTCGACATGGCCTATCGGCTGGTTTGCTGACAGGAGGAATTGTGGGCACCATTCAACTCTTCTATGGCGGTTATTTTCTGAATGTCTTTCAAGTCTTCCTTGACTATGCCCTCTCCTATGCAGGCATTGGATTAGCAGGGTTATTATCCCCTCTTCTAACCAAACAAAAAGACTTGAAGCAAGCGGCCTTCACCATCAGCTTGGCTGGATTTCTTGGTGGAAGTGTTCGACTGCTTGCCACCTTCCTATCTGGCATTATCTTCTATGCTGACTATGCCCCTGCTGATAAACCGGTCTGGATCTATTCCTTTACCTATAATATCAGCTATATCCTCCCTTCCACACTACTTGCTTGCTTGCTGTTGACCTTGCTGTATAAGGCTCAACCAAATTTCTTCAATAAATAAGCCCTATTTTCAAGAGGCTTTTTTTACTTTTGTGTTATAATGAAGCGTTAAAAAAATTTTTGGAGGTCTTATGTCATCTTGGATTTCTCGTATCATCAAAGGGATGATTATTGCACTCGGTTTTATCTTACCTGGTGTCTCTGGGGGAGTACTCGCTGCTATCCTCGGAATTTATGAGCGACTAATTGGATTTTTAGCAAATATTCGAAAAGATTTCAAGGAAAACTTTCTTTTCTTCGTACCAGTTGGAATCGGTGGTATTTTAGGAATAGCACTCTTTTCATTTCCAGTTGAATATCTCTTGCAACATTTCCAAGTCCCAGTTTTGTGGGCCTTTGCGGGGGCAATCGTGGGAACTATTCCTAGCCTGCTTAAAGAATCAACTCAAAAAAGCAAACGCGATAGCATTGACTGGGCTTGGTTAATTGGGACATTCATCATTTCAGGATTCTTGCTCTACAATTTGAGTGATCTTGTCGGAACACTTCCAGCAAACTTTGCAAGTTTTGTCTTGGCGGGTGCCTTGATAGCTTTAGGTATACTTGTTCCTGGACTCAGCCCTTCAAATCTCTTGCTGATTTTGGGTATCTACACGCCAATGCTCAATGGATTCAAATCACTTGATTTATTCGGTACCTTCCTACCAATCGCAATCGGTGGCGTTCTTGCAATGGTGGCCTTTTCAAAAGCAATGGACCATGCCCTGAAAGTATACCATTCACGCGTTTATCACTTTATTATTGGTATCGTCTCATCCTCTACTCTCCTAATTTTGATTCCACAAGCAAGCAACAAAGAGGCAATTTCCTATGCTGGAACAAACTTTGTTACATGGATTGCTGCTCTTATTCTTTTTGTCTTAGGAGCATGGCTAGGCCTTTGGATGAGTAAACTTGAGGAAAAATATAAATAATGGCAAAAAAGGTTAAGATTAAGAAAACCTTGGTGGACCAAATTTTAGACAAGGCTAAGATCGATCATGATAGCCTTGTTTTAAATGCCCTTGAAGGCCAACTACCACCAGGAATTGAAGAACACGAAATTTACAAAACACTGGCACTAACAGGAGATAAAACAGGCCCTGTCATCGGAATCGTCCCAATCACAGAACACCTGTCTGAGAAAAAATTAGCCAAAATCTCAGGCAATAAAAAGGTCAGCATGATTCCGCAAAAGGACTTGGAAAAGACAACTGGCTATGTTCACGGTGCCAACAATCCCGTGGGTATTCGTCAGAAGCATAATTTCCCAATCTACATTGATCAGTCTGCCCTTGAACTCGGCCACTTGATTGTCTCTGCTGGTGAAATTGGTCGGTCGATAAAAATTGATAGCCAGGTTTTAGCTGATTTTGTAAAAGCTGACTTTGCCGATTTGATCGAGGGGAGGGACTAGACTTGAAAATCTACTTTGTCCGTCACGGTAAGACCGAATGGAATTTGGAGGGACGCTTTCAAGGCGCTTCTGGAGATTCGGCTCTCTTGCCCGAATCTTATCAGGATTTAGAAAAACTGGGCAAATACCTTGCTGAAATCCCCTTTGATGCTATTTATTCTAGTGATTTGCAGCGCGCACATAGCACTGCCGTAGAAATTGCCAAAGCCAATCACCATTGCCAAACCGTTCTAACCACGCCACAACTACGTGAATGGAATTTTGGGACGCTAGAAGGAAGCAAGATGGCAATTTTTCGTGCCATCTACCCCAAACAAGCCTGGGCACTCAAACATAATCTAGCACGATTTAAACACGATGTCTTTGATGCCGAATCTGTCCATCAGGTCACACAGAGAATGGTCGATTTTATCCAGTCTCTTCAAGAAGAAAACCTGGAAACAGTCCTCATCGTCAGCCATGGTGCCTTTCTAACCGCTTCTATCCATCGCCTGCTTGGTTTTCCACCAGCCCAACTGCGTCACCGAGGTGGTTTGGATAATGCCTCTATTTCCATTTTGGAAACGAGAGACTTTGAACACTTTACCGAACTGGCTTGGAATGATACCAGCTACAAATCTCACTAAGAAAGCAGTTTCTTGCTTTCTTTTTTGCTGATTTTTTACCTATTCTATGATAGAATAGAAGGAACAGACTTTGGAGGAATGAAATTTTTATGTCAACTGAACATTTTGAAGAATTAAATGACCAACAGATTGTCCGTCGTGAAAAAATGACGGCCCTTGCTGAACAGGGCATTGACCCATTTGGAAAACGTTTTGAGCGTTCTGCAAATTCAGCTGAATTGAAAGCTCAGTACGAAGAAAAATCAAAAGAAGACTTAGAAGAATTAGGGCAAACAGCAATCATTGCAGGTCGTATCATGACCAAGCGTGGTAAGGGTAAGGCAGGTTTTGCTCACATTCAAGACCGCGAAGGCCAGATTCAGATCTACGTTCGTAAGGATGATGTTGGCGAAGAAAATTATGAAATCTTCAAAAAAGCAGACCTTGGTGACTTTATCGGTGTCGAGGGAGATGTTTTCAAGACAAATGTTGGTGAGTTGTCTATCCATGCTCGCAAATTGACTCACTTGTCTAAAGCGCTCCGCCCATTGCCAGAAAAATTCCACGGTTTGACAGACATCGAGACCCGCTACCGCAAGCGTTATTTGGACTTGATTACCAACCGCGAGAGCTTTGACCGCTTTGTGACCCGCTCAAAAATCATCTCAGAAATCCGCCGTTATCTTGACGGACTTGGTTTCTTGGAGGTGGAAACACCTGTCCTTCACAACGAAGCCGGTGGTGCTGCGGCTCGTCCATTCATCACCCACCACAATGCCCAAAACATTGACATGGTCCTTCGTATCGCGACAGAACTCCACCTCAAACGCCTGATTGTTGGCGGTATGGAACGCGTTTATGAAATCGGCCGTATCTTCCGTAACGAAGGTATGGATGCGACTCATAACCCTGAGTTCACTTCCATTGAGGTTTACCAAGCCTATGCGGATTACTTGGACATCATGGACTTGACAGAAGGAATTATCCAGCATACTGCCAAGGCTGTTGTCGGTGATGGTCCTGTGACCTACCAAGATACTGTCATTAACATCCACGAGCCATTCAAGCGTATCCACATGGTCGATGCTATTAAGGAACAAACTGGCGTGGACTTCTGGCAAGAGATGAGCTTCGAGGAAGCAAAAGTCCTTGCAGCTGAGCATAAGGTCCCTGTGGAAAAACACCATACAGAAGTTGGTCAAATCATCAACAGCTTCTTTGAAGAATACGTTGAAGCAACTCTTATCCAACCAACCTTTGTCTATGGTCACCCAGTAGCCGTATCCCCACTAGCTAAGAAAAACGATGAAGACCCACGCTTCACAGACCGCTTCGAGCTCTTCATCATGACCAAGGAATACGGAAACGCCTTTACTGAATTGAACGACCCAATCGACCAATTAGAACGATTCGAAGCCCAAGCTAAGGCTAAAGAACTCGGTGACGACGAAGCGACAGGCGTTGACTACGACTACATCGAAGCCCTCGAATACGGTATGCCACCAACAGGTGGCCTCGGAATCGGTATCGACCGCCTCTGCATGCTCTTGACAGACACCACTACTATTCGGGATGTACTATTGTTCCCTACAATGAAATAGGTAACAGGCTGACAAGGCCTACCAGACCTTGTCACTCCCGATGATGAAATAAAAACTACAAACTGTTTAACACCGTTACTTAAAACACTCTTGGAATTTCCAAGAGTGTTTTTGCATGCAAAAAATCCCAACCACTTGGTCAGGATTTTCAGGAGATTATGAAAAATATTTAGGATTGACTATAGTATAGCTCATCTTATCAACTATCTCATCAGTCTTGGGACTGATTCTCTTCTTTCTTAGCAAAATAATCTCGGACAATTGGCGCGACTTCTTTTCCGTAGAGTTCGATGGCACGGAGGACATCTTCATGTGGCATAGATCCGATTGGGAGATGGAGGAAGAAACGGTCCAAGTCAAGCGTTTCAATTGTCTTAATAATTTTTTCAGCTACTCGTTTTGGATCTCCGACGATGGTTGCCCCTTCGTCTGTCAGGGAGTAGAGATATTGCGCCTTGGTCATCTCGCTCCAATGTGGGCGGTCTTTAGCGATATTGTCCGTAATTACTTTGGTTGGATGATAGTATTCTTCCACAGCCTTGTCATGGTCGTCCGCAATCCAACCCCAAGAATGGGCTGCAACTTTCGTTTTCTTTGGATCATGACCTGAGTTGCGAGCAACCTTGCGATAAGCATCGACTAAAGGTTTAAAGCGATGGGCACCTGCACCAATGACTGCATACACGATAGGCAAGCCTTTCTTAGCAATCTTGATGGTGGATTCTACATTGCCTCCAGTTGCCACCCAAATGGGAAAATCTTCCTGAACTGGACGTGGATAGACTGGTTTATTATCGACAGACTGAGTGAAATGCCCATCCCACTTGAGATTGGTTTCCTTGTCGATTTCCAGAAGCATATCCAACTTTTCATCGAAGAGTTCTTCATAGTCATGGAGATCATAGCCAAACAAGGGGAAAGACTCCGTAAAGGAACCACGACCCGCCATGATTTCCGCTCTGCCATTTGACAAAGCATCAATGGTGGTGTACTGCTGATAAAGTCGTACAGGGTCCATGGAGGAAAGGATTGAAACTGCTGATGTTAGCTTGATATGCTTGGTATTGACGGCACCAGCTGCCAGCACAATCTCAGGTGCAGAAACCGCAAAATCTTCTCGGTGATGCTCCCCAATCCCATAAACATCAAGCCCCACCGCATCAGCTAGTTCGATTTCTTTGACTAGCTGGCGAATCCGCTCGTCGTGGCTGTAAGTTTCCCCTGTTTTTTCTAGTGGAGTTGTTTCGCCAAATGTTGAAATACCTAATTCTACCATGATGTTTTCTCCTTTAAATCTAGTAGAGCCTGCATCTTCTAGCTCTTACATCTTTGATGGTTTTATTTTATTGCTAACTAGTGATATGGTCAAGACATTTGCTCAAAAAATAAAACGACTAGGAAAACCTAATCGTTTTTGAGTCTTATTCGTATCGTAAGGCCTCGATTGGATCTAGTCTAGATGCCTTATTGGCAGGGAGGACACCGAAGACCACTCCGACCAGGGCTGAGAAGGCTAAACTTCCCAAGACAACAGGGATGGAAATCTCTGCAGTCATGTTTTCTCCCATGATATGGCTGGCATTTAGCCCCCAAACGGTTACTTGGGCAATGATCAAACCAATCAATCCTCCCAAACTGGTCAGAACCATAGCTTCTATCAAGAACTGCATCAAGATATTTCCTCTGGTGGCTCCAAGAGCTTTTCGAAGGCCGATTTCTCTAGTCCGTTCAGTTACGGATACCAACATGATGTTCATAACACCGATACCACCTACCAAGAGGGAAATCCCTGCGACTGATCCGATGAAGAGCGTGACGCCTGACATTTGCTGTTTGAAATCGTCTAACATGGTTGACATATCAAAGATATCGTAGCGAGATTCCTTGAGCCCTGTTGCTTGTGTCAAGTAGTCTGCTGCTGCAAGACCAACCTCACTGGCTCTTGTTACATCTTCCACATAAAGGTAGAGCGAAGAGTTTTCCTTCATCCCTGTTTCTGCTGCCAACTGAGTATTGGTCATGACAGCATTACCGCCTGAGTTCATACCGTAAATGGCTGTTCCTGCTTTGGGATCCTTGTAAACTCCGACCACGAGATAGGAATTTTGGTTCATATCTACAATTTGGTTGAGGGAGGCTTCTACGGTTCCAAATAGCTTTTCTGCCAAGGCTTGGTCCAACATGATAATCCGTGAAAAACGAGAATAATCGTTCTTGGTAAACTGACGACCGGCTAAGATTTCATATTTTTTCACATCAAAGAAGGATTGGCTAACCCCTGTGATAGTGACATTTTCTGCTTTCTTGCTACCGACTGAGATTTCAGACATAGTGTTGATACTGATGTAATAGTTGCTGACACCATCGATATCCAGTAAACCTTGCAAGATATCTTCTGTCAAATCAGGTTCTTCTTCCGTAGAGACTTCTCCACCAGTAGAATAAAGAAATCCTCCAACACCTCCTGTTTCAGTACCAACGATTTGAGAAAAGTAGACCTGGACATTATTTTGATCACCAGCCAGAGATTTTTCGATACTGCGCGACATTCCTGTCCCCATCGCTACAATAATCACAACGGCTGCAACCCCAATGATAATTCCCAACATGGTCAAAAGAGAGCGCATTTTATGCGACAGGATGGATTTTAGGGCAAATTTCCAGTTTTCCATCAGCTACCTCCCTTCCGTTTGTCTTCAGTGATAACACCATCGCGCAAGACAATCGTTCGACTAGCATAGGCAGCTATTTCGGGCTCGTGGGTTACCATGATAATGGTCTTGCCTTCTCGGTTCAAATTGGTCAAGAGATCCATAATCTGCTGTCCTGTCTTGGTATCTAGGGCACCAGTTGGCTCATCTGCCAAGATAATAGCTGGTGAGTTGACCAAGGCACGCGCAATGGCAACCCTTTGCTTTTGTCCTCCCGATAACTCTGAGGGCAGGTGGGTCATCCGCTCAGATAACTTCACCTTTTCCAGCAACTGTTTAGCTAGCTCTTTTCGCTTGGCAGCTGGCAAACCTGCATAAATCAAGGGCAACTCCACATTCTGAAGAGCGTTCAATTTAGCTAGTAAAAAGAATTGTTGAAAGACAAAACCAATCTGATCATTTCGGACCTGAGCCAATTTTTTCTCAGATAACTGACTCACTTCCTGATCTTCTAGCCAATAATTGCCTGTTGTGGACCGATCAAGGAGACCGATAATGTTCATCAAGGTCGATTTCCCTGAACCAGATGGTCCCATAATGGCTAGAAATTCTCCTTCCTCAACCTCCAGATCTATATCTTTCAGTACACGGAGTTCTTGATCTCCATTTTGGTAGCTTTTATTGATAGCGCGCAGTTTAATTAACTGTTTGGTCATAGGCTTCCACCTCTTTTCCTTCTTCGAGGGTGTTATTCGGATTTGAGATGACTTGGTCACCAACTGTTAGACCTGCCGTTACTTCCTGGTTAAGTGCATCTGCATTGCCTAACTCAACCGCTACTTTCTTAGCCTTGCCATCCACAATTGTCCATACATAGGTTCCATCGTCTCCATAGACAAGGGCTGATGTAGGCACAAGAATTGAACTGCTTGTATTGACTACTTCAATATTTACTGTAAAGCCTTGCTTGAGCTCTGCCATATCGCTCGTGATGGCAACTTTGAATGGGTACTTAGCACCACCTGTACCGGTTCCACTTGTTGCGTCTGCTGTTTGATTACCTTCTGGATAGTTTGAAATGTAGGTGATTTTTCCAGTCCATTCTTTATCTGGATATACCTTGGTACGGATACGCACTTCTTGATCAACTGCAAGGTTGGCTAAATCATATTCTGTCAAGCTACCTTTCACTTGGAGGCTTGATTGGTTAACAATATGCACCAAGGTTTGGCTAGTTGTGGATGATTTCGAAACTGATTGGTTTACTTCGACAACTGTACCAGCTACGCTTGAATTAACAGTGGCCTCTGTTACAGCTTGGTACGCTTTATCTACAGCCGCTTGTGCATCTGCATAAGCATCATTAAGATCTTGCAACTGCATGTCTACACTTCTCTGGGCAGATGAGGTCGCTTGGCTATCTGTAGCAGCATCACCCGTCAAATCAACTGTCTGTCCGTTGGTTTTGAGATCGTAGATTTGACGTCCAACTTTGTCTCGCGCTCGAACTGCCGAATCTAAATTGCTTTGCAACTCAGAAGTATCATACTGAACCAAGGGTGTACCAACTTGAACCTGATCACCTTGAGCAACCAGCAAGCCTGTCAAGTCCCCTTTTGAAGAATCATAGTAAACATACTGTTCCTCAGCTGCTGAGACAGTACCTGTCAAAAGCGTTGCTGAGGCGATTGAGCCTTCTGATACAACTGTATAGGTCAATGGCTCTTCATAAGCACCTTCCGTGCTGGTTGTTGAACTCTGCGTCATAAAATAGACTGCAGCCGCAAGTCCTGCTACCAGAACTCCCAAACTAGAAAAGAGCACAATTTTTGCTTTCTTTGACTTTAACATACCTGTCTCCTTTTTCACTTTTAATCTGTGTTAAATATATAATACACCAACACAAGTTGAATTGCAAGAATCTCTTTAAAAATATTCTAGCAAAATTTCGACCAATTCCTCTTACACTTTTGTAAGCTTAACCAGGCGTAGCAGATTTATGCCAATTTTTTCAAAAAACGATACAATACTCATAGAAAACGAGGAGGTACTTTTATGAAGGAATACGATATTATAGCAATTGGAGGGGGAAGCGGTGGTATCGCTACCCTAAATCGAGCTGCTAGTTATGGTGCAAAAGCAGCCGTCATTGAAGCGAGTTTGCTTGGGGGAACTTGTGTCAACTTGGGTTGTGTTCCCAAAAAAATCATGTGGTATGGTGCCAATATTGCAGAAGTGTTTGACCACTACGGTACAGAATATGGCTTCCAGGCAAGAGAGGTTCAGTTTGATTTTGCAACTTTACGTGCTAACCGTGAAGCCTATATCCAACGATCACGCTCATCTTATACCACTACCTTTGACAAAAACAAGGTTGATGTTATCCAAGGCTATGCCCGCTTTCTAAGCAATAAACAATTGGAAGTTAATGGGGAGATCTACACTGCCAAACATATTGTCATCGCAACTGGTGCCCAGCCTAGCATCCCCTCCATTCCAGGAGCGGAATTAGGTATTAGTTCTGACCAAGTATTTGGCTGGGAAGAGCTACCTACATCTGTCGCGATTATTGGAGCAGGTTATATCGCCGTAGAATTAGCTGGTGTTCTCCATCAATTTGGGGTTAAAACCGATCTATTCGTCCGAAATGATCGCCCCCTTCGTAACTTTGATCGCTATATTACTGATGCCTTGATGGAAGAAATGGATCGTACCCATCTAAGACTTCATACCTTTAAAACGCCAAGCCGACTGGAAAAAACAGATGACGGTGCCATTACTATTCATTTCGAAGATGGCAGCAACCACACCGCCCAAGAAGTGGTTTGGGCAATTGGCCGCAAGCCTAATAGCAATCAACTAGGATTGGAGAACACTGATATCCAAGTCCACCCATCTGGTCATATTGTCGTCGACGAATTTCAAGAAACAGGTGTTGAAGGTGTTTATGCCCTTGGGGATGTGACTGGCGAGAAAGAATTGACTCCTGTTGCCATTAAGGCTGGACGCCTGCTTGCCGAGCGCCTGTTCAACCACCAAGACGGAGCAAAAATGGACTATACCTGCATTCCAACCGTAGTCTTTTCACATCCTGCAATTGGAACCGTAGGACTCACCGAGGAAGAAGCAATTAGCCACTATGGGGCTGATCAGGTAAAATCCTACACCTCAAGCTTTACTTCAATGTACACAGCTCTTGCCGACAACCGACAAGCAGCTAAATTTAAGCTGGTGACTGTAGGATCTGAAGAAAAAGTAGTCGGCCTACATGGAATTGGTTACGGTGTTGATGAGATGATCCAAGGATTTGCCGTTGCCATCAAGATGGGGGCAACAAAGTCAGACTTCGATGCAACTGTGGCTATCCATCCAACAGGTTCGGAAGAATTTGTCACCATGCGCTAAAATTGTGACGTCGGATTGGAAAATCTTGACCCTGAGATGAGAATTTTTTATACTATTGTTACCTCATATTTTTAAAAAGGATAACAAATGAAACCATCAAAAGAAACAGCTTTTATCGCTATGGGCCTTGCCCTTCTCATCACCTTGTCACAAATCAGCATCCCAATCGGTATCATCCCTCTTACACTTCAAACCTTTGCAATTGCCCTGATTGCAAGTCTTTACAAACCCAAGGCTGCTATAACCATTACAGGACTCTATCTACTTTTGGGGGCCATCGGCCTACCCGTATTCGCTGGCTTTAGCGGAGGCTTTGCAGCCTTGATTGGACCAACCGCTGGTTTTCTCTGGGGTTTCCTAGCCTTCTCAGGAGTAACTGCCAGTCTGACCCACTCTGACTCCAAACCATGGACAGTCTTTTTGGCGGCCCTAGTCGGCGATGCAATCTGTTTTGTCGCAGGCTGCATCTTCTTTAAATACAACCTGGGCATTGACTGGGGACAAAGTATTAGTCTAACGGTTCTTCCCTTCCTCTTCCATGAAGGAATCAAACTTCTTTTGGTCAGTTTGATCCACAAAGGGCTCCAACCGGTGCTGAAAAAAGAAGCCTACTTTAACTGAACTGCACCCCAAAAGTTAGACACAAAATCTAACGATTGGGGTGTTTTTCTTATGAAATTAAGTTATGAAGATAAACTAGAAATATATGAGCTGAGAAAGAGTGGCGTGTCGTGGGTCAACCTTAGCCAGATATACAAGGTCACTATTGCCAATCTCACATACATGATAAAACTCATGGATCGATATGGCGTGGAAAGCGTTGAAAAAGGTAAAAATAGGTATTATTCACCTGAATTAAAGCAAGAAATAATGGATAAGGTCTTGATTCATGGGTGTTCTCAACTCTCAGTTTCCCTTGATTATGCCTTGCCAAATCGAGGAATGCTTCCCAATTGGATAGCACAATACAAGAAAAACGGGTATACTATTCTTGAAAAACCAAGAGGGAGACCGAGCAAGATGGGACGTAAACGCAAGAAAACCTGGGAAGAGATGACGGAATTAGAGCGCCTTCAAGAGGAAAATGAACGTCTTCGAACTGAGGTGGCCTTCCTAAAAAAGTTGAGAGAACTTCGCTTGAGGGACGAAACACTAGTGCGCGAACAGCAGAAACAATTAGAGATATGGTCCAAGGAGGATTCCGACTAGACCTCCTACTTGCGACAGCTAAAATGCCTCGCTCAACTTATTATTATCAAGTCAAGCAACTGGATAAACCCGACAAGAACAAAGCCATTAAGGCTGAAATTCAAGCCATTTATGATGACCATAAAGGTAATTACGGCTATCGTCGGATTTATTTAGAACTCAGAAATCGAGGTTTCTTCATCAACCACAAAAAGGTGCAGCGCTTGATGACAGTCATGGGCTTAGCGGCTCGTATTCGTCGTAAGCGCAAGTATGCTTCTTACAAAGGTGAGTTGGGTAAGAAGGCTGATAATCTGATTAAACGTCAGTTTGAGGGATCTAAGCCTTATGAAAAATGTTATACCGATGTGACGGAGTTTGCTTTGCCTGAAGGGAAACTCTACTTATCGCCTGTTCTTGACGGCTATAATAGTGAGATTATTGATTTTACCCTGTCTCGGTCACCTGACTTGAAACAGGTTCAAACCATGCTTGCGAAGGCTTTTCCAGCAGATTTATACAGTGGGACTATTCTCCACAGCGATCAAGGTTGGCAATACCAGCACCAGTCTTACCATTACTTTTTGGAAACCAAAGGCATTCGACCATCCATGTCCCGCAAAGGGAATAGCCCAGATAATGGGATGATGGAGTCTTTCTTTGGCATTCTCAAATCTGAAATGTTTTATGGACTCGAGACATCTTATCAATCACTTGATGAGCTTGAAGAAGCTATTACAGATTATATTTTTTACTACAACAACAAACGAATAAAAGCAAAATTAAAAGGACTTAGTCCTGTCCAATACAGAACTAAATCCTTTCAATAATTATTTGTCCAACTTTTTGGGGGCAGTTCAAACAAGTAAGCTTCTTCTTTTAATTTCGAAAGGCATCTAACAATACTTGGAATTCCTCATTGCTCAATGTAATGCCCTTGCCCATCTTGCTATGGTCTGGACTCCAAGTGCGAATGTCATACTTAGCAGGGGCACCATTAAATGATACACGGTTCAATTCCTTGGTCCACCCCTTGTCATTCTCAGACAGGACCAACAATTTTTCCTCAATTTCAAATGTAAATTCTGCCATTTTTTCCTCCTCACTTGATCAATTCGAAAAATACCTTGTTTTTTTATCCTAAATTGGATAAGATAATTATATCAAGATTGAAAGGATTATGCTATGAGAAATTTTCTGACCGTATTAGCCAAACATCTCTACCAATTTATCAGCCAGAAGGGAACTCATATCGAAGAGAATCCTGAAGAACTTGCAACTATCCTAGATACCATTCAACTGGCACTCTATAAAAAAGCAGCTATTCACGTGATTTATGGACAAAAGAGTTTTACTGGTGAAATCGTCAAATGGGATCCTGACAAAGAACGTTTAATCATGAAAAATTTCCAAAAAAATGTTTCGAGTTTGATTCAGTTGAGAGATATTAAGCGTATTTCTCTCCTTCCTGAAAGCATTCAAGAGACACAGAAAAAAGGTCATCTCCACTAAGGGAGGTGGCCTTTTTTAAGCTCGAATTGTCATGGACTGGCCATTGTCTTTATAGAGATTAATCAAGCCAGACTGACAGGAGCGGATCATATCTCCTGGACAAACTGGACGATCAAGCTTGATGGTCAAGAGCTCCATTGGGCGGTTGGCTCTATCAATTGGAAGCCCATCCTGGTCTCGCAGATCTTCCACCTTGGTCTCGAAATGACGGAACCCTGGACCATAGCACTCAATCGCCTCGCCTTCTTTGATGACATTGCGCTGGCGAATGGTCGCCCGCATGGTTTCAGGATCAAAGGAGACAACCTCTGCTACAAATTTATAACGTGGGATTTTCCGACGTGCTCCAAAAAGTTGCTCATCTTCCGATGGTGTCTGATAATAGAATCCTGTCGAAAGTTCCCGTTGGGCAACCTTCCAACATTCATCAATCAAATCCTGTTTGATGGCTTCAAAGGCTTCAGGGCTTTCAAGATAGGCATCCACAGCAGCCTTGTAGCAATTGGTTACCGTCGATACATAGTGAACAGATTTCATCCGGCCTTCAATTTTCAGGCTATCCACACCATTTTCAATCATGTCTGGAATATGCTCAATCATACACATGTCCACAGCAGACATGGAGAATTCCTCTGGAATCTGCCCCTGAACAGATTGACGGCCATCTTCTTCTGTCACTTGGTAGAGATCATATTTCCAACGGCAGGACTGGCAGCAGCCGCCACGGTTGGCATCTCGGAAACTCATATGGTTGGAGAGAACACATCGTCCAGAATAAGAAATACACATAGCACCATGAACAAAGGCTTCAATTTCCACATCTGTCCGCTGACGAATCTGGGCAATCTCTTCCATGGATACCTCTCGCGCCAAGACAACCCTGGTCAACCCCATTTCCTTCCAAAATTCAAATGTTTCAACATTGGTTGAGGAAGCCTGAGTGGACAAGTGGATTTCCAAGCCTGGTGCTTCTGCTGCACAGATAGCAATTAGAGCTGGGTCGGAAACAATCACGGCATCCAAGCCCATATCTCGGAGCTGGCAGAACCATTGACCTGCACCAATCTCATTACCCTCATGGGTAACCATATTGGCCGCAACATAGACTTTGGCCCCTCTTTCATGAGCATAATCAATACCTTCCTGGAGTTCTTCCATGGAGAAATTCCCTGCCCGGCTTCTCAATCCATAAGCCTGTCCACCGACAAAAACAGCATCAGCACCGTAATCGACAGCTACTTTCAACTTTTCCAATGTCCCTGCTGGTGACAATACCTCTGGACGTTTGAGTCGTTTTTTTTGCATCTTATTTTACCTTATCTTTATCAAATTCATAAAAACCAGTGTCTAATTCCCGGCCTTGGGGATGAAGACTTACTACTTCTCTTGCCAATTGACTCGCCACTTCCGCTGAAAAGCTACCGCTTTCTAACAAGTCACGCGCCTGACAGAACAGAGAAACAATAGCGACAAAATCTTGACCTGGTGTAAATAGCCCATCTAATTTCCAATGGTCATAGCCCATCTCTAGCAACTCTTCCAGTTGTAAGAGCATGGAAATATCCTTGTCCTTGAAAATGTGGGTACCATGTAGGTCTTGAAAAATGGAATAATGGGTCTCAGGTTTACCAGGTTCCGATAAGAAGAGACCTTCTTTTTTGGATGCAACCTCTGAGTCCGCCTGAATAAAGTTATAATAGTTATCCAAAAGAGGCCGCTTGGAATGGTGGATGACCGATGGACCATAGACCAAAATCTCCCCTGGAATAGCCAAATTTTCACCAATGCTAGCTAGCTCTTCACGAGGCAATTCTCTTGCCAGAACAGCTTCTACCACACCATGGTCTTTCCAAAAATTAACCTGCCTGCTCGAAGTGACAAACACAGAAGTGTCATAGATAATCGGAAATTGGTAACCATCTTTTTTGTTCTTATAAATCAGGCCTGTATCACCAACCACCAAAAAATCTACTTGAATCTCCTTCATCAAGTCCAAAAATGCTGCAATAGCATCCATTTGTTCCTGATGAAAGAGACCGTTGGCCGCAACTGTCAGTGCTCGCCCAGACTGATGGATCAAGTCTGCCAACTCCCGCAATTCTTCCTGTGAATAAGAATGGGCTAATCGCAACCCGTAGGCTTCTTGTCCTACATAGATCCGGTCCACACCTAGTTCCAATAATTGTTTTGCTTGATCGATTGATTCTGCTGTTGCAGTAAGGATTATTTTCTTCATATTGTACATTATATCACAAAGATTCACGACTGAAACTCAAAATTTTGGAAATTTGTCTGATTTTTACAGTATTTTGTAACCGTTTTGTAATCTAATTGACATAAAAAACAATCAATGTTATGGTATTCTAAATAGGCATAAAGGAGACGATATGGCATTAAGAGACTATCGGCCTGACCTTAACCCGCATGAGATTAATTACCCGAAAGAGAAACAGGCTAGATTCCAAGAATATGAAACTCCCTCGGAAAATCGAGAGAGATTGCGTGAATTAGTATTTTTCATCAACATTGTGATATTCTGTATTATCACAGTTTTTTCTGCGTATATCTTTTTGTCAAATGACTTCCCAGTCTTCCTTTCCTTCTTACTTGCCATTCCATGTGGTGCTGGTGGTTTACGCTTGGTACAATGGGCACTTAAGAAGCAAAAGCAAACAAAACAAGTAAAAAAATAGGCAGCTCAGCTGCTTTTTTTGTTGAGAAAAATCCCACTAGATTCTGAACCGCACCCCAAAAAGTTAGATAAAAAATATTAGTGAAAGGATTTAGTTCTGTACTGAACAGGACTAAGTCCTTTTAGTTTTGCTTTAATGCGTTTATTGTTGTAGTAAAAAATATAATCAGTGATAGCTTGCTCTAGTTGATCGAGAGACTTGAAAGTCTTCTCAAATCCGTAAAACATTTCTGTTTTCAATATGCCAAAGAAGGACTCCATCATACCATTATCCGTGCTAGTTCCCTTGCGAGACATGGAAGGACGTATAACTTTACTGTCAAGAAAATGATGGTAGGCTTCGTGTTGGTATTGCCAACCTTGGTCACTATGGAGAATGGTATTTGGGTAAGTTTCCTCAGGAAAGGCCTTCTCAAGCATGGACTTAACTTGCATGAGATTAGGTGAGCGGGAAAAGGTAAAATCAATAATTTCGCTATTATAGCCATCCAGAACAGGTGACAGATAGAGTTTTTCAGAACAATTTGGCAGAGCGAACTCCGTCACATCTGTATAGCACTTCTCAAAAGGCTTAGTCCCTTCAAAGGCTCTCTCAATGAGATTAGGAGCTTTCTTGCCCACATCCCCCTTGTAAGACTTGTATTTCTTACATCGGCGAATACGAGCTGATAAGCCTAGTTCTTTCATCAGCCGTTGTACTTTCTTATGATTGATAGAAAATCCACGATTTCTTAACTCAAGGTGAATGCGACGGTAACCATAGTTTCCCTTATGTTCATCATAAATAGCTTGAATTTCAGCTTTTAAGTCCTTGTCTTTATCCGGTTTGTCCATTTGTTTGACGTGATAGTAATAGGTAGAAGGAACTAATTGGGAAATAGTCAGAAGGATGTCTAGTCGGAATCCTTCTTCGACCATCTCTCTAACTGTTTGAGTCTTTCTTGCTCTCTGGCTTCGTCCCTTAAACGAAGCTCCCTCAACTTTTTTAGGTAAGCTACCTCAGTGCGTAATCGTTCATTTTCCTCCTGAAGTCTCTCCAACTCCGTCATCTCTTCCCAGGTTTTCTTTGATTTACGCCCCATTTTTGGTGGCCTCCCTCTTGTTTTCTCAACAATAGTATACCCGTTTTTCTTGTATTGTGCTATCCAGTTTGAAAGGGTTCCACGATTTGGCAAGGCATAATCAAGTGAGACGGAGAGAGCTGACTGCTTATTAAGAAGTACTTTGTCAATCATTTCTTGCTTTAATTCTGGGGAATAGTAGTTATTGTTCTCTTTTTTAACAATACTTAAGCCATATCTCTCAATCAATCGAATCATATATTTAATACCAGATTGAGCAATACCGAACTGTTTTGACAAGGAATTGAGGGAGTTACCATTTTGACGTAACTCATAAATTTGGACTTTGTCTTCATAACTTAATTTCATAAAAATAGCACCCCATAAGTTAGATTTTTTCATTCTAACTTTTGGGGTGCGGTTCAAAATACCTATGGGATTTTAAAATTACAAAACTGCTTCCGAATGTAGATCTTGTTCATCTTGAGCTGCTTGAGGTAGTTCAGTCTCTGACACTTCTTCTGAGACCAGTTCTGGCTGAACTTCTTCTGCTAATTCTTGCGCCAACTCTTCTGACACTTCTGCATCTGGACTGGTGAGGTCAATTTCAATAACAGCTGATTCTTCTGCCGTTTCTTCCGTTACATCTTTGGCTGTCAGGGATTGCTCAGATAATTTTTCTTTCATCTGCTCAAATTTTTCAAGAGACTGGTCTTTGAGACTAGTCACTTTTTCTTTACCTGTCTTCACCAAATCATCGACTGTTAATTCACCAGTTTCGAACTGCTCTTTGACAGTTTGGAAACGTTCAACGGCTTGGTTTTTCAACTCAGTCGCCTTGTTGATCAATTCTGCATTGGTATCTTCTGGATTTTCTTTGACTTCCTTGACAAATTCTTGCACCTTATCTTTGATAGCTTTTCCTGATTTGGAAGCTAGAAAAACAGCTGCTGCAGCACCACCGGCAGCACCTAGGACAATACTGGTGAGTAGGCTAGATTTTTTTACCATCTTACTTTCCTTTCTTTCCCAAGAGGGAGGATACTGTACTAACTGCTGAAAGAATACCTCCAGCCTTGGCTGTGGATTTACCTGCAGCAGTCGCTTTTTGCGTTAAGTTACGGGCTGAACTGTTGAGATCTGAAACAGAGGTTGACAGATCTGCAACTGCAACGAACAAAGGATCGAGGGTAGATACTTTTCCATTGACGTCTTCTACCAATACGTTTGTCTTAGCCAGCAATTCGTTGGCTTGGTAAAGGGTTACGTTGACATCACTAGTCAAGACCTTGAGGGTTTGTTGGGCTTCTTCTACAACGGCTGTGACCTTGCGGAGCATGAGAATCAAGTAGATAGCAATACCAACAAAGGCTAGGGCAATCAAAAGGACTGCAATTTCAATCATCATTCTTCTCCTTTTTCATAATAGGGAATACTGCTGTCGGATCTGCGATAGATAAACAGGGCTAATCCGACTAGAATCAAGAGGGCTGATAGCCATTGCGACACACGTAATCCCATAAAGAGAAGACTATCTGTTCGCATACCTTCAATCAACATCCGACCACTTCCGTACCATACCATATAGAAGAAGAGGATGTCACCCCGTTTAAGAAACTGAGGTTTCCGTCTTAGCCAGCAAATAACGGCAAAGCCAAGCAGATTCCACAGGGATTCATATAAAAAGGTGGGAGTCCGATAGGCTCCATCAATATACATTTGATCACGGATAAAGGCTGGTAGATAGTTCAAGTTTTCCACTGCCTGTCCGTATGCCTCTTGGTTGAAAAAATTTCCCCAGCGGCCAATGGCTTGTGCCAATAAGACTGACGGAGCAACAATATCCAAGAAATCAAGCGTGTTGATGAAACGGCGACGGGTAAAGAAATAAAGAACCAAGGCTCCTGCAATGAGGCCGCCATAGATAGCAATTCCACCATTCCAAATGGCAAAGATAGAGGCTAGATTATCTTTATAGGTGTCCCAAGAAAAGACCACATAGTATAATCTTGCTCCGACCAAGGAAAGGGGGAAACCGATGAGAATAAAATCGTAGATATCGTCAGCTTGGATCCGTCTTTTGGGTGCCTCCTTGGCAGCAAGATAGACACCTAGAATCAGCCCTGTCAAAATACAGATGGCATACCAGCGTATTTGGAGGGGGCCAAGTTGGATGGCAATGGGATCCATTAGTTCACCTCCTCTTCCTTATTGGATTCAATGAGGTTAGCGAGGCGCTCTTCAAAACTCTTGGTTGCATCGTAGCCCATCTGTTTAGCACGATAATTCATCGCAGCAGCTTCAATGACAACTGAAATGTTTCTGCCAGTCTTGACTGGGATGCGAATTTGGGGAATAGAGATTCCTGCAATTTCAATTGTATCTCCGCCGTTTCCTAAACGATCAAAAATCTTGCCTGTTTCATAATTTTCCAGATAAACAGCTAGTTGAACTTCGGATGATTCTTTAACGGCACTGGCTCCATACAAACTCATGATGTCGATAATACCAACTCCACGAATTTCTAATAAGTGGCGCAAGATTTCCGCAGGCTCGCCCCAAAGAGTCACATCATCTTTTGCATAGACATCGACACGGTCATCTGCAACGATTCGGTGGCCACGTTTGACCAACTCAAGGCCAGTCTCACTCTTACCAATTCCAGAGTCGCCCTGAATTAAAACCCCCATACCATAGATATCCATCAAGACACCGTGAACGCTGGTCCGCTGGGCCAAACGGCTGTCTAGATAAGAGGACAATTCTCCTGATAGGCGACTGGTTGCAGATTGGCCTTGTAAGATAGCAATGCCTTCTTCTTTAGCGGCGCGGTACATTTCTTCCGGAATTTCCAAACCGCGTGCAACAATCACAACTGGGGTCTGAGGCTGGAACATTTGGCGTAAAACCTGATAGCGGTTGTGGGCTGTCATGGCCATCAAATAGGACCACTCCTTCATCCCAATCAGCTGGATCCGTTCTGGGGAGTAATAATCAAAATAGCCCGTCATTTCCAAACCTGGACGTGAGATGTCTGATGTGGTGATTTCTTTTTGCAACAAGGCATTCGTCGAATACATGGGCTGAACACGAAGATGTTCAAGCAAATCTTTCACAAAAACTGTCATAGAGCCCTCCTTTTCTTTTTTCCTATTATAACATAAGCTCGCTTGACTTGAACAGTTAGAGGGACCCTTCTGGAAGTATTTTTCAGAAAGAAAAGCCCACATCCGTTTCAGATGGGGCGTCTCTGTATCAGCTCATTCTCCTCCTTATTTTTCAGACGACAGAGACTCAGCTTCTTTTATTTTTCGCGGTCCCAAGCCAAACTGTTCTGCTTCCCAATCCTCTCTATAAGGAAGGACAAAACCCAAAATTAGATAGGTCAACAGTAGGCCCATTCCCAATCTGCCCGAAAAAGCAACTAAAAGCACAAAAGCCCAGCGTAGGACGGATACATTCCATGAAAATTTATCTGCCAAGCCTGCAAGAACCCCTCGCCAAACCTGACCCGTCCGTTTTCTAAAAAGCTTTAACAATTTCTTTTCCTCCTTTTAGCGTAATCGGGCTCCGATCTGTTTGAATTCGGACAAAAGCAGTTTCCTGACCAGCCCGATCACAAATAAAGGGATTCGCTATCTTTTTACGATTAATGATCAACTGACCACTTTTGGCTTCCATTTTCCCCTTGATCCCCAATTGCTTACCAAGGTTGAGATGAATGGGAGCCATTCTGACTTGGATAGACAGAGCCTGAGAACGACTACCGTCCAAGGTCAAACGAACGTCCTGTTGTTTTTCGTCCATCTGACTATGCACTGCCATATCTTCAAATGGAAGATAGTCTAGTCGCGCCTCCGCCTTTCCCAAATCCAAATCCAAAATGGACAACCAAGCCTCTGGCAAGGAAACCATTAATTGGCAACTAACTGCAGAAGAATAGTAAAGCCCCTTATTTTCTACAAAAAATTGTGGCAAGTCCTCTTCTCTGGTCTGGCTAGGATAGACAATCTTGACCTGTAAATCGTCTGATTTGGATTTGCTAAAAACCACTTTTCCACTGGTCAATCGAATAAAGAGGGACTCAATGCCTTGAAACTGGTAAGCCTGTTGCCGCTTGGTCGATGAAAAGACCTTTAAACTCGGCAGAGAAAAAGATAGTTTGGTTTTTTCTTCCACAAACAACTGTTCTGGTCGCTCATCAAAGGTCAAAAAACAAGCCTTGGCTTCTTCCTTGGTTAAAACCCCTTTTTCATAGAGCTCCATCAAACGCTCTCTCTGTTGATAACTCATGATGTCACCTCAATTCCCTTCTAGTATATCACATTTGTCCACAAAAAAATCAGCCCGAGGACTGATTCTTACCTGTCTTGCTTTAAAGCTCCTTTGCAGCGCCCACAGCGGTATTTTTTTAGGTCAATGCGGCGTCTCCGCTGGTAAACCTGCCCACAGGACTGGCAGGTATACAGCAGGGAAGGTTTGGCTGTCTGCTGAAGGCTGGGAGCATAGCGGAAGCCGTCCACCGCAGCCAGTAACTCCTTGAAGTCCCTGTCCTTATGCCGATAGCCTTTTTTCTCAAAGTAGAGATGATAATGGCAGAGCTCGTGGCGAACAATCTTACGAAAGACCTCTAAACCTTGCTCCTCCAAATGTTTGGGGTTAAAGTCCAAATGCCCATCTTTTGGAAAAAAGCGGCCACCTGTCGACCGCAGTCGGCGATTCCAAACAGCTTGATGTCGAAATTCCTTACCGAAGTCCTCCAACGAAACCTGCTGCACGTACTCAGTTAGATTCACGAGGGGGCACCAGAGTCAAATTGACCTTCTCACGTTGCTCATCCAGCTTGTGGACCCATACAGTCACCAAGTCACCGACTGAGACCACTTGGCTAGGATGCTTGATGAAATTCTTACTCATATTGGAGATGTGAATGAGCCCATCCTCATGGATACCGATATCAACAAAGGCTCCAAAATCGACGACATTGCGGACTACTCCTTCTAACTTCTGACCGATTTGCAGATCTTTGAAGTCCAAGACATCTTGACGAAGGACAGGTGCTGCAAATTCATCCCGCATATCCCGACCAGGCTTGAGCAAGTCTGCGATGATGTCCTTCAAGGTCTCCTGACCGACACCAATTTTTTCAGCTGTTTCTGCGATAGTCACCTGCTTTAATTTTTCCTGCGCAACTGCATCTATGTGGTCAATGCTTAGGAGTGCCAACAAGTTCTCTACAGCCTTGTAAGACTCTGGGTGCACACCAGTATTGTCCAAAAAGTTGGTCGCATCTGGAATCCGCAAGAAGCCGGCCGCTTGCTCAAAGGCTTTGTCGCCCAAACGGGGAACCTTCTTGAGCTGCTGACGCGAGGTCAGGGCACCATTTTCCTCGCGGTACTTGACGATGTTCTCCGAAATGGTCTTGTTAAGACCGGCCACGTGGGCCAGGAGGGCAGGACTAGCCGTGTTGACATTGACACCGACCTGGTTGACCACCGTATCCACCACAAAGTCCAGACTTTCCGACAGGAGCTTCTGGTTGACATCGTGCTGGTACTGGCCGACACCAATCGACTTGGGATCGATTTTGACCAGCTCAGCCAGAGGGTCTTGCAGACGGCGGGCTATGGAAATGGCAGAGCGTTTTTCGACGGTCAGGTCTGGAAACTCTGTTCTCGCCAGTTCAGAAGCTGAGTAAACAGAGGCTCCGCTTTCATTGACGATGACATAAGAAACCGCTGGAAAATCCTTAAGCAAATCAGCAACGAAAGCCTCCGACTCACGGCTGGCAGTCCCGTTTCCGATGGCAATGATTTCCACTTGGTATTGCCCAATCAAGTCTGCCAAGTCTTTCTTGGCTTGGGCGATTTGGGCCTGAGAAGCAGGTTTGACAGGATGAATAACCTGGGTGGTCAAGAGTTTACCAGTCTGATCCACCACTGCCAGCTTGGCCCCTGTCCGAAAGGCTGGATCAAAGCCCAATACCATTTTCCCTTTTAAAGGCGGTACAAGGAGCAGGTTGCGTAGATTGTCTGAGAAGAGGGCGATGGCTCCTTCTTCTGCACTTTCCGTCAACTCGGTCCGAATGCGGCGTTCCATGGCTGGAATGATTTTTTTCTTAACAGCTTGATTGATGGCATCTGCGATGTAGGCATTTTTCTGCGGAAAACGCACTTCAAAGAAACGGATGATCTTGTCGATATTGTGCTCAAAACCGACTTTCAAGGCACCGATTTTCTCACCACGGTTGAGAGCCAGGGTCCGATAGCCCTGCATCTTGGCAACATTTTCAGAAAAGTCATAGTACATCTGAAAGACTAGCTTTTCATCTGCTTCCTGATCTTTCAATTCGGAATACAGACTGGAATTGGTCTGGATTTCATGGTAGGTCCAAGCCCGAAGCTTGGCATCTTCTGAAATGGCTTCAACCAAGATGTCAACTGCCCCTGCTAGACAGGCTTGTGCAGTAGCAAAGCCTTCACAAATAAAGTTAGCCGCCTGCGTTTCCAAGTCAGCTACATTTTTCAAAATCAGACGTGCCAATGGAAACAGACCTGCTTCACGAGCCACGGTTGCCTTGGTGCGGCGTTTTTCCTTATAAGGTAGGTAGAGTTCCTCGACATCTGCTAACTTTTCCGCTTCTTCAATAGCCTGACGGAGTTGGTCGGTCAACTTGCCTTGTTCTTCAATCTTGGTAAGAACCGTCTCTTTTCGGTCTGCCAAAGCCGTCAAAGCCTTGTCGCGATCAATAATGGCCTTGATGACCACCTCGTCCAAGTTCCCCGTTGCTTCCTTACGGTAGCGAGCAATAAAGGGAATGGTATTGCCTTCAGCTGTCAAGGTCAACACCGTATCGATTTGTTTCAAACTGACGCCCAATTCCTGGGCAATTTTCAAATATTTATCTTCCATACTTACTATTATAGCATGAAGTGGGGGTAAATTTGCTTAATAGAAAAAGCATACGGCTCTTCCGCATACTCTTTCCAATGAGTCAGTTAAAATCCTGCTTGGTCTGGATCCAACCAGCCCTTAACTCCTTCAAGCTTATCCAGCTGGGCTACGGCCTCAGGACTAATCGACAGGTCAGCAATATCTAGGTTAGCCTTGATATTTTCTGGGCTGGTTGATTTTGGCAATGGCAGAAAGCCCTTATCTAAAGACCAAGCCAGTGCCAATTGAGCAACACTACAGCCTGCTTCTTTGGCTAAGTCTGCTGCCTCTTGGCTCTGGAAGAGGGTTCCTGTACCAAATGGGCTATAGGCCTCCAAGAGAATGCCTTTGGCTTTGCAGTAGGCGACTAATTCTGTCTGAGGCGTTCCTGGTGCCAGCATGATCTGGTTGACCATGGGTGTGATTTCAGCCGTTTCAAGCAAGCTCTCAAGGTGATGTTCCATAAAGTTCGAGACACCGATAGCCTTGGCCTTGCCTTCTTTGTAAAGGGTTTCTAAGGCAGACCAAACTTGGGCATTCCTTTCTTTCCAGCCGATACCGTCACGAATAGCCTGTGGATTGGGCCAGTGGATAAGGAGTAGGTCCAAATAGTCCACTCCCAGCTTTGTCATGGACTCCTCAACAGATGCTAGCGTATCCTCCACACCAACCTTGTCGTTCCAGACCTTTGTAGTCAGGAAAATGTCCTCACGAGCCAGTCCACTGTCTGCCAGTGCCTGTCCGACGCTAGCTTCATTGCCGTAAATCTGGGCCGTGTCAATGTGGCGATAGCCAGCTTCTAAGGCGTAGAGAACAGCACGGTGAGCCTCTTCTCCGTCAGGAATTTGCCAAGTCCCAAAACCAATTTTTGGAATGGTGACGCCGTTTGTTAATTGATAGGTTTCCATAGAAAGCCTCCTTGTTTTATTTCTTTTATTATAAACAAATTTGTCAGCACTTACAAAAGAAAAAGGCGACTAAAGCCGCCAATTCTTTACAAAGAAAGTCGTTTCGCAACACGTTCAATAACGAGGGAACCCACTAACAGAGACACCAGTTCCCCTGTTGCAGTTGTCAGCCATGTCAGAAAGAAAGGCAAATCATACAGAACTTTCAATTCCAAAGCGATGGTAAACATAGTCGCCGCAAAAAAGAATGAGAAATAAAAGAATGCCTTATTAAACAAGCCACCAAAGAGGTAGTCTTTCTTGTATTTTTCAAAGAGGATGACCCCGACTGTGACAAAAATCAAGGTTGAAAATCCACCAACAAAAAGGTCAATCACGCCAAAACCAATCAAGTTTGAAATCATACAGCCGATGGTCACAGCGAAGATATATTTGCGATTATAGAAAGCCAAGAAATTGAGCATTTCTGACAAGCGAAACTGAATAGCACCAAATGACATGGCATTCAAGGGCGGTGTCAAGGTAAGAGCTACATAGATAGCCGCAATCAGAGCAATTTCTGCCATATCTTTGGCAGTCCATTTAGATGTTTTCATAAAAATTCTCCTTTAGCAAGATGCTTAAAATATGCTTGGGTAAAGTGAGCAAGCCCCAAGGGTCATTGATTTTCTCAACAACGTTGTCTAGTATAGCATAAATGAAAGAAAAATGATAGACTAGTTCTTATGAAAAAACTATTTTATCAACTCATACATAATGAAGTCATTCTTTATTTGATTGCAGGGGTCGCTGCAACACTTGTCTATATAGTCACTCGGATGGGACTATTTCTAATCATCCCTTCCATTCTCCTTGTTACCCTCTTGGCAAATGCTGTCGCCATTCTCTTTGCCTTCTGGACCAACGATCGGTTCGTTTTCAAACAGGATAGAGAGGGCTGGCCACAGCGTCTTGTCAAATTTGTGTCTGCCCGTATCCTAACACTGGTTTTAGACATGTTTTTAGCCTATTTACTGGTACAAGCCTACCCACAATGGATTGGACAATTCGTCAACAATGACATCTCACTAGTCAACGCCATCGCGACACTCTTCTCACAAGTGCTGGTCATCGTACTCAACTATTTCTTGAGTAAGTTATTTATTTTTACAAAAAAATAGACTGGATTTTTTTCCAGTCTATTTATGTTTCATCAACGTTGGTGAACCGTGCTTTTATCCTGTTCAAGATGGAGACGAAATCTCCATCCCGCGCGGTGAATTCTTCTACTTTCCGGCTTTGATAGGAAGCGTTTAGGACGGCTCCTACTATCAAGAGATTGGCCATAAAAACAAACCAGAGCATCAAAACTAGGAAGATAACTGAGGTCACAAATCGAAAATCCAAGAGTTTGCTGGCATAGGCATCCACATACAAGCCAAACAAGCGCCCTACCGTTCCAAGGGTAAGGACGACAAAGATTGCTCCTGGCAGAACATAGCGGATTTTTCGGATACGGACATTTGGCAAGAAGAAATACAGCATGAGTAGGGCTACAAAAAGTACTATCAAGGCCAGATATTGACTCTGACTCATCAAACTGGTCCATAATTTACTTTCAATTCCAAACTGCCGCGTCAATAACTGAGCCAGGCTATTGCCAAAAGCAAGGATAAGGGCTCCCAAGGTGATAATGATCTGTAGACCAATACCTAAAAATATCCCCACCAAGCGTCCGATGATAAAGTCCCTATGCTTACTGACTCCATAAGCCTTATTGACTGCCTTTTGTAAGACCGACATGCTCTTTGAAATCGTCCAGAGAGTGGTCAGGATGGAAAAGCCCAACCAGGTATTGGAAGGCTGGGTCAATACATTGGTCACAATATGAACCACACTAGGGTAGAGACTGGCAGGAAATAGGTCTTCCAAGATGGTCAAAATCTGCGTCACATCGATAGACAGATAAGGCAGCAAACTTCCCAGGGTCATTAAGATGGGGAAAATGGAAATAATCAGATAGTAAGCCACTGCCACACTTGTCAATTCCAATTCTGCCGATTGATAAAACGCAAAAAAGGAGGAAATGAAGTCGAGACACTTGCTTTTCCAACTCGTCTTCTTCATGTTTTCCTCCTTTCAATTGCATTTCAACTCAATTACTCTTCGTTAGTAGCTACCTTCTTCTCCTTGGCTGGTCAAAATAACTGGTCCATCCTTGGTAATGACAAATTGGTGTTCGTACTGGCAAGACAAGCCACCATCAAGCGTCTTATGAGCCCAACCTGTCTTCATATCGGTATCGATTTCCCAAGTACCTGTGTTAATCATTGGCTCGATGGTCAAAACCATGCCCTCACGCAAGCGAAGTCCACGGCCTTTTGTTCCGTAGTGAGGAACCATTGGCTCTTCGTGGAAAGTTGGACCAACTCCATGACCGACTAAGTCACGAACAACACCATAACCAAGTCCTTCGGCATATTCTTGGATAGCCGCACCGATATCACCGATACGATTGCCAACAACTGCTTGCTCAATACCGCGATATAAGCATTCCTTGGTTACATCCATCAATTTTTGCACTTCTTCAGAAACCTGACCTACTGCATAGGCCCAACAAGAATCCGCACAACCACCACGATAGGTTTGGGTGATTTTCTTCATAGCCTTGACATCATTAAAATTGAGCTTAGACACGTCAACAACTGATTTGTCCAATGGCTCACTGAGAACCATATCGACCTTGAGCAAATCCCCTTCTTTCAGTTTGTAATGACGTGGGAAGGCATGGGCCACTTCATCGTTGAGCCCACAACAAGTTGCATATGGATAGTCCATCAACTCACCATCAACACCAATTTGAAGAGGCAGGACGTTTTTCTCTTTACAGGTTTTGCGGACATATTCTTCTACTTCCCACATGTCCACACCTGGTTTAATCAGGTCACGCAAACCAATATGGATACCCGCTAGCACATCACCAGCACGGTTCATTGCATCAATTTCTCGTTGTGATTTAATGGTAATCATCTTTTTCCTCTATTTCTTCTGTCAGTTGCTGATAGCTAGTCTGGCTTAAGCCAAACAAGCAATACTTGCGCACCTTATGACTATAACGGTCGCTTCCCTTATAGGAACGAATGAGTTGAAAGCCCACGCGTTTGGCAACGGCCTGGCTGGCTCGGTTCTCTTCATGAGTAACCAGCGCCAATTCTCTCAATTGCAAGGAGTTAAAAGCTAGAAAGACCAACGTTTTAAGGGCTTCTGTCATCAACCCCTTTCCTCTGAAGTCTTTCCTTAGCAAATAGCCTATTTCAGCCTGGCGACTGCCTTCTTGGATTTTTTCAAACCGAATCATCCCAATTAAGCACCCTTTTTCCTTGTCTTCCATCCCCCAGACTCCAAGAGGAGCTTGCATCCCCTCACGAACAAGGGCCTCTGTAGCTTCTTCCTTATCAAGAATAGCTGGAAATACAAAGGCCAGATTTTCAGGGTCCGAAACCAGCTGATAAAAATCCTCAACATCCGAAAATCGCAAGGGACGAAGATAGAGGCGCGGAGTCTCCATCTCTGCAAAGGCTGCAAGTTCTTTCCAAATTGTCATCTTCTACCTAAGAGGCTGGACCAGAGTCCAGCCTCATTTTTTTTGCCTGACTTAGTCTTCAATCAACTGGATATCCGCACCTAAGTCTTGTAATTTTTCAATAATGTTTGAATACCCACGCAGGATAAATTCGATATTGGTGATCTCTGTTTGACCTTCAGCCATCAAGCCAGCAATGACCATAGCAGCACCAGCACGCAAATCAGTTGCCTTCACAGATGCTCCCTTCAGTTGGTTTGGGCCTTGATAGGCAATATGGTTGCTGCGTGTACGGATATCTGCTCCCATCCGTGCCAACTCTTGCACGTGACCAACCCGTTTTTCATAAATGGTATCTGTAATACTGCCACTGCCCTCTGCTTTCAAAAGAAGCGGCGTCAGAGGCTGTTGTAGGTCTGTCGCAAAACCAGGGTATGGTGCAGTTTTCACGCTAACAGCTTTCAGTTTCTCTTGTTTTTCAACAAAGATACTATCTTCAGAAATCGTCATCCGTACACCCATCGCTTCCAACTTGGCAATAAAGCTTTCCAAGTGTTCGTAAAGCACATTGTCAATCTGGATGCCTTCTCCGACAGCGGCAGCCAAGGCAATATAGGTTCCTGCTTCAATCCGGTCTGGAATTACCTGATGGCGAGTACCATGAAGACTATCCACACCTTCGATGGTAATCACATCTGTACCAGCACCACGAATATGAGCTCCCATGTTATTCAAAAGAGTTGCCACATCAATGATTTCTGGCTCACGCGCAGCATTTTCAATGACCGTACGGCCTTCTGCTTTTACAGCTGCCAAAATCGTATTTATAGTTGCTCCAACACTGACAACATCCATGAAGATATGGGCTCCATGAATACGACTACCGTTGGTCGAGAGGCGCATATTAGTGCCTTCATAGGTTACCTCTGCTCCCATGGCTTCGAAGGCTTTCAAATGCAAATCAATCGGACGAGGGCCGAGATCACATCCTCCTGGCAAGCCGACAACGGCTTGACCATAACGACCTAAGAGCGAACCGTAGAAATAATAGGAAGCGCGTAGGCTATTGATTTTACCGAAAGGCATAGGCATGTCTTTCACACCACGAGGATCGATTTCAAGAGTTTCACCATCACGCTTGACACTTGCCCCCATGGTTTCCATAATATCAATCAAACTATCCACATCCGAGATAGCCGGAACACCATCTAGAGTGACAATACCATCTGCTAGAATAATGGCTGGAATCAAGGCAACAACTGAGTTTTTAGCTCCACTCACCGTTACATTTCCTTTTAAGGTACGACCACCATTGATAACAATCTTTCTCATACTTTCGAATCACTTTCCTGTTTTTGCCCAAAAGGGCATACATTTCATTTTATCATAATAAAACTGATTAAGCTAGGTTAATGCATAAAAAGGCAACGTTTCCATTGCCTTTTTCTTTTTATATGATGGATTTAATCACTTTTTCAGCATGCTGAAGATAGGTTTCCAGTTGGTCACGCTCCAAATAAGGAACCCGACCATAGAAGATATGGTCCAAAACCTGACAGTCATTACTATTAAATAGCCAATCGGATGTCAAGGTCCTCATGGCTTGATCAATAGGCGTCAAACTGCCATCTTCATTTTGAGGTTGACCTGTCGGTGTGAAAAAGAGGGCCTTTTTCTGGGCAAAGCGTTTGCGGGGTTCATCCGATTCAAAGCTATAAGCAAAGCCGTGTTGAAAGACACGATCAATGTAGCCTTTCATAATAGCTGGCATGCCATTCCACCATGATGGGAAAATATAGATCAGCAGATCGCTTTCTTCAATCAAGTCCATTTCAATCTGGACGTCTGCTGGGTAGGTATCTGACTGTCGAACAAAGCGTCCTTCTTCGATATGGATGGTATCTGGTCCCATCAAAATGGGATTAAACTCCAAAGCATATAAGTCGCGAACAGTCACTTCTGCTCCACCTTTTCTCAAAGCCCCTTCAACTCGTTTCACCAAGGAATGAGTGAAGCTTTCTTTTCGCGGATGTGCAAATACTATCAAGGCCTTCATCTTTTCACTCCTACTGCCCTATCTCTTAAGCCTGAATGGCTGCTAGCAATTGATCCACCTTGTCCAATTTCTCCCATGGCAAATCAATATCGGTACGTCCCATGTGTCCATAGGCTGCAGTTTGCTTGTAAATCGGACGTTTGAGGTCCAACATTTGAATAATACCAGCTGGGCGCAAATCGAAAATCTGACGAACAGCTGCTTCTAATTTGCTCTCAGCCACTGTACTTGTACCAAATGTATCAATACGAACTGAAACTGGATGAGCAACACCGATAGCGTAAGCCAATTGAACTTCCGCCTTTTTAGCCAAACCAGCTGCGACGATATTTTTTGCGATGTAGCGTGCCGCATAAGATGCAGAACGGTCCACTTTGGTCGCATCCTTACCAGAGAAGGCACCGCCACCATGACGAGAATAACCACCATAGGTATCAACGATGATCTTACGACCTGTCAAACCAGAGTCCCCTTGAGGTCCACCAATAACAAAGCGACCAGTTGGGTTGATAAAGTAGTTGGTTTGATCATCCAGATAATGAGCTGGAATGATTTCCTTGATCACACGTTCAATGACATCCTGACGAATTTGCTCCTGGCTAACTTCTGGATCATGCTGAGTCGAAATAACAACTGTATCCACACGAACAGGTTGATTGTCTTCATCGTATTCAACTGTTACCTGTGACTTAGCATCTGGACGGAGATAAGCAATTTCACCAGATTTTCTCAACTCGGCCAAACGACGCACCAATTTGTGACTAAGTGAAATTGGCAACGGCATAAGTTCAGGCGTTTCATCTACTGCAAAACCAAACATGAGCCCCTGGTCACCTGCACCAATCAAATCCAATGGGTCTTGACTAGCATCTTGACGAGTTTCCAAAGCTTCATTGACGCCTTGAGCAATATCTGGCGATTGCTCTACAAGTGACGGATGAACCCCAACCGACTCAGCTGAAAAACCATACTCACCTTTTGTATAGCCGATCTCCGCAATCGTATCACGTACCACACGGTTAATATCCACATAGGCAGTGGTCGAAATCTCTCCAAAGACATGAACACTACCTGTATAAACAGCCGTCTCTGCCGCTACGTGCGCATCTGGATCCTCTGCTAAAATAGCGTCCAAAATAGCATCTGAAATCTGGTCTGCAATCTTATCCGGATGACCCTCCGAAACAGATTCAGACGTAAACAACTTACGTTCTGACATAAAAATGTCCCCCTTAAAATAGAATATATGCTAGAAACCTAGCGGGTTACTAAGGTTACAAAGAACTAGTCAAAGACTAGTTCTTTGCGAAAGACTCCTGTCTTGAGCAAAGGGAAATCCTATTTGCGAAAGACTCCTGTCTTGAGCAAAGGAAAATCCTATTTGCGAAAGACTCCTGTCTTGAGCAAAGGGAAATCCTATTTGCGAAAGACTCCTGTCTTAAGCAAAGGAAAATCCTATTTGCGAAAGACTCCTGTCTTGAATAAAGGAAAATTTCCAGATACTCAACGAGAAAGACAATACCAGACTGTATGAAATTAGCCTTATTTAAAGAAAATGGTTACTGAAGTGTGGTAAAGTTTTTACACTTACTACGATGTTACCAGCTTCTTTAATTGTGTTTCAAGTATTTCTGCAAATATTAACTAGTCTATAAACTACCTTTTCGGGACTTAATAACTCTTCTAGTATAGCATACTCCTTTCATTCCTACTATGCATTTAGCGAAGATATTTTAAAAAAACTTATAATATTCCTAGAAAAAAAGCCTATTTTCTATTATAATGGTTTCAATACATTTTTTAGGGGAGTGTTATGAAAGTAAAAAACGCTATTTTCCTCGCTAGTAGCTCACTAGCCCTTTTTACGAGTCCACTCGTTGCAGCTGATCAGACCAGTCAAACACTTCAGTCTGTTGAAAATGCAGCCATTTCTGTAACTGTTTCGAGCCAACAAACAGCAGACACTGTTCAATTGAGCTTATCAGGACCTAGTGATGGCAGCTTGACCAACCTTGCAACACGCTTGGTGTCAACGGATGGTCAGTCAATCCCTGTCAGCTTTAGCTTAGATGTCAGTGGTTTGTATATCGCACAAGTCAGCACCAGCAAATTGACAGCGAGCGAATGGCTACTTTATGCAACTGCAACTGACCAGCAAGGACAGACACTTTCCTTCCAACCAGCTGCCATTTCAATTCAATTGAACCAACCACTTGCTAGCTCTGAAGCAACAAGTACTGAAACTACAGCCGATCCTTCAACGGGAACTAACACTTCTACGACAACAGCTTCTCAAACCGCTGCAATAACAAATGCAACGACTCCATCTTCGAGTACAACAGTGGCAAGTGTTAGCAAGTCAACTGCAACTGCCGTCACCGACGGCAAAAGTTCATCAACTGCAACTAGTACAAGTCAACTTCGCACTGCTGCTCAAGCTCGTGTCACCAGTTCAACCGCAACAAGCACGTCAGCTGCAAAGCCAAGCGCTAGTGTATCCATTGAAAATCTTGACCAAACCAAGGCTCAATTTGATGTGGTTGTAAAAAATGTCGTGAGTCCGAACGGGATCAAGACCATTCGAGTGCCTGTCTGGTCTGCTGAAAATGGCCAAGATGACATCATTTGGTACCCAGTAACAGATCAGGGAAATGGCACCTACCGCGTAACGGTTCAAGCCAAAAACCACAAGAACTCCCTTGGTACCTATCTTGCCCATGTTTATGTGGTCCCTCAGACAGGTAATCTGGTATATGTCGGTGAAACTAAGACCGTCCTTGAAAAGCAATCTGCTAAAGGAACCATTGCAGTTTCAAGTCCTGATCCAACAACTGGTGCCTTCAAGGTACAAATCAACAATCTAGTCACACCAAACGGCATTCAGTCGGTATTCATTCCAACCTGGACAGATGCCAATGGCCAGGACGATATCGTTTGGTATCAAGCCACCAAGGCAACTGATGGTAGCTATTCTGTCGCCATTTCACCTAGCCAACACAAGTCTGAAGATGGCAAGTACATCATTCACGCTTATGTGAAGAATAGCCAAGGCAAGATGGAATTCATTGGTAGCCAAACTGCGACCATCAACCGACCAAAGCCAAGCGCTAGTGTATCCATTGAAAATCTTGACCAAACCAAGGCTCAATTTGATGTGGTTGTAAAAAATGTCGTGAGTCCGAATGGAATCAAGACCATTCGAGTGCCTGTCTGGTCTGCTGAAAATGGCCAAGATGACATCATTTGGTACCCAGTCACAGATCAAGGAAATGGCACCTACCGCGTAACGGTTCAAGCCAAAAACCACAAGAACTCCCTTGGTACCTATCATGCCCATGTTTATGTGGTCCCTCAGACAGGTAATCTGGTATATGTCGGTGAAACTAAGACCGTCCTTGAAAAGCAATCTGCTAAAGGAACCATTGCTGTTTCAAGTCTTGATCCAACAACTGGTGCCTTCAAGGTACAAATTAACAATCTAGTCACACCAAACGGCATTCAGTCGGTATTCATTCCAACCTGGACGGATGCCAATGGCCAGGACGATATCGTTTGGCATCAAGCCACCAAGGCAACTGACGGCAGCTATTCTGTCACCATTTCACCTAGCCAACACAAGTCTGAAGATGGCAAGTACATCATTCACGCTTATGTGAAGAATAGCCAAGGCAAGATGGAATTCATTGGTAGCCAAACTGCGACCATCAACCGACCAAAGCCAAGCGCTAGTGTATCCATTGAAAATCTGGACCAAACCAAGGCTCAATTTGATGTGGTTGTAAAAAATGTCGTGAGTCCGAATGGAATCAAGACCATTCGAGTGCCTGTCTGGTCTGCTGAAAATGGCCAAGATGACATCATTTGGTACCCAGTCACAGATCAAGGAAATGGCACCTACCGCGTAACGGTTCAAGCCAAAAACCACAAGAACTCCCTTGGTAACTATCATGCCCATGTTTATGTGGTCCCTCAGACAGGTAATCTGGTATATGTCGGTGAAACTAAGACCGTCCTTGAAAAGCAATCTGCTAAAGGAACCATTGCTGTTTCAAGTCTTGATCCAACAACTGGTGCCTTCAAGGTACAAATCAACAATCTAGTCACGCCAAACGGCATTCAGTCGGTATTCATTCCAACCTGGACGGATGCCAATGGCCAGGACGATATCGTTTGGCATCAAGCCACCAAGGCAACTGACGGCAGCTATTCTGTCACCATTTCACCTAGCCAACACAAGTCTGAAGATGGCAAGTACATCATTCACGCTTATGTGAAGAATAGTCAAGGCAAGATGGAATTCATTGGTAGCCAGTCAACAACTGTCAAACTACCAGCTATTAAAACAGCTGCATCCGTAGAAATTGCAAACCTCAATCACGAAAGAGGACAGTTTGATGTCATCGTATCCAATATCACAATTGCCAACGGTTTGAAAAAAGTTCAAGTTCCTGTTTGGTCTGGTATAGGTGGCCAGGACGATATCCAATGGTACGAAGCAAGCCTTCAAAGTGATGGAACCTATCTAGTAACTGTCCGAGCAAGCCAGCACAAGCACTCTGCTGGTAACTATCATGCCCATGTTTATCTGACAGATACTATTAATCAGCGAACCTTTGTTGGTGCTACTAGTATCGAATTAAACTACAAGCAGCAACCGTCACGGATTTTCATCGATGTAAGCAGTCACAATAATTACTTATCTGTAGCAGACTATCAGAAACTCTCTGCAAATGGAGTCGCTGGGGTTGTTGTGAAATTGACAGAAGGAACCAGTTATAAAAATCCATTTGCCCAATCTCAGGTCTCAAATGCATTAGCTGCTGGACTGAAAGTTTCAGTTTACCACTATTCTCACTTCACTTCAGCAAGCGATGCTCGCACTGAAGCAACTTATTTTGTTGAAGAAGCTCGAAGACTCGGTTTGCCAAACACAACCCTGATGGTCAATGATATTGAAGAATACAAGACTCGTGCAAATATCAATTCCAATATGAAGGAATGGGAAAAGAGAATGAGAGAGCTTGGCTTTACCAATACCATTCATTACACAGGGGCAAGTTGGTTAGATAAAAACTCACTTGGAATTGTGGGTCCTATTGACACTTCCTTATTTGGAGCAGAGAATTTTTGGGTCGCTCAGTATCCCTATATCAATGGAATGTCGCCAGAAACTGCTATTCAAATGAGCCTGCATTCACAGACTGCAGCTTGGCAGTTTACCTCAAAAGCAAAACTCCTACCTACTCATTCCAATTTCGATTTGAACCTAGACTACTCTGGACGCTTCACAAGATAATCGAACTAGACTCTATAAAAAAAGCCCATAGGGCTTTTTTTATATAAATTCTGCATCTTGAATTGCTTTTTTAACGGTTTCCAACGGTAAATGAACCAACTCACACTCTTTTTCCTTGTAAAGATACTGGGCGTAATCATCCATTCGGTATTCGTTTATATAGACGACACGTTGGCAACCAACCTGAAGCAATTGCTTAGAACAATTAAGGCAGGGAAAATGGGTCACATAGGCAGTAAAACCATGTGGAATGCCCCTTTCTGCTCCCTGCAAGATGGCATTGACTTCCGCATGTAAGGTCCTAGCACAATGACCATCAATCATAAGGCATTCCTGATCCAAGCAATGCTCTGTCCCTGAAACCGAGCCATTATAGCCGGTTGCCACAACCTTGTTGTCCTTGACCAAGACAGCACCGACTTTAGCACGTTTACAAGTCGCCCGATTGGCAATCAAGAGCGCCTGTGCCGCAAAATATTCATCCCAGGCTAAACGATTTGTTGACATGACTTACCTCCTAAAGTTTTTCACCTATAGTCGCATAAATCTCCGCCAAATCATGGCTAGTGATAATGCCTACTAAATCTTCTACTTCTTGGACAGTCCCATCCTTGCGCCGAGAAACCAGGACTGCCGCTTTTCGTGAACCTCCAACTGCTGTCACTTGTTCAATTAATTGGAACAGACTGGAGCTTGCGGGTAAGGTCAGAACACGCAGACTGGCTTCTTCACAAGCCAAGACTCTAGATAAGGGGGTCTTTTGTACCAATTCTTTCAAACTCGTTGACTCGTGAATGGACCTTGCCAACCAATTGCTGATTCCATTTTCAGATAGGAGCCCCTGATAACCTGTCTGTGAAAAAAGAGGGAATTTTGAAAAATGCTCTCGATCCACCACTTCCAAAGCCTGTGAGAGGGGCGTTGTTATTGAGAAACTGATGGGACGAGCCTTCTGGCTGGACGCCAAATAGTCCGCCAGAGTAACTGGTGTTTCATACTGGGCAATGACCTTTTCCAAGACAGCAATCAACTCTTGCGAAGGTTGGGCTACTTCTTTTAAACCAGTCCGTTTTTCATGGACCATGAGATTGCGGAGCTGTCTGGCAACATAGAGATTGTCCCAATTGGCTTGAACGGGATTAATTGGACTTAAGTCTTTGGCTTTGGCCAACATGGAGCCAACATCCGCATAATCTCCATCTGCAATACTACAAACTTTGCGCAAAACCTTGTCTAGATCATTATAGAGTTCTAAAAAGCGTTCTTCTTTCATATCCAACCTTACTTGACCAATTCAGATCGTAAATACGCATCTACCATCTTTTCAGTTGCCTCCACGGAATCAAGATGGGTCCGCTCGTAAGAATGGCTAGACTCGATTCCAGCCCCTAGAAGCGCATGCTTGACATCAGCTCCTGCTCGCATAGCTGCTGAAGCATCTGAGCCATAGTAAGGATAAATGTCCAGCTTATACGGGATTCCATCTCTTTCAGCCAAGGCTACCAAGTGTTGACGGAATTCATAATGATAAGGTCCTGACCCATCCTTGACGCAGATAGAGACCGTGTATTCGTCAGTTTGCTGATCATCTCCCATTGCCCCCATATCGACCGCCAGATACTCAACCACCTGAGTAGGAATGCTAGAGTTGGCACCGTAGCCAATCTCTTCATTATTGGAGAAATAGAAATGGGTGGTATAAGGAAGCTTGATTGCCTCTTCCTTGTAAACCTTCAAAAGATGAAGCAGGATAGCGGCAGAAACCTTGTCATCCAGATGACGACTCTTGATAAAGCCAGTTTCTGTCACAATGGTCCGTGGATCAAAGGAGATAAAGTCTCCGACTTCAATACCCAAGGCCCGCGTCTGATCTGCACTGGTCACCTTTTCGTCCAAACGAATTTCCATGTTGGTTTGATTTCGCTCGGCGGTGCTGGCATCTCGGTAGACATGGACTGAAGTTTGGTGCATCAAAATCGTACCTGTAAAGGTCTTACCATTCTTGGCACAATGAATTAAGCAGTTTTCTCCCTCAATAGAAGGGTATCCAAATCCTCCCACCAAATCCATTTTGAGTCGGCCATCTGGCTTGACTGCACGCACCATGGCCCCCAAAGTGTCCAGATGGGCAGTCAGCATCCGGTGCTCTTGGTCATTTTCACCCGGAACTGTCACCAAAACGCCTCCCTTGGCGGTCTTGACGACCTCATAGCCGAATCCTTCCACTTCTGCCTTGATGTAGTTCATAATGTCCGTCGTAAAGCCTGTCGGGGACGGGGTGTTGGTCAGTTTGACGATGTAATCAAGTGTCTTCATGAAAACCTCCTTATTTGTAATCTATTATAACATGTTTTATGGCATTTTTTTGCTATAATAGGGATATGAAAACCTACCAGAAGATTTATTTACTTTTAGAAGAAAGACAAGACTACATCAGTGGTGAGGATTTGGCCCAGGAATTAGGGATTTCACGGACTTCTGTCTGGAAGGCTATCCGCCAGCTGGAGATGCAGGGCTTAACCATTGAAGCTGCTCGCAACCGTGGCTATAAGTTGGTTGATGGGGATTTGCTTCTTCCTGTAGCCATTTCGGAGGAGTTGGGATTGCCCGTCTACTTTAAGGCGGACAGCGATTCAACTCAGCTGGATGCCAAAAATGGGATTGAGAACAACCACCCTAGTCCTGCCCTGTACTTGGCTCCTCATCAAAACAAGGCCAAGGGACGGTTTGGAAGGCCTTTTTATGCCTCCAAGTCAGGTGGTATCTACATGTCGCTCCGCCTTTCTCCAAACGTTCCCTTTCTTGCATTTAAGCCCTACACCATTCTAGCTGCAGCAGCCTTGATAAAAGCTATTATCCAACTGACAGGCTTGGATGTCCAGATCAAGTGGGTCAACGACATTTATTTAGGCAAGAAAAAAGTCGCTGGCATCCTGACCGAAGCTATCTCATCCATGGAAAGCCAGACCGTCACAGATGTGATCATCGGCGTTGGTATCAATGTCTTTATTGACGATTTTCCAAAAGAACTGCGCCGCACAGCTGGTAACCTCTTTGACCAAGAGCCAACTATTACCCGAAATCAACTCATCATCGCATTTTGGAAAGCCTTTTTTGAAACAGATGAAAAAGAACTCATAGCTCTCTATAAAGAAAAATCACTCGTCGTTGGTAGACAAGTGACATTTGTAGAAAATCAGGTGGAGTATAAGGGAACAGCCATAGCGGTGACTGACTCAGGCAATCTGGTCCTTCAACTAGAGGGCGGCCGCTCCAAAATCCTTTCTAGCGGTGAAATTAGTCTCCTTTCTTGGTAGTTTTTTCTACCAAATGGAGAAATTTCGTCACCTTGTAGGAAAAATAAAGATTGCGACCAACAAAGACAGCATAAATAGCAGCAAAAAGATAATCTCCTGCTAATAATGATGCATTCATAAAATAAGTCGCAAAAGCCGTCACTAGGGCTAAAAAAATAAACTGTGGAATTCTCATAGGACTAGTATAGCAAAAAATCAGCTCAAGGGCTGTTTTTTTGTTAGCCATGAAAACAATTTCAGAAAAAAACGTCAACTCGAACCACAAAAAATCACTAGCAATTGCCAGTGATTTCTAGGAGATTATGAAAAATATTTAGGATTGAATACAGTATAACCCAAATCCAGTCCCCCCACATCCGACTTAAGACGGATATTGCCTCGAGTCACAGAAAGTTTTAAAGAAATCTCCAACTTTTAAATCCATTTTGAAAGAAAAATTTAGACAAACAAGGTTGCTTCAACAGTCTGGGCAAAAAGCCCCTGACCACTTCTCAGAGTTCGTGTCAACCTCTCAGCGCAGTGGTTGATAAGCAGATTTGTTCATTTTTCACACTCCAAATCTGACCTCTACGACTGTCGCGAACAAGTTCGCCTCATCTCCAACCTCCAACAGTCACTACTCTGACTTAACGATTGATGCGAACTTTGTTCGCTCTATCTCCAACCTCCAAAGGTTCCCCAAACCTTTGGAGCTATACGGGGGCGGGAGTTCAAAAGGTCTGGGAGACCTTTTGAAGTATGAGATACAAGCTGACGATAGTCAGCTCACATAATTCAAAGTCTGGGGATAGACTGTTTCAGATCAACAACTCAAAACGAGAAATTGTTGACGAACTCTTTTTTAGACTAGTCGAGTTCTTTCCCACTCCCGTTGAAGGTGGGAAATTAAACGAACATAGTTCGCATCAATAAGGTCCCCCGGACCTACTTCGCTTTTATATTTTTGGGCGAAGGCTTCAACAGTCTGGGAGACTGTTGAAGGTGGAAAATAGAGCGAACATAGTTCGCATCAATAAGGTCCCCGGACCTACTTCGCTTTTATATTTTTGGGCGAAGGTTAAAAAGGTCCCCCGGACCTTTTTAATCATCTATAATTTCTGCCTGTTCTGCTAAGAAGCTAAATTCTTCTGGGATTGGGCTTTCTTCTTTTTGTTCTGCCTGTTCTGATCTTTGGCCTTTGGCTTTGAGGGAGAACTCAGCTCGAATGGTTTGCCATTCTTCCATAGCAATGGCTAGGATTTGTGGTGAAAAACCTGCTGCCTTGCTGAGAATATTCCCAAACATGGTATTGAGGTTGTCTCGCTTCATGGTCTGCTCTGCATTAAAGGAAGATTCAAAAGCTAGAATGGCATGGTTTTCATTGGCAGCGACCGGCTGGGAGCCTGTTAGGAGCGCCTTATCTGCACCTGCCAAACTTTCAATCACTTCTCCCCAGGCATTTTGCAGGCGGGTTAGATTTTCACGCGCCAGGGCTGGATTTTCCATGGCCTCTTGCAAAATGGCATGCACCTTTCCTGTATCTACTCTATACTTTTTGGCGGTTTGTGGCTTACGTGATACAGGTTTTACTGTCTGCGGTTGTGTGGAGAGTCGAGCAAGTTCCTGCTTAAGACTGGTCACTTCTTTTTGGAGCGACTGGATTTGCTCAACCAAGTCAGCTGGTAGCTCTGCCATTGCCCCCGAAACTGGACCTTCTTCTGCCAAGGCAATGGTCATCATCTCAGCGTAAATCTTGGGCTGGGGACTGGACTTGATGTCAGTTAGGGACTTGGTCACCTGGTCAATCATGCCGAAAATCCGCTGCTTGTCCAAGGCCAGGTTATCCAGGAATACAGGGCTAGTGTGGGTATTTTCCCCACCTGTCTGGACAATCAATAGGTCGCGAAGGTAGTGAAGGAGGTCTGTCGCAAAGCGGGTCATGCTCTTGCCGTTGTTGAAAATGGTAGTCAGATGGCTCAATGCTGCTACCGTATCAGCTTGCCGAAGGCTGGCTACATAGTCATCGAGGGCGCGCAGGCTGATTGATCCTGTGATTTCTTCTGCTATGTCCAGCGTGACTGACTCTTCTGCACTCAAGCTGAGTGCCTGATCAAGGATGGACAAGGCATCACGCATCCCCCCTTCTGCTCTTCGAGCAATCAAGGTCAAAGCCTGTTCATCGTAGGAAATGCCCTCCTTGTCCAAGATAGCCACCAAGTGTTGCTGAATATCCAAGACCTTTATAGACTTGAATTCAAAGCGCTGGACACGGGATAAAATGGTTGCTGGAATTTTATGTAGCTCGGTTGTCGCAAGGATAAAGACCACATTCTCCGTCGGCTCTTCCAAGGTTTTCAAGAGGGCATTGAAGGCCCCTGTTGATAGCATATGGACCTCGTCGATGATGTAAACCTTATACTTGGCGAGACTTGGGGCGTAGGTGGATTTGTCTCGAATATCACGAATTTCATCGACACCGTTATTTGAAGCCGCATCAATCTCAATAACGTCCTCCAAACTGCCCTCCGCAATGGCCTGACAGATGTAGCAGTCATTGCAAGGCTCGCCAGCCTCTTGATTAGGACAGTTCATAGCCTTTGCAAAAATCTTGGCCGCAGAGGTCTTACCCGTACCTCTTGGACCTGAAAAGAGGTAAGCATGGCTGATCTTATCCTGCTCAATAGCCTGTTTGAGCGTGGTCGCAACCACCTCCTGCCCTACCATTTCTCCGAAGGTCTGGCTACGGTATTTCCGATATAAAGCTTGGTACATTAGCGTTTTTCTCCAAACATAGCAAAGTTCCAGTCCGTCTTTTCAACCAGAAGCGCCACAAATTTCTCTAAGTATTCTTTGTCAATGGCATCATAATCGGCTACCAAACGAGAATCCAAGTCCAAAACGCCCAAAAGCTGGTCGTTTTTCGTCATGGGGACCACGATTTCAGACAAAGCTGCCGCATCGCAGGAGATGTAGTTGTCATGTAGACGAACATCGTCTACGAGAATAGTCTGGCCTTTAGCTGCCGACTCCCCGCAAACTCCCTTTCCAAGTGCAATGTGAACACAGGAAACGCCACCTTGGAATGGACCCAAAATCAATTCCTGACCGTCGTATAGGTAAAAACCTGTGAAAACAGAGTTGGGAAGAGCTTGATTAAGAAGAGCTGATGCATTGGACAGGTTGGCAAGAGCATTGGTTTCGCCTTCTAAAAGAGCCTCTAGTTGGGCAAGTAAAAGTTGATAGGTTGAGATTTTTTCTTGTTTAGTCATAGACACATTATAGCACATTTCCAGGCAAAATTGACCCCTTTCAGTACTAGCTGTCAATCAATTTCAATAGATAAGAAAAACACGTAAGCTTACGTGTTTCCTTCCTGCCAATATGATGGACGATTGCGCTCGTATTGGCTGATTAAATCCTCATACTGAAGGGTAATGCCAATATCATCCAGACCATTGATGAGTTTGTACTTCCATTCTTCCTCGATAGCAAATGCAAACTCCCCAACGGAGGTTATGATTTTTTGGTTGGGAAGATCGATTGTAATCTCCTCATCTGGCGCCAGCTGGGCCAGTCTCTGTCTAACCTCCCTCGGTTGAACAATAGGAAGCATACCATTGTTAAGCTCATTGTTGTAATGGATATCTCCAAAAGATCCCGCAATCACAACCTTGAAGCCATAGTCCGCCAAGGCCCAGGCAGCATGTTCACGAGAAGAACCCGCTCCAAAATTATCACCTGTGATGAGAATAGTTGCTTGTCGGTAGTCCTCTTTGTTGAAAATAAAATCAGGATTTTCAGTATACAGATGGTCTGTATAGCGCCAAGCATACATGAGATATTTGCCGAAGCCTTGCTTGTCAATCAACTTGAGAAATTGCTTGGGCAAAATCTGGTCTGTGTCGATATTGTCATTCATCAGAGGAACTGTCCTGCCCTTGTAAATAGTAAATGGCTCCATCTTTATCCTCCTACGATTTCTGTCATGGTGCGTACATCCACAAAACGCCCTGCTATCGATGCAGCAGCAGCCATGGCCGGACTACACAGGTGAGTTTTGGCGCCAAAACCTTGCCGATCTTCGAAATTTCGATTGCTGGTTGATGCACAGTGAACGCCGTCTGGGACCTTATCAGGGTTCATGCCTAGGCACATGGAACATCCTGGATCCCGCCATTCAAAACCGGCATCTAAAAAAATTTTATCCAGACCCAGCTTTTCTGCCGCCCTTTTAACAGGTCGAGATCCTGGAACTACAATGGCAGTCAGATTAGGGGCAATCTTTTTTCCTTTGACAAATCGTGCAGCTAACTCTAAGTCACTCAAGCGCGCATTGGTACAAGAGCCGATAAAGATATAGCCCAGCTCAATATCCGCTGCAGTTTGGCCCGGTTTGAGCCCCATATAGCCATAGGCCCGTTCATCATTCATATCTGTCACTTCTGGAAAGGCTTGGTCAAAGGCAACACCCATAGAAGGATTGGTTCCCCAAGTGACCATGGGTGCTAGCTTTGAAACATCCATCACAATGGTCTTATCATAGACTGCATCTTGATCCGAAACCAGGGTTTTCCAATCCGCAATCGCCGTCTCAATATCTTTGGGTGCATGCTCTGTTGCTCGGACATAATCAAAGGTTTTTTGATCTGGATTCATCATTCCAATCTTAGATCCGAACTCGATAGACATGTTGCAAATCGTCATCCGCTCTTCCATAGATAGGGCATCAACTGCCTCACCACGAAATTCAACTGCATAGCCAACTCCAACTCCCACACCGTATTGGGCAATCAAGGCAAGGATGTAATCCTTAGCATAGACACCTGACTGGGGCCTTCCGGTAAATTCAACCAGCAGTTTCTTAGGTTTGACTTGCCAAATGGTCTGTGTCGCAAAAACATGCTCAACTTCAGACGTTCCAATTCCAAATCCTAGGGCACCAAATGCACCGTGGGTTGCGGTATGGCTATCGCCACACACGATAAATTTTCCAGGCTGTGTCCGCCCTGATTCGGGGCCAACCATGTGGACAATTCCTTGATGTTCTGAGCCATGGGCTGCACAGTCAATGCCAAACTCTAAGACATTTTCAGCCAGCTTATCCATCTGGGCCTTTGAAATTGCATCTCGAATATCAAAAATATTGACAGTTGGAACATTGTGGTCAAAGGTTCCAAAGGTCAAATCTGGCCTCCGCACCTTTCTTCCAGCCTCCCGTAGCCCTTGAAAAGCCTGAGGACTCGTCACTTCATGGATATAATGTTGGTCCACATACATGAGCTGAGGTTGTCCTTCTTGCCCCGTAATCACATGCCGTTCCCAGACTTTATCTAAAATGGATTGTCCAGCCATCTAGCTACCTCCCTATCCAATAAACCACCAGAATATCAATCAAGACTCCGATTGCCCAAGCTAAGCGAAAATACACCTTTTGCGTCTTGTGGCGGAAATAAGTACCACCTCCCCAAGCCCCTAGCCCACCAAAGAAGTAGGCCATCAGTAACAAGGTCTTCTCTGAAATCCGATAGGCTTGCTTACGAGCACGGTGCTTATCTACACCGTAGGTTAGAAAAACAATGAAATTCCACAGACAAAGTGCCAAACTCATCATTTGTTGAATGGTCATAATTCGCTTATTATGGCGGCCAGCATCTCAGCTGTCGTCGCCTTTCCTCCTAAATCTTGTGTTCTAATGCCTTTTTCAAGGCTTCTTTCAACTGCTGATTCAATCACCTGTGCAGCTTCTTCCTGTCCCAACGATTCCCGTACCATCATAGCTACCGATAAAATCATGCTGATGGGATTGGCTATGCCTTTTCCAGCAATATCAGGTGCCGAACCATGGATAGGCTCGTAGAGACTTGGCCCATTTAGAGAATGAGAAGCCGAAGGCATAACTCCCAAGCTACCAGATAAGACACTGGCTTCATCGGACAGGATATCTCCAAATAAGTTTTCTGTCACAATGACATCAAATTGAGATGGACGAGTAATGAGCAACATGGCAGCACTATCAACCAACTGGTGCTCTACCTCCACATCTGGATAATCCTGAGCCAGCTCATCGACCACCTTGCGCCAGAGTTTTGATGTCGCCAAAACATTTTGCTTGTCAATACTGGTCAGCTTTTTTCTGCGTCTTTGCGCTGCTTCAAAGGCCAGTCTGACAATGGCTTTGATTTCTTCTCTTGTGTAGGAGTTGATATCAAACGCCTTGTCTTCCTCTAAGTGATGGGTACCAAAGTAGATTCCCCCAGTCAATTCTCTCACAACTAGAAAATCCACGCCAGTTAAAAGATTGGCTTTCAGGGGCGAACGATCAGACAAACTGTCAAAAAGTTTGACCGGCCGTAAATTGGCATAGAGTCCTAACTCCTTTCGCAAGGCCAACAAGCCTTGCTCTGGTCGAATAGTTGCCTGGTCATACTGGGGACCACCAATGGCTGCCAATAAAATTGCATCTGCAGACCGAACCGCTTCCAAGGTACTGTCAGGAAGAGGATGTTGGTAAACATCTATGGCTGCCCCTCCAAATAGATGGTGTTCAATTGTAAGATCCAATTGGAACCGCTCTGCGACCTCTTCAAGCACTGCTAAGCCAGCTGCCATAATTTCTGGTCCGATGCCATCACCAGCTAGTGCAATAATTTTCTTAGCCATCCTTTTCTCCTATCTAGGACTGTCTTTTTCAGACAAGTTTTTTACAAAGCCGCCTTCATTTTCCTTTTGAACCATGATATTGGCATGAATGTAAGCCTTAGCAGCTGCTTTCAATACATCAAAGTCGATTCCGTTGGCATTGAAAATCGTATCTGTTTGGATATTTTCAACAGAAACATTAACCGAAGCTTGGGCATCAATGCCATCCGTGATAGCATCGATATTGAAGGTATCCAAACGAACGGCATGATTGAAAAACTGATCAATAGCATTGAAAATCGCTTCGACGGACCCTTTTCCATCAGCAACCAGTTCAACACTTTCCTCTTCCTGGTTGACCATGATAACAGAGGCTGTAATGGTTTCATCCTTATGCGACGCCAATTTCAAGTCTGCAAAATGGAAGCCATCTACATTTTCAACCGTTACCCCCGCTACTAGAGCACGAATATCCGCATTGGTGATCTGCTGCTTTTTGTCCGCCAGATTTTTAAACTTGACAAAGAGAGTTTGCAGTTCCGCTTCATCGACGTCCAGTTGGAGTTCTTCCAATTTTTTGGCAAAAGCATGGCGACCAGAAAGTTTGCCCAAGGGGAGGGAGTTTGAAGTAAAACCAACCAGCTCTGGGGTAATAATTTCATAGGTCAATGGATTTTTCAAGACACCGTCTTGATGAATACCTGATTCGTGTGAGAAAGCATTGCCACCAACAACCGCCTTGTTCTTCGGAATAGAAAGACCTGAGAAACGTGATACCATCTCTGAGGTATTGACCGTTTCCGCCAATCGAATCGGGCTTCGGACATCATAAAAATCAGAACGAATTTCCAAAGCTACTGCCACCTCTTCCAAGGCAGCATTGCCTGCCCGCTCTCCGATACCATTGATAGTCCCTTCAATCCGACCTGCACCGTTTTTAATGGCTGAAAGCGTGTTGGCAACCGCCATCCCAAGGTCATTGTGGCAATGGGGACTGAAGCGAATGTCACGGTCGGATTTCACATGTTCAATCAAGTAACGAAAAATATAGCCGTACTCTTCCGGTGTCGTGAAACCAACAGTATCGGGAATATTGATGTAGCTTGCTCCTGCATCCACAGCTGTTTGCACTACCTCCAAAAGAAAGCCCAATTCTGTCCGCGTTGCATCCTCAGGTGAAAATTCGACCACCTCAAATTTCGAACGTGCATAGGTCACATGTTCCTTGATAGCTGCCAAAATCTCCTCCTTAGACTTTTTGAGTTTAAACTCACGGTGGATGGGGCTAGTTGCGATAAAGACATGAATTTGAGGAAATTTGGCATCTTTTAAAGCTTCATAGCAGGCATCAATATCCGACTTAACAGAGCGCGCCAAACCTGAGACAGCTGTCTTGGTCAAGACTTTTGCAATAGCTTGCACCGCCTCAAACGAGTCCGGACTGGCTGCTGGAAATCCTGCTTCAATGGCAGATACCCCCCATTTTTCCAGTTGTTTGGCGATGGCAATTTTTTCCTTGATGGTAAAATGAACACCTGGTGTCTGTTCGCCGTCTCGAAGACTGGTATCTAAAAATTCGATGGTACGCATACTAAACTCCTTTTCTCACGCCTAAAATAAAAACATCTCACTTGGAATCCAAGCGAGATGTGGTGCCCGCTTGGTAAGCCAAACAGGACTAATGCTTGTTAGCACTAGCCCTGGTCCCTCAACAACAAGTTTTGTTTGACTGCTGACATCATTGGCACTCTCCCTGAGATAGAATAGGTCTATTCTACTAAAAAGAAGATAGTTTGTCAAGAATTTTCTGTATTGTCTAAATTGTCAGAAAATGCAATACAAAGAAAAAGATTCAGGAATCTGAATCTCATTTCATTTTTAAGGTCTGTTTCAACCATTTGATTTGATCACGGTTTCGTGCAATGGCTCTGGTCAAGATGAGATAGTGACCATAGCGGTTTAACATGTCTTCCGGACTCGCAAAAAGATTGTTTTTTCGCTGCTCTAGGTGTTCCAAATGCTTATTGAGTAAGTCGATTTGGGCATGGATGAGTTTAGGAATGCGCTGGTCATCCTTGTCCTTGATAAAGAATAGCTTCAGGGTGAAAATATCCTTTTGTAAGGGCAATTCATGGTTGGGTTCTGACAACCAGTTTTCCAACATTTCCAATCCTAGTTCAGTAATTCCGTACTGTTTCTCTTTCTCGTTATTGGGAACGGGATGGCAAACAATCCAGCCATCTTCCGTCATCCGTTTGAGTTCTGGATAGACTTGACTATGGGCAACTTGCCAATACTCGCCAATTTCACGTTGGACATAATCAGTAATTTGTTTTCCAGTTACCTCTGCTTCCGACGTCGCAATGATGCCGAGAATGATATGAGGTAAAATCCGTTGCTTGGGCATTTTAACCACGCTCTCTTAGAATACTCTCTACCTTGGTATTGATTAAGTCAATGGCTACAATATTTGAAACCCCTTCAGGAATCACGATATCTGCATACCGCTTTGTCGGTTCAATAAATTGATGGTACATTGGTTTGACTACCGAGGTATATTGATCAATGATACTATCCAAACTACGGCCACGTTCTTCCATGTCTCTCTTAATACGACGAATAATGCGGATATCATCATCAGTATCTACAAAAATTTTGATATCCATCAAATCTCTCAACCGCTTGTCCTCTAAAACCAAGATTCCTTCAACGATGAAGACATCCTGAGGTTCTTGACGATAGGTCTTATCTGAACGAGTGTGTTGGGTATAGTCATAAATTGGAATGTCCACTGCTCGACCTGCTAAAAGTTCGCTGATATGATAAATCATCAAATCAGTGTCAAAAGCCAGCGGATGGTCATAATTGGTTTGTATTCTTTCTTCATGGGTCAAATGAGACTGATTCTTATAATAGGAATCGTGCTCAATCATACAAATACGAGCATCAGGGAAATTATTTAGGATGGCACGGGACACACTGGTCTTTCCTCCACCTGAACCACCAGTTACGCCAATAATAATGGGTTTTTGCTTCATTATCATCTCCTTTTCTTTTCAATATTATTTTAACATGAAACATGTTATAATGAAAAGAATAACACAAGGAAAAGAGAAAATATGATCAGATTTGGTGTCATTGGTAGCTCATTTATCAGTCAAAAGTTTATAGAAACCGCACATTCCACCCAAAAATTTCAATTGTCTGCTGTTTTTTCAAGACAATTAGAACGAGCCCAGGAGTTTGCAGCACCTTTTCAATCTGCACAAGCTTTCGCAGATTGGCAGGAATTTTTAGCCCAGGATCTAGATGCCATCTACATCGCAAGCCCAAATGCTTTGCATTACGAGCAAGCTAAGGCTGTCCTTCTGGCAGGAAAGCATGCTATCGTCGAAAAGCCCATGGTTTGCCATCCTGACCAGCTTGCTGAACTCCTTCGTATTGCTAAAGAAAACAAGGTTTTCCTCCTCGAAGCTGCTCGCAACACCTACGAAGCAGCCTTTGAATCCATTGGCTCCTTTTTACGAAATCACACTATTTTGGGCGCTCAGTTTTCTTATGCCAAGTATTCCTCAAAGATGCCTGAGCTACTAGCCGGAACAGAACCCAATATCTTTTCCGAAAAGATGGCTGGCGGGGCCTTGATGGACCTAGGTGTCTATGCCTTGTATGCTAGCGTGACCCTCTTTGGTCCTGCACAAAAGGTCGCTTATCAAGCTCAGCAACTCCCAAATACTGTTGACCTCAATGGATTTGGGTACTTGGACTATGGCCACTTTCAAGTGGGTATCTTTGCTGGAAAAAATCTGACTAGTACCCTTGTAAATGAAATCTACACGGATAAGGGGACCTTGGTGCTAGACAGCTGCCAACATATTCAGAAGGCTACCTTCTACTACCATGATGGAAGCCATATTGACTTGGACATTCACGCCCCTTCCGATAACATGTTAGAAGAATGCCTTAGCTTTATCCATATCATTGAAAAGGGTGACCAAGTCTTGGCTGATAGCCTGACCCAACGGGCTGAAGCTGTCCATCAAGCCTTGTATGACATGCGTCAAGTAGCCGGCATTCACTTTTCATCCGACCCTATTTAAGCACAGAAAGGAATGGACTTTGTCCATCTCATAACTATGAAATCACATTTTCCAACAAGCTGGACCACTCAGATGGAAGAGCTTCAATTTCAAGACTTTACCCCCATTCAAGAGGCTATTTTTGCTCCAATCTCTGAAGGGAAAAACGTTTTAGCACTTAGCCCAACAGGTTCTGGAAAAACCTTGGCTTATCTCTGGCCTAGTCTCTTAAAGCTAAAGCCTAAAAAAGCCCAACAATTACTCATTCTTGCACCAAATACAGAATTAGCGGGGCAGTTGTTCGATGTCTGTAAAACCTGGGGAGAAAGCCTCGGCTTGACCTGTCAGCTCTTTTTATCTGGTTCCAGTCAAAAACGCCAGATTGAGCGCTTAAAGAAAGGGCCTGAAATCCTGATTGGCACACCAGGTCGTATATTTGAGCTGATTAAACTCAAAAAAATCAAAATGATGAACGTTGAAACTATCGTCTTGGATGAATTCGATGAATTATTCAGCGATTCTCATTATCATTTCGTGGAGAAAATCGGCCACTATGTTCCAAAGGACTACCAATTCATTTACCTGAGTGCAACCAGCAAGTTTGACCCAAGTAAATTGGCGCCAGGTACCGTCACCATTGATGTCACAAAATCAGAAACTTCTACCATCGACCACTACTACATCATGGTCGAAAAACGTGATCGTCTAGACTTATTGCGTAAGTTTGCAAACCTTCCTGATTTTCGTGCCTTAACCTTCTTTAATCAACTGTCAGACTTGGGTGCCAGTGAAGAGCGGCTCCAATTCCATCAAGCCAATGTCATTTCCTTGGCATCAGATGTCAATGTGAAATTCCGCAAAGTTATCTTGGAGCGTTTCAAACAAGGGCAATTGCATCTCCTCTTAGCAACTGACTTGGTAGCACGTGGGATTGACATCGAAAACTTAGAATGTGTCATAAACTATGACATTCCTTTTGATAAGGCTAGCTACACCCACCGAGCTGGACGAACCGGCCGAATGGGTAAAGACGGTATGGTCATCACCATGGTCACGAGCAACTATGAACTTCAACAACTGAAAAAATTTGCTTCGGTCCAAGAAGTTGAATTAAAAAACCAACAATTATTTAAAAAATAAGAGGCTAGTAAAACTAGCCTCTTATTTTATTGTGCTACGAGAGAATTATCTTTTGAATAATAGATACGTTGGCTGCTTAGCTGATCTCCTAAAACCTGGCTTGCAGTTCCAATCGTATACCCCTTGCTTAGCAAGTAAGATAAGACTCCATCTAGGGAAGCGACTGTTGATTGGTGGATATCATGCAACAAGAGCACACCGCCTGGATGGGCTTGTGCCTGAACTTCTTTTAAAATGCTTGTAGCATTCCGTGACTGCCAATCCTTAGAATCAATCGACCAGTTGATAATCGGCATCTGAATAGAAGACATGGTTGTTGCATTGATTGCACCATAAGGCGGTCGCATCAAGCTAGGCTTAAAGCCAACAGCTGCTTCGATAGCTGATTGTGTTTGCTGGATTTCTGCTGCTACATCTGTAGCAGAAAGTTTCGTCAAGTTTGGATGACTCCAAGAATGGTTGGCAATCTCATGCCCTTCTGCTACCATTCTTTGCAGAATTGCTTCATTTCCTGCGACAGACTTTCCTAAGACAAAGAAGGTTGCCTTGACCTGGTATTTTTTCAAGATATCTAAAACTAGCGGTGTTGTGGCTGGATTTGGTCCATCATCAAAGGTTAAAGCAATCATGTTGCGGTATTTTTTAGCCTCTTCTTCTGCTAGATAAGTCTGATAACTAGCCTGATCCTGACTCGACAAATACTGACTATTGACCACAGGGAAAAAGCTAGCAATCGGTAGCCCAATCTGCTCGACCAAATAGGTTTCTTTTGGTAGTAGTAAGAAAATCTGGCTATCTGAGTAAGAAAGTGTAAACTGGGTGAGGTCAGCAGTCTGAAATGCCTGTAGTATATTTGTTTTTTCTGTAGCATCAACTCCGAGCTGGTCCAAGCTTGCTGACAGGACCCCCTCAAATTGGGGACGGAGCGTTCCCATATCCGTTACCAAATCAGACAAATCAAAAGGATCTGCTTGGGCTGTCAATAAAACCTGACCGACCTCTTCAACTTGTTTTGAACTGATTTTAGTCCCCTTCATCTGGTAGCGATTGGAAAGAATCTCATGCTTAGTTACAGTTGAAAATTCAGAAGCTTGACTCTTAGAACGGACTTCTATGTAGTCTGAAATTCCTTTCTTTCCAGCTTGCTTGCCCAATTTCCCTTGGACATAGGCTTCTATTTTTGTTCTCACTGTTTCCAAAGGCTGCCCAGCTTCATTTTTAGGAATGGCCGCCGATACAACTGTAGTACCAACCTTTCCTTTTTGAACATAGGTGGCAGCCTGTTTTTTCAGCTGACTTTCTTGCTGTTGAATAAATTGATCCCATGTTCGGTACTGATAAAGTTGATAGGTTTTAAAACCTAAAACAACTATACAAGCTAACAAAATAACATTAACCACTGCTAAAATAACTGTTTTTCTCATCCTACTCACCTCATTCTTGTACAAATCTTCACTACTATTCTATCAAATATATTAGGAGGCCTCAACCAAGATTCGATATTTTTTGGAAAATAGCTACCTTTTTTCAGATACTTTTCCGCAATTTCTTTACAAAAAACCTACTCATCTGAGTAGGTTTTCTGCTAGTCTGCACGGATAACCTCGACACGGTAGCCATCTGGATCCGTTACGAAATAATAGCGTCCAGGGCTGCCTGGTAATCCCTTGATGTCTGTCGTTGGATAGCCCAAGTCCTTGTGTTTTTGGTTGTCTCCTTCCAAATCATCTGATGAGAGAGCCAGGTGTGAGAAGCCGTCACCAACTGTATATGGTCCATGACCGTAGTTGTAGGTCAGTTCAATTTCAAATGAATCCCCTTCAAGTGCCAGATACACCAAGGTAAATTGATGGTCTGGATAGTCCTTTCGGCGAGTTTCCTTGAAACCAAAACCTTCTTCATAGAAGCGTTGAGATGCTTCGAGATTTTCCACACGCAAACAAGCGTGTAACATTTTTTTACTTGCCATTTGCTACCTCCTTTTTTTCGAGTATAGCACAGTTAGGAAAAAACTTCCATTGACAGCACTTTTGTATCACTGCTCTTTTCGCTTCTTAGCTAAGCACAAGCCTGTCAAACCAAGGAACCCAAGACTTGCTAAGGTTGAAACTACCGAATCAGCTTGCCCTGTTTTCGGAAGTGCTTGACCTTCCGATTTTGTTGGTGTTTGAGAGGCAGTAACAATCGTCTCTTTCTCCCCTTTATCTGGCAAACTACCAAGTGGTTTTTCTGCCGTCCAGAGACCTGAGCCATGAAGCGTGAGATGACCCAATGGTTTTTCTGGCGTCAGCAATCCGTCTCCATTGATGGAAATATGTCCCAATGGTAAAGCCTCTGCTGTTGGAGCAGTATCAGGAACTGCGGTCACCAATTCTTCGATAGGTTGCTCTGGATCAGTTGGTTGGTCTGGTTGAACAGGTACTTCTGGATCAATTGGTTGATCTGGCTGAACAGGTACTTCTGGATCAGTAGGTTGGTCTGGTTGAACAGGGGATTCTGGATCAGTTGGTTGGTCTGGCTGAACAGGTACTTCTGGTTGAATTGGAGAAGCAGCTGGGCCATATACCGCAATCTCTTTTCCAGATACAAAGCCACCAACACTTGCTAACCAATGAACCTTGATGAATCGAGCCTTGCTTCCTTCTGGAAGAAGAGCCACTTTTTCCGTATTATTGACTGCCCAAGCAATCGGCGCCGTTACTTCCTCCCACTCTTCTCCGTCATGACTGATGGACAATTTTACACTAGTAATCGTACCATTTCCGGCATTGTTGCGAGGTCGATAGAGGATGTGATCGATATCTTTTACTTGGCCCAAATCAAGAACAATGTGACTAGGAACCGCCTGACGATTCGCCCAAGAACTATGGTAAAGCGTCGTATCGTTTCCATCGATGAAATAGGTCAATTCTGTTCCTGCTTGGTCCGCAATTGGAGTGGTCGCTAGAACAATCGGAACTTTTCTTGTCGCATCTTTGGCAGGAGTCACAAGACTTACTACTTCAGAAGCTTCAGATGTCCCCAAGCTATTTTTAGCCTTCACACGGAATCGATAGGTACTTTCTGGCGCCAAATTGTAAACAGTCCAGTTAGTCTGGTCTGTCTGCCCAACTGGAACAAAGCCATCTGCTGTCTCCTGCTCAATCAGGTATTCAAAGGCCTGCTTGTCTCCAGTCCAAGTCAGGGTCGCACTACCACTTGTTATGCGGTTGGCTTGAACCGAACCCGGTACTGTTGGTACAGCTGTGAAATTCACCGCCTGACGAATTGCTGAATCTGAAATTTCCTTTGTTCGAAGACCATTGCTGACTAAAATACCATCTTGCATGGTCAGATTAAGTGGACCATCTTTCAAGGCTTTGAGGGTAATGCGGCCAATTTCTCCACTTCCTGTCAATTGTGGCTTGTCACCAAAGTTAACAAAGCTAAAGACAATGTTGGACTGGTTGCCACGAGTACGGACATAGGAGAAGTTTTCAGCTTCTTTGGTAAAGGTTTGGTTGGCTGTTACTTGACCGACTACTTCAAACTGACTGCCATCGATCATCACAGTGCTCGTCAAGGCGTTGACAGCTTCCAAGTCTGCAGCCATCAAACGGATGGTAGTGGTTTGACCAGCTGTCAAATTTAGTTTGTCGGCCGTTAGATAAGTCCGACCTGCAGGGTTGCTTTGAGACGGTGTCGCGACACCACCCTCTAACTGAACTGCGGCCACACTAATATCGTAGGCATCAATCAGACCATTTTTATTAGAGTCTGCATGACTGATATAGCCAAAGTCATTGTCTTCCGTCCGCAAGCCAGTATAGTTCAAGAAGGAGGTCTTATCATCGTCTGAAATTCGTCCGTCATTACTAATATCACCTGGTATCAACATGCGGCTGCCTGGTTTTTTGAAGACCAGTAATTCCTCACCTGATACAAAGCTATTTACCCCCTCTGCAATATGCATCCGAACATAGCGCACGCGCGGAACTGCAAATTTATAGGTTTTGGTCTTATTGTCATTTGCCCAAACAGAGTAATATTCATCTGTAGTCCAGTTTACACCGTCTTCACTGACTTCAAAGTAGGCTTTCGTTATCCGACCATTTGCACCATTATCATTGCGTGGGTAGTATTCAATACGGTCCACTTCATAGGTTCCACCAAGGTCCATGTTAATGGTCGCTGGGAAGGATACTGCTTCACCCCATTGACTGTGGAATTGGTGACCAACTTGCTTATCAAATAATTTATCCAAGCCCTGACCACTCTGAGGTGTGATGTTGGTAGTTGCCTGTATGCCTTCGATAGCATCGCTCCACGGATCTTCATTGGTTGCTACGCGCAATTCTTGGGACCAATCTGATGCTCCTTTGGCATTAACGGCACGGATTTTGAAACTATGTTCACTGCCATAAGCGAAATCATCAAAGGTAAAGTTGGTACCAGTAATACCTGTAAAGAGAGTTCCATCTCGCAAAATATCATAAGAACTTGCACCCTCTACCCCTGTCCATTGAAGGCGGATCGAGCTTGCCGAAATCCCTTCCTCTGGTGCAGCAAGTCCTGTTGGAATCGTTGGAACTTGTAGATCTGCTGGCACTTCAGCAACTGGATTTTGATGAACAAAGCCGTCAATCGTAACAACAACTGCTGCCTGGGTAACGTCTCGAGCTGCCAACTTAATCTTCAAGAGGTCATTCATTTCCACCCGAAGATTTTGAATGTCTGCACTCTTTGGATTGTAAGTTGCCATCAATGGGTTGGCATGATAGTAGAATACATCGCTACCTGCCTCGTATTCTTCTAAGCTGTTTACTCGTCTCAGGGTCACATCTTGATTGCCCACGCGAACAGTCACAGCATCTACATCTTCTGAAACATTGACATGAAGCTCTGTTGTTTTTTCCTTGATAAATCCTGGGAAACTGCCTTCTGTTGCCCCAATCGTCAAGACTGCTCTGCCTTTTTCATTGGAATCACCAGCTTGACTGCTAATCACTGTTTTAGCCAATTGACCCGCCTGGTAACCAACGCTCTTACCATCATCTTCATAGAGGGTAAAGCTGGAATCCCCATGCGGATAGAATTGAATCACACGTTTGGTCCGGTCAATTTCTCCTGGATGATTGTTGGCATCAGTCATCGGGATGATGGCTCCATTTCGGACAAACACAGGAGCCTTCCAAAGCGGAGCAGCAAAGCCATTTAAGACCTGACCTCCCTTGTATTTTTGACCAGAATACCAGTCAATCCACTCCTGGTCCTCTCCACCTGGTAGGTAGATATTATTGCGGATGTCATCGCCATTTGCCTGCATGGCTGTATTCTTATAAACAGGTGCTACTAATAAGTTCGCCCCATACATATACTGATACTGAACATCCTTGCCATAGTTGATGACCTCGTCAGGGAATTCTATAAACATAGCACGCACGATTGGCTTCCCTGTTTCCCTCGCCTCGTGACCCAAGGAATAAGCATAAGGCATGAGGGTTGATTTTTGTTTGAGGGAGATACGGTTAATATCGGTTGTTCGATCATCAAAAGAGAATGGTGTTTTTGGTTTCGCACCCCAGCCATCCATGTTCATCAAGATGGAGGTGAATATTTTCCATTGGTAATCACGGGCATTGATAATCGGATCTGCACCACCAAATATTCCATCCATATCCGAACCAATGTTTGGATTTCCTGACAAGCCTAAGCCAATATAGGTCGGAATGTGGAAACGAATGTACTCCCATTCCCCACCAGACTGGTCACCACTCCAAATGGCCGCACTCCGCTGAGTACCCCCCCAACCATCCAAGGTGACGATAAATGGACGAGCCTGCTCAGCGCCACTTCCCTGGGTAATACGTTTGGCACCTTCGTCAATCCCGTTCAAGCCAAAGGAATAACCAGGACCAACCCAGGCAACGTCGGTCTTAATGGCCCGAATTCCTGCCTCAATCACTTCTTTGTCAATATCCCGATGAAGAACAACTTCCTTGCTTGGATTGGTATCAACAAGATCTGACTGGGTCCACAGTCCTACTTGAATGCCTTTTGATTTGGCATAGTCCACAAATTTTTTCAAATTGGCAATATTGCCATCCAGACTATCTGTTTGGCCATAACCTGCACCATAGCCATCGTTTGGCAGGAACCAGGCAAGCGGCATATTCTGCTCTTCATAGCGATCGATAACAGCTTTTGCTGAGAATAGATAACTGTTTCCCTCACCATTTAAGGTTTCCTTGACTGCATTTGCCCGATCGGCTTCTGGCAAATGTTGTGGCTGGTATTCACGATACCACTTGTCGCCTAGTTTAATAGCGCCACGTGTTCCTTCAGCGACTTCCACCCAGTAATCTCGGTTGTAGGCATTTAAGTGTCCCAGGTAAAGAGCATATTCAGGCAAAACAACTGGTGCTCCTGTCAATTCCTGGTAGTCTTTGATAATGGCAGTTGGACTGCTATTGATGAAGAAATAGGCATCAAAGCGCCCTTCAAGGTGCTTGGCCTCAACCTGGTCTGACTGTTCCGTTCCAAAATCATAGAAACCACGTTGGAAGGTGTTACGTAAAACACCGTAGCCATTTGTGGACCAGTAGAATGGACTTGGTGAAGTTACCCCGCCATCAACCCAGTTGTTTTCGTTTACAATGTTTATCTTTTGGCCCTTGTGACTGAAGCGACCATTTTGCATTCCTCCACCGAAGAAGAACTCATTTTCATCCTGGCTCAGCACTTGACTGGTTTGAGTCGGGGTGATTTGGACTGGCAAAACTTCCTTAGTGACATATTTGTTGGCAAGGCGGTCAAAAACAGACATGCGGGCAGTCGCCTTATCAAAGAAAATCCAGATTTTTTCTGTTTCAAGAATATAGCGATGCTCCTCCTCCAACAACCGACCAACCTGCTGATAGTCTTGACGATAAGCTTCCAAGGATTTCACCGTAATGGTCGCAGGTCGGTCTTCGCGACTAGGTGCTGGATGCTCTTGGAAATCCCCTGTTTTGTCAATATAATAACGGAAAACATGGTCGTTATAGAGGCTGACCTGGGCTTGCTCACCTGTTTGATAGCGAATGGTCGCGACACCATTATCAAAAGTCAATCCTGTGATGGCACCAACTGCAGTAGCTGGTTTTGAAAAACTAGCGTCCGCTTGATGACTAGGCAGTTCTGTGGTCGGAGAAGGACTAACCGCAGCAGGCTGGGCCGCAGGAGCAAACTCCATCCGCTCAACTTCGGAGTTACTTGCCAAATTGTCTGAACCAACCCTTGTGTCTGCGGACAAAACAGGCACCTCTGATTCTACGGTTTCAGTTCCTTCAGCAACATCTCCAGTTTCTCCTTCCAGATTTGCTACTGGGGAACTGTCGGTTCCTACTTCATCGACTTCTTCAGCAACCTCGTCCACTTTCAACTCTTCTGAAGCCTCCTCAGGAGATAATTGATTGCTGATTGTATTTTCTCCCTCAAGGCCTGTCTCTGCAAAAACTGACTGACCACCAAAGAGACTACAACCAATCGCAACAGAAGCGACACCAACTGCTAGCCGCCGAATCGAAAAACGATAGCGTTTATCAAATAGATATTTGGAATGTTGACTCATTTGTTCCTCCTCATTTGTAAAAATGTGTAGAATTCTCTCAATCATACTATACTAAATCCTGACAATAAATTCAATATATGTATATACTTTTTACAAGTGTTTTCGCATGTTTTTGAACAAACTTTCCAAATATGTAAAAAACCTCTATTAACTTATACAAACAGAGGTATTCTAGTAACAGAAAACAAACTGACACAACTTGACTGCCTCACTTTCTTATTCTCCAAGCAAATGATTGCCCAGTCTAAGAGAGTGAAAACTTTCCGTGAACTGTTTCAGCCCGACCCTAGAGATAGCGAAGTGAGGTTCTAGTGGAGATGAAGCAAGCGAGCACAAATCCCAGAACAACTTTTCAACATCCTGTCATCTTACAGCACAGTGTTTGATTGACTAAAGAGTCAGCAATCAAGACTGTTACTAAATTCCCATTTTGTCTAACCTCAACTGTTCTCCTTTTTGTCAAATCTAAAAAACACCTGAGGAAAGCTCAGGTGTTTTGCTCACAATATTATAGGTAATATTCTTTTACAATGTTCAAGTTTTCATCCAATTCGAAAACAAGTGGTGGGAAGTTTGGAATTTCCACATCCATGATTTCGTCATCAGACAAGCCTTTGATGTGTTTTACAAGGGCACGGATTGAGTTACCGTGTGCACCTACGAATACGTTTTTGCCGTCTTTCAAAGCTGGAGCAATTTTATCTTCCCAGAATGGAAGAGCGCGCTCAAGCGTTACTTTCAAGTTTTCAGCATCTGGAATAACTGCTGAGTCAAGGTGAGCATAACGACGGTCAGTATGTGCTGAGTGCTCATCGTCTTTTGCCATATCTGGAGGCAATACATCGTATGAACGACGCCAGATGTGAACTTGCTCATCACCGAATTGTTCTGCAGCTTCTGCCTTGTTTTTACCTGTCAAACCACCGTAGTGACGCTCGTTCAAACGCCATGATTTTTCAACTGGTACCCACAATTGGTCCGCAGACTCAAGTGCCAAGTTAGTTGTTTTAATCGCACGTTTCAATACTGATGTGAAAGCAAGGTCAAACTCGATACCAGCTTCTTTGATCAAAAGACCAGCGTCGATTGCTTGTTGAGTACCTTTGTCAGACAAATCAACATCAGCCCAACCAGTGAAAAGGTTAGCTTTGTTCCATTCAGACTCACCGTGGCGAGCAAAAACCAATTTTACCATTAATGGATTCTCCTTTTTATTTTGAGGTTTCCCTCTGTTACCCTTCTATTTTACACGAATTTCAGGAAAAAGGCTAGTCTTTCCCATTTCTGATTACGCTTACATGTCCTTACCGCCAAAATCAGCCCTGAGACTGATTTTTATTTCCTTGTTTTTGCCAAAAAAATGGTATAATGAATGAAAGAAATTTGGAAATATTTCCTAGTCTATTGTTAGGAGTACCCATGAAAAAAGTTGCTATCGTCTCAGCCTACCGATCTGCAATCGGTAGTTTTGGAGGCAGTCTCAAGGACATTGCCATCGCCGATTTAGGTGCACAAGTCCTTGAACACGCACTCAGTACCAAACACATACCAAAAGAAGACATTGACGAAGTCATTTTCGGCAATGTCCTTTCTGCTGGGCATGGACAAAATATTGCCCGTCAAATCGCCCTAAAGGCTGGACTTCCAGAAACCACCTCCGCTTACTGTGTCAATAAAGTTTGCGGATCAGGTCTCAAGTCAGTCCTCCTGGCTGCCCAATCCATCATGCTTGGTGACAATGATGTCGTTGTTGCTGGAGGCATCGAAATCATGAGCCAAGCTGCCTATCTCTCCAAATCCAGCCGATTTGGAAGTAAGTTTGGCCATATTACTTTAGAAGATTCCATGTTGACAGATGGTTTGACAGATGCTTTCAACGACTATCACATGGGCATTACAGCTGAAAATGTGGCTGAACGCTATCAAATCAGTCGTGAAGCCCAAGACGCCTTTGCATACTCTAGTCAAGAAAAAGCTGCAAAAGCTATTGCTGAAGGACGCTTTATCGATGAGATTGTACCAATAAAGCTGAAGAGTCGAAAGGGCGAAAGTATTTTTGATAAGGATGAGTATCCTCGACTAACACCACTTGAAAAACTGGCGACCTTACGACCTGCCTTCAAAAAAGATGGAACGGTTACAGCTGCCAATGCTTCTGGTATCAATGATGGCTGTGCAGTCCTCATTCTCATGTCTGAGGAAAAGGCTAATGAGCTAAACCTCATGCCTCTGGCCTATATCGAAAGTTATGCTACAAGCGGTCTAGATCCTGCCCTCATGGGAATGGGACCAGTTACTGCAAGTAAAAAGGCGCTTCAAAAGATTGGCAAAACTGTAGAAGATATTGATTTATTTGAACTAAATGAGGCATTCGCAGCCCAATCCATTCCAGTTGTCGAACAATTAGGAGCTGACCCTTCCAAGGTCAATGTCAACGGCGGTGCCATCGCTTTGGGCCACCCGATTGGAGCTAGCGGCAGTCGAATCTTGGTTAGCCTCATCCATGAACTCAACAAACAAGATAAAAAGCTGGGCCTCTGTGCCCTCTGTATCGGAGGCGGTCAAGGAATAAGCCTCATTATTTCTCATGCATAAAACAAGGAATAGGTTGGAAGGAACACTTATGAACATCGGTATTGATAAAATCGGCTTTGCGGCGCCAGATTTTGTTTTAGATTTGGCTGATTTAGCCCTAGCCCGCAACATTGATCCCAATAAATATAAAATCGGACTTCTCCAGTCAGAGATGGCTGTTGCACCCGTCACGCAAGACATTGTCTCCCTCGGCGCTCAAGCTGCTGCAGCTATCTTGACAGAAGAAGACAAACAGACCATTGACATGGTCATCGTCGGAACTGAGTCAAGCGTAGACCAGAGTAAGGCCGCTGCTGTATCTATTCATGGTTTATTAGGCATCCAGCCCTTTGCTCGCTCCATCGAGATGAAGGAAGCCTGCTACGGAGCTACAGCTGGACTCAGTTTAGCCAAGAGCCACATCGCTCAATTTCCTGATTCAAAAGTCTTGGTGATTGCCAGTGATATCGCCAAGTATGGATTAGAGTCAGGTGGTGAGCCAACTCAAGGTGCTGGCGCAGTTGCCATGTTGGTCACTGCTAACCCACGCATCATGGTCCTCAATAATGACAATGTTTGCCAGACTCGCGACATTTATGACTTCTGGCGACCAAACTATGACAAGTACCCTCGCGTTGATGGTCGCTTCTCTACAATCCAATACACCGACTGCTTGACCACAACCTTTGATTATTACCAGAAAAAAACAGGTCAGTCGCTTGAAGATTTTGCAGCCATGTGCTTGCACATCCCCTTCTCCAAGCAAGGTCTCAAAGGTTTGCAAGCCATCGCTAAAAATGAAGAAACCCTCAACCGCTTGACAGAGCGCTTCCAAGAAGCCATCGTCTATAACAAGGTTGTCGGCAATATCTACACAGGCTCCATCTTCCTCTCTCTCCTTTCCCTTTTGGAAAATAGCAGAGCGCTCGAGGCAGGGGATCAAATCCTCTTTTATAGCTATGGTAGCGGTGCTGTCTGTGAAATCTTCAGCGGTTCCCTTGTTGAAGGATACCAGAAACAATTGGACCAAAATCGCTTAGAAAGCCTCAACCAACGGACCAAAATCAGTATGGAAGAATATGAACAAATCTTCTTCCAAGAAATCAACTTGGACGAGACAGGTACATCAGTTGACCTTCCAGAAGATCCAAAACCCTTTGCCCTCATTCAAGTAGACAAACACAAACGGATTTATCGTAAATAAAAGCCAAAACGGCGCCCTTTGGCTCTCACCAAGGGCGCTTTTCGTTAGAAATTAGAAAGAGGAAACCATGGCACACTTCTCAGGATTCTATAAAAAATCACGCCAAGAGCGCATTGACATCCTCCACCAAAACAAACCTCTGTCAGAAACGAGCTTGGACATTCTTCATCATGACACCAATCTTCCTGAATCCATTGCAGGTAAGATGGCGGAGAACCATCTGGGAACCTTTTCCCTGCCCTTCTCGGTTCTGCCTGAATTACTTGTCGATGACCAGGTTTTCTCTGTTCCTATGGTGACAGAAGAACCTTCTGTGGTTGCCGCTGCTTCTTTCGGCGCCAAAATCATCGCTCGTTCTGGCGGTTTTACCACCACCATCCACAACCGTATCATGATTGGACAGGTGGCACTCTTTGATGTTCCTGACCATAGCCGAGCAAGTCAGGCTATTCTCGACCAGAAAGCTACTATTTTAGAAGCTGCCAATCAAGCCCATCCATCTATTGTGAAACGCGGAGGGGGCGCTCGTGACCTGACTGTGGAAAGTAAGGATGAGTTTTTGATTGTCTATCTTCAGGTGGATGTCCAAGAAGCCATGGGTGCTAATATTCTTAATAACATGCTTGAAGCCATTAAGGATGATTTGGAAGAACTCAGTCAAGGACAAGCCTTGATGGGAATTTTGTCCAACTATGCAACCGAATCTCTAGTCACTGCCCAGTGTCGTCTTGCCATATCCAGTCTGTCTACTAGCTTCTCTATTGCCCAAGAAACGGCTCAAAAAATTGCCCTAGCTAGCAAGCTAGCCCAGGTGGACCCTTATCGGGCTGCCACTCATAACAAGGGGATTTTTAACGGTATCGATGCCGTGGTGCTTGCGACTGGAAATGACTGGCGGGCGGTTGAGGCCGGTGCTCATGCTTATGCCAGCCGTGATGGACAGTACAAGGGACTCTCTACTTGGTCTATTGATGGGGAGCACTTGGTCGGCTCCATCACCCTGCCCCTTCCGATTGCTTCGGTCGGTGGCTCGATTGGGCTCAATCCCAAGGTGGCTGTTGCTTTTGACCTGCTCAACCAGCCCAAGGCTCGCCAACTAGCCTCCATCATCGCTTCTGTCGGTCTCTGTCAAAACTTTGCGGCCCTGCGAGCCTTGGTCACTTCTGGTATTCAGGCAGGTCATATGAAACTCCATGCCAAATCCCTAGCCCTCCTTGCTGGTGCTGAGGAACAAGAAGTGGATCAACTGGCCCAACTCCTGCGCAAAGAAAAACACAGCAACCTAGAAACTGCACAGAAACTATTGGCAACTTTGAGACAACATAAAAAAGAGGGATAGCCTCTTTTTTTAGTCGATTATTTGCTCCATGCGGAACTTTTGCGGCTTCATACCCAAGCGTTCATAAAATCGAACGGCTCCCGAATTGTCAGCCCATACGTCCAATGTTAGGTTGTGACAACCTTGCTCCTTGGCATAGGAAAGGGCAAAGTCATAGAATTGCTCACCGATTTTTTGACCACGCGCAGCACTGGCCACACACAAATCATCTATGAAGAGGGTTTTGACTGGTTCCAAAACATCACCTGTCGCAGTCCTAAGCTCACAAAATAGATGGCCAACCACTTGACCGTCCACTTCATAAACAAAAATCGGCTTAGCTGGATTGTCCAAAAGCGCCTTTAAGTCATCCTCAGAAAATTTTTGCCCTGAGCTTCTAAAAATATCCGGCCGCTCCTGATGATGGACCTGTAAAATATCTTGCAAGAGATTGATTAATACTGGAATATCAGCTTGCCTAGCTAAACGAATCATGCCATTTCCTCCTAGTTGATAGTATAGCATTTTTTTCAAAATAGGTCTAAAGACCGATGAATATTCTGAAAATTCGGTTATACTGTAAGTATATCCTAAAATTTTTCATAAATCTCCTTAAAAATCAGCCCACCAAGGCTGGTTTTTTTGTTGTACGAATAATTCCTGATAAAACAAAAAAATCAATACTTTTTAGAGGATTTTGCATAATATATTATTCCATCTATTGAGTCACAATATTAATTGTACTCAATCATCCAAATCAATCAAAATTTATAAATCAGTTTATCTTTATTTTTCTTCTTGAATATGAAAACAACTAGATATAGTATAGAAATACTTTTGTAACACTATATATAGTGAACTTTGTTATAATATACCTATGACAATCAGGAAAATAAATCCAACTTTAACTACCAAATTAAGTGATTTTCTCCTGTGCGTCAAGTATTAAGGAAAGGAGAAAACGATATGAGTAAAAACCTAATCAAACCAGGAACTGACAATCAACCTGCAGGGACATATCAAGAAGTTGGTCCTCGTGGTGGACAAGTTTCTGGCGGACGTGTGGTACACATCGACAAAGGTGATCGTTTACCACCTACTCAAGAACCTGGTCGAAACTGGGTCAAACAATAGCTACAGAGCGTGTCAAATTTTGATACGCTTTTCTTGACTCTTTCGTGCAAAATGCTTTTGCTCTATTTCACTCCGCAGACTCTGGGAGCCCCAAAACACAGAAAAAAGCCTATTGCATAACGTAGAAACGTTGATGCAATAGGCTTTTTCACGTTATTCCTCGCTCTTTTATTTCTAGGCGAGGGATAAAACAGTCTATCCCCAGACTGTTTTATTTAACCGCATCCTTGAGTGCTTTACCAGCTTTGAATGCTGGAACTTTTGATGCTGCGATTGTGATTTCTTCACCAGATTGTGGGTTACGACCTTTACGAGCTGCGCGTTCGCGAACTTCAAAGTTACCGAAACCGATCAATTGTACTTTTTCACCAGCTGCAAGGTAGTCAGCTACTGCTGCAAATACTGCATCAACTGCTGCTGCTGAGTCTTTTTTAGTCAATGAAGTTGCTTCTGCAACTTTTGCAATCAAATCTTGTTTATTAGCCATTTGCTAAGTCCTCCAATAATTTTCTGAGTTATTACTCACCTTAATATAGTACCTAAAAATCTCGATTTGGTCAAGTTTTTAATGCCATTTCTAGCTTTTTCGATAGAGATCTAGTAGGATTTGATCATTATATAAATCAATGGTATTTACTCGGGCAAATAGCCCTAAATCATTTTCCAACTGATTCAATGCGATAACGAGTTGACTCTGATCCTTATCAATCTGAATAAAGGTTGGTAGCTTGTAATTCTTATCAATGTAGGTCAGAATTTCCTTTGTTGGAAGCGGAAGCGTGCCTGCTGAAATTTCCGAAACTTTTAATAAGATATCACCGTTTTCAAGTTTGGAAGGGATAAAATAAATAGACAGTGGAATGCTAGAGCCAAGGAATTGGTAGCTACCTTCAAAAAGGAGAAATTGAGAATTGAGATAGACTTGATAAGAAAAATCCTCTGTTTGGTATTCTTCCAAATAGCTATTCATCAGTTGATTGAGTTCTTCTTTCGAGGTGCTAAATTGCCCAACCTTTTCACCAGTTTGGCTAGAAACTATCTGGCTAGCTATTTCTTCACGTACAGTTGTTACTCGCTTCCAAATGACCAATGCAAAGGCCAGTTGAAAGGCTAATAAGAGTAAACAGGCCCATTTCCAAACATTAATCTTGCCATTGCTCTTTGCTTGCATCAATTTCCTCCATCATCACTTTTTTTATGACCTCATAGCCTGTATGACTAGGGTGGAAGTAATCTTCAGAGGTCAAAAGGTCTTCTAGACTCAACTCTTCGGTCTGGTCCTGGTCAATCTCGACCATATCCTGATAAATATCTATATAGTAAACAGCTTTCAGACTAGATAGGGTCTCCTGGGTGGCTTGATTCCACTCCCGAATCAACTGGTCCAATTGGTCCAAATCTGGGAAATTAACCAAAAAGGGGTTATAGAGCCCTAAAACATAAATGGGTAGGTCGGGATTGTCTTGACGTGCTGTCTCAATCAACTGCAGCAAGCGTTTCTGATAATCCCGAATCCCTTTTGCTACAACCTGATCACTCAAATCCGTTAAGTGCCCAACTAAGAGCTTCCGCAGGTCATTACCACCGACAGTCAGGGTTAGTAAGTCCGCTGCTGCCAATTGTTTGGCCAGATCCGCTTCTTCCATTCGTTTCAAGATTTGCGAGCTTGTATTGCCTGAAACACCTTGATTGTAGCTGGTGACCTCATAGCCATAGCGATTGGTCAATTCTTGGGCTAAGAGCGGCACAAAGCCCCCCTGTCCAGTTTCATCCCCCACTCCTTCGGTCAGCGAATCCCCCAAAGCCAGGTAGGTCAAACTGGGCGGCGCCAGTTTTTCCTGCCCCTTGGACAAAATCGGAGCCTGGTTCGGAATCATTAAGTTCAATAATAGCAGAAAACCTAGAAGACTAAGGAAAAAGACTACTAGGTTTTCGATTATTTTCCGGCTATTCATAGCGCACTAAAATAGCCCAGGCATCCTCGCCTGTGTGAGTTTGAATGATGGAACCTGTTTCCAAGACCGAAATCGGACTAGAAACTTTATCTGCCAGTTTTTCCTTGATTTCCTGGGCGAATTGAGGTGATCCTGAATAGGAAACACCAATCTCAGCAACTGACTTTTGGGACAGGCTCTGGCTAAATTCATCCAGCCATTTCTTGAAGGTTTTGGCTCCGCGACCTTTGACAACTGGATTCAATTGATGGTCGGTCATCTCCATAATGACACGGATATTGAGCAGGGAGCTGAGTAAACCAGTAACTCGACCGATACGTCCCCCCTTGACTAGGTTTTCCAAGGTTGAAACCCCAATAAACAATTGGGTTTTTTCTTTGATTTCTTCTAGCTTAGCCAAGATTTCTTCCTTGCTCGCTCCAGCCTGTGCCATTTTTGCGGCTGCTACTACCTGGAATTTGGCTGCCTGGTCTGTAAAGCCTGAATCTATAACCGTTACATCTGCACCTGAAAGACTAGCCCCTTGGCGAGCGGCTTCAACAGTTCCAGAAAGGGCGTGAGAAAGATGGATAGCGATGATTTGACTGCCATCCTTCGCTAAGTCTGAAAAAGTCTCTGCAAACAAGCCAACAGGAGGTTGACTTGTTTTTGGTAAATGCTTGCTTTGACGCATCAATTGAAGAAACTGGCCTTCTGACAAATCCGCATCGGAATACACCACACCATCCACCATAACTGATAAAGGAACACGGGTGATGTCCAATTCTGCCAACAGACTTTCTTCCATTGTCGTGCTTGAATCCGTTACAATTTTAACTCGTGACATACATCTTCCTACTTTTCTTTTCAATGAATACCACTATTATATCAAATTTGGGCCAATTTTTGGAAATTTTACAATAATAACCTAAAAGAAAAAGGATAGAGTCCCTACCCTTTTTCGACTAATTCTCTGGCTTGTGCGCGTGCTGCAGCAGATACAGTGTCGCCGGCAAGCATTTTCGCAATTTCTTCGATGCGCTCTTCCATTTCCAACAAGCGGACCCGTGAAATTGTCTTTTCTTGATCTGAAACCTTTTCAATAAAGAACTGGTGATCCGCTATAGCGATTACCTGAGGCAGGTGGGAAATCGCCAAAACTTGGCCAAATTGCCCAATCTTGTAAATCTTTTGAGCGATGGCCTGAGCAACTCGACCGGATACCCCCGTGTCAACTTCGTCGAACACAATTGCGGTCTTGCCTTCCTTGCGAGCCAAAGCGGATTTAATGGCCAACATCAGGCGGGATAATTCTCCTCCAGAAGCTACTTTTACCAAGGGTTTCAAGTCTTCACCAGGGTTGGTTGCGATGTAGAATTCTACTGTTTGGTTACCTTCTCGGTTAAACTTACCCTTGAAAAATTGCACTTGAAAGCGAGCTTTTTCCATATACAGGTCTTTCAACTCTTGTGCAATATCTGCTTCCAATTCCTTAGCCAAGCCTTGTCTAGCTACTAGCAACTGATCTGCCAAGGAAACCAATTGTTTTTCCAAATGTTTTAATTGGCCTTCAAAATCTTGCTCTCCTTGATTTCGACCAGTTAAGAGATTGTATTCTTCTGTAATCTTGTCCAAATAGTCCAAGACATGAGCCAGGTCGCCTCCATATTTCTTGGTCATGGAGTGAATCACATCCAAACGTTGTTCCAGTTGCAGTAAACGATTGCCATCAAAATCCAGATCGTCGATGATGTCTCCCAAACGCTTAGTCACTTCTTCAACGACATAGTAAGACTCTGTCAAATTTGTGGACAGTTCTTTATAGTCTGGGTCAAATTCTTCCAAACTTTGTAAATCATTCATGGCAGATCGAAGATTGGATAGGCTGGAAAAATCTTCATTGTCCAGTAGAACAAAGGCGTTGGTCAATGTATCTGCAATCTGCTTATGATTCAAAAGACGGTCACGTTCTTGTTGGAGCTGGCGATCTTCACCCGCCTTGAGTTCTGCCGCCTCAATCTCAGCAATCTGGTACTCCAGCATCTCGATGCGGGCCTTATGCTCTAATTCATTGCGCTGTTTTTCAAGAACTAGCTTGCGCATGGTACGATAGGACTCAAAGGCCTCTTGGTAAGCTGTTTTCAAGTCCCAAAAAGCTTGGTCGCCAAAACTATCCAATAAACGGATATGGTGCTGGGCTTTCATCAATTCTTCTTGGTCATGTTGGCCATGAATATCTACTAAGAATTGGCCGACTTGTTTGAGGACAGACAAATTAACCAATTGACCGTTGATTCGGCTGACAGATCGGCCATTTTGTAGGATTTCCCGACGGATAATCAGCTCATCGGTCACCTCAATCCCCTGCTCTTCCAATACTTGCTCCAGGGCTCTGCTTTGTTCCAAGGAAAAAAGACCCTCAATCTCAGCTTTGGGACAGCCGTGGCGGATAACATCTGTCGTCGCGCGTGCTCCCAGCATCAGGTTCATGGCGTCGATGATGATCGATTTTCCGGCGCCTGTCTCCCCTGTTAAGACGGTCATACCTTTGTCAAAGGTCAAGGAGACTTCTTCAATAATGGCAAAGTTCTTGATCGAAATATCTAGTAACATCCTACCACATCCTTATTGTCTGCTGGATTTGCGGAAGATAATCTTCATCTTTCACAATCAGCAAAATGCTATCATCATCCGCGATGACGCTGAAGACTTGGTCCCCAAACTGCTCCAAAATTTGGCGCTTAATCACCAAGGCGGAACCTGGAACCAGGTCAATATGGATCATCTTGTCCATGCTTCTCAAGTGTAGGATTGACTTGGTTTCTGGCGATTTCTGCTTGGGCTTTGGCAAACCGTAAATGTAGGTGTTATCGGCCGTTGGAACCTTGATAATCCCCAATTCTTTAATATCACGCGAAACAGTCGCCTGTGTTGCCTGAACCCCAAAGTCTTTCAGGCGCTCTACAATCTCATCTTGGGTATCGATTGGATAGCGGACTACCAGGTCCTGTATTAATTCTAAACGTTCTTTTTTATTCATCCTTCTGAAATTCCTCATGTGCCAATTGAACCAACTGAGAAAGGTTGATTGTGGTCTCAAACTGGGCTGATTCTGATTTTTCAAGCAGGGCTAAAAATTCAATATTACCATGTCCGCCTTGGACTGGAGAAAAGGTCAAGCCCTTGACAGAAAAACCTGTTGCAATAGCCATTGCAGTTACTTGCTCTAAAACTTTGAGATGGACAGCCTTGTCCTTGACAATGCCATTTTTCCCAATCTGTTCCCGTCCGGCTTCAAATTGTGGTTTAACCAAGGCAACCACCTGGCCCTTGTCTGCCAAAATGCCATGTAGAGCTGGCAAAATCAAGCTCAGGGAGATGAAGCTGACATCAATAGAGGCAAAGGTCGGTTGCCCTGCTTCAAAATCAGCTAACTCAGCATAGCGGAAATTATACTGCTCCATGCTGATAACCCGCTCATCCTGACGCAATTTCCACGCCAGCTGATTGGTACCAACATCCACTGCATAGACCTGCTGGGCACCAGCCTGCAACATAACATCCGTAAATCCACCTGTCGAAGCTCCAATATCAATCGTTGTCTGCCCTTCAACTGATAATTCGAAAAACTCCATGGCTTTCTCTAATTTGAGACCACCTCGGCTGACATACTTGAGTTTTTCCCCCTTGAGCTTGAGTTCAATTCCCTCGTCAATTTTCTCGCCGGGTTTATCATAGCGTTCGCCATTGATGACGGAGACAACTAAGCCAGCCATAACTCCACGCTTAGCCTGCTCCCGCGTCTCGAAAAGCCCCTGTTTATAAGCTAATACATCTACTCTTTCCTTAGCCATTGATTCGTAAACTTTCTATCAATTGATACACGTCTTGCCCCTTAAAGCCATTGTGTTCTTCTAATTCCTTAAAAATAGCCACAGCCTTATTCAATGAATCTTGAACAATGAATTTGGACTCCTCCAATCCTAACAAACTTGGATAAGTAGCTTTTTCAGCCGCCAAATCTTTCTGAGGCGTTTTACCCAATTCATCAAAATCTGCCGTTACATCTAAAATGTCATCTCGAACCTGAAAGGCATGACCAATCAACATCCCAGCTTGCCACAAGGAACTGACAACGGAACTAGGCTGTTGCGTAATAATCCCTGCTGCATGAAATGGGAATGTCAATAATCGACCTGTCTTATTGCTATGGATATTTATCAGGTCAAAAATTTCCAATTTTTTTCCTTCACCTAGCATGTCCAGCATTTGACCACCGACCATCCCAAAAGTTCCAGATGCTAATGACATAAGCTGTACCAAATCAAGTAAAACTTGATTTGGCAAATCAGCCAGAGACAAGAGACCAAAAGCGTCTAAAAAGAGGCTATCGCCTGCTAAAATAGCTGTCGCTTCGTCAAATTTCTTATGGTTAGTAAGTCGACCTCTACGATAATCATCATTATCCATAGCTGGCAAATCATCATGAATCAGACTTCCCGTGTGAATCATTTCCAAGGCAGCGGCCACTTGGTAGTGGGCTTGCTGCAGTTCAACCCCAAATCCTTCCACGATTTGAAGTAATAAGATCGGTCTAATCCGCTTTCCACCACCATCAATCGAATACAAAATCGCATCAATCAATTCTTCCGAAACAATGGTTCCACGTTTGTAATAAAAATCGCGAATTTCCTGATCAATCCGTCTCACATCAACCATTAGTTCATCTCCGCTTCACTGCCATCTGCCTGCATGACCTTGACCAAGGTCTTTTCAGCTTCCGCAAGTGTCTTTTGCAGGTCTTTCGATAGGATCATTCCTTTTTGAAACTCGGCAAGTGCCTCTTCCAAGGCCACATCACCCTGTTCCAACTTGGTCACGATTCCTTCTAATTCAGCTAAGTTTTCTTCAAATGTTTTCGTCTTTTTGGACATGATTTACCTCCACTTGTAGGTGACCGTCTCGCATGCGAACTGTCAACCGATCATTCTCTTCAATTACTGTGACACTATCTGCCACTCGTCCTTCTTTTTCCACTAGAGCATAACCACGGGCTACAATGCGACTGGTATCCAGCATGGTCAAGGCTTCCATAAGTTTATCTGCTTTTGCTACCTTATTATCATAGATATTTGCCATATTGCTCTTCAGTAGGCGTTGTTGCTGACCAACTTTTTCAATTAATCCTTCCAATCTTCGTTCAAGCTGGATGCCCTGCAGGCGCTGATCAAGCAAAAGACTAGCCTGTTTTTGTTGCCCATAGACTTCTCTCATTCGTACTTGAAGTTGATGAGTTAGTCTATCTAATTTTTGCACATAGCCATCATAGAGGCGCTCGGGTTGACGAAAGAGGACGGATTGGCTAATTTTTTCAACCTGTCCACGCAAGTATTTCAACCGATTGGTCATGGCCTGAAAAGCTCGGGTTTCCTGCTGGTTCAAATAACCCAACAAATCAGCCTTGGTGACTGGGGTAGCTAGTTCTGCTGCTGCAGTTGGTGTTGCCGCCCGCCTATCTGCTACAAAATCTGCCAAGGTCGTATCAGTTTCATGCCCCACGCTGGAAATGATAGGAATGCGAGATTCAAAAATCGCTCGCACTACTCGCTCTTCATTAAAAGCCCAGAGGTCTTCGATGGACCCGCCACCACGACCGACGATGAGAACATCTAAATCTTCACGCTGGTTGGCACGTTGAATATTGGTCGCAACTTCCTCAGCCGCCCCATCTCCTTGAACCTTTGTCGGATAGAGGACAATTTCCACTCCAGGAAAGCGGCGGCTAACCGTTGTAATAATATCCTGAATAACCGCTCCGCTTGGACTAGTAATCACGCCGATTTTTTTCGTAAAACGTGGCAAGACTTGCTTGAATTCTGGTTTAAACAGTCCTTCGTCTGCCAAAGTTTTCTTCAACTGCTCAAACTTGATTGCCAAGGCACCAATCCCATCCGGCTCTGCTTTTTCAATGACGATGGAATAGGACCCACTTGGTTCATAGAGCTGAACACGGCCGACGGCATTGATCTTCATCCCCTCTTCCAATTCAAAGCCTAGCTGTTTATAGACCCCTGCCCACATGGTCGCCTGAATGACAGCCTTATCGTCTTTCAAGGAAAAATACTGATGACTTGGTCGCTTACGGAAGTTGGACACTTGACCAGTCAGGTAAACACGTTCCAAATAGGGATCTCGATCAAACTTTAATTTTAAATACTTGGTTAGATGGCTAACCGACAAATATTCAACCATGCCCACTCCTTCTCTACTGTATCTCTACTATTATATCAAAAATTCCCTCTAATTTCCTCTTTGAAAAAACGGCTTTTTCTGATTAAAATTACTGTAAATTTTTCCAATTTACTATATAATATTATCAAGAACTTCAAGGAGAAAAATATGAAATTAGATGATCTGAGACAAAGTAAAAACATAGAAGATCGCCGAGGGCAACCCAGTTCTGGTATAAACTATCGACAGGCAAGTGGCGGTAGCAACCTTCTCTTTAGCCTCCTCTTTTCAAGACTGGGTTGGAAGGGTAAATTGGTCTTGATTCTGGTCTTTCTACTTTTTGGCGGAATGTCTGGCTTGGGAAATCTCTTGCCAGGATCGACCTCCTATAACCAATACCAGTCCAGTCAGGTAACGACCTCTGGCACCAATATCTCCGACCAAGATGCCATTTTCATGAGTAAGGTCCTAGGCTCAACAGAAGACTTTTGGACACAAGAATTTGCCAACAATGGCTACACATATGACGCTCCAACCCTGGTCTTCTACTCCGATCAGACCCAAACTGGATGCGGAATCGGATCTTCTCAAGCAGGTCCCTTCTACTGTTCTGCAGATCAAAAAATCTATATTGATACGACCTTCTATCAGGAATTGTCCAACCGCTACAATGCCGCAGGCGACTTTGCTATGGCATACGTTATTGCTCACGAAGTTGGACACCATGTTCAAAACGAATTGGGAATCCTTGGTGCCTATCATCAAAAACGCGCTAAGTTATCTGATAAAGAAGGTAATGCCCTCAACGTTCGTTTGGAGCTACAAGCGGACTACTACGCTGGAGCATGGGCCAAATACGTGGAAGGTCAGGGTCTCCTGGAGGTTGGAGACATCGAAGAGGCCATGAATGCAGCTCATGCTGTTGGTGATGATACCCTCCAACAAGAAGCCTATGGCCGTACCGTTCCTGATAGTTTCACACATGGGACCTCTGCCCAACGTAAAAAATGGTTTGACCTCGGTTATACTCACGGTGACTTAGCGCACGGGGATACTTTCTCTGTTGCCAATCCTTAAAAATGCAATCCCTAGTCAAAAGTGTACTGAGCCCAAAAAGTTAGATAAAAAATATTAGTGAAAGGATTTAGTTCTGTACTGAACAGGACTAAGTCCTTTTAGTTTTGCTTTAATGCGTTTATTGTTGTAGTAAAAAATATAATCAGTGATAGCTTGCTCTAGTTGATCGAGAGACTTGAAAGTCTTCTCAAATCCGTAAAACATTTCTGTTTTCAATATGCCAAAGAAGGACTCCATCATACCATTATCCGTGCTAGTTCCCTTGCGAGACATGGAAGGACGTATAACTTTACTGTCAAGAAAATGATGGTAGGCTTCGTGTTGGTATTGCCAACCTTGGTCACTATGGAGAATGGTATTTGGGTAAGTTTCCTCAGGAAAGGCCTTCTCAAGCATGGACTTAACTTGCATGAGATTAGGTGAGCGGGACAAGGTAAAATCAATAATTTCGCTATTATAGCCATCCAGAACAGGTGACAGATAGAGTTTTTCAGAACAATTTGGCAGAGCGAACTCCGTCACATCTGTATAGCACTTCTCAAAAGGCTTAGTCCCTTCAAAGGCTCTCTCAATGAGATTAGGAGCTTTCTTGCCCACATCCCCCTTGTAAGACTTGTATTTCTTACATCGGCGAATACGAGCTGATAAGCCTAGTTCTTTCATCAGCCGTTGTACTTTCTTATGATTGATAGAAAATCCACGATTTCTTAACTCAAGGTGAATGCGACGGTAACCATAGTTTCTCTTATGTTCATCATAAATAGCTTGAATTTCAGCTTTTAAGTCCTTGTCTTTATCCGGTTTGTCCATTTGTTTGACTTGATAGTAATAGGTAGAAGGAACTAATTGGGAAATAGTCAGAAGGATGTCTAGTCGGAATCCTTCTTCGACCATCTCTCTAATTGTTTGAGTCTTTCTTGCTCTCTGGCTTCGTCCCTTAAACGAAGCTCCCTCAACTTTTTTAGGTAAGCTACCTCAGTGCGTAATCGTTCATTTTCCTCCTGAAGTCTCTCCAACTCCGTCATCTCTTCCCAGGTTTTCTTTGATTTACGCCCCATTTTTGGTGGCCTCCCTCTTGTTTTCTCAACAATAGTATACCCGTTTTTCTTGTATTGTGCTATCCAGTTTGAAAGGGTTCCACGATTTGGCAAGGCATAATCAAGTGAGACGGAGAGAGCTGACTGCTTATTAAGAAGTACTTTGTCAATCATTTCTTGCTTTAATTCTGGGGAATAGTAGTTATTGTTCTCTTTTTTAACAATACTTAAGCCATATCTCTCAATCAATCGAATCATATATTTAATACCAGATTGAGCAATACCGAACTGTTTTGACAAGGAATTGAGGGAGTTACCATTTTGACGTAACTCATAAATTTGGACTTTGTCTTCATAACTTAATTTCATAAAAATAGCACCCCATAAGTTAGATTTTTTCATTCTAACTTTTGGGGTGCGGTTCAAAATACCTATGGGATTTTCTTATATAAAAAACGAGGTCAGCTCTTGCCAACCTCATCTATTTTTTCTATTTCCCACTTCTGACACATGCTTCATAAGTTTGCTCCATAAGCATGGTAATGGTCATAGGCCCAACTCCTCCTGGAACTGGGGTGATGTGGCTGGCTAGATCTGCCACTTCATCATACTTGACATCCCCAATCAGTTTGCCATTTTCATCCCGGTTCATGCCCACATCAATCACGACTGCACCTGGCTTTATGAAATCCTTGGTCACAAAATGTCCACGGCCAATGGCAACAACTAAAATATCCGCTTGACGAGCCAATTCTGGTAAATTTTTAGTCCGAGAATGGGCAATGGTTACTGTCGCATTAGCATCCAGCAGAAGCTGGGCCATGGGTTTTCCCACAATATTGGAACGACCGATGACAAGGGCTGACTTGCCTTCTAGTTCAATCTGGTATTCCTTGAACATCTCTATAATCCCTGCTGGAGTTGATGGAATCATGACAGGATGACCTGACCAGAATTTACCCATATTGGTTGGATGGAAACCGTCCACATCCTTGTCTGGATTAATAGCCAACAAAACTTTTTCTTCGCTGATGTGGGCAGGTAGAGGTAACTGTACCAAAATACCATGCCATTCATCAGCTTGATTGTAGCCTTCGATTAATTCCAACAATTCAGCTTCTGAAATAGTATCCGGTACTCTCACCACCTCGCTCTTAAATCCTGCTGCAAGGGCTGAACGCTCTTTGTTGCGAACATAGACCTGACTAGCAGGATCTTCACCCACCAAAATAACAACAAGACCTGGCACCAGGCCTTTTTCCTCTTTTAATTGAGCTGTTTTTTCTGCCAAGGCAGCCTGCATTTTTGCTGCCAAAGCCTTTCCATCAATCACGACCATCTCTTGAATTCTCCTCACTTTTTTCTTCATTATACCTTATTTTTCAACCTTTTGACTCACTTACTTCCCAAAATCATCAAAAAATATAAAAAACTCCGAACAATGTCGGAGTTAATCTTACAAGACTTTAGATAAGAAATCCTTGGTCCGTTCTTCTTTGGTGTGTTCGAAAACTTCTTCTGGTGTGCCATCTTCAACAATGACACCTCCATCCATGAAGATAACACGGTCAGCCACCTCACGCGCAAATCCCATCTCATGGGTCACGATGACCATGGTCATCCCAGACTTAGCCAGGTCCTGCATAACCGCAAGGACCTCACCGACCATCTCAGGGTCAAGAGCAGAGGTCGGCTCATCAAAGAGCAAGACATCTGGATCCATAGCCAAACCACGTGCAATGGCAATCCGCTGCTGCTGACCACCTGAAAGGCTTTGTGGATAGGCTTGTGCCTTATCTGGCAGACCAACCTTTTCAAGCAACTCCTTGGCCTTGGCTTCAGCTTCTGCCTTTGCAATGCCTTTTGTCTTAATTGGAGACAGGGTAATATTTTCCAAGACGGTCATATTTGGGAAAAGATTAAACTGCTGGAAAACCATCCCCATCTTTTCACGCATCTTGAAAATATCATTTGATTTATCTGTAATATCAACCCCTTCAAAAGTCACCGTTCCCTTGGTCGGAACTTCCAAGAGATTCATGGTCCGCAAGAAAGTTGATTTTCCTGATCCAGAAGGTCCGATAATGACAACCACCTGGCCTTGTTGGATATCCAAGTCAATGCCTTTTAAGACTTCATTTTTTCCGAAATACTTATGCAAATTTCTGATTGAGATAATGGCATTAGTCATGGCCCTGACCTCCCTTGTTTAATTTCTTCTCAAAGCGCGTGATGGCAAACGTCAAAATACTGGTCATCATCAAATAATAAGCGGCTGCTACAAAGTACGGCTCTCTAGTCAGATAAGTCATGGTTGCAACAGAACCTGCACCATTCCACAACTCAATTACACCAATGGTTGCCAACAATGAACTGTCCTTGACAATGGTCACAAATTCATTTCCCAAAGCAGGCAGGATGTTTTTAATAGCCTGGGGCATAATGACATAGCGCATAGCCTGAACCGGACGAATCCCTAGCGAGTAGGCTGCTTCTAGCTGACCTTTTGGAACAGCATTGATTCCTGCACGGATAGTCTCTGAGACATAGGCGCCAGAGTTCATCGAAAGAATGACAATTCCTGGAATCAATCGTGTCAAATCCACTGACAACACTCCCAATTGAAAAGTTGGTGCAGACAGGTGCATCATCGAAAAAGCAATCATAATCTGCACTAACATGGGTGTTCCACGGAAAATCCATACATACAGATTTGCAAACCAAACCAAGACCTTCCACTTACTGCGTTGAGCCAAAGCCAAAAGAAGACCTAAAATACTTCCGAAAAAGACAACAAAGAAGGCGATAATAATGGTTACCAAGGCTCCGTAATTAAAATAGCCTATATATTTTGAAAGAAAAGAAAAATCCATTTACATACTCCTAATCAACGATTTTCATAATTATACCACAATGTGCATAAAAATTCAAATATTACAAAAAAATATTCAGAAGAAAAAGCGCTTCGTCAGCGCCTTCTTCGTCTCTTCTAGTAAAGAAGCTCGTAAATTTCCATTGCAATCAAATCAATGCTGTCAAAAGTATAGGTTTCTCTTGCAGCAACGTCTCTCAATGTAAAGACTGCACCATTGACTTCATCATTACTATAAGCAACCTCTGCCACAACGACACCCTCACGTTCAAAGTTTCGTTTCAAGGTTCCGCCATCACTGGCCATAGCCTGCAAACGGCTAATGATTCTCACCAAATGTGATTCCATAAAATGTCTCCTAATTCTTAGTATAGGTATATTTTACCACACTTTTGATAATTTGTAAGTATTTTAGCTGGATAATCCCCTATTTTCCTTCCTTTTCTATTGGTTAATTTCATGGTAAAATACAAGAAGAAAGGGGTTTCATCTATAAATACTCACAAATTCATCTTTATGCAATCACATCCCTTCAAAAACGGGACAGATTTTGTTCCAAAAACGAAACTACTGAAAACGAGAAAGGAAGATAGCAGATTCTTGCATTTTAATGGAAACTTGATATAATTGACTTATATTTGACCTTTATTGACTAATAGTTTTTGGTCAGAAAATAGAAAAGAGGGAACGATATGCTTTGCCATAACTGTAAAATCAATGACGCAACCATCCATCTCTATACCAACCTAAACGGAAAACAACAACAGGTTGACCTCTGCCACAACTGCTATCAAATCATGAAAACTGATCCTAATAATGCCATTTTGAAAGGGCTCGGTGATTTAGCCAATCCCAACAATATGGATCCCTTCAGCGAATTTTTCAATCATCTAGGTAGCTATCCAGGTCATACACCAGCAGGAAAGGCACGAAACCAAACACCACCTACACAGTCAGGTGGAGGCAGCAATGGCAATGGTGGTCATCAGCAGCCACCACAAAAGCCAAACGGTTTATTAGAAGAGTTTGGTATCAATGTCACAGAAATTGCCCGTCGTGGCGATATTGATCCTGTCATTGGTCGCGATCAAGAAATCCGACGAGTGATTGAAATTCTCAACCGCCGTACTAAGAACAACCCAGTTCTCATTGGCGAGCCAGGTGTTGGTAAAACCGCTGTCGTTGAAGGCCTGGCCCAAAAAATTGTGGATGGCGATGTACCACAAAAATTGCAAGGTAAGGAAGTCATCCGCCTTGATGTTGTTAGCCTTGTTCAAGGAACTGGTATCCGAGGTCAGTTTGAAGAACGCATGCAAAAACTCATGGAAGAAATCCGGAACCGTCGCGAGATTATCCTCTTTATTGACGAAATCCATGAGATAGTTGGTGCAGGTTCAGCAGGCGATGGCAATATGGATGCAGGCAATATCCTCAAACCGGCCCTAGCACGTGGAGAAATGCAACTGGTTGGAGCAACTACGCTAAATGAGTACCGTATTATCGAAAAAGATGCAGCCTTAGAACGCCGGATGCAGCCTGTAAAGGTTGATGAGCCGAGTGTGGAGGAAACTATTACCATTCTCAAGGGTATTCAGAGCAAGTACCAGGACTACCATCATGTCAAATATACGGATGCAGCAATCGCGGCCGCTGCAGTTCTCTCTAACCGTTACATTCAGGATCGCTTCTTACCAGATAAAGCCATTGACCTTTTGGATGAGGCAGGCTCTAAGATGAACTTGACCCTCAACTTTGTAGATCCCAAAGAAATTGATCAACGCTTGATCGAAGCTGAAAATCGTAAAGCACAAGCTACCCGCGACGAAGATTACGAAAAAGCAGCCTACTACCGTGACCAAATCGCCAAATACAAGGAAATGCAAAAGGCAACCTTGAGCGAAGAAGACACACCACTCATTACTGAAAAAGAAATCGAAGCCATTGTCGAACAAAAAACCAATATCCCCGTTGGTGACCTCAAAGAAAAAGAGCAATCTCAACTCATCAACCTAGCCAGCGACCTCAAAGCCCACGTCATTGGACAAGATGACGCAGTGGATAAGATTGCCAAGGCCATTCGCCGCAACCGTGTTGGCCTAGGAGCGCCGAATCGTCCAATCGGCTCCTTCCTCTTTGTCGGACCAACAGGTGTCGGAAAAACCGAACTGTCCAAACAATTAGCCATTGAACTCTTTGGTTCAGCAGACAGTATGATCCGCTTCGATATGTCTGAATATATGGAGAAACATGCTGTAGCCAAGCTAGTTGGTGCTCCTCCAGGATATGTGGGCTATGAAGAAGCCGGTCAACTAACTGAAAAAGTACGCCGTAATCCTTACTCCCTCATCTTGCTCGATGAGGTTGAAAAAGCCCACCCTGATGTTATGCATATGTTCCTTCAGGTTCTAGACGATGGGCGCTTGACAGATGGACAAGGTCGAACTGTCAGCTTTAAGGATACTATCATTATCATGACATCAAATGCTGGTACTGGGAAAGTGGAAGCCAGCGTCGGATTCGGTGCAGCAATGGAAGGCAGAACCCACTCTGTTCTGAACCAACTCGGTAACTTCTTTAGTCCAGAATTTATGAACCGCTTTGACGGTATCATCGAATTTCAGCCACTCAGCAAGGAAAACCTTCTCGAAATTGTCAGCCTCATGTTAGAAGATGTTAACAAGCGCCTTTCTAACAATGGTATCAATCTCCATGTTACTGAAAAGGTCAAGGAAAAACTGGTTGACTTGGGTTACGATCCAAAAATGGGAGCTCGTCCACTCCGCAGAACCATTCAGGATCAGATTGAGGATGCCATTACGGATTTCTATCTGGAGCATCCGCAAGAAAAAGACTTGCGTGCCATCATGAATCCTAAGGGCGACATCATCATCAAAGCCAATCAGAAAAAAGTAAATCACCCCACTGAATAAGCCTAAAAATAGCACCCTGCATCTAGCTGGGTGCTATTTTTGTAAGAGGTTATCCTTTTGAGATACAGTTTTGCAATTTTTTGAAATAGAGAACTCCCTTGTTCAGGGTCATGGACAAATGACCAGATTCAACCAAGTAATCTAAGTGGGCCATAGTTTCCCCACTAGCAAACCATTTCTGTGGTTTCGGAAATTGGTCCCAAGAATCTGCCTTAATGCGCCATTTGATACGAGCCGACACATCCCGTACAGTCACTTTTTCATCAATTCCAATCGCATCCAATATCTCCTGCATCCGTTCAAAATGATGGTCAATTAACTGGTCAATGCGACTGACATGGTCATCAATGACCTTACGGTGACCAGGGAATAAGGTAATCTTCGGCATCTTACGTAAGCGACCTAGAGTCTCCATATAGGTCTTCAGGATATTTGGGTACTCCCAGCCCCAGAAGGTAATATTGGGCGTAATTGGATCCAAAACCGTATCAGCACTAAATAAAATTTGTTTGTCCCTATCATACAAACCAATATGACCCGGAGTATGTCCAATTAAATCCAAAATTTCAAAATCAAAGTTCCCGAATTGGAAATGACTACCAATCTCTAGAACCTGAAATGGAACCGCTCGATCCAAGCAGAAACGATAGCCTGGATTGTCTTCAATTGCCATCTCCTGGTCCGAAATGCCATAAAGAGTTTTAAAACTTTCCAACATCTTCCAGTACTCTCCACTTGCCATAGCATTAAAGAGATCACCATCCACCTTCCCAGCAAAAATTCTTGCCCCACGATCATAAAAATAAGTCGCTAAACCAGAATGATCCGCATGAAGATGAGTAATAACTAAATCCACCGATTGGATTGAAATACCGAGGACAGCTAAGCCAGCTTCCATATCCGCCAAGGATTCAGGATGGTTGTAGCCTGTGTCAATAACCAAGCTCCGCTCTTCCCCTCGGATAATATAGGAGTGGATTTCCCGCAAGGGACTATTGGGCAAACAAATAGGAAAGGTATAGATGCCAGGGTAAACTTCTCTCATGCTTGATTCCTCCTTGACAGGTCTTTCATATTTCTAGTATAACATAGGATTCCAGGCGAAAAAACTTACAATCCCTAATGCTTTCCATAAGGAAAATTCATAAAAACATGGTATAATGACAGAACAAAGTAGGAAAAATTTAGAAAATTGTGACAGATGGAGGAAATAGAGATGGACCACGCAACATTCGGAGTCAAAGAAGAAAATGTAACCTATACCAACCGATATGGAGTGTACGCTGTCATTTCTAACCCTGAAAAGACGCATATTATCCTGGTCCAAGCCCCAAATGGCGCCTGGTTTTTGCCTGGCGGCGAGATTGAAGAAGGGGAAAATCACCTGACCGCATTGGAAAGAGAACTGATAGAAGAGCTTGGCTTCACCGCAACAATCGGCCAGTATTACGGCCAAGCTGACGAATATTTTTATTCTAGTCACCGCGATACCTACTACTACAATCCAGCCTATATCTACCAAGTCTTGGATTACCAAGAAGTCGGCAAGCCCTTAGAAGATTTCAATCATCTTGCTTGGTTTCCAGTGGAAGAAGCCATCCAACTGCTCAAACGCGGCAGTCATAAATGGGGAATCGAGCAATGGAAAATCGACCAATCCGCAAAGAAAGACTAGAAAATTCACATCAAGAATGCTATAATAAAGCAAAAGGATAGGAGGTCATGCATGAAAATTATCAATACGACCAATAGTCACGCCCAACTGGTACAAAGTCAACTCGCCAATACCGATGCCTTCCTAGTTGAAACCTATTCAGCTGGAAATACGGATGTGATTTTTACACAGGCACCCCGCCACTATGAATTGCTGATTAGCAACAAATACCGTGCTGTCCAACAATCTGAGATTGAGAAGATTCGTGATTTCTTCCTCCATCGCAAAATTGACGAACGGACCATCAACAAGGCGGCTATCCGTACGATTCACACCGATAGATTGATTGAAATGTCTATCCCTATTGTCACTGAATAAACAACTAAAAAGGAAGCTAGGCTTCCTTTTTTCATACAGAAAAATCCTAACCTCATTATGAACCGCACCCCAAAAGTTAGAATGAAAAAATCTAACTTATGGGGTGCTATTTTTATGAAATTAAGTTATGAAGACAAAGTCCAAATTTATGAGTTACGTCAAAATGGTAACTCCCTCAATTCCTTGTCAAAACAGTTCGGTATTGCTCAATCTGGTATTAAATATATGATTCGATTGATTGAGAGATATGGCTTAAGTATTGTTAAAAAAGAGAACAATAACTACTATTCCCCAGAATTAAAGCAAGAAATGATTGACAAAGTACTTCTTAATAAGCAGTCAGCTCTCTCCGTCTCACTTGATTATGCCTTGCCAAATCGTGGAACCCTTTCAAACTGGATAGCACAATACAAGAAAAACGGGTATACTATTGTTGAGAAAACAAGAGGGAGGCCACCAAAAATGGGGCGTAAATCAAAGAAAACCTGGGAAGAGATGACGGAGTTGGAGAGACTTCAGGAGGAAAATGAACGCTTACGCACTGAGGTAGCTTACCTAAAAAAGTTGAGGGAGCTTCGTTTAAGGGACGAAGCCAGAGAGCAAGAAAGACTCAAACAGTTAGAGAGATGGTCGAAGAAGGATTCCGACTAGACATCCTTCTGACTATTTCCCAATTAGTTCCTTCTACCTATTACTATCACGTCAAACAAATGGACAAACCGGATAAAGACAAGGACTTAAAAGTTGAAATTCAAGCTATTTATGATGAACATAAGGGAAACTATGGTTACCGTCGCATTCACCTTGAGTTAAGAAATCGTGGATTTTCTATCAATCATAAGAAAGTACAACGGCTGATGAAAGAACTAGGCTTATCAGCTCGTATTCGCCGATGTAAGAAATACAAGTCTTACAAGGGGGATGTGGGCAAGAAAGCTCCTAATCTCATTGAGAGAGCCTTTGAAGGGACTAAGCCTTTTGAGAAGTGCTATACAGATGTGACGGAGTTCGCTCTGCCAAATTGTTCTGAAAAACTCTATCTGTCACCTGTTCTGGATGGCTATAATAGCGAAATTATTGATTTTACCTTGTCCCGCTCACCTAATCTCATGCAAGTTAAGTCCATGCTTGAGAAGGCCTTTCCTGAGGAAACTTACCCAAATACCATTCTCCATAGTGACCAAGGTTGGCAATACCAACACGAAGCCTACCATCATTTTCTTGACAGTAAAGTTATACGTCCTTCCATGTCTCGCAAGGGAACTAGCACGGATAATGGTATGATGGAGTCCTTCTTTGGCATATTGAAAACAGAAATGTTTTACGGATTTGAGAAGACTTTCAAGTCTCTCGATCAACTAGAGCAAGCTATCACTGATTATATTTTTTACTACAACAATAAACGCATTAAAGCAAAACTAAAAGGACTTAGTCCTGTTCAGTACAGAACTAAATCCTTTCACTAATATTTTTTATCTAACTTTTTGGGGTCAGTACATTAAGAAGTTAGGATATTTTTTTACATGTCGTAGAGCGGAGATTCCACACCTTTACTTGGCTTCAAAACCTTGAGCCACTGCTTCTGGGAAGTTCTCTTCCACTACGCTTGCACAGTGGTCACAGATTGTTGCTCCATAACTGCGTTCTACAACACTAGTATCAATACGGCGGCAACGATCACACACTTCACCTGCTGCACGTTCTACTGCAAAGGCAACTTCATCCACCACAAGTGCACTTTCAGGAGCTGCTTCCGTGGTTACTGTCAAGTTTGAAACAATGAGCAACTGAGCAAGATCTGCATTCAAGCTCTCCAAGAAGGACTTGGTTTCAGCTGAGACATAGGCAGTCAAATGAGCTTCAAGTGACTTACCGATGACTTTGGCATTACGCGCTTCTTCCAAGGCTTTTTGTGCCTGAGTTCGGAAGTTCATAAAGTTTTCCCAATCAGCCAAAAGCTGCGCTTCATTGGCAAAGGTTTCCACCTCTGGCATTTCCGCCAATTGTACAAACTCTTCTGCTTCGTGTTCCAAGTATGACCAAATTTCTTCTGCTGTGTGTGGCAAGATTGGGGTCAAGAGCTTGGTAATTTTCACCAAGATGTCATAGAAAACTGTCTGCATCTGACGACGAGAAAGGGATTTTGCACCATCAATGTAGACAACGTCTTTGGCAAAATCGAGGTAAAAGGCTGACAAGTCAAGTGTGACAAAGTTAACCACAGACTTGTAGATAGCCATGAAGTCATAGTTGTCATATGCTTCGCGGATTTGAGCTACCAATTTGTTAAATTTCACCAAGAGGTACTGGTCAACAGAACGAAGCTCTTGGTAAGCCACTGCATCACTTGCAGGATTGAAATCAGAAGTGTTGGCAATCAAGAAGCGAAGGGTATTACGGATTTTACGGTAGGTTTCAGATACCTGTCCAAGAATATCCATAGACACACGTACGTCGTTTGAAGTATCAACGGATGTCACCCACAAACGCAAGATTTCTGCACCAAATTGTTTCTCAACATCACTTGGTAGAATGGTATTTCCAAGAGATTTAGACATCTTCATACCTTTGCCATCTAAGACAAAACCTTGTGACAAGACAGCCTTGTATGGCGCATGACCATTTACGGCTACAGAGGTAATCAAGGATGAGTTAAACCAACCACGGTATTGGTCAGAACCTTCTAGGTAGAGGTCTGCTGGGTAGGCAAGATTTTCACGTGCGTTCATGACACCATTCCAAGATGAACCAGAGTCAAACCATACGTCCATGATGTCTGTTTCTTTGGTAAATTCGCCATTTGGTGAACCTGGATGAGTGAAACCAGCTGGCAAAAGATCTTTTGCTTCTGATTTCCACCAGATGATAGAACCATGCTCTTCAAAGAGAGCTGCAACATGGTCCGTCACTTCCTTAGACATGATTGCTGTACCATCTTCTGCATAGAAGATAGGAAGTGGCACACCCCAAGCCCGCTGACGTGAGATGACCCAATCACCACGGTCACGGATCATGTTGTAAAGACGTGTTTTACCCCAAGCAGGAATAAAGGTCGTTGCTTCGATTTGGTCCAAGATTTCCTGACGGAATTTAGAAACAGAGGCAAACCATTGCGGCACTGCACGCCAGATGATTGGCTTCTTGGTTCTCCAGTCAAATGGGTATGAGTGATTGATCACTTCACTAGCAAGGAGTAAGTCGCCTAATTTTTCCTTAACCGTTGGTACAACCTTATCATAGAATTGCCCTTCAAAATCAGGACCCGCAGCTTCATTCATCAAGCCACGTTCGTTGACAGTTACCGCAACCTCCAAGTCATATTTGACACCGACATTGTAGTCATCCTCACCAAAACCTGGAGCCGTATGGACGATACCAGTACCCGAGTCCGTTGTGACATGGTCACCTAAGATAACCAATTCATCAACTTCTCTATCCCATGGGTGTTCGGTCACGATGTATTCAAACTCAGCACCCTTGTGTTTTGAAATCACTTCGAATGATTCCCAACCGAATTTGGCTGCCAAGCTATCAACCAAGGCTTCTGCCAAGACATACTTACGGTTAGAACCAGCTGGTTGAACTAAGACATAGTCAATGTCTGCTCCCATTGTCAAACCGCGAGAAGCCGTTACTGTAAATGGAGTCGTTGTCCAGACAACGATGTAGCTGTCTGTATCCAAGAGTCCCTTGCCATCTTTGACCTTGTTGGCATAGTAAAGAGATGTGGAGTCGATGTCATGGTATTCGATTTCAGCTTCTGCAAGGGCAGATTCAGATGACCATGACCAGTAGACAGGCTTGGCACCACGGTAAATATAGCCCTTGTTTGCCATAGCACCGAAGACACGGATTTGAGCAGCTTCATAGTCTTTCGTCAAGGTGATGTATGGATTTTCCCAGTCTGCAGAAACACCCAAGCGTTTGAAATCATCACGTTGTTTGTCAACTTGGCTAAGAGCGTAGTCACGGCACATTTCAAGGTATTCTACCAAGTCCATTTCCTTGCGCTTAACCCCTTGTTTTGCCAAGACTTGCTCAATAGGAAGACCATGCGTATCCCAACCCGGTACAAATGGTGCACGGAAGCCAGACATTGACTTTGAGCGAACGATAATATCTTTAGAAATCTTGTTCAAGGCGTGTCCAACGTGGATATTTCCGTTAGCGTATGGAGGGCCATCATGAAGGTGGAAGGCAGGTTTGCCTTCATTGAGTTCTTGGCGACGAGCATACAAGTTTGCTTCATCCCAAGCCTTTTGCCATTCTGGCTCACGTGTTGGTAAGCCTGCACGCATTGGGAAGGCAGTTTGACCTAGGTTAAGGGTTTCTTTTAATTTCATTTTATCTCCTTTTTAGTTGATATTCCATTTTTATTTCATTTCCATCCAAGCCTAGTGAAATAAAGCCTAGACTAGACAAGATAGACCTCATTTTATGATTTCCAACAACATAACTAGCTTGAATCGATTTACAATCAGTATCTGCTATTGCTCGCCTCATAATCTGGCGCAAGGCTTCCTTACCGTAGCCTTTTCCTTGCTGATGGTGATCAATCATTAGACGCCAGATTAGCCAATTCTCTCCCTCTTTTGACAAGAGGAGAAAGCCTACAACCTTATCTGCTGCCCAGATGGCAAGCGCTTCGAGTTGATTCCGCTCCCTGTAGAGCCAGGTTGGCGCCAGAGAATAAAGATTAGGAGCAACCTTGCGTTGATCCTTCTCGTCAAGCGAAAGAGCAATCACCGCTTCAAAACTTTCATGATCTACTAGTTGTAATTTTATCATAAGCATATAAAAAAACTCCCGTCAATAAGGACGAAAGTTCGTGGTACCACCTTAGTTCAGACAGAGTTTCCCCTGTCCCTCAATGCCCGTAACGTGAGCCCACGTTGGTTCTTACTTGATTCAGACCCAATTTTCTCAAGATGATACACTAATTGAAAGGGAATGCAGGGCTTCCACCATCTCCTGCTCGCTTAACTTATTTCAATCAGGCTTGTTCTTGAACTTTTTTAGTTATAATCAATTTCAATTTTATCTGCCGCCGCAGCTTCTTCAGCTTCTAAAGCAGCTGCTTGACGTTTCAACTCAGCTACTTCTTCCGGAGACAATTGACGGGTTACATCTAAACCATCTTCTTCTTGGATTTCTACTTTTTCTTCCAAGGCAGATTCCAATACTTCACGGAAAGCTTCGTCACTTGTTTGCAAGTAAGTTGCAGTTGGACGCAAGATTTCTTCCCAATCAGATGAGTTGATAATAGACAATTGGCTCTCAACTGTAGATTTCAAACGTTGGTGGAAGATCCGAGTTTTGTTTTTCAACTCCTCTGTTTCCACCGCAACTTTTTTGGCATTATCAGTTGCTGTACGCAAGATTTCATTTGCCTTGTCCTTTGCTTCGTTGAGCAAGGCTTGGGCATCGTAATCTGCTTGTTTGATAATATTTGCAGCGCGATCTTCTGCAGCTACTTTTACCTTATCTGCAGTATCTTGTGCCAAAAGAACGGATTGGCTAAGTGACTCCTTCATTTGATCAAAGTAAGCCAAACGCTCTTTCAAAGACTTGATTTCAGATTCTTGTTCATGCTTGGTACGAACCAAATCTTCGTAGTCAACAGTGACCATATCCAAAAATTCATCAACTTCTTCTTGGTTGTAGCCACGGAACTTGGTTCCAAAGGTTTTGTCTTTTAATTCTAATGATGTTAATGCCATAACTTCCCCTATTTCTTGAATAATTCAATTTCTAATTTTATTTTACCTTGTTTTGAATATCCTAAAAGATTCCGAACTTCCATTCTCCCAAATGACCGAACGCTTATTAATTGACCCTCATGAATAGTTCGCGAAGCTTGTTCCATTGGAACATAGTCCACTTTTACCTTTCCGGTATCAATTAGATTGGTAGCGATCTGACGAGACAAGTTAAAACTCGCTGCGACTACCTTATCCAACCGCATACTGCTCACCAAGATTGTCTTGGTTTGGCCCTTTGGTTTCTCCACTCGATCTAAATCTGACCAGGTTAATTCTTTCCAATGTACCTTGGCCCTTGCGATTTTCTGCACTTCTGCCTCAATGGTAGAAACGAAACGTTTATCCACTAGGATAACCGCTCTTCCTTCTTCCACAAAAATATCACCAAGTAACTCCCGCTTGATTCCTAAGCGATTCAAGAGTGTCCCTAGAATCTGTGCATGTGTCAATTGATGAAATTTTTCTGCATAGCTTAACTCCAAGATACTCATCTCAAAGTCTGCTGTCTCCAACTGATAATATTCTGGAGCAACTATGCAACGACCATACTCTGTTCCTAGCATTTCTCTAGAAGAATAGACCGCCAATCCATGATGATTGGCAACATCGCGGATTATTTTTTCTTGTCGTGAATGGACAAATTCTGTCAATCGAAATTGATAAAAATCTTCCACCCACTGAGCAAGGCTACCTATCTTGTCCAAATACGCCCACTCATCTTTGTTGTAATGTTGATAGACTTGATGACGAGCTGAGGTCATAGGACAATCAACCAATAATATAGGAAACGATATGCCAGATTCAATACAATCATCACAATGAATACTGTCCAATCCAAGCCCATAAACTGCAGACGCAGATTTCGAAATGGAAGGAGAATTGGTCGAACCAGCCAAATCACCAATCGGCCAACAAAGGTATCATACAAGCCAGGGATCCAAGACATAAAGGCATAGGCCAATAAAATGTAGGAATAGATTTCCAAAGCCTTTAAGAGGATAATAATGATAAAATCCATGGCTTACCTTCTCATATCAAAATCATATTCCAAATCTGATTGACCAGACTGTTGGTTTGCATTTCGAATTTCTTCTATATTGACGGTCACATTTACTGGAGTCAATAACCACATTGAATTTGATACTTTTTTAAGATTTCCAGCCAAGACAGAACGGGCACCGTCCAAGTAATCTAAACAACGACGAGCCTGTGGATCAGACATGTATTGGAAATCAATTAAGATACTGGCATTCTCCAACAACAAGTTAACAATCTCAGGTGCATCCTCATAGCGTTTTGGATACTTGATGTCAATGGTTGTCTTCACCTCTTCTGAATGACTATTGGATTTTAACTCCATTTGTCGTTCGTTCAAACGTTGAATATTGGTTTCCGCTTTACGAGAAACTGGTTGTTCAACTGGACGTTGTAGTTCTTTTTTTTCTGTCACAGCCGAACGGGATGGTTGACTAGATGGGGCAACACGCATTGTTGGAGCAGGTTTCACTTCTTGTTGAATTCCTTCCTCCTGATATGCATCGCTGTCATCCATTTCAAAATAATTAAAAAAGTTTTTGAAGGTATCTTTTAATGCCACTTTTATCTTCTCCTATCTAAAAAATGCTGAACCGATCCGAACAAAAGTAGCTCCATTTTGAATGGCTTGCTCAAAATCACCGCTCATTCCCATGCTTAATTCTGTAAACGGCATATTGGGAATGTGCTTAGCAGCTAAAGTCTGACATATTTCAGAAGCCTTAGCAAACAAGGCATCCAACTCTTCTGCATTCGCATCAATAGGTGCCATTGTCATGAGCCCAACCAAGCGAATATGTTCAAATGACTGAAGATTTTCAATCACGTCATCCAATTCTTCCGGAGCAAATCCATGTTTGCTTTCTTCCCCTGAAATATTCACCTGCAAAAAACAGTTGATTGTTTTTGTCGCACGTTTTTCAATCTCAGCAGCCAAAGACAGTGAATCCAAGGCATGGAAGTAATCAACATAATTAATGACATCCTTAACCTTGCGTCGCTGTAAACTGCCAATCAAGTGCCAAACCAGTCCATTGTCTTGCAAAGACTTGTATTTATCCAGAAATTTATCCACTCGATTCTCACCGATATGGTGAATTCCAGCATCAACGAGTTCTTTAGCAATAGAGCTGTCCACATATTTTGTGACAGCTATTACATTTACAGAATCTTTTGTGCGATGGGCATGATGGCAAGCCTCTTCAATGCTTGCCATCACTTCATCATAATTTCGTTTAATCGACATCTTAACGGTTACGGAAGAATGGTGGTGTGTCCAATTCATCCTCTACATCGTCTGCTTTGAATTTTTCAACAGACAATTTAGAAGACTCTACTTCCGTTGGGCGAAGAAGATTTTCTCTTCTCAAATCCCATTCACCAAAAGCTGTGCTTGCCGCCGATTCCACACGCTGTGGAGCGGCTTGAGGCGTTGGAGCCTGAGGCGTTGCATAGTCAAAGCGTTGAGTAGGACGGCTCGCTGTCACGACTTCTGGACGGCTTGGTCGAGTTACACGCTCAACTGCATCTTGACGAACACCTGTTGCAACAACTGTCACACGAATTTCGTCTTTCATTGTATCATCAATCGATGTACCCAACCAAATATTCACACCTTGGCCAGCTGCTTGATGCACAATTTCTGAAGCTTCTTCTGCTTCCGTCAAGGTCATATCATAACCACCCGTTACGTTGACAATCACATCGTTTGCACCATCAATTGTTGTTTCCAACAATGGTGAGTAGATGGCCTTGCGAGCCGCTTCGATGACACGATCTTCACCTGTACCGATACCGATACCCATAAGCGCATTGCCTTTGTTCTCCATAACAGTCTTAACGTCTGCAAAGTCCAAGTTAATGAGGCCTGGGTTGGTAATCAAATCAGTGATACCTTGTACACCTTGACGAAGAACGTTATCTGCCTCACTCAAAGCTTCCAAAAGAGGCGTTTTCTTGTCAACAATTTCCAATAAGTTGTTGTTTGAAATGATCAACAATGTGTCAACGTATTCACGCAGAGATTCAATACCTTCAACCGCAAAGGCACCACGTTTGTTTCCTTCAAAACCAAATGGACGAGTAACAACTGCGACTGTCAAGGCACCCAAGTTTTTCGCAATGCGTGCGATAACTGGGGCAGCACCAGTACCTGAGCCACCGCCCATACCAGCAGTGATGAAAACCATATCCGCGCCTGTCAAGACACTAGTCAATGCCTCTTCACTTTCTTCAGCTGCCTTACGACCAACTTCAGGTTGACCTCCAGCACCCAAACCACGCGTCAATTTTGGACCCAACTGGATTACAGTTTCTGCTTTTGAGCTGCTCAAGGCTTGAACATCTGTATTTGCTGCGATAAATTCAACACCAGCAAGACCTTCTTCAATCATGCGGTTGATGGCATTACCGCCACCACCACCAACACCAATTACTTTAATGACAGCTCCGTGACGGGCAGCTGCTTCAAATGATAATGTCATAGTTTATTCACCTTTTCTTTTATTCAAACATGCTTCCAAACAAGCCACGGATACGATCCGAGATTTTTACGCGATTGTCATCTTCCTGATGCTCTTCAACAGCAAAGTCATTGTAGTCATTGTCTGCTGTATCAGAATGCAGTTCAGACACCAAGTCATTTGGTACAGAAACTGGAGTTGGGCGATGTACTGGAAGATCGATTGGAACTTCCACTGGACGCTGACGAAGACTTGCTTCCCCATTTACCGCACGCTGAGCAATCTTCTCAACATCGCTAGCTGCTCCAACGTACTCAACAATGCTAATCACATGAGCAAAGGCTGGATTGCGGATACCAATTTGGTTTGGAATATAGAGTTTGGTATTGGCACCGAGCACCTCTTGAGCCAACTCTGTAATTCCTGGAAGAATCGCACCACCACCAACGAGAACAACGCCTCCTGGTAATTCCAAGGCACGTGTCCGCTCCAAATCTTGTTTCACTTTCGTGAAGATTTGACGAAGACGAGCTGCGATGACTTCTGAAAGGTATCGTTCGGTTACTTCAACTGGAGTGCTTTCACCGATTACTTCAACTGAGAATTTCTCTTTTTCAGTTGCTTCTTGCGGATAAGCGATACCGTAGTTGTACTTCAAGTTTTCTGCAATACTTTGAGAAGTTGTCAAAACTTTTGAAATATCTTTGGTGATGTAGTCTCCACCTTCTTGATAGATATTGGTGTATTGCAACTCTTGCCCACGCATTACAGCGACTGTGGTTTGACCACCACCCAAGTCGATAACTGTTGCACCAAATTCACGTTCCCCTTCGTTCAAGACAGAACGAGTCAAGGCCAATGGTGAAATCACAACATTTTCCACTTGAACTCCTGCACGTTCAACCGTCTTACGAAGATTGTGCAAGATAGTTCGAGGACCTGTATAGAGCAAGCCACGCATTTCCAAACGGATTCCCATCATACCACGAGGATCTTTAATGCCAGTGAAACCATCCACTACAAATTCTTCTGGAACGAAGGAAATCACTTCGCGTTCTGGAGTCATGCTCTTAGTCAAGGCAGATTTCACAACGTTTTCGACATCCGCATCTGTAATCTCTTGGGAATCAGTTGTTACTGGAATCATACCCTGAGTTGGCTCAATCTGCAAAAGATTAGCTGGAAGACCAACATTGACACGGTCAATGCGAATTCCTGCTTTTTCTTCAGCCTGTGCCAAGGCTTTCTTGATAGCGCCTGCCGCCACCTCAATGTTAATAATTATTCCATCCTTAACGCCTGCACTTTTCACATTGCTGACGCCGATGACATTCATTTCATTATCAATATACTCTGCAACCAAGACTTTAACGGAGCTTGTACCGATATCTAATCCCGTAAAAAAGCCATTTCTAGCCATTCGATCAGTCCTCTCTTACTTTCAACTTTAACAAATTTACATTCTAACAAATTTGGTAGAATTATTCATTTTTCATTATACCATATAATATCTGAAAATGGGCATTTTATTAGCTTATTTCTTGATTTCTTCTGATTTTTTTTACTGACTAAGAGCATAGCTAAAGACTCCCACTTCCATATCGACCACACTTGCTACTGACAGTTGCGGTGCGATGGTCAAATAATAAGACAATTTCGTATCAATTTGTGAAAGTGGTATGAGAATTTTGTTGCCATCATACATGGTCAATGTTAGCAAATCCGCTGTGGCAGTCGTCGGAGTCAAATCAACTTGCTGGATATTGGTCAAGATTTTCTGGTCAATCTGATCCAATTGTAAAGCAAGTTCCTTAATCATTTCTTTATCCGTCAAATTCATCAAGGTATAATCTACCCCTAGGTTTTCTTCTGCAGTTTCAATTTCCGCAATTTTTCCGCTTGAAAGGACCGAATAGTAAGCATCGTTTTGCTTGATATAGCCAACTTCCTTGTATTCTTCAATAGCAATCGTGAACTGGTTGGGAAATTGGTAAGAAATGCTTGCCGTTTTGACAAGGTTACTGGATTTTTTCACATTGGCTGCATAAGCATCTTTATGCAAAAGGGTTGTCAAACTATAGTCTTGGTCTGAAATCAAACTATACTGCCTGACCATTTCTGCCGTCAGCAAGTTTTGACCTGTCACTTTTAGCTGCTTTTGCTTACTCCAAGGACTGATAAAATAGGCCGCTAACAATACCACACTAACAGCTACCAAGTAGATCGGAACGGCTTTTGCCCACGCTTTTCTAGGAATACTTACTTGGTCTTCTTTAAGCTTTTTTTCTCTCTTAAAAAACGAAGACCTTTTTTTACTCTGACCTTGGTCAGGATCCTTTTCCACTTCTTCTCTAACTACTTGCAACGATTGAGCCTGGCTGGCCAAATAGGCTTCATGCTTTTCCCGCCACGACTTAAGAAATTGACTAGCTTCCTCCTGGCGCTCGTCCTCATCCTCTATCTTTTCTTCAGCCTCATCAGACCAATCAGCTCCATCATCAGCCTCTGTACTTTCAGAATGTTCAACTGCTTCAGATGCTTGATCAACTGACTCTGTTTGCACCTCTTCTTCAAAAAGCATATGTTCTTGCTCTTCTCTTACCAACTGCTCTTCTCTATCCTTCATTCCTTGACCTTCTTCCGATATCTGATTTCAAGCGCTCATAAAAGGCCTCCAAGGATTGAATGTCGGTTGACTCTTCCATATTTTTCAGGTAGTGATCTTTTTGTTGGAAAATTTCCTCTACCAAGCCTGGAAAACGTTCCATGGTCAAGTCTTCTTCTGACCATTGTTTGGCATAACCTTTTTCTTCAAAATAGGCTGCATTTTCCAACTGGTCACCCCGACTAGCTTGTTTTCCTAGAGGAACAATGGCATGCAGTTTTTGCCCCGCAACCAATTCAAAGAGGGTATTGGAACCACCTCTTGTCACCACCAAATCAGCTTGAGCCAACAAGGGAAAATAGAGGTCTGTCACATAGTCAACCCTATATAGATTATCGGACAGTTCATTCAAGTCCGAATGACCAGTAATGTTGATAATATTATAGAGTTGCGTCAAGGCTTTCTTTTCTGAACTGATAAAGTCATTAAAGACCTTGGCACCACCTGACCCACCGATTAATAGCAGAACAGGTTTTTCTTCATCAAAATGACGCAAGATATCTGGCAACTGGATTGGTGTCACCTTGTTTGACTGAGCAACCTTTGTAACAGCCCCAACATGGACAACCTTTTCAAGACCAGCAGTTTGCTCAAAAGTAGAATACATGGTCGTTGCAAATTTATAGGCAATCTTATTGGCCAAGCCCATGCTCAAATCCGATTCGTGAATAAAAACAGGAATCCCCAATGCACGCGCTGCAATGACAGGTGGAACAGAGACAAAGCCGCCTTTAGAGAAGAGAGCTTGCGGACGAACTTTTGCCATCACAAAGAGAGATTGGAGGATACCCCATCCAACCTTAAAAATATCCAGGGCATTTTGCCATGAAAAATACCGACGGAGCTTCCCGGTTGCAATCGGATGGAACTGGATATCCAAACCCGATTTGATGATTTGCTGGTATTCGATCCCTGCCGCATCACCAATATAATGTACCTGCCAGCCATCTTCTAAAAATTTTGGAATCAGGAGGAGATTAAGGGTCACATGGCCAACTGTTCCTCCTCCTGTAAAGATGATTTTCTTCATATTATCCCTTCAATTCTTCTACTGCCTTGAGGAAGACCTCCCCACGCACCTCAAAGTTATCATACATATCCCAACTTGCATTGGCAGGGCTTAAAAGGACTGTGTCACCTTGACTCGCCAAGGCAAATGCCTTACGAGTTGCATCTGCAACATCATTTGCATCTGTATAGGCTACACCTGCCTTATCTGCCGCCCGTTTCACCCGTTCAGCCGACTGTCCAAGCACTACCATGTGCTTCAAGCCACGAATATCTGGCACCAAGTCATCAAATTCATTGCCACGGTCTAAACCTCCAGCAATCAAGATGACCTGCGCATTATCAAAACCAGACAAGGCCATCTGAGTTGCCAAGATGTTGGTCGATTTACTATCATTATAGAAAGAGACACCAGCGATTTCATCAACAAACTGCAGGCGGTGTTTGACACCACCAAAAGCAGCCAAACTATCACGAATGGCTTGATTGTCAACTCCAAGAGACTTGGCTACCGCAATCGTTGCCAAGGCATTTTCAATATTGTGTGAACCAGGCACACCGATCTGATCGGCATCCATGATCCATTCTCCCTTGAAGTAGAGCTTGCCATCCAAAAGATAGGCACCCTCCACCACTTCTTGGGTCGAAAACGGTAAGACTGTTGCCTTTGTTTCATGTGCCAATGCACGCGCCTCTTCCTGGTTAAAGTTCAACACCAAGGTATCTTCCTCAGTCATCTGACGCTGAATCATCCATTTGGCTGCCACATATTGGTCAAAACTGCCGTGGTAATCCAAGTGGCTTGCGATTAAATTTGTGATGACTGCAATCTTAGGGAGGAATGACTCCGTTCCCATTAATTGGAAAGAAGACAGCTCCATCACCAGACAATCCGTGTCACGCGCCTCTTGAACCACTTCTGAAGCAGGATAGCCAATATTGCCACACAATTTCGCAGATTGACCACCCGCGTTAAGAACTTCTGCAATCATGGTCGTTGTTGTTGTTTTCCCATTTGACCCTGTGATGCCCACAATCGGCGCCTCAGAAACAAGATAAGCCAATTCAACCTCGGTCCAAACAGGTATCCCCTTGTCCAGGGCCTTCACCACCATAGGATTATCATAGCGGATACCAGGATTTTTCACTAACAAGGCAAATTCTTCATCCAATAATTCCAAGGGATGGCTACCACAGATGACCCGAATCCCATCTTCCAATAAGGTCTGAGCCATCGGATTGTCTTCAAAAGGCTTACCGTCATTGACAGTTACGATTGCACCAAGGCGGTCTAACAACCGAGCCGCAGCCTCGCCAGACTTGGCCAAGCCCAATACCAAAACTTTTTTATTCTTAAAATCTTCAATCATTTTCATCAATAGATACCATTCTTTCTAACTTACTATTTTACATGGAAAATCCCCCATTTTCAAGCCAGAGCGGTCACTTTCAAACTTCTTAAACAGTTTTTTTAGAATTATTACAAAATGGAGTCGTCTTCTTTGCTATTCTATTATAAACATGTTAGACTACGAGTGAAAAATATTTAAAGGAGTGTCATTATGACAAGTATTCTTGAAACCCTATTCTTGCCACTTGTTTCTGCCTTGCCAGGATTCGTGAGCATGTTGATTCTCTTGGTGATTGCCTTTGTGCTCGCTAGCTTCTTGCGCAAGCTCACACTCACTGGCCTCAACAAAATCCAGTTTGCTGACAAACTGCACAAATGGGGCATTATCAAACAAGAAGACGACGGTAAAGGAGTCATTAAAAACCTCGGTCAGCTGGTTTACTTCCTGGTCATCCTCTTCTTCCTACCATCCATACTTTCTGGTTTGAATATCAGCTCAACAGTTGATCCAATTGCCAGCATGTTCCAAAAATTCTTTGCCTTCATTCCAAACTTGATTGCAGCAGGCTTGATCCTCTTCGTCGGAACCTTCTTCTGCAACTTTATCAAGAGCCTCCTGGTTGCTTTCTTGGAACGCTTGGATATCGATACTTGGTATGCAAAAGTTACTGGACAAGAGAAACTTCCTATTGATACCAAACAACTAATTTCCGTTTTGGCAACCGTTGTTTATGTCTTGGTCTTCATCCCAATCTTGACCTTGGCTTTGGAAACACTTGGTATTACCAGCATCTCTCAACCAATCGTTACAATTTTAAACCAAGTAATCGGTGCGCTTCCAAGTGTCTTGGTTGCACTTGTCTTGATTGCACTTGGTAGCTTTATCGCTAAATTAATCGGCAACCTCTTGGAAAATCTCCTTGAAACTGCTGGCATCAATACTTACTCTAAATACCTAACAAACAAAGAAGATGCCAACTTCCAACTTTCAGCAGTCATTGCACAAGTAGTACGTGCCATTATCATCATCTTCTTCTTTGTACAAGCGATCCAAGTCTTGAACCTTCAAGTCTTCAACTCAGTTGGTACTGCTATTCTTGCTTACCTTCCATCTCTAATCAGCGCTATCGCTATCGTTGTCTTGGCAGTAATTGGTGGAAACATCTTGTCAAGCTTCCTAAACAAGGTAACAAACAACGCCTTCTTAGCAGGATTGGTCCGTTACGGCATCCTTGTCTTGGCTGTCTTTATGGCACTTGACCAATTGAAATTTGCACAAAATATCGTGCAATCAACCTTTACAATTGTTCTTGGAGCATTTGCAGTAGCCTTCGCCCTTGCATTTGGTCTTGGCGGACGGGACTTCGCTGCAAAACAATTGGAAAAATTGGACAAAAAAATCGATAAAGAATAAATCCAAAGTCGATTCACAAAAGCCCAAACCTAGTAGGGTAAATCCAAAAGAGTCTGGATTCAATCTCCAGACTCTTTTTCTGATTATTCGCCAAATGAAAAAGAGCCAACTGGCTCTTTATTTTTTTTGTAATCGCCGAATGGCTTGGCGCTTTTTAGGTCTATCCAAATGATTGATATCCCGCATAGCAAACAGGCCTAAAATCACCATGGCTATCCCTAACCAGACTTCTAGGGAGACCTCCATAATCTTTAGAAAGCCTAGAAGGAGGGCGGCGAACAAAATGACAATGAGGAAGACCGCTATCACCACATTCATGGTCCCCTTGATATTATTCGGTGCTACAAATAGATAGAAGAGTACCAAGATAATGGCAATAATCAAGTAAAACATGATTCCTCCTTGTGTGCGTCAACTTATTCTTCCGTTGCTAATTTTTTCTTCTTAGCAGCCTTGTCACGCTCTGCCTTGTTCAAGATTTGCTTACGAAGACGGATTGACTCAGGTGTAACTTCCATGTACTCGTCATCGTTCAAGAATTCAAGGGATTCTTCAAGGGTCAAGATACGTGGAGTCTTGATTACAGATGTTTGGTCCTTGGTTGCTGAACGGACGTTGGTCATTTGCTTAGCAGTTGTGATGTTAACTGTCAAGTCGTTATCACGCGAGTTTTCACCGATGATCATACCTTCGTACACCTCAGTACCTGGGTTGACAAAGATTGTTCCACGCTCTTCGATACGCATGATAGAGTAAGTCGTTGCCTTACCTTGGTCAATAGAGACAAGGGCACCACGGTGACGACCTCCGATTTCACCTTGAACAACAGGTAAGTATTGGTCGAAAGTATGGTTCATGATACCGTAACCACGTGTCATTGAAAGGAATTCTGTAGAGTAACCAATCAAACCACGAGCTGGAACGAGGAAGACCAAACGAGTTTGACCGTTACCAGTTGAAATCATATCCAACATATCGCCCTTACGCTCTGAAAGGGACTGGATAACTGAACCTTGGTACTCTTCTGGTGTATCGATTTGCACACGCTCGAACGGCTCCATTTTCACACCGTCGATTTCCTTGATGATAACCTCTGGACGTGATACTTGAAGCTCATAGCCCTCTCGACGCATGGTTTCAATTAAGATAGACAAGTGCAATTCACCACGACCTGAAACAGTCCATTTATCTGGAGAATCCGTCGCATCAACACGAAGAGATACGTCTGTCTGCAATTCTGCCAAAAGACGTTCTTCAATCTTACGAGAAGTTACCCACTTGCCTTCACGACCTGCAAATGGTGAGTTGTTAACCAAGAAGGTCATTTGAAGAGTTGGCTCATCAATACGAAGAACTGGAAGTGGCTCAACCGCATCCGTCGGTGTTACGGTTTCGCCAACGAAGATGTCTTCCATACCTGAAACGGCAATCAAGTCACCAGCTTTTGCTTCTTGGATTTCCTTACGCTCAAGACCGAAGAAACCAAAGAGCTTGGTAACGCGGAAGTTTTTAGTAGTGCCGTCTAGTTTTGAAAGGGTAACTTGGTCACCAACTTTAACAGTACCACGGAAGACACGACCGATACCGATACGACCTACGAAGTCATTGTAGTCCAAAAGGGATACTTGGAACTGCAAAGGCTCATCTGAGTTATCCACTGGTGCAGGGATATGTTCGATGATGGTATCGAAAATTGGTGCCATTGTTTCTTCTTGGTCTGCTGGATTGTCAGACAAAGATGAAGTCCCGTTGATAGCTGATGCGTAAACCACTGGGAATTCCAACTGGTCATCATCTGCACCCAATTCGATGAAGAGTTCAAGTACTTCGTCCACAACTTCTTCTGGACGAGCAGACGGTTTGTCAATCTTGTTGACAACGACGATTGGTGTCAAGTTTTGTTCAAGAGCTTTTTTCAATACGAAACGAGTCTGTGGCATAGTACCCTCGTAGGCATCTACGACAAGCACAACACCGTCCACCATTTTCATGATCCGCTCAACCTCACCACCGAAGTCCGCGTGTCCTGGTGTGTCCATGATGTTGATACGTGTTCCGTTGTAAGCTACGGCAGTGTTTTTGGCAAGAATGGTGATACCACGCTCTTTTTCAATATCGTTTGAGTCCATGGCACGCTCATCCAACTGCGTACGCTCATCAAGGGTTTGTGACTGCTTCAAAAGCTCATCAACGAGGGTTGTTTTTCCGTGGTCAACGTGGGCAATAATGGCTACGTTACGGATGTCATTTCTAAGTTTTGTCATAATATCCTCTATATCATTTAATGTAACTAAAAAAGTATATCATAGATTGACTGAAAAATCACAGATAATCACATTGTAAATGTTTTCAGTTTGTTTGATAAACAAGAAAGAAAAGAGATTGAAAACCAATCTCTTCTTTTTTTACAAAATATTCTCGAAGTTGTCTCGCACTTCTTGTGGCCACACGCTAGACTGCACTTCACCGATATGTTTCTTACGAAGCAAGAACATGGCCAAACGCGATTGCCCAATACCACCACCGATAGACAGCGGAAGCAAACCACTCAAGAGTGCCTTGTGCCAGTCAAATTCCAAGCGCTCTTCATCTCCTGTAATAGCTACTTGGCGACGAAGGGCTGCCTCATCAACCCGAATCCCCATTGAGGATAATTCGAAGGCTGAACCCAAGACCTCGTTCCAAACCAAGATATCCCCATTTAGTCCCTTGTAGCCTGGCTCAGATGGACTGGTCCAGTCATCGTAGTCTGGTGCACGGCCGTCATGTGGCTTACCGTCAGCCAACTCTCCACCAATACCAATCAGAAAGACTGCCCCGTACTCCTTGGCCACCACATTTTCACGCTCTTTTGGCGTCAAATCAGGGAAATTTTTCACCAAGTCTTCCGTATGGATAAAGGTGATTTTCTTCGGCAAAACAGACTCAATGTCATAACGAGCTTCAACGGCCAATTCGGTCAGACGGATAGCTTTGTAAATCTGCTCCACCGTTTCCTTCAAATATGCCAAGTTACGACGACCTGCTGGAATCACCTTTTCCCAGTCCCACTGGTCCACATAGACTGAGTGGATTTCATCTAAGGAATCTTCATCTGGACGAAGGGCCTTCATATGCACAAAGAGACCTTCACCTTCATTAAAACCGAAACGAGCCAAGGTATGACGCTTCCATTTTGCAAGAGAGTGAACCACCTCATAGGTCGCATTGGGAATCAATTTCACATTCACCGATACTGCATTCTCCACGCCGGACAAATTATCTTGGATACCATCCCCGACACGACTCAAAATCGGTCCTTGCACTTCTACGATTTCTAACTTGTCTTTCAAATACTGGGTGAATGTATTTTTGACGAAAGAAATCTCCTCTTGCTGATGAATGAAGCTTTTCTTCATACCTTACCTCCTTAAAATTTATACACCTTATTATACTCTTTTTTACCCACTTGTAAAGTCTTTTTATTAAATATTCTGATAATTTAATGGAGGTTTTTTCACTTCGGCTGACAGCACTTCTATCACGCCCTCTGTCAAGCGTCTAGGACCACGCACCGCCCTGACACCCAAGTCCATCATGCGCGCTCTAGGAAGTACATCATCGGACAGCTGAGCAAGCAGTTCCACCTGCATGACTTTCTTATCTGTAGGAATGTCTGATTGTCCGTGATTTTCTAGATTCGCCCCCAAGACATGACAAACATACCGAATAGCCTGTACTGGTGCCGTCACATAGATGGCTACGATGTCCCCAGCTTGAATGGTTGATTTTTGTGGCCAATAGACTACCTTATTTTCCGCAAACTCGGTATCAATATCATAGACCTTTGGATTGGCTGGAATAACCCAGTAATCAGGCCCTTGCTCCGCCTTGTAGGATTTTGGTCCTACCAGATAACGGCTCTTCTCAAGGAAGGCAAAAACCATCTGGTCCTCCACAGTCTCATCCAGCAAGACCGACACCCAGGTCTTCTTTGACATATGGTAGGCAGGAAAGATGCCCGACTGGCTCAGCAGCTCTGCTATTTCCCGACCGTCAACCTTGAGATTGACAATCTCCACCAGCTCTTGATCAGCGCTCCCATCCAGCTGTCCCCGCTTGACCTGAGTCACCAAAGCGTACCACTTACTATTGGCAGGATGGCGAAAAGCACCTGTCTCGGGCGACTTGGCAAAGGGATAATCAGGTAGGTCACCCCACTTCTCCTTGATGAGCTGGGCTATGCGGTTGCTTTGGTCTTTGGAAAATGGCAGAGCGATACAACAAGCCTCCTCTACCCGAGCCAAAATAGACTGATAGCTTTCTCTCACCTGCCCCACAAAAGCCCCAGCTGGCGCAGTCACCAGATGGGCGGTATAGACCTCCTCCATCTCACAATCCCAGACATAGGACGACAACTGGCCAGCCTCATCCACCTCCACCACCGCCTCAAACTGCCCCTCCATGAAGACTTCACGGTAGGTGTAACGACCATCGGAGAAGATAAAACCGAAAGGGATGAGAGAGGGGAGGTGTGCAATTTGTCTAGACATTTTGAATCCTTTAAAGTAATATATATACAAAGTATAACAAAATCTGTTAAAGAGTTTATTGTGGAGGTCAAATCTTGTCAAAAAAAATTATTAATGTCGTAGCAGCGGTAATCGAAAAAGATGGAAAAATCTTTTGTGCCCAGCGTCCTGAAGGAAAGAGCCTAGGGGGCTATTGGGAATTTCCTGGAGGAAAGCTTGAGCAAGGTGAGACTCCTGAAGAGGCTTTAGTTCGCGAAATCAAAGAAGAATTTGATTCTGAAATAGAAATTATTTCTTTCCTAAATGAAGCATCCTACGAATATGACTTTGGCATTGTTACAATGAAAACCTACCGTTCAAAATTAGTCGCTGGAAATTTAACATTATTAGAACACCAGGATTCTAAATGGCTTCCAATCGAACAATTAGATGACTTAGAATGGGCACCAGTAGATATTCCAGCTGTCAAATGTTTGCAACAAAAATAGAGATTCCAGCGAATCTCTATTTTTTATTTATCAGTCAGGTATTTATACAAGTTTGTCTCCACTGGTGAATTCAACTTAAATAACATTTGAACAACTGAATCTCCATTTTTCATCACTTCACCTGCACTATTTTCAACGTATCTTAGTGGACCAAGATAATAAAATTCTCCACCTTCTGAATCATCTTTTATGACAAAAAGTTCTAACCTCAATTCATTTTCATTAGAGTTGATGATCGTCGATACATCATTAGAATCTAATGTACGTTTGTTCTTTGAAAACCACTTCAAAGTTGACTCATTCAGAAGTTCGTCCTCGTATTTGATGGTATCACTAATATCATCACTTTTATGGTAAGTGATGAAAATCGGACAAGAATTGGTTTCCTTATCAATTTTGTATCCACCAATATTTAAAGGTGGTTCGTCTTTTGCAACATTCATTAATTTAAGCACTTCACGTCGAGTGTATTTCTGACCCAGTGTGAAAATTTCAGGATACTCTTTTGATTTTAATATCCCAGTTTTAATTGTATCAATAAAAAGTTGAGCAAAAATACTGTTATTTTCTAGTGATTGATAGACCGCATTATTCAATCTATACATATCCCCATCAAAATCAACTAACGGATCACTACCATATTTCTTTTGCTCCTGGGCTTTTAGAAATGATAGGTCCAACACTCTTGTTACCGAGTCCAAAACATCTGTTTGAAAATCTAAATCATGCTCAATAATACATTCAAACCATTTATCTGACGAAACTAGTCCTTTATGTTCGACAAGTAATTTCAACAAATACAGTTCATGTTTTCGTTTACCATTCAAGATTTCAAATGTAATAAAATTCAAAAATCGCTTTTCAACTTCTGATAGAAGGATTGTTTCTTCTGAAAACTTATTGATGACATCTCCATAATTTTGAAAACTGGAGTTTTCAAAAAAGACAAGCGGATTGAACTGCACCCCAAAAGTTAGACACAAAATCTAACGATTGGGGTGTTTTTCTTATGAAATTAAGTTATGAAGATAAACTAGAAATATATGAGCTGAGAAAGAGTGGCGTGTCGTGGGTCAACCTTAGCCAGATATACAAGGTCACTATTGCCAATCTCACATACATGATAAAACTCATGGATCGATATGGCGTGGAAAGCGTTGAAAAAGGTAAAAATAGGTATTATTCACCTGAATTAAAGCAAGAAATAATGGATAAGGTCTTGATTCATGGGTGCTCTCAACTCTCAGTTTCCCTTGATTATGCCTTGCCAAATCGAGGAATGCTTCCCAATTGGATAGCACAATACAAGAAAAACGGGTATACTATTCTTGAAAAACCAAGAGGGAGACCGAGCAAGATGGGACGTAAACGCAAGAAAACCTGGGAAGAGATGACGGAATTAGAGCGCCTTCAAGAGGAAAATGAACGTCTTCGAACTGAGGTGGCCTTCCTAAAAAAGTTGAGAGAACTTCGCTTGAGGGACGAAACACTAGTGCGCGAACAGCAGAAACAATTAGAGATATGGTCCAAGGAGGATTCCGACTAGACCTCCTACTTGCGACAGCTAAAATGCCTCGCTCAACTTATTATTATCAAGTCAAGCAACTGGAGAAACCCGACAAGAACAAAGCCATTAAGGCTGAAATTCAAGCCATTTATGATGACCATAAAGGTAATTACGGCTATCGTCGGATTTATTTAGAACTCAGAAATCGAGGTTTCTTCATCAACCACAAAAAGGTGCAGCGCTTGATGACAGTCATGGGCTTAGCGGCTCGTATTCGTCGTAAGCGCAAGTATGCTTCTTACAAAGGTGAGGTGGGTAAGAAGGCTGATAATCTGATTAAACGTCAGTTTGAGGGATCTAAGCCTTATGAAAAATGTTATACCGATGTGACGGAGTTTGCTTTGCCTGAAGGGAAACTCTACTTATCGCCTGTTCTTGACGGCTATAATAGTGAGATTATTGATTTTACCCTGTCTCGGTCACCTGACTTGAAACAGGTTCAAACCATGCTTGCGAAGGCTTTTCCAGCAGATTTATACAGTGGGACTATTCTCCACAGCGATCAAGGTTGGCAATACCAGCACCAGTCTTACCATTACTTTTTGGAAACCAAAGGCATTCGACCATCCATGTCCCGCAAAGGGAATAGCCCAGATAATGGGATGATGGAGTCTTTCTTTGGCATTCTCAAATCTGAAATGTTTTATGGACTCGAGACATCTTATCAATCACTTGATGAGCTTGAAGAAGCTATTACAGATTATATTTTTTACTACAACAACAAACGAATAAAAGCAAAATTAAAAGGACTTAGTCCTGTCCAATACAGAACTAAATCCTTTCAATAATTATTTGTCCAACTTTTTGGGGGCAGTTCAGATCAATGCTGTTTAATTTTACGAAATCTGATAGATACGGAACCCTACCCAACTTATTCTCTAAGTCTTTAAAAGCATCTCGTAAAATTTTAATTGATGAAAGTGTCGTATTTGTGATAGAAGAAAAAATTTGTTCTTTGGCAACCTTCTCAAAGTTAATTGTCGTCAATCCTTTTAAGATGTTGGGCTCTCTGACCTCACGACGATAATTGTCTTTGTTCATAGACTGATCACCAAAGAGTGCTACTGGAATTAGATAGTTGTTTTGATAGTTTCCAATGAAATCAATAATCGTAACATATTCTTTGGAATCGTGCTTTCGCAAGCCTCGTCCTAATTGTTGAATAAAAATGATACTCGATTGGGTATTGCGAAGCATGACAACCTGGTTGACACTCGGAATATCAATTCCCTCATTAAAAATATCAACCGTCAGAATATAGTCTAAGTTTCCATTTTCTAAGTCTTGAACAACTCGCTGTCGCTCTTCTTGACTATGTTCCCCAGAAAGAGCGCGTGTACGGAGTCCTCTTGCATTAAACTGCCCCTCTAGCTCTTTTGCTTCATTTAGTGAAGAACAGAAAATCAACCCTTTTACCGCCTCACCACTTACTCCATAGTAAGCAATTTTTTCTAAAATATGATTGACACGTTGTTCAGAAACTAAATTTGAAAAAGTGGCTTTTTCATCAATTAATTGGCCATCAATCTTAATGTCTGAAACACCGTAGTATATAAATGGACAAAGCATATCATTATCAAGTGCCTCTTGTAAACGGATCTCATAGGCAATATTATAGTCAAAAAGCTCATAAATATTTTGTCCATCTGTTCGCTCCGGTGTCGCTGTCATCCCTAAATAAAAATCTGGCTGAAAATAATTCATCACTTTTTTATAGGTGTCTGCACCAGCTTTATGAACCTCATCAATCAAAATATAGTTAAAGAAAGTTGGATCAAAAGATTGGAGGTTGCCTTCTCTCGATATTGTTTGAATGGTTGCAAAGATATACCTCTTCTGTGATATATCCATCCCACTCTTATAAATGCACCCTTCATCATCTTCAAATCCTAATACCTTTTGAAAATCTTTTAATGATTTTTGTAGGATTTGCTCTCGGTGAACTATAAATAACATTCGATCTGGATTGTATTGTTTGACATCAAAGGCAGAAAGATAGGTTTTACCTGTTCCAGTTGCACTAATGACCAGAGCTTTTTGTGCACCATTTTTCCTAACGGTTGCGAGACCTTCTAGAGCTTGCTCTTGCATCTTGTTGGGACGAATGGTTTCTTGGTAAGATGCTATTGACTCGTCCTGAATCGTCGCTGTTTTTATCACCGTCTTCCTACGAGCTGAATATGCATTGATTGCTTCTAGGTCTAAAACGATTGATTTTTCCCAAATACGCTCAAACTCTTCTTCTGCATTCTGGATAAAATCACCGTTATGTGTAGATGTCAACATCACATTCCACTCATAGTTCACTTTTAAAGCCGTATGCGTTAAATTGGAACTACCTGAAATGATAACTTGTTTATCTTTTTGCTCAAATAGATAGAACTTAGCATGCATTTGCAAATTGACTGGTGTTATCCGAACTTGGACATTTTTCAGTTTAAGCAATTCTTTCATCGCAATAGGATCGTTGAAATCCAGATAGGGAGAAATTAATATTCTCCCTTGAACCCCCTCATCCGCCAAATCTGATAATTGACTTTTAATTAGGGCTAGTCCAGACTGAGTAATGAAAGCCACACTGAAAGCAAAGGATTTAGCCTTGCTTAATTCTTCTTGAATATCATTTAAAACATAACGATGAGTCTCTGTATCATTAATTAAAATTTTAGGCGAATAAACCCCTTCTTGAAAAATCTCTCTATCGATAAAACCATATTGTAAGGAGTGAAGAAGGTGGTCTTGGAATAAGTTGTTGTTGGACATGATATTTTCCTGTGTTCGTTTATTGCAATAAATAACTTGAATCTAATTTGGGATTTCAAAAGTACCAGTATAAAATTCAATTATCAGTAGTCAATCTATCTCTAGAAATTTGAAAATAAATCTTTCTGAAAATACTTTATTACATCATTCCACTTTTACTCCCAACTCCTCGTACATCCTCTCACTTGATAAATCATTCTGACCGTTCAAGAGGAGATTTTCAAAAAAGGCGGTTAAAAAGTCTGAGCGTTTATTTACTAACTTAGCATTGTCAAGTACAAGGGCATCTCGGAAGTATTTGGCATGTTTTTGAAAAGGTTCGTTGTCAGTTTCGAAACCAAGTGAGCGAAGGTATTTGATGAGAAATACGGTGATTGTTCGAGTGTTCCCTTCTCGAAATGGATGGATTTGCCAAACACCTGAAATAAATGATTGGATATGGGCAACAATGGCTTTTTTATCTAAGCCAGCATAAGAAAAATCTCTCTCCTGCTGGAAATCGTAATCTAAAGTTGCGACAATCAATGGAAAATCCGAATAGATTACAGTATCACCCATTAAGACTGGCTCATTTTTTGTAATGTTAACCGTTCGATATTCACCTACTGGAATACCGCTGTCAAAAACACCTTGAAAGAGCTCTTTATGGATATGTAAGAGAGTAGTTGGTCGCAAGCTAAAACCATTTTGAGAGAGCATTTCAACAATTCGGAGAGAGACAAGGTCTGCCTCTTGTGTACTGGCATCAGTTGACTGGTGGTATTTTGTAATTTCCTCATACACCTGTTCATAGGTGTATTCTCCACGAGCTTGCCTATCAGCCAACTCCTCCATATAAACAGATGGAGTCAACCCATCCACTTTTTGAAGACCAAAACCAGTTTCCCAGAGCTCCTGCTTGGCTTCATAGGAAAGATTGGGATTATCGATGTTGTAGGTTGGTTGCATAGACTCCTCCTGTTTGAATTTCTAGCCTTATTATACCACAAAACCCAGCCTTTTTAGGCTGGGCATTTGTTTAATCTAGTATGGCTAAAATCAGAGTTCTACAAGACTGTAGTGGGATAAAACCACTGTGGAGATTATGTAGCCTTTTAGAATGTCAAATAATGACTTCTATGCGTAACTATATAAAAAGTGCTTCATTTATACCATTAAATAAAGTCATATAGGATAAATCCAAAATAAAAATAATTAATCTTGATTCCTAAGAACAGAAATAAGAAAGCGGAGTTCAGATTTCACCCCCCCTGCTGGTGTGAACTTACAGAATTTGTCATGTATGCACCTGTTTTATAAAAAATATAAAACTAAAGATTACTCTAATAGATTTTTATTAATCTTGATTATCTTATCTGGTGAATATAGAGGGTACTCAAAAATCGAAGCGATAATTATCTGATTATCCACAAAATCTTCATTAAGAATTTTAAACATATCTTCAATATTTTTCTGATCCACTTCTCGTCCACTAGGTGAATCTAAGACAATCGGCAACCTAAAGCCTAAGTATTTTTGAAGCTCGACAATATATGCTAACTTAAAGCAAAATACTAGCTTGTGTAAAATAGTCCCGCTATAAGACTTCAAATCAGAAGTTAATATAAAGTCTTTTTCATGCTCTAAATACTCTGCTACATCTAATTTTTTCGCAAAATACATGATGTTCTCGTAAATTTTCTGCATCAATTCACTTGATAAGTAGTTTAAACGTATCGACTCTAATTCTTTTTTTCTATTTTTCAACCGTGATAATTCTGAATCAATTGTCTCTTTGGGTACAACCAAGAGATTTAATCTATTCTCAAATAACTCTATTGTATTCTCAGTATTAAAGAATTTTTCTGAATCCCTAATCTCTATCCTTATTTTTTCCTCTTTTTTTCTTAATTCCTTAATTTTACGTTCTAAATTATAAATTTTTAACTCAATAATTTTCTGATAGGCTCCAAAACCTTTGACAAATTCTTTTTTTAATAGAAATTCCTCCCCTGATTCAGGTGCTTTAATAAATAAATGTAAGTTCTCTAAATACGCTAGATACTCTTCATTTTTTTCAAGAGTTACCCTCAAGGTATCTTTTTCTGATTCTAAGCTACTTATTTTTCCCATTATCATAGACAGATTTTTTTCTAAATCCAATAATTTAGTCGATTCAAAATTTGATTCCTTGATAATTGTAGTATTTTCGTGTTGGTAATCAACTATTTTCTTCAGTTGTTTTAATCTAGAAATCCCTTCAACTACCTCCTCTAATTCGACATTTAAAGCCTGAAGAGGTTCTATATTTAACATACCTTGAATTAGTTGATCAATTTTAAATTTAATTCCTCCAATAACAGTTCCTCGATTTAATAATGTCCATCCTTTATCTTGATCTAAATATATTGCCCCAATAATATTCAGTAAAACATCTGAATTTCTTATATTAAAAATTTTTTGAAGAATAAACTCTAAATCTTTAGGTAACCTTAATTTCCAAGTTTCAGAGTCTATACATTTTAGAACAATATCTTTATCTTTTCTATAAATTTCACAAATTCCTTCTACTGTTTCTAAATATAATATTGTTTCTAATTTATCAAACCTTATTTTTTTCGTAGAGGGAATACTGTAACCTATCGAATAAAATAAGAGACGAAGTAACGTCGACTTCCCTACGCTATTAATGTGGCTATAAATAGCTGTCTTATCTCCGAAATCAAAGTTTTTTGAAAAAAAACCTTCCTTTATTGTTAGATTAATAAATCTCATTTAAAGCCATCCCTTCTGTGATAGTCTCTATGCCAACTCTATTTATTAAAATTCGATATATAGTAACTTTTATAATGCAATCTATAAGTTCCTGATTAACATTAGTTGTTTTTTGTAAAAAATAATCAGAATAATTACTAAAAGTATCATTAACAAAGTGCTGAATCTTTTGAGATGAAGGTATATATGGTGTTGTCATACTATACTTTTTATAATCTCCAACAAGTTGACTAATAAATTGAAAATCAAGCTGTTTTTCTAAGATGTAATTAGAAAATTCTGCTTTAATTCGAGATATAAGTTCTTCTGGAATATCTAAATTATTAAAACTCCAATTTTCTTCATCTTCAAAACTAAATAAAATTATAGTTAATCCAAGATCTTCAATACTATACTCAACACGCTTTGAAGCATTTTGAATAAATTCCTTTTGAAAATAGTAAAATATTCTATTACACTTATATTGTTCTATTCCTAATGAACGTAACTTAGATGTAACTTTTTCTTGAACTACTTTATATCTTGTTTCATTATCCTGGCCATAAAAAGAAATTTTTAAAATTGAAAACCTTTCTTTAAACGACATCAATTCTTCACTTGTTATTTCTGAAACATCAACAATTCCATCTATTTTTGTTTGAAATTGTTCCGGCAACTCTTTATAGTACAACTTTATCCTATTTCCTTCAAAAAGCTTCTGTTTAACTCGAGCTCTTATCGGAATTTCAATATTCGTGCCATATATTAACTCACTATATTCACCTGAAACTTTTGTGACAACTTGCAGGAGAGAAGACAATGCATTACTCAAATGTTTCGAAGTCGTTCCATCAGATATAGGATTTTCCTGTGACTTTGCTTGGATAAACTTTGGTTTTCTCTCCGTTGTATCTCTATAGTAAATTTCAATATCTTCTGTTTCTCCCTCAATCTTAAATTTCTTAATTTGTTTTAAATCTTCATCCATTATTAAATATAGTCCTAGATTTGCTTGAAAATCCCAACCAAATGCTGATGGCGTCGCATTAGAACTAGTCATTTATTTACCTCTCGATTTCCAACTTCTTACCTTATTATACCACAAAACCCAGCCTTTTTAGGCTGGGCATTTATTGTATTCTACCTACTTAACAAGTTTTTTCATCTCTTCAATCCGCGCTACTGTCACATCATATTTTGCTTGGTAGTCGGCTTGTTTTTCTTTTTCTTTTTCAACGACTTCTGGTTTGGCGTTGGCGATGAAGCGTTCGTTGCTGAGTTTTTTGCCGACCATGTCTAGTTCTTTTTGCCACTTGGCAAGCTCTTTGTATAGACGAGCCAACTCTTCTTCGACGTTGAGGAGGTCGGCTAGTGGTAAGAAGATTTCAGCACCGGTGATAACGGCTGACATGGCTAATTCTGGTACAGCAATATTTGAGCTAATTTCCAACTGTTCTGGATTTGTAAAGCGGCGGATGTAGTTTTCATTTGCCTTGAAGAAGGTTTCAAGCTCAGCATCCGCTGTCTTAATCAAGATGGTAATCGGCTTAGAAGGGGCAACGTTCACTTCTGCTCTGCTATTTCGCACCGAACGAATCAAATCCTTAAGGCTTTCAACTCCCTTGTGAGCTTCAGCGTTTTCAAAGGCTGGGTTGGCCACAGGGTAGGCTGCCACTACGATAGATCCCTCTGCATACTGGGCGAAGATTTCTTCCGTCACAAACGGCATGATTGGATGGAGGAGGCGAAGGATTTGGTCCAGTGTGTAGAGAAGGACTGAGCGGGTAATGACTTTCTCGGCCTCGTTGTCGCTGTAAAGCACTTCCTTGGTCAGCTCCACATACCAGTTGGCGAACTCTTCCCAGATGAAGTTGTAGAGGATGTGACCAGCCACACCAAACTCGAACTTGTCGAAGTTTTCAGTGACCTTGGTAATGGTTTCGTTGAGGTTGTGGAGAATCCAGCGGTCCGTCACGTTACCAGCCTCACCAGCTGCAACTTTGGCAACATTCTCACGCGCCGCATCCAAGGTCAACCCTTCATTGTTCATGAGGATATAGCGAGAAATGTTCCAAATCTTGTTGATGAAGTTCCAAGAAGCGTCCATCTTCTCATAAGAGAAGCGAACATCTTGACCAGGAGCAGAGCCATTTGACAGGAACCAACGCAAAGCGTCCGCACCGTATTTCTCAATGACATCCATTGGGTCGATACCGTTTCCGAGCGACTTGGACATCTTGCGACCTTCTTCATCACGGATCAAACCGTGGATCAGCACGTTCTTGAATGGCTGACGGCCTGTGAACTCAAGCGATTGGAAAATCATCCGCGACACCCAGAAGAAGATGATATCGTAGCCCGTTACCAATGTTGAAGTTGGGAAGTAACGCTGGAAGTCCGCTGCGTTTTCGTCAGGCCAGCCCATGGTTGAGAATGGCCAAAGGGCAGAGCTGAACCAGGTGTCTAGGACATCCTCATCCTGTACCCAACCGTCACCTGTTGGAGCCTCTTCTCCGACGTACATTTCGCCAGATTCGTTATACCATGCTGGAATCTGATGCCCCCACCAAAGCTGACGAGAGATAACCCAGTCGTGTACATTTTCCATCCATTGTAGGAAGGTATCGTTGAAACGTGGTGGGTAAAATTCTACCTTGTCAGCGGTGTCTTGGTTGGCAATTGCATTCTTAGCCAGTTGGTCCATTTTGACAAACCACTGTGTTGACAAACGTGGCTCGACCACCACACCTGTACGTTCAGAGTGACCGACAGAATGCACACGGTTTTCGATTTCGACAAGGGCACCCAGTTCTTGCAACTTAGCAACCGTTGCCTTACGAGCTTCAAAGCGGTCCATGCCTGCAAATTCACCCGCCAACTCGTTCATAGTACCATCGTCGTTCATAACATTGACTTGTGGCAGATTGTGGCGTTGACCTACGAGGAAGTCATTTGGATCGTGGGCAGGAGTGATTTTCACAACCCCCGTACCGAATTCTGGGTCTGCGTGTTCATCCGCAACGATTGGGATTGGCTTGTTGACGATTGGCAGGATAACGTTTTTGCCAATCAAGTCCTTGTAACGTGGGTCTTCTGGGTTAACCGCAACCGCAACGTCACCGAACATGGTTTCAGGACGAGTTGTCGCAACTTGAAGGGCACGAGAACCATCTTCCAACATGTAATTCATGTGGTAGAAGGCACCTTCTACGTCCTTGTGGATAACTTCAATATCTGAAAGGGCTGTGCGAGCTGCTGGGTCCCAGTTGATGATAAATTCGCCACGGTAGATCCAGCCTTTTTTGTAGAGTTCTACAAAGACCTTGCGAACAGCTTTTGACAAGCCTTCGTCCAGCGTGAAGCGATCACGTTGGTAGTCCAAAGACAGACCCAACTTGCCCCATTGCTCACGAATGGTCGCTGCGTACTCATCCTTCCATTCCCAAACTTTATCGAGGAATTTTTCACGGCCCAAGTCATAACGGGTCACACCTTGCTCACGCAAGCGCTCCTCAACCTTAGCCTGAGTCGCAATCCCCGCGTGGTCCATACCTGGCAACCAGAGGGTGTCAAAGCCCTGCATACGTTTCTGGCGGATGATAATATCTTGCAAAGTTGTATCCCAAGCGTGTCCCAAGTGCAACTTACCAGTTACGTTTGGCGGCGGAATGACGATAGAATAAGGCTTATCCTCAGCATCGCCTGACGGCTTAAAGACATCTTGGTCCAACCAAGTTTGGTAACGACCAGCCTCAACCTCGGCTGGATTATATTTTGGTGATAATTCTTTTGACATTATTTTTTCTCCTTTAGTATTCTTTAAGAAAATTGGCTTATACTATCCTCAAGCTAGAAATAGCCCAATTCTTTTTCATATAATCTCCTAGAAATAGTCAGTCCCTTGGGCTGGCTATTTCGTTTGCTCTAGCTCAAGCTCTTCCATTTTTTGGATAATCAGTTGAGCAACTTCATTAGCAGTAAGGTGGGTATTATTAATTTTGAGATAATGCTGAATGCCCTCTGGAATGCCTAATGAGGTATATTGACATGTATCAGCTGTAGAAAGAATCTCAGCCTCTGAAACTTCAATGTTTCGTTTCAAAGGTTTATGGGTCAGTCTATTTTCTGTCCGATTACGTCGCAGACGTTCTTCTAAAGCAGTTTCCAATTCAACAAATAAAATTTCCTGACCATGATGATGAAAAATCGTCTGAACTGTTGTAAGAAATTGAACATCTATGAGATTTTTAAAATTAATCAAGGCAGTTCCAATTAGTGGGCGGTTTGACCTAGCAAATACATCATAAACAGCAAATGTAATACGTGTATTGAGGTCAAACATATCCTCAGAAAATTCAGGGATAAATCGTAGGCTAAAATCAATCGAATCGTGATTATGAAAGAGGGTCATCCCTGTCAATTTCGCAACTTCCTGCCCAACGGTCATCTTGCCAGAAGCTTGTGCTCCAATAATAATTAGATTCATCCTTCCTCCCCCACCAACTCTATCTTTATCCCATCTGGGTCTTCTAGATAGAGGGCATAGTGGTTTGGTCCTCCTGCATGGGGATAGCGGTCGTCGTAGAGCAATTTGACTCGTCTGGTCAAAAATTCCTTCCGCCATTGGTCAATCTCATCAGGTGTGCCCGCATGAAAGGCTAGATGATTGAGACCTGTTCGGCACCGGTGATAACCTGCCTCTAAGAAGTCCTTTGGCGTTTGGACAAAGACCAGGTACTGCTCTGCTTTTTTATAAGACAGCCCGTCCTCCCACTCCTGATAGAGCGAGTAGCCCAGCTTGGTCAGGAGAACGTCGTAAAATGCACGTGAGGTTTCCAAGTCTGAAACATATATTTCAACATGATGTAACATATCTTCTCCTTTCCAAATGAAAATCCCTGCCTAGACTTGCTAGACAGGGACGAAGTTATTCCGCGGTACCACCCTTGTTCAGATAAGTTATCTGCACTTTGCTTATTCGATTCACATCATCAGCAACCAGTTTTGACATTTGTGCGGATTTCTCAGTACCACCGCTTCCTGTGACAAATGGGGCTCAAAACACCTCTGAATGGCTTTATTGTAACAAATTGTACCTTGAAAAGCAAGGGATTTAGGCTTTCAAGTCAATCCCTTTTTCTTTCAACTGCTTGATGGTTGCAGGACCGATGCCTTTAAGAGCCAAGAGCTCTTTTTCTGTATGGTTTGCAAAATCAGCCACAGATTGAATGCCTGCTTCGTAGAAGTTTTCCAAACGTGCTGCCGCAATGCCTTCCAACTCAGGAAGTGCCAAAAAGTCTTCCAATGAAGTTGCTGAAGAAGTCACCTCTGCTACAACTTCTTTCACTTGCTCCGCAGCATGCTCTACTGCAGCCTCAGCCTTATGAGCAACTGTCTCTACTACCTCTGCAGCTCTTTCAAGACCTACACGACCTGCACGTTTCAAGTCTGCTAATTGTTTTTTCAAAACTTTTTTACGATTTACTTTCTTTTTTCCCATTTTTCATCTCTCCCGTCTGATTAATAATGCCGCTGACCAAATAAACCATCTGGTAGGTCGTGGAAGTCTTTTCCTGCCGCGTAGTTTTCAAATTTTCCTTTGATGAAGCGATAAGCATCTAATTTACTCTCATAGCGAATATAGGCATCCGCTGCCCGCTCATCCTTGTCTTCTTCAACAGCTCGACGACTCTCAGTCATAGCCATCTCATTGATCACCAACTGGCTATCAACCCAAGCCTCAAATTCTTTTAAAAATTGTTCTTCTCTCGACATCTTCTCACCTTCTCTCATCAAGCATTCTGAAACATTATACCATAAATCAGACCTCTTGCCTATAAGAAAAGTAGAGGAGTAACCCCTCTACCATTTCAAACGATAGCGTGTCTGGGAAGAGAATTCTTCTCCCGCTGCTAAAAAGATAGACCCAAAACCTTCTAAATTACAAGCATTGGGAAATCCTTGGCACTCCATACTAAAGACACCATGATAGGCTGCCAGTTTTTCCTGTGGAAAATTATAGGTATAAATCACCGCAGCTGGTTGATCGGTTGAAACCTCTAATCCAACCTTCTTATCTGGACTCCACACCTCTACAGCTGTCTCTTGACGCGAAAGTTTCCAAGGATGGTCATAGCCCTTGACCAAGTTTGTCTGCTCATGGTCCGATGAAAAGCCTGTTTCAAACAGCGCAAACTCTCTAAAATCAAACGGTGTTCCATCAACCGCTGCAAACTCTCCGAGTGGAAGATTGTCTTCTCCTAAAGGTACATAATAATCCGCAGCAATCTTCAGCTGGTGTTGACCAATACTCTCGAAAAATTGCCCAGACAAGTTGAAATAGACATGGTTAGTTGGATTAAAAATCGTATCCTTGTCTGATCTTGCAAAATAATCAACATGAACATCATTGCTTGCTGATAAACAATAGCGAACTCCAACCTCAATCCGGCCTGGAAAACCATTAAAACCATCTTCTAAAACGGTTGTAAAGAGGACTTCTTCTTTGCCATTACACTCCCATTCCCAGTTTCGCAAGTTTGCCGTATTAACGCCACCATGTAAGGTTCGACCAGGCTCGTTTTCAGTCAAGGCATATTCCTTACCTGAAATCTCAACACGCGCATCTGAAATCCGCCCTGCCACAGGAACAATAGAGGCACCTACATAGGGATCCAATTCCAAGTAGTCCTCGACTGAAGAACAAGCCAATGAAACGTTGCGATAGTCTCCATCTTGCTCGGCTGGAACTTCTATCTTGACGATACGTGCTCCAAAGTTTGTCACAGAAACCCGCAAGCCATTGTCATTTTTCAGAATAAATAATTTGGCTTCTCGACCAAAATCTTCAATTTGCATAGCATACCTCCAAAAAATAAGGGAACCTAGTGACTAGGTCCCCTTAGGATACTTAAAGCCAATTTATACAGCGACTGCCTTAGCATTACTAGGCCGTGCTATAACTCTCCTTAGAAGATCCCGTTCCTCTTTGTTTCAAGGATCGAGCTGAAAAACTCCACTGGAGTTCCCTCCCTTTCCAGTTTTAAGGCTCGGGCTGAAACAGTTCACTGAACTGTTTCACTCATCTTCGTCGTCTGAACTAATCAACAAGTCATTGACATGCTGGATATTGGTTGCACCAAATTCAACATAGTCAACTTCCTCGCCGAGCAGGACACCATTTAGGTAACCGATAATCATTGGCATGTTCATACCAGCATAGAGATGGAATGATTGACCTTCAATGATTTTTCGTGAAACCACATTGGCAGGTGTTCCGCCGAGCAGGTCAGCAAAGACTACGAAGTCATCTAAGTGAGCAATTGTCTCTTCAAATTTTCGTTGAAAATCTTCTGGACCTTCTTCTGGTAAGAGTGCAACTGTATGGATATCCTCTTGAGGCCCCATAATCATCTCAGTTGATTTTTTCAACTCTTCACAGAAGAGACCATGACTAACCAAAATTAAACTTTTTACCATTAAGCCATACCAAATACGAAGTGACCGATTGCAGAAAGTCCAACTGCAAGTGCGATGATAATCAAGATAGCTTTAGTAGAAGTCATGCCTTTACGGCCAAGCAACCAGAATACAAATCCTGTGAAGATTGCTGGAACCAAACGTGGGAAGATTGTGTTCAACAAGTCTTGAACGTCAATCACTTTTTCACCAACAGTTGGAGCCCAAGAAACTTCAAAGTTGATCATTGTTGCAATCAAAGCACCCAACATGAACACACCGAGTACAGAAGCTGCATCAACAAGAGCAGTCAAACGGTCGCGCATTGTTGTGATCAGTTTAGTACCTTCTTTGTAAGCAATTTCCAATTGTTTCCAACGGAAGATGTCATAAACAACTGCCACAGCCACCCAGAGGAAGATACCAACTGGTGAACCTTGGCTAGCCATAGTCGCTGCAACAGTACCCATGATTGCTGGAACCAATGAACCAAAGATTGAGTCACCGATTGGTGCAAATGGACCCATCAAACCAGTCTTGATACCGTTAACCGCATCTTTAGAAGCAACACCGTCGCTTTCTTCCAAAGCCAAGTCAATACCTGTGATGATGGTATGGAAGAATGGTGAAGTATTGAAGAATTGCGTATGCAATTTCATCATTTCTTTCAATTCAGGTGTGCCGTCTCCGTACATTTTACGAAGCTGTGGCAAGATCATGTAAAGGTAACCTGAACCTTGCATGCGCTCATAGTTCCAACCAAGTTGGTAAGTGAACAAGCTACGTTTGTTGATTTGATTAAAATCTTCTTTTGTTAATTTGTAATTAGATTTCGTCATCGTCAATTTCCCCACTTTCTGAATTTGATGGAGCAACTACTGCTACTTTTTGGCCGTTGATATAGTGTAAAACTGAAAGGAAGATACCAACAATTGCGATACCAATCATTGACAAGCCTTTGAAGTTGTTTACAAATGCTACACCAGAATCTTCTGGAAGAGTACCAACGATGCCAGCCACAGCGCCACCCAATGCAGATACGTTACCGTAAAGAACAGTCAACATAGCTGTAAGGGCAAAACCAACTGCCAAGTAGTGAAGGTTGCGTTTAAGTGGAAGGTAGTGAAGAAGGATAGCGAAACCAAGACCTGGAAGCATACGAGCAGCCAATGTCAAACCGTTTGCAACCCATTGATATTGTTGGATAGCTTGTACCATTGCATCTACGAATTCACCACCGAATGCAAGAGCAAGGAATACAGGGAGTGCACGAGAGAGTGCCCATGGGATAGCACCGAGAAGGTAGTTACGTTCGATTGCTGCGTAGTCAAATTTTTCAACCGCTGCATCCACACGGTGTGCGAAGTAAGTAGTTGAGAAACGACCGGCGATATCTGTATAGACAAGGAGTGCAGCTACTGGTACCGCGATTGTTGCTACTGCCAACTCTGGATCAATACCTTGTGATACTGAGAAGGCTGTTGCAAGAACTGCACCAGAAGTTGCGTCGATACGAGATGCACCACCGAAAGTACCCACACCGAGTACCATCAATTGAAGAGACGCTCCGATTGTCAAACCAGTTGCCAAATCACCCATGATCAAACCAGAGATGAAACCTGCAAATACAGGTGAACCAGCTGACGATACAATTGTCAACTCATCACAGATCTGATAAGCAGAGTAGAGCGTTAGAAGTAATATTTGCCACCATTGCATAATAGTGATCCTCCTTTAAAATTTTTCAAAAATATCCGTAAATTATCTTACTTTATCCAACAATGGCATAAAGTCTTTTGGTGTGTCACCTGGCACCATTTGGGCAATCAATTTCACACCTTTTGCAACCAAAGCATCGAAGTCAGCGATGTCTTTATCAACAACGTTGATGGAGCGAGTCACTGAACGAGTTTCAGGGCTTTGAGACATATTTCCAACGTTTAGTTCAGGAAGGTCAACTCCGTACTCAACCAAGCGAAGGAAGTTCTCTGGACGACGTGCCACGATCAAGAGACGTTGGCTGTCATATTTGCCTTCTTTGATATTGTTTGCTGCTTTTTCAATTGGCAAGATTGACAACTTCACTCCTGGTGGAACAGCAAGTTTCAAACCTTGTTTTTCAATATCATTTTGGGCAACTGCATCATCGATAACCATGATGCGTCCAATGTTTAATTTTGTTGTCCAAAGATTGGCAACCTGACCATGTATCAAGCGTCCATCAATACGCGCAGCTACAATTGTCATAAATTTCTCCTTTTCATCATAAATCTTTATAAACGGGTTTCTGTGAAAAACGAATCTTATCGCTATACTTGCCTTCTGTTTCGAAGACGACTATTTCGTTTTCTCCTTTCTTTAAGTATCCTTTTGGTATATAGAGATAAAGGATCGGGCCTTTTTCCCAGAAACGACCAATATTGACATTATTAACGAATACAACGCCCTTACCAAAGCCTGTCATATCCAAATAGGTATCCGCCAGCTCTTCTATCTGACAAGTAAATCGGTAGAAGGCTGGTTGCCCTTCTGTCCAGGTACGGCTGTAATCAAGCTGACTAACATCTTTCAGCGGCAATGGGTAGATGTCCCAATTTCCGATATAGTGAAGATCTGCCATGGCTCCTCGACCTAGCCCCTTGGATTGGGTTGGTGCAGTAAGCTTGTGACCGTAGTTAACACGGCCCATATTTTCTACCAGAATGGTTAACTCCACTTGTTTCTCCGGCATATGGAGTTCAATATCGTCCCCAATCTCTGTTTGGTATTGGGTAGTCACCAACTGACCATCTGCGTAAACCTGAATCCGGTCACGACCATCAATCACCCTAAAGCGTTCTGGTTCTTCCTTATCTCTCTCAATCTCAGTTCGATAAAGGATGTAACCAGTAGATTGTCCAAGAGCCTCCATATTCTTCGGATAAAAGGATTGGTGTTTGCTTGATAGGATATCCAGATTCTCAAAGAGACCAGTTTTTTCAGCCAATGCTACTTCTGGGAAGGCTTTGGCTTCTTTAATCAATGGTTCTGCAATCTCGATGTCTGGATAAGCTGCCTTCAAGCGAGACTGAATTTCATAGAACTTCCGAGTTGGATTACCCGCTTCATCCAAGATGGCATCATAATCATAAGAGGTCACCTGTGGTAGATCAATTTGGCCTCGAGCAGAACATCCGTTCATGAAACCAAAGTTAGTTCCGCCATGGAACATATAGAGGTTAATAGAACCTAGTTCAATACATTCCATCACTGCTTCTGCCAACTCAACAGGGTCTCTACGAATAATTTCGTCACCCCAGCGGTTAAACCAACCATCCCAAAATTCCATACACATGAGCGGCCATTTCTTACCATACTCATCGAAGAAATCTTGCATCTGCTTGAAGTTCTCTTTCGCCCGTGAGCCAAAGTTTCCTGTCACCAGGATATCATCTGCAATGAGCGTCCCTGCTCTCAAGGTTCCACGCCATGGACCATCTGATGTAAAGAATGGAGCAGTCAAACCATGTTTTCTCATCAACCGGCCAACAGCTCTCAGGTATTCCTTCTCTTCACCGTAGGAACCATATTCATTCTCAACCTGGAACATGAGGATTGTGCCTTGGTGGGAGAGTTGGCGCTTGACTAACTTAGGAAGCAGAAAAGCGTAATAATCGTCTAAATGCTTCAAGTAGGTTGCATCGCTGGAACGAACCTGAAGATCTTCCGTCATTAGCCAAGCTGGTAAGCCACCCCACTCCCACTCTGCACAAATATAGGGGGAAGGACGAACAATGCTGTAAAGCCCAAGTTCTTGGGCCAAATCCAAGAAGGCCTCTAAATCAAGAATCCCACTAAAATCAAATTGACCTTTTTGCGGTTCATGTAGATTCCAGGGAACATAGGTTTCAACTGTATTGAAGCCCATAGCCTTTAGATTATACAAAGAATGGTACCAATCGTCTGGATGGACTCTGAAGTAATGAATAGCTCCAGATAAAATTTTAAAAGGTTTTCCATCTAAATAGAAGTCATCTTTTATTTGAAAATCCTTCATTTTCAACCTCCGCTGTAACCGTTTTCTTTTTCTATCAATATATTAACACGAATAACTGGTTATGTCCAGTATTTTTTTGAAAAAAATTATTTATTTTATATTTTTCTTTTTTCAAACTATTTAGTATAATAAGGTAGAAGGGAAAAGATTAGGAATAGAAAGGAAACAAACTATGAAAGTACCTAAGTATCAGCTGGTCCAAAACGACCTGCGCCAACAGATTATTTCTGGAAAATTTGAAAATGGGGACAAATTCTACACCGAATCAGAATTGACCAAAATTTTCAACGTTAGTTCTATTACAGTTATCCGTGCCGTGAATGAACTGGTTAAGGATGGCTATTTGATCCGTCAGCAAGGAAAGGGAACCTTTGTCTCTCGTTCTCGTAAAGGAAAACTCGTAGAGTTTTCTGATATTGAGATTTTCCCACTTGAAACTGAAACCGTTGCAGTGATTTCTTGTGAAAAAGGCAATGACCCACAGATCCTTGAAAAATTGGAGCTTGACAAGTCTGACTTTTACTATAAAATCGTCCGCGTCCGCACTGCTGGAGATACACCGTATATCTACCAACAGTCACACATTCCTGCTCGCTACATCCAGCAACCAAATGCTGACTTGCAACACTTCCAGTCACTCTACCAACGCTTTAAACTCGATTTCAATATCCACATGTCTGAAGAACCCTTTGTTGAAATCAACGAAGTTGTTCCAGTTCCAGCATTTGCAGCTGACCACTTGAAGCTAACTGCTGGCGAACTAGCTGTTTTCCAAACAAAAGTAACTCAAAAGAGTGGCAGCAACGAAGTGCTTGAGTATGTTGAAACATACAAACATTGGAAATACTTCAAGATTGAAATCGCAGCTAACAAACGCTAAAAAAGAATTAGGTTTTTCCTAATTCTTTTTTTATTCACTTCTCACATGGCTGATTTTATAGCGGAACAAGTCTGCCCTAGCAATACTGAAAGTATATTCAATCATCCGATTTTTATTATTAAAGGTCTTTCGAATCAAGTGCAAGACCGGGCTACCATTTTTTATCTCCAGGAGCTTGGCTTCATTTTCAAGGGCAATGCTAGCGTAAAACTCTTCTTCTGCCAGTCGAACCGTTTGTCCGAACTCTTCTGAAAATAACTCATAGAGGGGCTTGCGCTCCAAAGCAGCAACCGTTAGGCTTTCAAACAAATGATGGGGTAAATAGGTCCGCTCCAACATCATGGCAATTCCATCAGCCAAGCGTAAACGCTCCAATTCGATAATAGCTGAACCAATTTCCACCTGCAGTTGATTTGAAAGAAAGTCTGAAGCTTCGATAGTTCGAAAGGACAAAATCTTAGTCTGAGGCTGTTTGCCCATTTTCCGCATCTGATCGGTAAAGCTATAAGCAGTTGACAAATCAACAGCTGGCTCTAAAATCTCAGAAACATAGGTCCCTTTTCCATGCTTTTTATAGACAAAACCTCGTTTTTCTAACTCCTGAAGGGCTAAACGTACCGTTATTCGACTGACACCATATACTTGAGTCAATTCTCTTTCCGAAAAGAGCTTCTCATTGGGCTTCATGGTCTCTCGAATTTTCAACTCTAGCACATCTACCAATTGAAGATAGAGGGGCTTATCACTGGTACTGTCAAACATAGAAGAGCCTCCTTTATTGGTTATAACCACTTTTAGTATATGTTATTCTAAAAAGAAAATCAAGAAAATATATAGGTTTTTACAAAAAAATAAAAAGAGCAGTACACCGAAGCCCCATCAGGCAGCAACGCATTCTAACCCGACAAGTTTCTCAAGCTACTACTCTCTAAAAACATCACACACTATCTCTACGCGTCAGTTTCACAACCGCCTCAGTTCGAGCAGTATGAGGAAACATATCAACAGATTGGATGTATTCAACCTTGTAGGCCCGGCTGAGCGCTACTAAATCTCGTGCCAAGGTCGAAACATTACAGGAAACATAGACCATTTTTTCAGGTCGGAAGTCCAAAATGGTTTCCAATAACTTGTCGTCCAAGCCCGTCCGAGGAGGATCCACTACCAAAGCATCTGCCCGATAGCCTTCCTGGTACCATTTAGGAATAATCTCCTCCGCCTTTCCTGCCTCATAATGGGTATTGGTCAGTCCCATCCTAGCTGCATTCTTCTTCGCATCTTCGATAGCTTCAGGGATTATATCCATTCCCCGCAGTGACTGCACCTTCCTCGCGAAAGCAAAACCGATAGTCCCTACACCACAGTAAGCATCAATCAAGTGCTCATCGCCCCTTAAGTCCAAGGCCTTAACAGCTTCTCCATAAAGAACCTCTGTCTGTTGCGGGTTCAGTTGGTAAAATGCCCGAGGTGACAAGGAAAATTCAAAGTCCAAAACAGCTTCAGAAATGGCTTCTTGTCCCCACAGAATATCCGTTCGCTCCCCATAAATATCACTGGATTTCTGCTTATTCCAATTGAGCGCAACCGTCACGATCTCAGGAAAGGTTTCAACTAAATCTTGGATCAACTTGGACAAATTCACCTGACAGGAGGTCACAAAAATCAATTGGACCTGTCCTGTTTGTCGTGCACGACGCACCATAACCGTCCGAATCCCTTGAATTTTCCGCTCATCATAGATAGGAATTCGATGTTTGGTCAATAAATCTGCTACCACATTAATAATTCGCTGGGTCGTCTGATCCTGGACCAAACAATCTTGAATTGGAATCAAACGATGTGAATTTTCAGCATAGAGACCCGCATGAACCTTACCCTTAAACGAACGAGTCTGAAATTGCAGCTTAGCCCGATAGTGGCTAGGTTGGTCCATCCCAATTGTCTCCAATATCGGATAGTCTTCATAGCCACTCGGTTGAAATTTCTTCAAGGCTTGCTTCAATAAATCCGCTTTAAAATCCAATTGCTTGTCATAACGAAGGTGCATAATCTGGCAGCCACCACAAGCCTGGTAAATCTCACAGGCAGGCTCCACTCGAAACTTTGAAGCCTTGTTCACCTTCAGCAACCTAGCTTCCACAAAATTTCGTTTGACAGCAGTGATTTGACAATAAACCTCTTCACCTTTTAAAGCACCAGGCACAAACACAAGGGTCTTTTGGTAGAAACCAATTCCTTCTCCATTGATGCCCATTCGCTTGATTTTCAGCGGAATCCGCTGTTTGACTTCTAATCTCATACTACTATTTTACCTAAATTTCCTGTATAATGAAAGAATGAGAATCACAAAGTTAGAAAAGAAAAAACGTCTCTACCTCTTGGAGACAGACCAGGACAATCAAGTCTATATTACTGAAGATACCATTGTGCGATTTTTCCTCACCAAAGGAAAAAAAATCAACGAAAATGAATTGAAAGAAGTGATACAGTTCGCACAATTCTCCAATGGAAAAAACATAGCTCTCTACTACCTATCTTTTAAAAAGAGAACGAAAAAAGAAGTCGAAACCTATCTTGAAAAACATAACATCGATCCCCTCACCATCTCTGAAATCTTACACAAACTCCAGGAAGAAAAATGGATAGACGACCAGGACTATGTCCAACAAGTTCTCTTTCAAAATGCACTTTCTGGAGACAAAGGTCCACAAGCACTAAGACAAAAACTGTATCAAAAGGGAATTTCTAAGCATATCATTGATGCTTGTTTTGAATTAGAAGAGTTTGAAGAGATTGCCGAAAAAGTAGCACAAAAACTACACAAGAAATACCTAGGCAAGTATTCTGATCGAGCCTTAAAAGAGAAAGTTAAACAAGGACTTTTATTAAAAGGATTCGACTATAAAGATGCTGATAAGGCGCTCGAAAAATTAGAATGGGTGCAAGATGAGCAAGAACAGGAAACCTTGCTAAACAAGGAATTAGACAAGGCCTACAGAAAATATAGCCGGACGGATACTGATTATTCCTTAGAACAAAAAATCATTCGCTTTCTTCTGAGAAAAGGATTTGATTACGATAAAATAAAAAGAGCATTAAGAGAATATTTGTAAAATCTACCACCGAGGACAAAAATATGATATAATGGTGGAGATTAAATTGAAATTGTAGAAAGTTGGTAGCCAAGTGAAATTACCAAAAGAAGGCGACTTTATTACAATTCAAAGTTATAAACATGATGGCGAACTCCACCGCTCGTGGAGAGACACCATGGTACTAAAAACAACAGAAAATGCTATTATTGGTGTGAACAATCATACATTGGTCACAGAAAATGATGGCAGACGCTGGGTTACCCGAGAACCTGCAATTGTCTATTTTCATAAAAAATACTGGTTCAATATCATTGCAATGATTCGAGACAATGGCGTTTCCTATTATTGCAACTTAGCTAGTCCCTACATCCTGGACAATGAAGCCTTAAAATACATCGATTATGATTTAGATGTGAAAGTCTTCGCTGATGGAGAAAAAAGACTACTTGATGTTGATGAATATGAAAAACATCGAAAACTCATGCAGTACCCTGAGGACATTGATTTTATTCTAAAAGAAAATGTCAAAATCCTCGTTGATTGGATTAATAATCAAAAAGGGCCATTCTCACCAGCTTATGTCAATATTTGGTACAAACGATATTTAGAACTGCGAAGTAGATAAAGTCAAAACCTGTTTAACAGGTTTTTTCTATAGAAAGGAAATTATGGGATTTTCAACAACCAAAGGCCGATATGCTAGTTTTGGCATTGTTACTACATTACCAGGCCAACTCATTGACCAAGTTTGGTATCTGATAGACAACTACTTAAAAGGAGTCTTCCCTTTACCTAACCTCTTAAAAATACAACTCATCAATAAAAACGGAAAGATTCAGTTTTGCTTTAAACACCAGAGTCTACCCATTTCCATTCTAATTGATAGTAAAGAGCGTTTCGATCCCTTCTACCCAACAAAAGTCATTGTAATAGACAAAGATGGAATTCAAACCATTTTGCTCCCAGATGAAGTTCATTTTCACGATTAAATCCCCAAGACTTCTTGGGGATTTTAATGAACACATTTCTACCAAATTTTGGAAAAACAAAAAAGGAGCTAACGCTCCAACTACAGTCCGTACGGGATTCGAACCCGTGTTACCGCCGTGAAAAGGCGGTGTCTTAACCCCTTGACCAACGGACCATGAACTAAAGATTTCTCTTTACTCCGCCAACAGGGCTCGAACCTGTGACATCATGATTAACAGTCATGCGCTCTACCAACTGAGCTATGGCGGAATATGCTAAGCGACTACCGTATCTCACAGGGGGCAACCCCCAACTACTTCAGGCGTTCTAGGGCTTAACTGCTGTGTTCGGCATGGGAACAGGTGTATCTCCTAGGCTATCGTCACTTAACTACTGAGTCTTGTCAACTCAAAATTGAATATCTATATTCTAACAAGTTTTACCAACGCTGTCAATATTGACTCTAGTTTATTTTTTGGATAAGTCCTCGAGCGATTAGTATTGGTCCGCTACATGTGTCGCCACACTTCCACTTCCAACCTATCTACCTGATCATCTCTCAGGGCTCTTACTAACATAAAGTTATGGGAAATCTCATCTTGAGGTGGGTTTCACACTTAGATGCTTTCAGCGTTTATCCCTTCCCTACATAGCTACCCAGCGATGCCTTTGGCAAGACAACTGGTACACCAGCGGTAAGTCCACTCTGGTCCTCTCGTACTAGGAGCAGATCCTCTCAAATTTCCTACGCCCGCGACGGATAGGGACCGAACTGTCTCACGACGTTCTGAACCCAGCTCGCGTGCCGCTTTAATGGGCGAACAGCCCAACCCTTGGGACCGACTACAGCCCCAGGATGCGACGAGCCGACATCGAGGTGCCAAACCTCCCCGTCGATGTGAACTCTTGGGGGAGATAAGCCTGTTATCCCCAGGGTAGCTTTTATCCGTTGAGCGATGGCCCTTCCATACGGAACCACCGGATCACTAAGCCCGACTTTCGTCCCTGCTCGAGTTGTAGCTCTCGCAGTCAAGCTCCCTTATACCTTTACACTCTGCGAATGATTTCCAACCATTCTGAGGGAACCTTTGGGCGCCTCCGTTACCTTTTAGGAGGCGACCGCCCCAGTCAAACTGCCCGTCAGACACTGTCTCCGATAGGGATAACCTATCCGGGTTAGAGTAGCCATAACACAAGGGTAGTATCCCAACAGCGCCTCTGTCGAAACTGGCGTCCCGACTTCATAGGCTCCTACCTATCCTGTACATGTGGTACAGATACTCAATATCAAACTGCAGTAAAGCTCCATGGGGTCTTTCCGTCCTGTCGCGGGTAACCTGCATCTTCACAGGTACTAAAATTTCACCGAGTCTCTCGTTGAGACAGTGCCCAAATCATTACGCCTTTCGTGCGGGTCGGAACTTACCCGACAAGGAATTTCGCTACCTTAGGACCGTTATAGTTACGGCCGCCGTTTACTGGGGCTTCAATTCAGATCTTCGCTTACGCTAAACCCTCCTCTTAACCTTCCAGCACCGGGCAGGCGTCACCCCCTATACATCATCTTACGATTTAGCAGAGAGCTGTGTTTTTGATAAACAGTTGCTTGGGCCTATTCACTGCGGCTCAGTTTAACTGAGCACCCCTTCTCCCGAAGTTACGGGGTCATTTTGCCGAGTTCCTTAACGAGAGTTCTCTCGCTCACCTGAGGCTACTCGCCTCGACTACCTGTGTCGGTTTGCGGTACGGGTAGAGTATGATACAACGCTAGAAGATTTTCTCGGCAGTGTGACGTCACTAACTTCGCTACTAAACTTCGCTCCCCATCACAGCTCAATGTTATAGATACAAGCATTTGACTCATATCACACCTCACTGATTAGACGGGCACTTCCAATCGCCCGCTTTAGTTAGCCTACTGCGTCCCTCCATCACTTCATACTCTAGTACAGGAATATCAACCTGTTGTCCATCGGATACACCCTTCGGTCTCTCCTTAGGTCCCGACTAACCCAGGGCGGACGAGCCTTCCCCTGGAAACCTTAGTCTTACGGTGGATGGGATTCTCACCCATCTTGCGCTACTCATACCGGCATTCTCACTTCTATGCGTTCCAGCACTCCTCACGGTATACCTTCTTCACACATAGAACGCTCTCCTACCATAACACCTAAGTGTTATCCACAGCTTCGGTAAATTGTTTTAGCCCCGGTACATTTTCGGCGCAGGGTCACTCGACTAGTGAGCTATTACGCACTCTTTGAATGAATAGCTGCTTCTAAGCTAACATCCTAGTTGTCTGTGCAACCCCACATCCTTTTCCACTTAACAATTATTTTGGGACCTTAGCTGGTGGTCTGGGCTGTTTCCCTTTCGACTACGGATCTTAGCACTCGCAGTCTGACTGCCGACCATAAATCTTTGGCATTCGGAGTTTATCTGAAATCAGTAAACCGAGATGGCCCCCTCATCCAAACAGTGCTCTACCTCCAAGATTCTTAATGTCGACGCTAGCCCTAAAGCTATTTCGGAGAGAACCAGCTATCTCCAAGTTCGTTTGGAATTTCTCCGCTACCCACAAGTCATCCAAGCACTTTTCAACGTGCCCTGGTTCGGTCCTCCAGTGCGTCTTACCGCACCTTCAACCTGCTCATGGGTAGGTCACATGGTTTCGGGTCTACGACATAATACTAAGGCGCCCTATTCAGACTCGGTTTCCCTACGGCTCCGTCTCTTCAACTTAACCTCGCATCATATCGTAACTCGCCGGTTCATTCTACAAAAGGCACGCTCTCACCCATTAACGGGCTCGAACTTGTTGTAGGCACACGGTTTCAGGTTCTATTTCACTCCCCTTCCGGGGTACTTTTCACCTTTCCCTCACGGTACTGGTTCACTATCGGTCACTAGAGAGTATTTAGGGTTGGGAGATGGTCCTCCCGGATTCCGACGAGATTTCGCGTGTCTCGCCGTACTCAGGATACTGCTAGGTATAAAGACTATTTCGAATACGAGGCTATTACTCTCTTTGGCCTACCTTCCCAGGTAGTTCTTCTATAATCTTTAAGTCCACATTGCAGTCCTACAACCCCGAGGAGTAAACTCCTCGGTTTGCCCTCCTGCCGTTTCGCTCGCCGCTACTAAGGCAATCGCTTTTGCTTTCTCTTCCTGCAGCTACTTAGATGTTTCAGTTCACTGCGTCTTCCTCTACACTACCTTAACAGTAGTGAGTGACAGGCATCAACCTGCCGGGTTCCCCCATTCGGACATCTCTGGATCTTCGCTCACTTACAACTCCCCAAAGCATTTCGTCGTTTGTCACGTCCTTCATCGGCTTCTAGTGCCAAGGCATCCACCGTGCGCCCTTATTAACTTAACCTTATTAACCTAACTTTTTTTCAAAAATTAGAAAACTCATTAAATATTCACAGCGTTTTCGGTTTATTTTCTTGTTACTATTTCTTAATGTATCTTAATCGATACATCAGGAATGTTTGATAGATATTCAATTTTCAATGGACAAAACTTTAACAACTTCCGTTGTTAATGGAGCCTAGCGGGATCGAACCGCTGACCTCCTGCGTGCAAAGCAGGCGCTCTCCCAGCTGAGCTAAGGCCCCACAAGACCTCTCAAAATTAAAGAAGACTAACGTACAGGTTCCATTTCCTTAGAAAGGAGGTGATCCAGCCGCACCTTCCGATACGGCTACCTTGTTACGACTTCACCCCAATCATCTATCCCACCTTAGGCGGCTGGCTCCTAAAAGGTTACCTCACCGACTTCGGGTGTTACAAACTCTCGTGGTGTGACGGGCGGTGTGTACAAGGCCCGGGAACGTATTCACCGCGGCGTGCTGATCCGCGATTACTAGCGATTCCGACTTCATGTAGGCGAGTTGCAGCCTACAATCCGAACTGAGACTGGCTTTAAGAGATTAGCTTGCCGTCACCGACTTGCGACTCGTTGTACCAGCCATTGTAGCACGTGTGTAGCCCAGGTCATAAGGGGCATGATGATTTGACGTCATCCCCACCTTCCTCCGGTTTATTACCGGCAGTCTCGCTAGAGTGCCCAACTGAATGATGGCAACTAACAATAGGGGTTGCGCTCGTTGCGGGACTTAACCCAACATCTCACGACACGAGCTGACGACAACCATGCACCACCTGTCACCAGTGTTCCGAAGAAAAATCCTATCTCTAGGACGGTCACTGGGATGTCAAGACCTGGTAAGGTTCTTCGCGTTGCTTCGAATTAAACCACATGCTCCACCGCTTGTGCGGGCCCCCGTCAATTCCTTTGAGTTTCAACCTTGCGGTCGTACTCCCCAGGCGGAGTGCTTAATGCGTTAGCTGCGGCACTGAGTCCCGGAAAGGACCCAACACCTAGCACTCATCGTTTACGGCGTGGACTACCAGGGTATCTAATCCTGTTCGCTCCCCACGCTTTCGAGCCTCAGCGTCAGTTACAGACCAGAGAGCCGCTTTCGCCACCGGTGTTCCTCCATATATCTACGCATTTCACCGCTACACATGGAATTCCACTCTCCCCTTCTGCACTCAAGTTTGACAGTTTCCAAAGCGTACTATGGTTAAGCCACAGCCTTTTACTTCAGACTTATCAAACCGCCTGCGCTCGCTTTACGCCCAATAAATCCGGACAACGCTCGGGACCTACGTATTACCGCGGCTGCTGGCACGTAGTTAGCCGTCCCTTTCTGGTAAGATACCGTCACAGAGTAGATTTTCCACTCCTACTCCCGTTCTTCTCTTACAACAGAGCTTTACGATCCGAAAACCTTCTTCACTCACGCGGCGTTGCTCGGTCAGGGTTGCCCCCATTGCCGAAGATTCCCTACTGCTGCCTCCCGTAGGAGTCTGGGCCGTGTCTCAGTCCCAGTGTGGCCGATCACCCTCTCAGGTCGGCTATGTATCGAAGCCTTGGTGAGCCGTTACCCCACCAACTAGCTAATACAACGCAGGTCCATCTCATAGTGAAGCAGTTGCTCCTTTCAAGCATCTACCATGCGGTAAATACTGTTATGCGGTATTAGCTATCGTTTCCAATAGTTATCCCCCGCTATGAGGCAGGTTACCTACGCGTTACTCACCCGTTCGCGACTCACTTATCTCGGTGGAGCAAGCTCCGGTGATATAAGTGCGTTCCACTTGCATGTATTAGGCACGCCGCCAGCGTTCGTCCTGAGCCAGGATCAAACTCTCATAAAAAGTTTTGATTCAAACTCAAGCTATCACTAGCTTTCCGTTTTATTGTTTTTTCGTTATTGACGATTTATCCTTAGATAAACCACCCTGCACGTTTGGTTCGTCTTCTTTAATTTTCAAAGGCCTTGTTCGTTATCGCTCTCTCGCGACAACTATCTTAGTTTATCATTTCTTGCGAAACTTGTCAACACTTTTTTGAAACTTTTTTTATTTCGTTTCTTCACTGTTAACTGATCGCTCGAGACAACTCCATTATTCTATCACCTTAACCTACCTTTGTCAATAGCTTTTTGAAACTTTTTTCAAAAAAATTGAGACAGGTATGAAACCTGTCTCATCGGCTTTATTTTACTTCAAGCAATCCTAGGTCACCATCTTCTCTTTTATATAGAAGATTTGTAGTGCCGTCATTTGCATCTGTGTAGATAAAGAAATCATGCCCAAGTAATTCTAACTGTAAAATTGCTTCTTCCAAATCCATTGGCTTCAAGTCAATTTGCTTGGTACGTACTACTTTTACTTCTTCTACTTCTTGGTCTGTAAATTCATCTGAGAAGACTTGGCTTGTTGAAATCTTTTGACGATGTTTGCGCTCAATTTTTGTCTTGTTGCGACGGATTTGGCGTTCAATCTTATCAACAACTAGGTCAATCGAGCCATACATTTCTTGAGATACGTCTTCCGCACGCAATGTAATGCTGCCTAATAGAATAGTAACTTCTACTTTTGCACGCTTGTCACGGTATACTTTCAAGTTGACTTTCGCATCTAGTTCTTGGTCTTCATTGAAATATTTTTCAATTTTTGCGACTTTGTCTTCTACGTAGTCTTTCAAGGCATCTGTAACTTCAAGGTTTTCTCCACGAATACTATATTTAATCATATTGTACCTCTTTCTAGGCTATTGCCTTTCTTCACTATTATTATATCATTTTTTTCTAAAAATGCAAGCGTTTCCTAACGAGCGATTGAAAAACTCTTGACTGTTTTCGCTCCTGCTTTCAAAAGTATTTTCCTAGCGTGTTGAATGGTCTGCCCTGTCGTATAGATATCATCAATTAAAAGAATCTTTTCTGCTGGCACTGTTTCTGAGATTAAGCAAAACGGTTGTTGCGTTTCGAGTCGTTCCTTTCGACTGAGACTGGATTGTTTGACCGTCTCCTTCTTTTCTAATAAGTTGTAATAGGATAAACCGGCTTCCTCTAGCAAGGCCTCGACTTGATTAAATCCCCTTTCTTCAAGACTTTTTTGACTGAGGGGAATGGGGACCAACTGCCAATCCTTCCATTCCTTACCCATTAGTTTAAGTTCTGAAGCAAAAACTTTTCTTAAAGCATAATCACCAAAAAACTTGTAGCGTGAAAAATAGCTGGCCATTGCTTGGTTGTACTGAAAAAGTGCCAAATGATCCGCGGGCAAACCTTGCTTTCGCCAATGTAAACAATCTTCGCATTCTTTATCCTCATCGTATTTGTAACAACTTGGACAATGCTTCTGCCCAATTTTCTCAAATTGCGCCTTGCATACTTGACAAGTTCTTGCCTGGCTCTTGGAAAAACTAAAGATGTTTGAAAAACTTTCTTTTGTCGAAATAGGTTGATCACAGAGAAGGCAGTTGATCATCTTTTGCCTCCTTATTCATTTCTCGAATCTCTTTTATTGCTGATTGCATGGCCTTTGTTTTTCCATTGTGAAAAAAGTACAATAGTCCATCTGCCCTATCCATACTACGCCCAACTCTTCCTGAAATTTGGACGAGACTGGATTTTGTAAACAACTGATGATGGGATTCTAATACGAAAACATCTACCCCTGGAAAGGTGACTCCTCTTTCGAGAATGGTTGTAGAGATAAGAATAGTAATCTTTCCCTCTCGAAAGGCTTGGACTTGGTCTAGCCGGTCACTGGTTTGACTAGAAACACAGCCTACACTCCCTTTTCCAAACTCCTTCTCAAGGATTTCCTGAACCTGTCGGCCTCTTTCAATCTCAGCAACAAACAATAGCAAAGGAAATCCTGTCGCCTGTTGCATCAAGATGGCTTTCATCAGTTTAGTTGGTAGGCAAGTCTTTTTAATAGAAGCTTCAAGGCTACCGAGCCAAATCGGTGTCGGGATAACCAAGGGATTCCCATGAAATCTTCTTGGCAAACTAAGCCGTTCCAGTTGGCCATTTCTGACCATCTTGTCAAGCCGATCTGTTGCAGTTGCCGTCAAAAATACTCTTACCCCATTTTCTTTGAGCGCATTGTCAACCGCCTGGTAAAGAATGGGGTTATCTACATAGGGAAAGGCATCAACTTCATCGATTATCAATAAATCAAAAGCCTGGTAAAATTTTAGCAATTGATGTGTGGTAGCGATGACCAAGGGTGTTCGAAAATAATCTGCTGATTCTCCATGCAAAAGGCTAATCGGACAAGTAAAGTCTTTTTGAAGCCGTTGGTAAAGTTCGATGCAAACATCCACGCGCGGGCTGGCTAAACAAACCGCCCCACCCTGTTTCAGAATAGTGTCGATGGTTTGGTAAATCATCTCTGTCTTTCCTGCTCCTGTAACGGCATGGACAAGACTTGGTCGTCCATTTTCAACTTGTTTTTGAAGGGCGGTTGAAATCTTTTCCTGCCAAGTCGACAATTGTCCTTGCCATTTTAAATAGGATTGTTCAGGAAATCTTTTTTGCGGAAAATAATACAAGGCTTGATCAGAACGTAGCCTTCCCAACAAGATGCATGCTCTACAATAATAGGTCTGATTCGGCAATCTACCTATCTCTTCATAGTCGGCTCCACATCGCAGACATGTCTTTGGACCAGTATTTTGCTCTAGTTTTCTTGCTAGGGCGATTTCTTCTCTTGTTAATTGATCTTGCGTGAACCATTTTCCGTACTTGTTTTCATCTCTCATACTTATTGATTCGTAATCCATCTTGTCAAGAGAGAAAAAAAATCGTACAATTTTTGTATGAAAGAATTTAAAACTATCAAGGACGACGGAATTGTCGACGAGGAAATTAAAAAATCTCGCTTTATTTGTTTTATGAAACGTGTCACTAGTGAAGAAGAGGCGAGAGAGTTTATCAATGCCATAAAAAAGGAACATTACAAGGCTAACCATAACTGCTCTGCTTTTGTCTTAGGGGAAAATATGACCATCAAGCGGACCTCAGATGATGGTGAACCATCCGGTACCGCTGGCGTTCCGATGCTGACGGTTTTAGAAAACCACCAGCTGACCAATGTGGTGGCGGTGGTGACCCGCTATTTTGGTGGTATCAAACTGGGAGCAGGAGGTCTTATTCGTGCATACGCTGGCGCTGTGGCAAAGGCGGTCAAAGAAATCGGGATGGTTGAGGTCAAGGAGCAGGAAGGAATTGCTATTTCTTTAACCTATGCTCAATACCAAGAATTTGCTAACTGGCGAGCGGAATGGCAACTAGAAGAGTTCGATACCCAATTTAATACAGGTGTAGACACCCTCATCTTCGTTGATAAGCAAGCAGTTGAGCCTGTTCTTGCTAGCTTGACCGAATTTTATCATGGTAAAGTTACTGGTCAAGTAGCTGAGTCTAGGGTGGTTGAAATTCCGATTCATTAAAAAAAGCTATCAAAGTGATAGCTTTTTTATATTTTACATGAGCTAAATTTCTTCTTATAATAGAAGCAAATTCAAGCGGAGGTGCTCTATGCCCATTTATCAATCAATTACCCAATTAGTTGGAAACACCCCAATCATCAAACTCAACTCCCTAGTGCCTGAAGGCGCTGCTGAGGTCTATGTAAAGCTGGAAGCATTCAACCCTGGCTCATCAGTTAAAGACCGTATCGCTTTAGCTATGATTGAAGATGCTGAAAAAGCTAGGATCATCAAACCTGGTGACACCATCGTGGAACCTACCAGCGGCAATACTGGTATCGGTTTGGCTTGGGTAGGGGCTGCCAAAGGTTACAAGGTAATCATCGTCATGCCTGAAACCATGAGTGTGGAACGTCGTAAAATCATCCAAGCCTACGGTGCGGAGTTGGTTCTTACACCAGGGAGCGAAGGGATGAAGGGAGCTATTGCGAAAGCAAAAGAGATTGCTGAAGAACAAAATGGCTGGGTGCCCTTCCAATTCGCTAATCCATCCAATCCAAAAGTTCACGAAGATACAACAGGTCAAGAAATTTTGAAGGACTTTGGTCCAACTGGCCTAGATGCTTTCGTTTCTGGTGTTGGTACTGGTGGAACTGTCTCTGGCGTTTCCCATGTTTTGAAGGCAGCAAATCCAGATATTGCAATCTACGCAGTTGAAGCGGATGAATCTGCCGTACTCTCTGGGGAAGCGCCTGGACCACACAAAATCCAAGGAATTTCAGCCGGCTTTATCCCGGATACCTTAGACACAACCGCTTACGATGGCATCATTCGCGTCAAGTCTGACGATGCACTTGCAACAGGACGTGCAATCGGTGGCCAGGAAGGGTTCTTGGTAGGTATTTCTTCAGGTGCAGCCATCCATGCAGCAATTGAAGTCGCAAAAGAATTGGGTGCAGGCAAAAAAGTATTAGCTATTTTGGCTGATAACGGTGAGCGCTATCTTTCAACAGCACTCTATGATTTCGAAGCATAAAAAAAGAAGGTCATGCCTTCTTTTTTTCTTTTAAAAATGCAACTGATTCTTTGACCCAGCCAGGCAGGGCTTGCCCCAAGGGAGCAAAACCTGTCTTATGGCGGTCACTGGTGAACCGATGATGGCGTGGTATTTTCTGTTTTTCCTCTTCCAGTGTTCGGATGGAAAGACTTGCCTTACCCGTGTACTCATCTAAGTCCACTACCTGTACCAATACTTCTTGACCCAAGGAGACTTGTTCATAGATATTATCGACAAACCCAGTCTTAATTTCTGAAATGTGGATCAAACCGCTTGTCCCATCTTCTAATTCGACAAAGGCGCCATAGGGTTGAATGCCTGTCACCTTGCCTGCTATTTTGTCTCCGATTTTCATATTAGTCCTCGATTTCAACTCCAAGAATGACTACATCTTCCACTGGTTTATCCATCGAACCAGTTTCTACACTTGCAATTGCATCCAAAACCTCAAATGATGCTTGGTCAACAAGGTGGCCAAAAACAGTATGGCGTTGGTCCAAATGCGGAGTCCCGCCCTGTTCGGCATAGGCTGCTGCAATTTCCGCAGGCCAACCACCACGTTCTAATTCTTTTTTGGCGTATGGTACTTTGTCAGCTTGTACAATAAAGAATTGGCTGCCGTTTGTATTTGGTCCAGCATTTGCCATGGATAGGGCTCCACGGAGGTTGTAGACTTCCATTGAAAATTCATCTTCAAATGATTCCCCGTAGATAGACTCACCACCCATACCTGTTCCGGTTGGGTCACCTCCTTGAATCATGAAATCTTGGATGATACGGTGGAAGATGACTCCATCATAGTATCCATCCTTGGCAAGGGCTACAAAGTTTGCAACTGTCTTAGGTGCTTGTTCTGGGAAGAGCTGAATTCGCAAGTCACCATGATTGGTATGAATCGTTGCAACCGGTCCTTCTACTGATTCCAAATTTAATTGGGGATATGTTCTTTCTTTCTCAACCATTCCTAATTTCTCCAAGGCATCAAAGATACCATCTTCTTCTACTTTTTTTGTGATATAATCTGCTTTTTTCTGCAACTCAGGATGCGAATGTCCCATTGCAATACTGATACCTGCATAATCAAAGACTTCCAAATCGTTTAGCCCATCACCGAAAACAAGGACATTTTCTGGTTTCAAGCCTAATTTTTCAACAACAGCTGCAACGCCTGCCGCTTTTGAAGCTGACTGCAAGACGATATCAGATGAAATCTCATGCCAACGCACACTACGCAAACGGTCTTGTAAGTTCTCAGGCAATTGAACTTCCTTACCAGTTTGTTCAAAGGTAATCAGTTGATAGACATCCTCTTCCTTGTAAAAATCAGGATCCGTTGGGAGGTTTTCATAAATTGGATCAATGGCAGCGCTAATTCGCTGATCCCGTGTAGAAATGGCAGCTGACTCGCCACCCATCATACCGTAATCGACTCCTTGACTTGCCATCCAATCCAAGGCTTCTTGAATCAGTTCTTTGGACATGACTGCCTTACGAAGAAAATTCCCTTTGGCATCTACAACGTAGGAACCATTGATCATAGCAAAATAATCAGGTTCCAAGGCCTTAATTTCAGGAACCAGCCCGTAAATGGCACGACCAGAAGCAATTCCGGTCAGAATCCCCTTTTTCTTCAAAGAAGCAAACACCTGTCGAATCGACTCAGGCATGTAGCCTGTATCTTTGATGCGCAAGGTATCGTCAATATCGAAGAAAACAATTTTAATCTTTTTTGCTCTGTATTTTAATTTTGCATCCATCTGTTTCCGTCCTTTCAAGGGTCTATATTTGACCAAAAAATGGGAAAATTATCATATTTTCCCATTATACCACTATTCTGCGTCTTGCGCTACTAGGCCATGTTGAAAGGCATAAACTACTGCTTGCGTCCGGTCACTAACTTCCAATTTAGAAAGGATATTGGAAACATGGGTTTTAACGGTTTTGAGGGAGATAAAGGATTCATCGGCTATGCGCTGATTATCGTAACCCTTGGCTAATAAAGAAAGAATTTCCCGTTCACGCGCAGTCAGATCATCATGGAGATTTGGATGGCGTTTTTGATCTTCAACTTTCTTCTCTACTTCCGTTTCAATTGCAAATTGACCGTCTGCTACTTTTTCAATCGCCCGCAATATCTCATCTGCACTCGATGTTTTCAACATGTAGCCTCTTGCCCCAGCTTCTAGGACTGGATAGATCTTGGCGTTGTCTAGGTAAGACGTCAGGATTACAATTTTGGCTTCCTTCCACTGAGAAAGAATCTCAAGTGTCGCTTCCACTCCAGTCATCTTGGGCATGACCAAATCCATCAAAATAACATCTGGACGAAGACTCAGGGCTTTTTCCAGTCCTTCTTGTCCATCTTCAGCTTCTGCAATCACTTCCACATTGGCTTGCAGATTGAGATAACTTTTCAATCCCAGTCTAACCATCTGGTGGTCATCAACTAAGAGCACACTAATCTTCTTCATGTTCTTTTCCTTTCAATAAGGGAATACGGATATCAATGGAGACACCTTTTTGAGGCGCTGTCCGTATTTTGATAGTTCCTGCCATATCTTCTACTCGTTCCTGAATATTTTTCAGCCCGTAGCTGACCTCTTCTTCTTGCTCTACCTGCATTCCGATGCCATCATCTGTAATTTTCAGTTGTAGCTCTGCTTCCTTCTGAATAAGAAACACATCCAAATGCTGGGCCTTGGCATGACGAAGGGCGTTGCTGATAATTTCTTGGGCAATGCGGAAGAGGTGGTCTTCAATCGCCTTAGGTAATTGGTCCACCTGGTGCTGAAAATGGACTTGAATCGAACTCTTATCTTCAACTTCGCGTAATATCAGTTCAAATCCGTCTACCAGATTACGACCGTCCAACTCACTTGGGCGTAAATGGAGAAGTAAAATACGCAAATCTTTCTGAGCTGATTCCAGCATTTCCTTGACCGAGAGTAGCTGGGTCTGCAGGGTTGCTGCATCTATACTGGTCAAATTTCCTGCAATCCCTGATAGTATCATGGAGCTCGCAAATAATTCTTGACTGACTGTATCATGCAATTCTCGGGCAATCCGTTTACGTTCCCCTTCAACAATCTCCTCTCGTTTCACCAAATCCAAATTATCAACTAGCTGTACTTGACGAGTCAACATGCGGACCTTTTTAGACAGGGCTACCAATTCCTCCTCTTCTTCCGCCTGTGAAAAAACGGGTTTGTTTTGCAAAATCAACTTCATTTTTTGGCGCATGGAGCGGGTTGCAAGCAAGACCGACGATTGAACAAAAATCCAAAGAAAGATTGACAGGACGATGATGAGGATGACAATGGTGAAAACAAGTTGATCTGTTTCAACCCAAAAAGTGACATCCATGAGAGGGTGTTCTAGAAGGGGGAAGATAGCTGCCAATACAACAAGAACCAAGAGGATAGCATACCAAACGTAGAGGAGGAGACGACCTGCTTTCATCATACGCTTACCACCTCCACATCACCCAAAATCGAATTGACAACGATTTTTATCCGCTTATGCGATTGCAAATAATTGGGACTGGATAAGGAAACATTTTCATTTCGCAAATCTAGCTGAGGTTGTCCCATAAATCGAACACTGCCATAGATACTGGATGCCGACAGGGAAACTTCCACATCGATTGGTACGATAATCTTGGTTTTTCCAAAAGTTTTTCGAACAACAAAAATATTGTCTCGCCCTGTCAAGATGGTTTCATCCAAATCAATCACATCATTTCCAAAGAGTCGGATCATGTTAATATCTTCGTAACCGAATTGATCATAGTGATGATCTTGGTTTCCAAACCAGTGATTTTTATCCCGTTTGACTGCCAAAGCCGTATCTTCAAATACCAAGTGGGTGTACTGGTTTTGTTTTTGGTAACGGGAGAAAAAATTGAAAAAAATGTAAACAATAAGTAGAATAATCCCAAATATAAAGAAGGGATTGAGCAGAAAGACCAGAAAAATCAAGTAAATACCTGTTAAGAGGAGGAGATTTCCTTGCCGACGCCCCAAAAGATACCACAAGCCCAAGATAACAAATGCTATAAAAAGCAAACTGCGGGCTTGTTGACTAGCCAATACGTCAAAAAAGGCTAGGGTAAAGATGATCGATTCTACCAATAGAAAAAATTGAACTTTGCGCATAGTTTTCCCTTTCCTTCTTATTGTACCAAAAATCGACTGAATGTCATCCATCCTGAGATGGAATTGCTGAATGTTAGAGCTTGGTGTTGCCCATTCGAAAGGACAGCCTATATAAAAAGTGAGGCTGGGTTTGCCCCAACCTCATGTATATTTTATTGGCTACTTGAAGTAGATGTCGAACTCGAACTACTTGTGGTAGTTGTTGTTCCAGTAGAGCTTGTTGATGAACTACTTGACGAAGCAACTGTGACATAGAGCGTTACAGTCCCTGTGATGGACTCTCCTGCTCCCGGAGATTGTCCGACAACCAAATCTCCTGTCGTAGAAGTATAGGCATTGTCAACAAATTTTTCAATAGTTGTAACATCAACTCCCAGGGCTTGTAGTTGCCTTCTGGCCTCTGCATAGCTAACTTGTAAAACCCCAAAGTCTGGCATCACCGCTGCTTGACCTTTCGACACAACCAAGTTAACGGCCGTGCCTTTTTCTAGGGTGGTTGTTGCAACTGGATCCGAGCTGATCACATAGCCTGACTCCACTTGAACACTAAATTCTTCTGTCGTCGTTCCGACAATCAAACCTGCGGATTTGAGCATTTGTGTCGCTTCTGATAGCGATTTTCCTGTTACATCTGGAACTTCGACTGGTTCTACCCCTTTAGAAACAGTCACAGTTACTGTGGTTCCTTTTTGATGAGAGGTATTGGCATTTGGGCTGGTTTTGATAACCTTACCTGCCGAAACAGTATCACTGTAATCTTCTTTCAGGACAACTTCAAAACCTAGGTTCTCTAGTTCGGCCTGGGCAGTCTCTGCATCTTTTCCAACCAAATCCGGAATATTGATCGCCTCTTCAACCGCCACAACAATATCAACTGTCGACCCTTCTCGCTTGGAGCTTTTTGCCGCCGGATTGGTACGAATCACTGAGCCTTCTGGAATTTCCGTCGACGCCTCACTGGTTACATTTCCAACCAAGAGACCTGCAGTTTCAATTTTTTCTTTCGCAACTTCCAAGGTCTGACCTGTAACGTCTGGGACTTGGACTGTTGCCGGTGTGTTGTAGAGGATGGCAACAAATCCTGCTAGCATCAAAAAGATGGAACCAAGTAAGACCTTGTAACGGGTACGCATACCACGACGTTTTTTCTGCGCTTTTGGAAGCGGAGCAGGTTTTGGCTTGTTTTTGGCTGCAACTTTTTCTTTCTTAGCTTCTTGTTTAGCCTGTTTTTTACTCGGCGTTGTTGCTTCTGGATTGACTTGAGCCAGTTTTGGTAGGGTTTTTGTATCAACCTTATTATCATCCAAAATCACTTTGGCTTCATTTCGGCGTTCATAAGAAAGGGCTGAAGCCAAGTCTGCATACATCTCTGCCACAGACTTATAACGAGCGGATAGTTTTTTCGCTGTTGCCTTCATCACAACATTTTCCAAAGCCTGTGGTACAGCTGGATTTTCTTCCCGAACAGATGGCAGCGGCTTTTGGAAATGCTGGAGGGCAATCGTAACCGCACTATCTCCATCATAAGGAATCCGACCAGTCAACATCTCAAAGAGGATAATTCCCATGGCATAGATGTCACTTTGAACGGTTGCTTTCGAACCTCTAGCCTGTTCAGGAGAAAGGTAGTGAACTGAGCCCAACATGGAGTTGGTCTGGGTCAAGCTGGTTTCCGCGAAGGCAACTGCAATCCCAAAATCCGTTACCTTAGCGGTTCCGTCTTCGGTCAACAAGACGTTTTGGGGCTTCAAGTCACGATGGACAATACCCCGGGTATGTGCCATACGCATAGCAAGTAGAATCTGGCCCATAATTCGAACCGCATCATCATTAGACAAAGGAGCAAAATCCTTGATGTACTTTTTCAAATCCAGTCCATTGACATATTCCATTGCTAGGTATTGTTGCCCATCTTCTTCACCAATGTCAGTAATACGGACAATATTGGGATGATCCAGTTCAGCCATAGAACGTGCTTCCCGCTGGAAACGTTGGATAGCAATCTGATCTGTCTGGTAGTTGGTACGAAGAACCTTTACAGCAACTTCTTCCCCATCCAAGATCAAATCTCGTGCCATATAGACATCTGCCATTCCTCCTCGGCCAATCTGCTTGACAATACGATACCGCCCAGCATAGATTTTACCAATTTGAATCATTACCAACTACCCTCCGTAATCTGAAGAAGAGCTACGGTGATATTGTCTAAACCTCCTGCATTATTTGCAAAACGAATCAGTGTCTCCGCCTTGCTCTCTAATGAAACGTCGCTAAGTACAATGTCTCGAATATCTTCTGTTGAAACCATATTGGTCAAGCCGTCACTGTTAATGACAACATAGTCACCAATTTCCAAGGTCTTGAGTCCAATATCTGGCTCAACTGGTTCTTGTTGCCCAATCGATTGGGTCACAAAGTTTTTCTGAGGATGGCGTTGTGCCTCTTCTTCAGTAATTTGACCAGCGCGTACCAAGGCACCTACAAGAGAATGGTCATTTGTCAGGCGTTGGTACTCTTCTCCACGGACAAGTCCAATACGTGAATCGCCAATATGGGCATAAATCATCTGATTTTCAATAACAACTACCGCTTCTAAGGTTGTTCCCATTCCTTTGTACTCTTCTTGCAAGCCTAACTGGTGAATCTTTTGGTTTTCCTCTTCCAAAACTTGGACAAACCATTCTCTCACATCATTTAAGTGATTGATATGGGAATCGACCCAAAGAGTTCCAAGGTCTGTAACCGTCATTTCGCTAGCAATATGCCCAGCGCGGTGACCACCCATCCCATCTGCAAGGAGGATCAAGTCAACTCCAGCTCGGTTAGTATAACGGTTGACGTAATCTTGGTTGTTGGATCTTTTTTGACCAACATCTGTTAACAAACTAATCTTCATATATCTTTTCTGCTGTTGTACAGCAACCTCCTCATATTAGGATATTCTTTTCACTTGACCGATGAAAAAGCCATCTGTCAAAAATTGTTCAGGGGTTATCAAGAGGCATCCGTCCACCATCAATTCCTTTTGAGAATGATGAAGCGGTACCTGCTCAAAATTAGGATGAGTCTCTAAAAATGCTCGAAGCACTTCCTGATTTTCCTTGGCTATAATAGTACAGGTGCTATAGGTCATTATACCACCTTTTTTAAGACTTTGGCAAACGCTATCCAGAATCTGCAACTGAACTGCCTGTAGGGATGCAAAATCTTGCGTTTCTTTATTATAACGGATATCTGGTTTCCGACGAATCAAACCAATACCAGAACAAGGTGCATCAACTAGGATTTTGTCGAAGCGATCTGGACCAAATGTTTCAGCAACTTGCATGGCATCGAGCTTCTGCGTGCGGACACGGTCAGTAAGACCAAGTCGCTGAGCATTTTCTTCAATTAACCTTAATTTATGGTCATACAGGTCCAGGGCTGTCACTTGGCCACTGGTTAGATAAGAAGCCATATGACAGGTTTTTCCACCAGGCGCTGCACAAGCATCTAGGACCTGCTCATCTCCCTGTAAATCAAGTGTCGGTGCAACCAGCTGACTGGATTCATCTTGGATGGTCAGCAATCCTTGTTGAAAATAATCCGTCCCAGCAAAATGTCCATGGTCCTTGACCAGGCCGACTGGTGAAATCGCAGAGGGTTTTGCATCCAAGGAAACTTGTAGGTTTTCAAAATAACTGGAATCCGTCACACGGACGCTGGCCTTATTGCGGACAAGTAAGCTAGCAAATATTGCCTCCGCGCGTTCTTCGCCATACTCTTCAATCAATCTCGTCACCAACCATACAGGCAGGGAATAGAGGACTGAATAGCGCTTGTTCTTACGCTTGATGGTATCAGGATTTGGCAAATCCGTAGCCAGAATTTTTCGCAGGAGCGCATTGACAAACTTATCCGTTCCCTTGCCTCTTTTGGCTAACTCGACGGCTTCGTTGACGACTGCATGGTTAGGAATTTTGTCCAAATAACACATTTGGTAGAGACTCAGCATGAGTAGATAATAAACCCAGCTATCCAACTTTTCTCTGTCTTCGATAAAATGAGCCAAGTACCATTCGAGGGTAATTTTTCGAGACAAACTTCCGTAAACCAGCTCCGTCACCAGGCCCTTGTCCTTGTCTGATAACTCAGCTTGAGACAGAGCTTGCTGAAGGGCAATATTGGAATAGGCTCCCTTATCAAAGACTTCTACCAAAACCGATAAAGCAAGGCTTCTAGCCGATTCTTTCTTACTCACCAAAACGATCTCCTACTGCTAGGTCGCGCCCTGCACCATTGAGAAAATCTGCAACAGTCATCTTAGGCTTGCCTGCGGGTTGAACAGTCAAGAGTGACAGAGCACCCTGACCAGTTGCTACGATTAACTCCTTTTTGTTGCGGCTGATAACCTGACCTGCAGGCCCTTCACCTTCCACAGCGACTGCTTCTTGGATTTTAAAACGCTCACCCTTCCAGTAAGTATGGGCAACCGGCCATGGATACATACCACGAACTTGATTGAAGAGCTGACGAGCTGTCTTGGACCAATCCAAAACCTCTTCTTCCGGCTGGATATTCGGCGAGAAGGTGACTTGACTTGGATCTTGAGCGACTGGTCTCAGGTTCCCTGCAAGATAGGCTGGCAGACTGGAAAGCAATAAATCACGACCAACTACCGCTAGTTTCTCAAAAAGAGTGCCGACATTATCCGTCTCTTCGATGGCGATGCTATCAGCTGCAATCATATCGCCTGCATCCATCTCTTTGACCATTTCCATAATAGTGACACCTGCTCGTTCATCACCATTTATAAGGGCATAATGAATCGGTGCACCACCACGATATTTAGGTAGGAGCGAAGCATGAACGTTGACTGCAAAATCAACTGAATGAAGCAATCTTGTAGGCAAGAATTGTCCAAAAGCAGCTGTAACAATGCCATCCGCTCCTAGACTCATAATCGCTTCCATCTCTGAACTGCCTGATAATTTCTCCGGTTGATAAACTGGTAAATCATAGGCTAATGCAACCTCTTTCACAGGGGTCGTTTGAATTACTTTTTTTCGACCAACTGCACGATCTGGCTGAGTCACCACAGCTAACACCTCATAGTGACTATCAGCTAAAATTCCTTTCAATACGGTCGCAGCAAAGGCTGGCGTTCCCATAAAAATAATTTTTGTCATCCTATTCATTCTCCTCTTACTATCCTTTAATTATACCATTTTTGCTTATTTTTTCCTTAATCCAAGCCCTATTCACGATAAAAAGAGGCTGTTTTTCAGCCTCCTATTAACTTACATCATGTTCTGCGGTTCATTATCAATGACCATCCGCAAATCCTTCATTTCCTTTTCCTGGGTCTTGTCCAGGATATGGTTGAGAACTGCTTCCAGATTTTCTTCCTTGCGGTACTTGAGGATAATTTGATAATGATAGAGGTTATGGGTGCGGGCAATGGGTTTGGGAGTTGGCCCCAAGATGCGAATGCTATCGCTAAGATTTTCCCGTAAGAAGCTGACCACCTCAAAAGCCTTTTGCACCACAAAATCTTCCGACTTGTGCGACAGGGTCAATCCAACCGTGAAATAATAGGGAGGATAACCCAGATTGCGACGAATGTTCATCTCATATTGGTAGAAGCCTTCGTAATCCTGATTCTTGGCAAAGGCAATGGCGTAATGGTTGGGGTTGTAGGTCTGAATCAAAACCTCCCCTTCCTTGTCAGCTCGACCAGCACGACCAGCCACCTGAGTTAAAAGTTGGAAAGTCCGCTCAGAAGAACGGAAATCAGGCAGATTCAGAGCTGTATCCGCATTGAGAACGCCGACCAGGGTTACGTTTGGAAAATCCAGTCCTTTGGCAATCATCTGGGTGCCCAACAAGATATCGGCTTCTCCCCGACCAAAGCGGTCCAACAAGCCCTCGTGAGCTCCCTTTTTCCGTGTGGTATCCACATCCATTCGCAAAATCCGTGCCTCTGGTAGCAGTTCCTGCAATTCATCATAAGCCTTCTGGGTCCCCGTACCGTAGTAGCGAATGGACCGCGACTGGCAATTGGGACAGATCTGGGGAATAGCCTTCTGAAAACCACAATAGTGGCAGTTCATGGACCGACTATCCATGTGCAAGGTCAGGGAAATATCACAGTTGGGACACTGGTCAACCGTCCCACAATCCCGGCACATGACAAAGGAAGAATAGCCCCTGCGGTTGAGCATGAGGACCACCTGCTCCTTTTTCTCTAATTTCTCACGGATTTTATCCAAGAGGATCGGGGTAAAATTGCCAGCTTCCTGCTGACCGATATAATCGCGAAAATCCACTACCTGCACCTCTGGAATTTTGGCCAGCGGATTGGCCCGTTGATTAAGCCTTAGAAGACCGTACAAGCCACGACTGGCACGAGCCCTAGTTTCCAAACTAGGCGTTGCAGAACCGAGCACCAAGACTGCCTGGTTGTAATCTGCTCGCAACTTGGCCACTTCACGTGCATGGTAGCGGGGATTGCTGTCTTGTTTATAGGTGGCCTCGTGCTCCTCATCGATGATAATGACCCCCAGATTTTTCAAGGGAGCAAAGACTGCCGACCGAGCACCGACCACGACCTGAGCCTGCCCCTGCTCAATCTTCCGCCACTCATCATACTTCTCACCGTCCGACAGGCCTGAGTGCAATATAGCCACCTGCTGACCAAACCGAGCGATAAAACGATTGGTCACCTGTGGCGTCAGAGAAATTTCTGGCACCAGCATAATAGCCGTTTTTCCCTGAGCCAAGACCCGCTCAATCACCTGCAGATAGACCTCCGTCTTACCAGACCCCGTCACGCCTTGCAGCAGATAGGTCTGGCTCTCCTGACCAACGGTCGAGACAATCTGCTCCACCGCAATAGCTTGCTCAGGATTTAAGGTCAGGGCCTGGCTAGCCTCCACCTTGTCAAAGTAAGCTTGACTGCGACTGACCTCCTCCTCCCAGACCTCGATTAGTCCTTGTTCCTCAAAAAAGTCGAGGATCTCTTTGGAATAGTTCTTTCGCAGACTTGCTAGGGGCGCAGGCTCTGCCTGCTGCAAGAGCAGATCTTTAAGCTCTTGGCGTTTCTTGGCACGCTTGCTAATGTCAAAGTCTGCTAGCTTGTCCTGATAGACCCGGTACCATTTTTCCCGTTTGATGTGTTTTTTATCCATGGCAACATAATCCACCTCAATCTTGCCAGCCTGGGCCAATCGCATGACACGTGCCTGATGCTCGACATCCAAATCCGAAAATCGAATCTCCTCACGCCCTCCAAACAAGCTTTCCTGCTCTGCTTTTTCCAAAGAAACCTTGGGACGTAAAACCTTATCGTAGCTGGAGTTTAGGAGGTTGGGCAACATAGCTTTGAGGAGGCTGATTTTGTAAGAAAAGACAGTCTTTCGCAATTGTTCCGCCAACCAGAGTTGCTCCGTAGTCAAAACGGGACGGAAATCCAAGATTTCCGCTATGTCCTTGGTATCCTCCGACGCTGGCTCATCCAATAATCCCACAATAATCCCTTGGATCAAACGATTTCCCTTGCCAAAGGGGACATGGACTCTCACACCGATTTGCACCATCCCCTCCCACTGGGATGGGATACGATAAGAATAGGGCTTGTCCGTCTGCATAAGGGGAACATCCACGATAATCTCCGCTAACATAGAACCTCCTTTCTAAAATCAAAAGAAACTCAGCTGGAAGCCAACTGAGTTTAGGTGTCTAGATTTTTTCGCCATCTTCTTTCTCTTTGGCAATTTGAGCCTTGATTTTACGCTCTTCTTCTTCTGCTAAACGTTTCGCCTCTTCTGCACGACGACGAACAGCTTCACGTTTGGCTTCTGGATCTGGGTGAATCACTACGTTGCCAGCCTCGATTTCTTCCAAGGCACGCAAGGTGGATTTAACAGAAGTAAATTCTTGGGTTGGTTTTGCTCCCGCTTCCAATTCATGGGCACGCTTGGCTTCCAAAATCACCAAAGAATACTTTGATGGCACCTTATCCAATAAGGTATCAATCGAAGGTTTTAACATCATAATCGTTTACTCTTTTCTATCTACTTTTCTTATCTATGAGCTGTTTCACTAATCATCTCATCGTAGCGACCAATGACACGATCTACTCGGAAATGCTCCGCTTCAATAATTCGTTTGACACGTTCAGCCGCCAAAGGCACTTGGTCATTGACAACTGCATAATCGTATTCGCGCATGAGGGCAATTTCTTCTTTAGCACGCTCGATCCGTTGCTCAATCACTTCCTGGCTATCTGTTCCACGCCCAACCAAGCGATCCTGCAATTCTTCCAAGTCAGGTGGGGTCAAGAAAATAAAGACTCCATCTGGCACTTTTTGTTTTACCTGCAGCGCTCCTTGAACTTCAATTTCAAGAAAGACATCGATCCCCTTGTCAAGTGTTTCATTGACATATGTCAAGGGCGTCCCGTAGTAGTTTCCAACATATTCTGCGTATTCCAACATCTGACCCTGACGAATCAAATCTTCGAATTCTTCTCTTGAACGGAAGAAGTAATCTACTCCGTCCACTTCACCAGGTCGCTGAGGACGCGTCGTCATGGAAACTGAATATTCAAATTTATTATCAGAACTATCAAAGATTTCCTTTCGAACAGTTCCTTTTCCAACCCCGGAAGGACCAGAAAATACAATTAGCAAGCCACGTTCGGTCATGACATCTCCTTTTCATCTTTCAATCTAGTGTAACAAAAATCTGACTAGATTTCAACACCTTGATGAAGGGATTGAAAAAAGCAACCTGTCGGTTGCTTCTTATTTTGCAATATCTGTTGCTCTAGTTTCTCGAATAACCGTAACCTTGATATTTCCAGGATAATCCAAGTTGTTCTCGATTTTTTCACGCACATCATGTGCCAAGATAGTGATCTGATCGTCCGAAATTTTGTTTGGATGAACGATAATCCGCACTTCACGACCTGCTTGAATCGCATAGGATTGCTTAATACCATCAAAGCTATTCGCAATTTCTTCCAAGTCTTGTAGACGCTTGATATAAGCTTCCATGGATTCACGACGTGAACCTGGGCGAGCTGCACTCAAGGCATCCGCTGCGGCAACAATCACAGCAATAGTGCTGGTTGCTTCAACATCCCCATGGTGACTGGCAATAGCGTTGACAACGATTGGATTTTCTTTGTACTTACGGGCCAATTCTGTACCGATTTCAACGTGACTTCCATCCACTTCACGGTCGATGGCTTTCCCAATATCATGCAAGAAACCTGCACGACGGGCTAGATTGACATTTTCACCCAACTCAGCGGCCAAGACTCCAGCCAATTTTGCCACTTCAATCGAATGACGGAGGACATTTTGACCATAAGATGTACGGAAATGCAAGCGCCCCATAATCTTAATCAAATCAGGGTGAAGATTTGGTGCCCCAATTTCATAAGCTGCAGCTTCACCATATTCGCGGATGCGGTTGTCCATCTCCAAGCGATGCTTGTCAACTAACTCTTCGATGCGAGCTGGATGAATCCGTCCGTCTTGCAACAGGGCTTCCATGGTCATGCGGGCAATTTCACGACGAATAGGATCAAAGCCAGACAAGACAACCACTTCTGGCGTATCATCAATAATAACATCAATCCCCGTCAAGCTTTCGAAGGTACGAATGTTACGGCCTTCACGACCAATGATTCTTCCCTTCATGGCATCGTCTGGCAAGTGAACGGATGTGATGGTCTGCTCTGCCACATACTCACCTGAGATCCGTTGCATAGCTTGTGCCAACAAATCTTTCGCGGTTTTATCCGCACGTTCTTTCACCTCACGCTCAGCATCCTTGATGCGGGTCGCAATTTCATGGGTCAGCTTGTCCCGTGTCTCTGTCAAGATTTGCTCCCGAGCCTGGTCCTGGGTCAGAGAAGCAATTTTCTCCAATTCCAACGCCTTTTCTTCTTCCAATTTTTGGACAGCTTGCTCGCGCTCATCAATGTGTTTAGATTTATCAGTTAGGCTTTGTTCCTTTTGCTCTAAAGCCTTTTCTTTGTTCGTTAAATTATCGTCCTTGCGGTCTAAGCTGCTGGCCCGCTCCGTTAAGCGAAGCTCAGTCTGCTTCAGTTCTTGTCTTTCAGACTTAAACTCTTCTGCAACTTCCTCCCGATATTTTCGTGCCTCTTCTTTCGCTTCCAAGAGCAACTCTTTTTTGAGGGTCTGGCGGTCACGTTCTGCAGTTGCAAGAATTGCTTCTGCTTCGTGCTCTGCCTTACCTCTCATGTTGCTGGCTTCTTGTTCAGCAGATAAAAGTGTCAGTTCTGCAGTTTCTTTTGCAGATTTCATTTTCAAAGAAATGGCTAGATAACCAATGACTAAACCGATGAGAGCAGAAACAAGTGTCACTACAAGTGTAACAAATTCCATTTTTCTACCTCTTTTTTCGATTAGATTTTCACAAAAATCTTCTTTTATTCTATCATAATTGAAACGATTTCACAATTCAAAAAATTAAAATATGATATAATGATTTGGAAGGAATTTTAGAAAGTGAGAAACATATGCCTAAAGACGTCATTGTAGAAAGTTTTGAATTGGACCACACCATTGTAAAAGCACCCTATATCCGACTGATTTCAGAAGAAAAAGGCCCTAAGGGAGATGTGATTACCAACTTTGATATTCGCCTGGTTCAACCCAACGAAAATGCCATGGATACTGCTGGCCTCCATACCATCGAGCACCTCTTAGCAAAATTAATCCGCCAACGCATCGATGGCTTGATTGACTGCTCACCTTTTGGTTGCCGCACTGGCTTCCACATGATTATGTGGGGAAAACAAGATCCTGAAGAAATTGCAAAAGTTATCAAGGCTTCTCTTGAAGAAATCGCTACTGCCATTACTTGGGAAGACGTTCCTGGCACAACCATTGAATCCTGTGGCAATTACAAAGACCATAGCCTCCACTCTGCTAAAGAATGGGCGAAATTGATTTTAGAACAAGGTATTTCATCTGACGCCTTTGACCGTAAACCAATCTAAAAAGAACAGCAGATTATCTGCTGTTCTTTTGTTTAGTAATCCAATGCATCTGAGTGGCCAGAGCCATTTCCAACAAAGTAACCTGTCTTACAGTTGATTGAGAAGAGGTAGGTACCGTCTGGCTTGAACAGGTTGTAATAGCCATTTCCATTAATAATATTGACTTTTTCAAGAATATAGTTGTTTCCAGAAATATAGCCACGTTGTTGTGAGATGGCAATGATGTTTTCAAGGATGCCTGGGTTAAAGTTCCACGCTTCGTTGTTGACATCATCAATCTTAGCCTGATCATATGGCACACGGCTGAGGTTGCGTTGCAAGGTCACTCCTTCTGGTACAGCAATACCGTAAAGGACGCTAACAGAATTGGTTACTGCAGCGCTTGTCGTCGCCTGACTGGTGCTACTTGCCGTTGTACTTGCTGTTGTATTGGCAGCTGCTTGACTGCTTGAACTTGCTACCGTTGCTGCATTTTCTAGTTGTGATTGTCCAAAGTTGATAGCTGCTGTCAAGGTAGCATCTACGCTAGAGATTCCTGTTGCAGTCGCTGTAAATCTTGCGCCAGAATTGGCTGTTGCCGTCGTATCCAACTCACCATCCACAATCAAGGCCTTATCAAACTGGCTGTTGATAGCTTGAGTAGCTGCGATGGCTTTTTCAAGGCTATCGTACTTAGCTTTTGCTTCCTTGTAGGCATCTGAAGAACTATCCATCTTGTCCAAAATCGCCTTCAAATCTGATAGGCTATCAAAAGCGCTATTTTTCAATTTTGACAGGCTTGAGTCAGTAAAGAAACTTGCGTAAAGTTCGTTAACTGCAGTTAAGTTCGCATCTTCTGAACTTGAACTAGTTGCCGAACTAGTTTGGCTTGTCGAGCTTGAAGAAGACGAACTTGTATTTGAAGACGAAGAGCGGTTCAACCAGATAAAAGCAGACACCAAGGTTGCTAGAAAGGCTAGACCCAAGCTCGCCCAAATCCAGAGTTTCTTCTTCTGAGCCGAGGTCCCCTCAACAGGACCGAGAACAAAATCATCTTCCTCTTCTTCCGCTAAACTATCTACTACTGGTAGCGGGTCGATGGTTGCAGCTGATTCCTTAGGAAGATCAAACTGCTTTGTCTCTTGTTCAACCGTTTCTTTCGCTGTCTCTACAGCAGTTGCCACAGGAGCTGCAACTTCTTCTTTTGCCCATGCTTTTTTGGATTCAATTTCTGCACGGTGTTGCTTGATGTAACGGTCCAAAAGACCATCTTCTTCTGTCACCCCCGCAACAATCTCCTTGTGTTTTTTGACGGCCTCACCGACCGTCAAATCCTTGGCTATTTCAAAATCCAGCACCTTTTCTTCTTGACCATCTACGAATTGTTTGTTCTTATCTACCACTTGTCATCCTACCTTTTCTGTATTTCGCTTGACACGTTGACCAAAAAATTGGTAGAGGTCAACCTTCAAAGTTCCGTTATAAAGTTTGCGTTTCTTATCCGCCAGTCGGCCAAAACGTTGTTCAAATAATTCATCGCTTGTCAAAATAAACTGAGACCAGGTTTTTAGGGGAGCAAAGGTCTGTCCCATTTCACGGTATAGGTCAATCAAGTCTTTATCTTCCAGCAAGCGTTCACCATAGGGAGGATTGGAAATAATGACACCGTTGATTTTGTCCGTCCGTAAATCCTGTAATCGCATCTGTTTGAAGACAATATCATCTGCAACTCCAGCGGCCACGGCGTTCTTTTTCGCTATTTCCACCATACGGCCATCGATGTCCGAACCCGCAATATCCAATACTAGGTCTTGTCGGATAGCAGCCTGAGCTTCTTTACGAAGACGCAAAACTAAGTCTCGATCTACCCAATTCCATTCTTCAAAAGCAAAGGAACGCTTCAAACCAGGCGCAATATTTCTAGCCAGCATAGCTGCCTCGATGCAGAAAGTCCCTGAGCCACAGGTTGGATCAATCAAGGGCTTATCTGGATACCAGTTGGACAACTGCAAAATCGCAGCTGCCATATTTTCCTTGATAGGTGCTCCGCCTTTTTCCGCCCGATAACCCCGTTTAAAAAGACTAGATCCTGTTGTATCAATCAGAACCGTCGCATGGTCCTTCAAAATGGAGACCTCAATTTTGAACTCTGCCCCAACTTCTTGCAAAGGAACGCCTTCTGGTCGAGAATAGTGCTTCTGCAATTTTTTTACGACTGCTTTTTTCGAAATAGCTTGTACACTTGGTTCGTTATGCAGTTTGGACTTGACACATTTTGCCTTGGAAATAGGGAACTTACAGCCCAAGGGCAGGTAATTTTCCCAATCCAAGCCAAACACACCTTGAAACAGTTCTTCAAAGGTTCTAGCCGGAAATTGCCCTACTACAATTTTGATACGGTCAGCCGAACGCAACCAAAGATTGCTTTCAATAATTTCTTTGACCCCACCTGTAAACCGAACTCGCCCGTTTTCCACTTGGCAGCTGTAACCCAAATCTTTTAATTCTCTTCCAACAACTGCTTCCAGTCCCGCTGCCGCTGTTGCAATCAGCTCAAATTGTTTTTTCATGTATTTCCTCTATAATAAAAGCTAGCAAAGCTAGCTACCTATTTATGCAATTTTCTATAAGCCATGTTTTGTTCCAGTGGTACTAGGCCTACCACCTTCGATAATCATCTGTCTACTGTTCTAAACAGTCAGGATTTCTGTTCGTTTCCATCCATCCCATGCCCCGACCAAAGTTTGGGTTGCTAGCTTGAGGGGTTTACCGCGTTCCATTTTTTACGTTTCCATAAAAACTTCGTCACTGTGGCACTTTCAGACCTACTTTGGCATATCCGAAGACGTAGCCATTTTAGTCGCCGTAACGTCAAAGACGTCCCTAGGCTTATGCATTCGCCTAGCACAAACACTACCGGCATCACAGCCAGTGCTAGCATGGACTTTCCTCATGGTAGATAGCTACCACGCGATTATCCAAAAATTGCACACACTTCACAAATGCTCTATTCTTGAACGATTTGCTTTCCAAATACTTCTTTTTCCAAGCGATTGAGACGGCGAAGAATATCAAAGTTTGTTGCTGATGTCATTCGTTCCGTACGGATTGTCGTTGTTTCTTCAACTGGTGCAACTGGCTTATTACCATTAGCTGCTTGTGCTTTCAAGCGTGCAATCTCACCCTTCAACTCCTTGATAATCGCTTCATAGGCGTCATAGTCCTTCATGATTTCATCTAAAAAATCATTGACTTCATCCTGATCATACCCACGAAAACCAATCTTAAAATCTTGTTCAAAAATATCTTTAGTTGTAAATTTAATACTTGCCATGTCTCTCTCCCTAATCTAAACGTCACTAATTCTATTATATTAAAAAAAATAGGGAAAAATCAAGTCAAATCACTCAAATTTTTCAAAATTTTCCGCCACCTCATTTAGACGTTCAAAGGTAAGCGTTTTAACAGTATAAGCCTCTTTTGTTAGCAGCAGATTGTAAAGGTATTTCAATTGTGTTTCATTTTCAGGTTCATAAAATACATAGGCCTGATTGGTCTTATCTAGAAGAAATTGATTAAACTCCCGAAATTGGGATGGATTTTCATACCGTTCAAAGGCAATTTTCACAAAATCCTGTTGCCGAAAGAGGGCCAATTTTTCCTGTTGATGTTCCTGCCAATTCTCTCCATGATTAGCAAATAAAAAAATCGTGGCAATCTGGCATTCATACCCCTCTTTTTTCAAGTCCAATAAGGTCTCCAAACACCAGTATTCAAACCCCAGTTGTCCTGTGAAGACAAACCAGTTCGCCCCCTCTTCTAGTAAGGAAATCAGATCCTTACGAATAGCCTCTTTGATAATCGCCAATCGTGGATCTTTCTGACCAAATATCCCCAGCTCATGAGCTCGGTAGCCTTGGATCAATACGGTTTTAGAAGTCATTATTTGTTGAAAATCCCCTCTTTATGGTATAATATGCTGATACTATTTTATCAAGAAGAGGAACTATGGTCAAATACCCTCACCAAATTGGGAGAAAAGTAGTGCCGCGGGGAAAACCGCGACCAGACGAAAAAATTTCCTTTGCCAACCGCGGAATGACCTTCGAAGCGGCCATTAACGACAGCAATCAATACTATCTAAGTAGAAACCTTGCGGTAATCCACAAGAAACCCACTCCTGTTCAGATTGTAAAAGTTGATTATCCTCAGCGGAGTCGGGCCAAGATTGTTGAAGCCTACTTTAGACAAGCCTCAACAACGGATTACTCCGGTGTCTTCAAGGGTCGCTACATAGATTTCGAAGCCAAGGAAACCAGACAAAAGACATCCATGCCGATGAAGAACTTCCACCAGCACCAGCTGGAACATATGCGGATGGTACTCCAACAGGGTGGCATTGCCTTTGTCTTACTCCACTTTTCAACCATTGGAGAGACCTATCTCTTGCCTGCCTCCTCTTTGCTTCATTACTATGACCTTGATAATGGTAGCAAATCTCTGCCACTTTCTTATATCCAAGAAAATGGCTATGAAATCAAAATGGGTGGCTATCCAAGCCTTCCCTATCTAACAATTGTTGAAGAAAAATTTTTAGGTGGTGACTCCATTGAATAATCCAAATACCAAACGCATCTTGATGCTTGGTGCCAATATCCTAATGGGACTCTTTCTTTTTGTCTTTCTTGCAGGAGCCTGCTTAGCAGGTTATTACATCGCTACTGCTCCTGAATTGACTGAGGAAACATTGACAGCAACGGTTTCAAGTAAAATTTATGACAAGGACGGCACGCTCATTGCTGACCTAGGAGCAGAAAAACGCTCAAATGCAGATGCATCTGAAATCCCTACGGATTTGGTCAACGCTATTGTCGCCATTGAAGATCAGCGTTACTTTAATCACCGCGGTGTCGATGTAATTCGTATCGCTGGTTCCTTGCTCAACAACCTGAGCGGTGGAAATCTGCAAGGTGGATCAACCTTGGACCAACAGCTGATTAAATTAACTTACTTCTCGACTTCGACAGAGGACCAAAACATCAAGCGTAAGATCCAAGAAGCTTGGCTTGCCCTCAAACTGGAGCGTATGAAAACCAAACAAGACATCTTGACTTACTATGTAAACAAGGTCTATATGTCCAACGGAAACTACGGGATGAAGACAGCTGCCCAAGCATTTTACGGCAAAGAACTGAAAGACCTGACCCTACCCCAGCTAGCCCTTTTGGCTGGTATGCCACAAGCCCCAAACCAGTACGATCCGTATACTCAGCCTGAAGTTGCCAAGAACCGCCGTGATTTAGTCCTTTCTCAGATGTTGAAGCTGGATTACATCACTATGGAACAATATGAACAAGCGGTCGTGACACCTATTACAGATGGCCTACAACCCTTAACTAGCACTTCAGCCTATCCAGCATATATGGACAACTACCTCAAGGAAGTCATTGCTGAAGTAGAAGAAAAAACAGGTTACAACCTCTTGACGACTGGTATGGATGTGTATACAAACGTCGATACTGCAGCACAACAACAGCTCTGGAATATCTATAACACAGACCTATATATCACCTATCCAGACACTACTTTCCAAGTAGCCTCAACAGTCGTCGATGTCAGCAATGGTAAGGTTGTTGCTCAACTTGGCGGGCGAAATCAATCAAGTAGCGTATCGTTTGGTACCAACCAGGCAGTTGAAACCAATCGCGACTTCGGCTCAACCATGAAACCCATTACCGACTATGCCCCAGCGATTGAAAATGGTATCTATAATTCAACTGCAGATACCATTCTAGACGGCCCTTATTACTACCCTGGAACAACTACTCCAGTTTACAACTGGGATAGAAGTTACTACGGCACAATTTCTGTCAAGACAGCCCTCCAGTATTCACGAAACGTACCCGCTGTAAAAGCACTTGAGGAAACTGGTTTGGACAAGGCCCTCAGCTTCTTGAACAGCGTCGGCATCAATTACCCACAACTCCTCTATTCAAACGCTATCTCAAGTAATACAACTGAGTCTAGTAGTGAATATGGAGCAAGTAGCGAGAAGATGGCAGCTGCCTATGCAGCATTTGCCAACGGCGGTACCTACTACAAACCGCAATATGTCAATAAGGTCGTCTTTACGGACGGAACCAAACAAGAGTTCCAACCAGAAGGCAATCGTGTCATGACAGCTGAAACAGCCTACATGATGACAGATATGCTGAAGAGCGTTATGACATTGGGAACTGGGTTAAATGGTGCTGTAACAGGTGTCCCAATGGCTGGTAAAACCGGTACCTCAAACTACACGGATAGTGAGTACACAGAAATTCTTGCCAACAATGAAGCAGCTAATTACAGCATGATGGTCGTCCCCGATGAAAACTTTGTTGGTTATTCGACCAAATATGCTATGGCTGTCTGGTCAGGTTACACTAATAGAAAGACACCTGTCTTGGATAGCGGTATGAAGATTGCAACAGATGTCTTCCGCAACATGATGGCCTACCTCAACCCAGTTGAGACAGCTGTCGATTGGGAAATGCCTGAGGGACTCTACCAATACGGTAGTAACCTCTACTTGAAAGGCAGCGACAGTTACAACAACATCCTCTACAATAGTTACAACTATCGTAATTCTTATAATAACAATTATAATTCCCAATCTTCAACCACTTCATCTACTGCTGTTGAGACTGAATCCACAACGACTGAATCTAGTCAAACAATTACTGAAACCAGTCAAACAACATCTGAAACGACAACAACAGATACAAATCAAAATCAATCCAATAATAACGACTAATAAAAGAACCCAACCCTTTGAACTGCAAACCAACAAGTGAAAACTTTGGTGGTCGCGACAAGGGGCTGGGTTTTTCTTTTTTTGTGGAATGTGATAAGATAGAGGTATGAAACCAGAAGAATTTTATCTAACACTTGCTCAGAAGGGCATAGTCTTAACAGACAAACAGAAACAGCAATTCCAACGCTACTTCCAACTCTTGGTAGAGTGGAATGAAAAAATCAATCTAACGGCTATCACAGAAGAAGAGGAGGTCTATCTCAAACACTTCTTTGATTCCCTTGCTCCAATTTTACAGGGGTATATTACCAACCAAAATTTCAAGCTATTAGACATCGGGGCTGGAGCTGGCTTTCCAAGCTTACCAATGAAGATTGTATTTCCAGAGCTTGAGGTGACGATTATCGACTCTCTCAACAAGCGCATCACCTTTTTGAACCATTTGGCTGAAGAACTGAAATTGGAAAAAGTACATTTTTACCATGGTCGTGCAGAGGACTTTGCCCATGACAAGAATTTTCGGGCGCAATTTCAGTTGGTCACTGCACGTGCGGTTGCCCGCATGCAGGTCTTATCAGAGCTAACCATTCCTTTTTTAGCTCTCAATGGTCGCTTGATAGCCCTCAAGGCTTCTGATGCTGAAAACGAACTGGAAGCTGCAAAGAACGCCCTCAACCTACTCTTTGCCAAGGTCATTGAAAACCAGGATTACCAATTGCCGAATGGCGACCCCCGTACCCTGACAGTTGTTGAAAAGAAAAAAGAAACCCCAAACAAGTACCCACGTAAGGCGGGTATCCCAGCAAAACGGCCACTTTAAAAGGAGTTCCAACTGGAACTCCTTTTCGTTATTTCCAAGGATTATAAAATCGCCCTTGATTGAGAATAAATAGTGCAATGGCTGTACAAGCAAAGAGGGCAATCACTAGAAAAACAAGGTAGTCCTGCTTTTGCAAAGCTTGGTGAGTAAACCAGGTCCGCTTCGAATTTTTTCCAAAGCGGCGCAATTCCATGGCAGTTGAAATGGTATCAATTCGTCCCAAAGAACTGAAAATCAAGGGAACAACTAAGGAAAGGTTGCCCTTAATACGATCCATCAATTTCCCTTTTTTAGACAACTCTAAACCACGTGCCTCTTGAGACATTCGAATTGTGAAAAATTCTTCCTGGATATCTGGAATGTAGCGCATGGTGAGACTGACTGCATAAGCAATCTTATAGGGAACGCCAATCTGATTCAGACTAGAGGCAAATTGACTGGGATGGGTTGTCATCAGAAAGACTACCGCCAGAGGAACAGTACAAAAATACTTGAGCACCATGTTAAGCATGTAAAACAGTTGCTGACTGGTCACTGTATAAATGCCCAGACCTTCCCATAAAACAGTCTTAGCGCCATAGAGGCTGACTCCGTATTGCGGAGCAAACAGATAGACCATCAAGGCATTGAGAAGGGCAAAAATCGTTGTAAATACAAGGACAAAAGACACGTCCTTGAGTCGAATTTTTGACAAACGAAAGAGACTGAGTGAAAAAACCGCAATGACCAGAATCAATCGTGTATCATAAGTGACCATGGCGATAATGGAGATCAAAAGGAAAAAGAGCATCTTTGTAACTGCTGACAGCTGGTAGATGAATCCTTTGCCAGGTTGATAGCCGATTAAGTGTTGACTCATGTTTCTCTCCTTTCTGTTTTCATGTATAAATTGGTCAAATCCAGAGGATCCAAGCCCATCTTCTCTGCCAGATGAAAAATGCTGGTTTCCTTGAGATTGGCCTGCTCAATCACTGGTCGCTTGACCAAGAGTTCAGCTGGGTGTCCCTGATAGACAATCTGTCCATCTACGACAACCAAGGCCCTGTCACAATAATCCAACATCAGCTGCATGTCATGAGTAATCATCACAATCGTTTGCCCTTGTGCATTTAGTTGATTCAGAAAGTCCATCATTTCACGGTAATGACGTTGGTCCTGTCCGGCTGTTGGCTCATCCAAGAGGATAATATCAGGCTCCAGAACCAAAATAGAAGCGACGGTCACGCGCTTTTTCTGCCCATACGAAAGGGCTGAAATGGGCCACTTCCGAAATGGATAGAGTCCGCACACTTCCAAGACTGACTCGACCTTGCCTTGAATCTGGTCTTCTGCCACTCCTCTGAGGCGCAATCCCAAGGCAACTTCATCAAAAATCATAGTCTGACTGATCATTTGGTTGGGATTTTGTAAAACATAGCCAATCCGCTGGGCTCTTTCTTTGACAGAGTCATCCGCTATGGATTGACCCTGCCACAAAAACTGACCTTGAACAGGCAGAAAACCACAGAGGGCCTTTGCCAAGGTCGATTTTCCTGCACCATTTTTTCCGACGATAGCCAGGCGTTCTCCCTGGTAAATCGTCAGATCCATATCAGGAATCACTTGATGATCTCCGTAAGCGACTTGCAACTGAGAAATCTCTAGCAGGGGGTTGCGATCCTTCTGAGCTCGTTCAATATGCGGTAAATCTGGAATAGCTCGGTCTATCAAATCTATTTTTTCCAATGAAGATGGATGAGAAATATCCGCCAATTGATAACCGAGGGCACGTAAAGTTGCTAGATAGAGCGGCTCTCGAATACCATTTTCTTGCAGCAAATCCGATTGTAAGAGTTGGTCAGGATGACCATTAAAGACCAGACGCCCACCATTGATCAAGACAATTCGGTCCACCTGGCGGTAAAGCACATCTTCCAAGCGGTGCTCGATAATAATGGTCGTTGTTCCTTCTTCATTATGAATCCGGTCAATCAAATCAATGGTATCCTGTCCAGATTTTGGATCCAAATTGGCCAAAGGTTCATCAAACAACAAAATCGGACTTTCATCGATCAAGACTCCTGCTAGGCTAACCCGTTGCTTCTGACCTCCCGAGAGATCCTGGGGACGATGGTCCAACAGTTCTTTTAAGTCTAAGCGTTCTGCCCAGTCATGAACTCGCTCCTTCATAGTCGCCAAGGTTTCCATGTCATTTTCCAAGGCAAAGGCCAAATCTTCTGCTACAGAAAGCCCAATAAACTGACCATCCGTATCTTGCAAAACGGTGCTGACCATAAGAGATTTTTGGTAAATAGACTGGTCAAAGGCAGGGATCCCCATCAGTTCAAAATCCCCTGTATGGGTTCCCTTATGAATGGCAGGGATAATCCCATTCAAGACCTGACCGAGAGTGGACTTGCCTGAACCAGATGGTCCAATAATCAGCACCTTTTCTCCTTCATAAATGGTCAAATCAATACCATGTAAAGTCGCATCCGTCTGCGCATTGTATTTAAAGGAAAAATTCTTGAATTCGATGACTTTTTTCATAATTCCTATTATATCAAAATCCAGCATGAAAAAAAGGAAGAATCCTCAGATTCTCCCAATCCATAAGCTATGACGAACGATTTTCTTATTTAAACTTTAAAAATAAATCGTTATTGAAAAAACAAGAGCATCTTACATAACAATCACGTTGAAATGATGTCCATCCAAATCTGTAAAGCTGGCACCATAAAAGCCATAGGCATCTGTCGGACGACCTGTAATTTGTCCACCATTGACTTCTACACGCTCAATAAGGCTGTCCACTTCTTCTTTAGTTGCTACATTAAGTGAAATCAAGACTTCATTGCCACTAGTTGCTAGCTGAAATGGTACGCGTTGGGCAAAAGTATCTGCCTACATCAAAATCAAGTTACCACCTTCTGGCAAGGTTGCTGACTTGGTATCTCCAAAAGTCGCCACAGAAAAACCAACCGCTTCATAAAACTGACCAGCTTTTTCAAGGTCTGCTACTGCTAAGTTCATCCAAAATGATTTCATCTTCTTCTCTTTTCTAGTTGATAGGTTTAGTATAGTTGATTTTTCTTAGGGAAACAATTATTTTGCCCCCATAACCTCAGAGATTTCTCCCCTAGACTTGGATAGAAGCGACTGTAGAAAGACCTGCTCATTTCTTTCTATTTGCTGGCAAAACTCATCAAAAGATGCTACTCCTTGAGGGATCGCCAAGCCCAGTTTTTCAACCACAACTGGTTCATTTCTTCTTTGGCATTTCCCCTCCAACAATTCATACTGCTTACTCTCTTCAGTTTTCCCAGAATGAGGAAATAAATAAAAGCCATTCCGAGCATCAAATCGGTACATATAGGCTACTATCTGCAAGTAGTCTCTTCCTTTGATATTGTCGATTGGTTTGTACTTGGCATCCGCAACAACCTTTTTCGAAAGGGAAACAAAATCAGGATAAATGCGCCCATTACCACCTTGAAACATGGAAAAACTGTCGCTCTTCGCCTTATTTCGCGGATGGTGAAACTCTTCCCCTAACAGTTGTGCTAGATATTCTTCCCATAGCCAAGCCACATCAAACAGAATACCTTGAATTTTCTGCTGCTGCCTCTCCCCAACACCATGCCTTGTTCCTTTCAGAATCAACAAACAAAGTTTTTGCAAGGTCCCATATTCATGATAATAAGCATGACGAACAGGTGCAACTTGGTTTTGGTAGATGATTTTTGTTCTATCTGCTAATTGGTAGCGAGGAGTCGCTTGAATGATCGTTTCTATATTCTCCCTATCCTTGTCTTGAAATAGCAGGGACGTACGTGAAAGTTGGTGCCCCTTGATATACTCGATAGTATGTCGGACCAGTTGCATCAGATTATTATCAAAAGAAAACTCTCTGGTGCTATAAGCCATCTTCCCTTCAAATGGTGTGCTAGTTTTCAATTGCCGAGCGATATCCAAGGCTCCCTTCAAATTCGCATCATGATGATGAAAACGGCGATATTCTTTGTAGAGTCCCTTTCGCAAAGCAGCCTGAAGAAATGATGGAAAAAGGCAAATAAACAGCTGATAGAATTGCTGCTCGAGTGAAAATGAGGTTTCTAGATTGGTGACATTGAGATGAAGCACCTTCTGTAACATGTAATGCAGAAAATAATCTTCCTTATCACTTTGAGCAAAGCGGGAATGAATCGTCAACTGGTCATTCTGATATCCGATAAAGCCAATGACATTTCCAGTCCGTAAGGAATGATCGACAGTCTCAAACAGCTTTTCTGATTTGTCGAGATCAGGAATTTCTTGCCAGCTCGTCGGAAACAGGAATAAACCCTGTTCTTTGGCCAAAGACTCCAAACTCCTATCAAGCAAGTGATCCGCCAAAAAAGGATACCGCTCTTTAAAAACTGATTTCGAAATCCCTTGCTGATTGTCTCTAATCCACATCGTCCATTTCCTCAAGCTTATCAAATGCAGCCTTCAATTCCTCTAACTGTTCCGCCTCTTGATAGCTACCTCGAAGATATTCTTCCAACAAGGGCTGAATATAATCTTGCCATAGCCGTTCATAATCGTAATCCAGTTGCGGAAGAGCTAAAAAGTAGGATGGTCCGATATGGTAGTTTCGATTGAGATCCGCTATTTTTTCAATTGCCTGATTAAGATGTCTCAGTCGAATGGTCGCTTCTAGAATCTTACTGTCGTCTAGCTGATTCTTCCACATCCCTAAACAATCTTCAGCTTTTATCTCAACAAAACGAAAACGACGTCGCATGGCAAAATCAAAACTATCTACCGAACGGTCAATATCATTCATGGTACCAATGATATAAACATTTTCCGGAATATAGAACTTTTCTTCCCCTTCATGCATATTGGCATACTGAGTCGAAATTGCTCCCTTTTTGCCCCGATAACCAGGATCAATAGCATAGAACAACTCACCAAAAATCTTGGAAATCTCCCCACGGTTGATTTCATCGATGATAAAGACGAATTTTTTGTCAGATTGAATATCTTCAGGAGCATGATAGGGTTTTAGATCGAATTTTTCTGCCATTTCTTTAATAATCGCTTTGCGATAGGTATCAAAGCCACCTTTTGGCGTTCCTGGTAGGCCACGGTAAACATTATAACATTGGTTACGGTTATAGAATCGACTATCCGATTCTTTCTCTGTTACGCCAGTCATATCCCCTTTCTCATAGGCCACTAAATTCATCGGCTTACCTTTAAGTGTTTTCATCTTATAGCCGTCGGGCTCATCAGAAACAGCCTCCCAAAACTTTTCCCAAGCCTCGTCAAAATTGTCCTGCCCTCCTGATTTTGAGGATTTAATAGCTCTTTGACAAAACTCTTTGAAAATTCCGGGCTTGATGTCAAACTTGATTTCTCCAGAATCATCTTTTACAGGTCGCAAGCCTTCCACAAAATCCGTGTAATCATAGGAAGGATGAAATTGAACAAAACCGATTTGTTCTGGATGTCCATCTGTCAATTCCTCTGCAATTTGCTTGGCAAGATAAGTTTTTCCTGTACCAGGTGCCCCACGGAGAATGAGGTTGTAGGAAGTAATTAAGCTAGTTTTTAATGTCGATTTCATTTTGTCCCTTTCTTTGATTACTTGTTCATTTACCTCAGCAAATGGTTTTTCACTAAGTCTAACCCCCTCGTAGGATTTCCGAATGAAAGGCAAGACCCTATCGATATCCTCTTCCGACTGTATATAGCAATTAGCATCAATAGCCCAGCCATGTTGCTTGGGTGCAATGGTAAACAAGGTCTTCTCCTGACTGGATAAGAAACGAGAAAGAATGGCTACCTTTATCCCAACTCTACTCTTGGATATCTCTATAAAATTTCTTTTTTTATCTTTCTTATTTTCTACGCTAAAGGCAGTATAACTATTCGTTTCATGTTGAACAGCATTCGGAAATGCTTCTTTTACCTTTCTCAATACAAGTTCCTTATCCACTTCTGCTATTCCTTTCACCTGATTGACATAAAAAATCCCTACTATGTCATTATATCATAGTAGGGAACTGATTTCCTAATTCAATTTATACCAATGCTGGCAATTCTTCACCAATCGCTTCCAAGCGTTCTGCCCATTCTTGACGGGTCAAGCCGTTTTCAGTGATGTAACGGTTGCGCTCGTGAGCACGGCATTCTGCTGAGCAACCACGAACATACTTGTGCTCGTTTTCTTCTGACATAAGGGTGCGGCGGTTACAGAATGGATTGCCACAGTTGACATAGCGTTCACATGGTGTACCATCGAACCAGTCCTTACCAACAACAACTGGATCTACATGGTTGACATCAACCGCGATACGCTCGTCAAAGACATACATCTTACCATCCCATAGTTCACCACGAACTTCTGGATCTTTACCATAGGTTGCGATACCACCGTGGAGCTGGCCGACATCCTTGTAACCTTCACGAACCATCCAGCCTGAGAATTTCTCACAGCGAACACCACCAGTACAGTAAACAACCACGCGCTTATCCATGAATTTTTCTTTGTTATCACGAACCCATTGTGGCAACTCACGGAAGTTGCGGATGTCTGGGCGGATGGCACCGCGGAAGTGACCAAGGTCGTACTCGTAGTCATTACGGGTATCCAAAACAACTGTATCTTCATCCAAGAGAGCTTCTTTGAACTCTTTTGGTGACAGGTAGGCACCTGTCGTTACAAGTGGGTCAATGTCGCTGTCGAAGTCGTTGTCTTCCAAACCAAGGTGAACAATTTCTTTTTTATAACGAACAAACATCTTCTTGAAAGCTTGCTCATTTTCTTCGTCAATCTTAAACCACAAATCGCTGAACAATGGGTTAGCATGAACATAGTCCATGTATTTTTGGGTTGTTTCGTAGTCACCAGAAACAGTACCATTGATACCTTCATCGGCAATCAAGATACGGCCTTTGAGTCCGATAGACTTACAGAAAGCCAAGTGCTCAGCAGCATATTCTTTGGCATTTTCAATTGGAACATACTTGTAATAGAGTAGAACGCGAATATCTTTTGACATAGTGTCTCCTTTTCAATCTTTGCAATAGATTTTAAAGCTATACGATAGTGCATAGTCCCCTCAATTATACTCTTTTCATTCTGGTTTTCAAAATGATTTGCTTCCAAGTTTGCCTGCTTATTCTGGTAAATTTTGCTTTAAATTTTTTAATTGCTTTAGGGTGCTACTTGGTAAAATTTGCTTCACTTTCGAACAATGGCGCTTCTCTACATGTCCTTTCCAAGCTTCCTTAATCGGGTCTGGTTGGGCATTCTTTCGACAACAACTTGGTTGTTTTTCTACTGGTTGCGGAGCTTGCTCCAATGGTGTCACTTGCTGACAATCTGCGGTCGACTTCTCTTTGGACGATGCTCTACCTGCAAAATACTTTCGCCATAAACCTTGAACAAAACTGGATACCTTCCGCCACCAAGCAAAGAAGCCCTGCTTTTCCCCAAGAGAAACTGGCGTAGCAACTAAGGACTCTTCCTTGACCAAGGTTAAGAGCTGTTTCCGAACCTTCCAGCGTAGAGTTTGTGGGGCTGGCTTTTGATTAAAGGCTTGGACCTCCTTGAGCCGTTCTAGATAGGGCGCAATAAAAGGTGTTGGGTAAAAGCGAAAGCTAGAGGAATTTCCCATCGAAGTAGATATCAATAAGCCGGTCACCAATAACTCTTTGATTAACTTCACCTGTTTTTCTTGAAAGCGATAGAGGTAACGAGTCTCCCCTTCCACCTCTTCAAGATACACTTCTAGCTTTCCTTTGCGCCGTCGCCCATAGACTTTGGCCCCCATCCTCTCTGCCTTTAGCATAAAGCGGAGCAGGAAAAAAGTGCCTTCCTTTAACCGCCTCCAGTCGTGATCTTGGTACAAGAAGCTCCGAATTTTCCCCCGCATATAGAAATCCCCATGATCGACATGAAAAGTTGGTTGTTGGTAATGCGAGCGGCTAGGATGGTTGCTAATCCGAAACACTTTGTAATAGACATGGTCACAGCTGACACAGGAATAGATGGATTGGCTGGTTTTGGATTGGTAGAGATAGATCAATTCTTCTCCAGGGTTTAGGATAGACTCAATCACCGCACCAACCTTTTCAACGGTCCAAGTCATACGACACCTCACTAAATGAATAGTTTCACAAATGTTAATATATTAATTTTACCATAATTACAGCAAAAAAACCACCTAGAAATAGGTGATTCCTGGATTAGTCTTTTGAAAGACTGTTTGAACGTGTTTGTGTTTTAGCATAGATAGACAGTAAAATGGTTCCTGCCACAGCAACTGTCACACTATTGACAATACCAGCAACCAAACCTTGGGCAAAGACCTTATTAGCTGGCTCGCTGTAAATAACAATATCCAAAAGTGGTGCAATCAAGCCCCAGGCTACGATGTTGGCAACCACCTGTGTCACGTTGAAAAAGACGATGTCTTTCTTCTCAAAGATTCCTTCATCAAGACGAAGGCTTCGTTTGGCAACACCCAAGACTAGACCAAAGACTCCTGATGCCAAGACCCACGACCACCATGGTGAGCCATACTGGAGCGAGTCTTTAAAGGCATGGCCGATAAAACCAACTAAAAAGCCAACAATCGGTCCAAAAACGGTCGCCAAAAGAGATTGAACAGCGTACTGAAGCTGGATAGATGTATTGGGAACAACAAGGGTTGGAATACTAATCAGAATCCCGATAACCACAAAGAGGGCAGCACCGATACCGGTTGCGACAACAGTTCTAATCGAATTATTTTTCATAATAGTCTCCTAACTAATTTTTAATTTACAATGCGTTTGATTTCAATATGCCAATTCTGTCCGACACCAACGTTATAAGCCTTGGCAAAGGAACCTTGGTTAATTGCCAACCCGACTCGATAAAGGGAGTTGATATAAAGAAGCGGTTGTCCAATTCGAACATCTGCAAAGGATTTGCCATAGGTCACCTGGTTTTGATAGACCAACATGTCATTATTGTAGATCGTCACTTCAAATCGGTCGTTAAAGGCGGGATTGAGGTTATAAAACTCTTCGCGCGTGATGGAGGTCCAAAGTGAGCCAAATCGAACATCCAGGATATCGATTGCCCCTTTGACAAAGTCTGCCCCCACTTCTGTCGGAACAGTTGGAATCTCAACAATATCTGCAACCTGCAACTCTGGTCCAACTTCTTCAAAGCTGATGTGCCCTGATGCTAGCTTAGCACCTGTGTAGGCGTAAACATCTCGACCGTGGAAGGTATAGGAATGTTCCGTATTGGCACGGCGATTGGCTACTTCTGAGATTTCTCGTACAGCCTTGATACCGACGTGTTGCTTGATAAAAGAAAGGGTTCCGTTATCAGGGGTCACAATATAGTGGTTTTGTTCTGTCAAGGCAACCACACTTTTCCGTTTTGAGCCAACACCTGGATCCACAACAGATACAAATGTCGTTCCTTCTGGCCAATATTCAACCGTTTGGAAAAGACGGTAGGAGCCTTCAAAAATATTATAAGGGGTGATATCGTGTGTTAGATTGTGGACAACCAAGTCTTTCGATTCTTGCAAGGCCACACCGATCATAGCAGATACAGCACCGTCCACAAGTCCAAAGTCTGACTGGAGGACCAAGAGATTATTTGACATACTTTCTCCTTCAAATTGGTTCTCTACCATCATATCAGATTTTCAAAGCACTTTCAAATTGCTTTTGCAAGGGAACTAGTTATAGCGAGAAACTATATTCTCCTTCGATTAGCAAAAGAAAAGACGAGAAAATCTCGTCTTTTCCTTAAGCTACAATCGCTTTTGCTACTTCTTCTGTTGTCATACGTGAGAAGTAGTGAGTGGTGTCAATTTCTTGTAATTTCGCTAGGACATCTGCGTACTCGTAGCGAGTGCCAACCAGCAAATCTTCAATATCCGATACATCACCGATACCGAAGAAGTCTCCGTAAATCTTGATGGATTCGATAACAGATTTTTCAGCCTTGATGTAGGTTGTGATTTTACCTGCTGGGTAACGAACGCTACGCTCCACTGTGTATTCTGGTGTTTGACCGTAGGTCCAATCCCAAGTCGCAAACTGGGTATCACGGATTTCTTGGATACGAGCCAAGTCATCTTCTGACAAGACATACTCGTCCATATCTGGATATTCTTGCTTCATCTGGTTGAGGATAGCATCTTTGAACTCCAAGACGGTCATCTTCTCTGGTAATTCGTTGTTGATGTTGGTCACACGGGCACGGACTGACTTGACACCCTTGGACTCAATCTTGTCCTTGCTGACCTTGAGGGCGCTAGCTAGGACTGACATATCCACATCAAAGAGCAGGCAACCGTGGTGCATCATGCGACCTTTGGCATAGGCTTGGGCATTGCCACAGATTTTCTTGCCATCGATTTCTAGGTCATTACGACCAGTAAAGTTGGCTTCTACACCTAGGGTTGCCAGAGTATCGATAACTGGCTTGGAGAAGGTTTTGAAATCAAAAGCTCCCTCGTCTGCCTTATTTGAAATAATAGTATAGTTGAGGTTGTTGAGGTCATGATAGACAGCGCCACCACCTGACAGACGGCGAACAACATGGATGCCATTTTCGTCTGTGAATTCCTTGTTGATTTCTTCAATAGCATTCTGGTGCTTACCGATAATGATGGCAGGCTCATTGATCCAGAGAATAAAAATTTCGTCAATATCTGTTAATTCCTTGAAAGCGTAGGCTTCAAGGGCAATGTTATAGGCTGGGTCATTGCTGTTGTTTACGATGTATTTCATGCGAAACTCCTTTATTGTTAACTAATTTTTATTATAGTGGAAACGATAACAAAAGGCAAGTATTGAAACTCTTCTTGTCCATTCTTGAATTTTCTGAAAAATGATGGTAGGCTATAAAAGGAGGTTTTCATGAGCAAACACTTAAAATCATTTTTGATCTTTTATCTAGCCGCAAGTATCTTTCTTCCTTTTATGTGGTTTATCAATGCTCCACTTATCTGCTTTGTCCTTCCCCTTTATCTGACCTGGCAAAACATCCGCCATTTTATAGCCCTTTTGAAAAACCAGTTAAAAGAGTATAGTTTTTGGATTAACGATGGTTTGATTTTCTTTTTAGGAACAGGGCTAAGTTGGTTGGCTCTTGAAACGGCTCAAGTTGTTTACGTCGATTGGCCAGAAACCTTGGTTAATAGCCAGATTCACAGTCCCATTCAAACAGAAGCCTGGTCGGGACAGTTCTTCCTGCTTCTTTTTGGGGTTTTAGCTTATTTGGTGCTGAACATCTACCAAACCAAACTCCTCCCCCCTCTCTTAACAGTCCTCCTCATCAGCTGCCTGTATCCAAGTTTTGTATTTGCAATTTTTTGGACTATTCAACTTTCTAGCTTAATCGAAACAGATTTCTTCACCTATTGCTACCTGTGCTTGGTTCCCCTCAACGTCTGTCTCATCTACAGTCGAACCATTTTACAGACCATAAAATTATGGCAGGCAGAACTTGCAAAGCAGAGCAACCCACGCTTTCCTAGACTTTCTGCTCTCCTGCAAAGAAGCCTTTCTCTGCCCATCTGGCTCCTCTTCTTCAGTCTTCCCTATCTGAGCACATTAGCTTCTTACTTGATTCTATTTGGCCAAAAACCTGACCAGCTGCTTCAGATATGGACAGAAACTAGTGACTGGGCCTTATCAGAAAAAATCTCCCCACCAAATGCCTTCTATGATGAACACTATCTTTGTACAGTGGGGGCTGCTGGACACCGCAATTTGGTCAAACCTATTCGCATGGGAGAGCGCCATGGACATCGTGTGGTAGTCAACCGTCAGCTGCAAATTGCCAATGCCTTTGAACAAATTTTAGAAGAAAGATGTCCACGCCTGCATCGCTTCATTCGTTCCAACTACGACCGGTATGGCTACCCCATTTCCAAACATATTCGCACGGCCTGGCAGGCGGATCTAATCTACCTGATCATGAAACCAGCCGAATGGCTCTTCCTCATCGTCATCTATCTGCACGATCGTCAGCCAGAAAATCGAATTGCACGCCAGTATCTGCCACTTTCAAACAATCTATTACCACAAGAAAATACTAGCAATTCGTAACATATCACGAAAAAAGAAAGCCACACGGGCTTTCTTTTTGCTTATCTGATTATTTCCGTTTTGGTGGGTTATGAATCGCAACACCAAGAACATCAAGGAAGGCTTCGTACATCACTTCTGAGAAGGTTGGGTGACCGTGGATGGATGCTGCCACGTCGTCAACTGTCAATTCAGATTCCATGATGGTTGCTGCTTCGTTGATCATTTCAGCTGCAACTGGACCGATGATGTGAACACCAAGGATTTCATGGTATTTCTTCTCAGCGATAACTTTTACAAAACCATGTGCTTCGTTAGAAGCGATGGCACGACCGTTACCAGTGAAGCTGTTGCGACCGATAAGGATGTTTTCTTTACCGTATTTCTCGATAGCTTGGTCTTCTGTCAAACCAACCATAGCGATTTCTGGGTGTGTGTAAACCGCTGCTGGTGTGAAGTCCAATTTAGCTTTGTGGTGGTTGCCGTGGATTGCGTTTTCAGCTGCCACTTCACCCATACGGTAAGCAGCGTGCGCCAACATCTTCGTACCATTAACATCACCTGGTGCGTAGATACCAGGGATAGAAGTTTCTTGGTATTCGTTAACCTTGATACGACCGCGGTCCAATTCAAGGTTAAGATTTTCAAGACCAGCCAATTGTGGTACACGACCGATTGAAAGAAGGGCTTTTTCAGAAACGATTTCTGAACCGTCGTTCAACTTGATAGTCAATTGGTTGTTGGCTTCAACGATTTCAGATACACCAACGGAAGTCAAGAATTTCATACCTTTCTTAGAAAGGACTTTTTGCAATTCTACAGACACTTCGCGGTCCATACCCGGAATGATACGGTCAGCCATTTCAACAACTGTTACTTCTGTACCGTATGATGCGTAAACCAAACCAAGTTCCACACCAACTACGCCACCACCCATAACAGTGAGTGACTTAGGAATTTCACGCAAGTCAAGGATATCGTCAGAAGTCAATACCAACTTAGAATCAATACCTGGGATGTTGATGCGTGATACTTTCGAACCTGTCGCAAGGATGATGCTGCGACCTTTGATGACCTTGTCGCCGATGACAACAGTCTTGTCAGGATTTACTTGACCAAGACCGTTGAAGATTGTTACCTTGTTAGCTTTCAAGAGACCAGCTACACCACCTGTCAAGGTCTTGACAACCTTGTTCTTGAAGTCAACTGTCTTATCCATGTCTACGGTGTAGTTAGTTGAAGCAAGATTAATACCACGCTCAGCCGCAATCTTCAAGCCATCAAGGATTTCAGCGTTTTTAAGGTAGGTCTTAGTTGGGATACATCCCTTGTTCAAGCAGGTACCACCAAATTCTGATTTCTCAACGATAGCGATTTTACCGCCCAATTGAGCACCACGAATAGCAGCGTAGTAACCAGCAGGACCACCACCGACAACAACCATGTCGTACTCGTCAGCTGCCAATTCAGCCTTAGGAGCTTGTGGAGCTGCTGCAGGAGCTGCAGGTACTTCCAAACCAGCTGCTTTCAAGTCAGCAGTTGCTTGAGCAACCTCAGCTGGAGCAGGTGCAGCACCCACTTCAACTGTTTCACCTTCTGCACCAAGGTAAGCAATGACCTCAGTTACAGGAACTGTTGCACCGTTTCCATGAACGATTTTCAAAAGAACACCTGATTCTTCCGCTTCCAATTCCATGCTTGTCTTGTCTGACATCATCTCCAAGATAACATCACCTTCGTTAACAAAATCACCCTCTTGTTTTTTCCACTCGATGATTTCGCCTTCTTGCATATCTACACCAAGTTTCGGCATAATAATTTCAATTGCCATAGTTATGATACAAAGAACGTCAAATGCGATAGAATTTTAGGAGTCCAACGAAGGATGCTTGCATCCAAGGCGGACTATCTAAATTCCGAAGCATTTAGTTCGTGTTCAAATGTCACGAACTCGTTCTACATCCTTTCTTTATTTTCTATTCAGAAATCTATATTCCTTTATTTTCGACCAATAAAAACCTTATCAGATTAATAATTCTAATGGGTTTTCCAGCAAGTTCTTCAAGTCAACCATGAACTTAGCACCATTCATACCGTCAACGATACGGTGGTCAATGGTCAAGCAGAGTGCCATGATTGGACGAATTTTGATTTCGCCGTCGATGACAACTGGTGTTTGAACAGTTGCCGCAACACCAAGGATTGCTGAGTTTGGTTGGTTGATGATTGGGTTAAAGGTTTTAGTACCAAACATACCCAAGTTGGTGATAGAGAAGGTTGAACCTGACATTTCAGCACCCTTCAACTTACCAGATTGAGCCTTCTTGATGACATCTTTCGAAGCCACCACGAAGTCAGACAAGCTCATCTTATCTGCACCGTGAACAACTGGCACCACCAATCCTTCATCCAAACCTACCGCGATACCAAGGTTGACAAACTTGTGCAACTCGATTTCCTGTGCATCGTTAATCAAAGATGCATTGAGGTAGCGGTGCTCTTCTTTCATCAGCGTACGAGTTACCGCAAGACCGATCAAATCTGTAAAGGTTACTTTCAACCCAGTCTTGTTCATGATAGGCTCAAGGACTTGCTTACGAAGTGCAATGAGGTTAGTCATGTCGATATCGTAGTTAAGCGTAAAGGTTGGAGCTGTCAAGTAAGAGTTGACCATACCTTTTGAAATTGCCTTACGCATTGGGCTCATCTTGATGATTTCAACACCTTCTGGCAATTCTTTAGCTGGTTTCTCTTCAGCTTTTGGTGCTGGTGCAACAGCTTCTACAGCTGCAGGAGCAAGTACTGCAAGAACGTCGTCCTTGACAATCTTACCATTGACACCTGAACCTGTAAGGGTTGACAAGTCAACACCTTGGTCTGCTGCGATACGGGCTGCAAGCGGAGTTGCTTTTGGAGCTGCTCCCTTGAAGTCTTCAACGTCAACCTTGTGGACACGGCCGTTAGCACCTGTTCCTGGAACAAGACCCAAGTCAATTCCAAGCTCACGCGCCAATTTACGTGCTGCAGGAGTCGCACGAACCTTGCCACCACCTTGAGGTTTGGCAGCCGCTGCAGGAGCAACGATTACAGGTGTACGACCTGCAGGCACTTCTTCGATTGCTGCAGCAGGAGCAACTGGAGCAGATGAAGCTCCTGCTTCAACTGTCTCACCTTCAGCACCCAAGTAGGCAATAACTTCTGTTACGGGAACAGTAGCACCGTTTCCATGAACAATTTTCAATAGGACGCCTGACTCTTCTGCTTCCAGCTCCATGCTGGTCTTGTCAGACATCATTTCCAAGATGACGTCGCCTTCATTGACGAAATCGCCCTCTTGTTTTTTCCACTCGATGATTTCACCTTCTTGCATGTCCACACCGAGCTTAGGCATAATGATTTCAATAGCCATAATTATGATACAAAGAACGTCCAAATGCGACCGAATTTTAGGAGTCCAACGCAGGATGTTTCACATCCAAGGCGGACTATCTAAATTCCGAGCATTTAGTTCGTGTTCTAATCCTTTCTTTCAGTTTCTTACCTTGTCAAGAACCAAACCAGACTTCGATAAGCGAAGTGGCTCAATTCTTTTCCAAGCATTCTTAGTCATGCTAGAACATTTTATTTCTAGCATAGCAGGGTTAGCGTCTTTCCGATTGCTTTTCTGCCAAGGCGATTTAGTGCAGGCATAACCGATCTTAGGCAAGCCAAATCAACACAGCCAGAAAAGATAAGCGGATGACGATAATATTAGCCCTTGTTTACTTGCTTGTAGATTGCCGCTTTGATTTTCTCTACGTTTGGCAATACTGCGTTTTCAAGAATGTTTGCGTAAGGAACTGGTACATCGTCTGAAGCGATACGGATGATTGGTGCATCCAAGTAGTCAAAGGCTTCGCTTTCTGTGATGATCGATGCGATTTCACCGATGAAACCACCTGTTTTATAAGCATCGTTGACCAAGATAACCTTACCAGTTTTCTTCACAGATTCGATGATCAATTCTTTATCCAATGGGATAAGGGTACGTGGGTCAACCACTTCTACGCTGATACCCTCAGCAGCCACTTCTTCAGCAGCTTTCAAGGCACGTTCCAACATACGACCGTATGAAATAATGGTTACATCAGTACCCTCACGTTTGATTTCACCTTTACCAAGTGGAATGTAGAAATCTGGATCCAAGTTGACTTCTTCTTTTTTACCGTAAAGAGCTTTTGGCTCCAAGAAGATAACTGGGTTGTTATCAAGGATAGATGATTTCAAAAGACCTTTTGCATCGTTAGCTGTACCAGGTGCGACAACCTTGATACCTGGGATGTGAGTCAACCAAGCTTCAAGAGATTGTGAGTGCTGGGCAGCAGAACCGATACCTGAACCTGAAGCCACACGGAAGGTTACAGGTGTTTTCAAACCACCACCAAACATGTAGTTGGTTTTCGCAGCTTGGTTAACAATCGCATCAAGGGCAATTGTTACGAAGTCCATGAAGGTCAAGTCAACAATTGGACGAAGACCAGTTTGAGCCGCACCAACTGCAGAACCAGCGATTGCTGCCTCAGAGATAGGCGTATCGCGAACGCGTTTTGGACCGAATTCGTCCAACATACCAACAGATGTACCGAAGTCACCGCCGTAGATACCGACGTCTTCACCCATCAAGAATACTTTTTCATCCTTACGCATTTCTTCGCTTTGAGCCAAGTTAATCGCTTCACGCAAGGCCATTACTTTTGTTTCAGCCATTTTAAAATTTCTCCTACTAATATCAAAAATTTTCTTCAATCTGGACAGTAGACTAGTCTACGAATACATCTTCGTAAGCTACTGAGATGTCTGGATCTGGGCTTTCTTGTGCGAATTTCACAGATGCTTCTACTTGTTCTGCAACTTGTGCTTCGATTGCATCCAATTCTTCGTCTGTCGCAATCTTGTTTTCTGTCAAGTATTTGCGGTATTTCTTAAGTGGGTCTTTTGCTTTCCACTCGTTGACTTCTTCTTTTGTACGGTAAACACCTGCGTCGGCAGTTGAGTGACCAAACCAGCGGTATGACTCAACCTCAACCATTGCTGGTCCGTTACCTGCACGAACGTACTCGATGACTTCTTGCATTTTCTCATAAACGGCAATGACATCGTTACCATCTTCAACATAGTGACCAGGCATACCGTATGCAGCAGCACGTTGGTAAAGGTGAGGAATCTTAGTCGAATAAGAAATATCTGTTGAGATACCGTAACGGTTGTTTGTAATGAAGAAGATAACTGGCAAGTTCCAAACAGCTGCCAAGTTCATTGACTCGTGGAATGAGCCTTCGTTAGTAGCTGAGTCACCTGAGAATGCAATAACAATGTTATCTGTACCAAGATATTGTTGCGTAAGGGCTGCACCTACTGCAAGGGCATAACCACCACCTACGATACCGTTTGAACCAAAGTTTCCTTTTTCAACGTTGGCCAAGTGCATAGAACCACCACGGCCTTTTGACGTACCAGTTGCCTTACCAGCAAGCTCAGCCATCATACCGTTGATGTCAATACCTTTTGCAATAACGTGACCGTGACCACGGTGGTGTGAGAAGATGATGTCTTGTTCTGTCAAACCAGCGATTGGGCCAACAGCCGCAGCTTCTTCACCAACTGAGAAATGAGTCATACCTTGTACGAAGCCACGACGCACCAATTTATTCAATTTCATGTCAACATCACGGATTTGTTGCATTTTTAGAAACATGTCCAAATGTTGTTCTTTTGAGATAGATACCATAATTTCCTCCAAAGGTTTTCTCTTACCTTTCTATGATAGACTAATCTTTCACAAATGGCAAATTTTTGAACCGTTTTCTTAAAGTGAAAAAAAGTCTAAAAACTCTTGTTTCGTGCAGTTTTTCACAATGTCCGAGTTGTTAACTTGAAATGAAAACAGAGTCACTTTTCACAAACTTTTCATCTTGCTTCCGCTACCCAAATGTGCTACTATGAAAAAGGAGGATTCTATGGATTTTGAGACATTTTTGCTGGTTTCCAACTATGTTGGTACCATTGCCTTTGCCGTCTCTGGGGTGGTCAAAGGCTTTAAGAAAAAACTAGATATTTTTGGCATTACCTTGTTAGCCATTGTGACTGCTGTCGGAGGAGGAATGATTCGAGACAGTTTGGTCGGGCGCATTCCTGCTGCTTTGGTTGAGCCATCACCGATTTACTTATCCATCGCTGTCTCTCTCATTATGTATGTAGTAGTTTCCAATGCCAAAAGTGAGCATCCCTTAGATCGAAAATTCTATCTCTATTTGGCGCGCATCAACTTGCTCTTTGATGCTATTGGACTAGTAATTTTTGCCCTCTTGGGTGCTAGCACTGGGATTGAAGCCAATCTTAATCCAATGGCAACTGGGATTTTGGCCAGTTTGACTGGTGTCGGCGGTGGGATTATTCGTGATTTATTGGTAAATGAAACTCCCTCTGTTCTCAAGGAAGATGTCTATGCCTTACTGGCATTTTTCACCGGATTGTCTTACCACCTTCTCGTTGTCGAACTAGGTTTCTCACGTATACCAACCTTCTCCTGTCTCTTTTTAATCTTCTTCATCCTCCGCCTGCTCATTATCAAATACCAAATCAATCTCCCCAATATGGAATCGTCAAAAAAACCATGAGTCTTCTTTTGAAACTCATGGTTTTTCTATTTTTACCAGCCACCGTGACCACCAGCGCCTGGTCCTGTTGCTGTGATTTGCGTAATCTGTTCTCCGTTGACAGTGACTGTTCCACCGGTCAATTCTGCCGTGCCATCAAAGTCGAAGGCTGATGTTGGTGCGGTTACATCGATGGTACCACCAGAGATGTAGATGTCACCGTTAGCATCGAAGGCATCTGTATCTCCACTTCCTACTGCAACTTTCAAGTCTCCGCCTGTTACCTTGATAAAGATATCCGTAGAAATCGTGCTCGCTGCATTGATGGCATCATCTGCACCATACACATCCAATGTACCACCGTTAATCGTAATATTGGTACCTTCAAGAGCCTCGAGGGATTCTGACACAGTAATATCTCCACCATCGATGGTCAAGGCCATTTCTGCTTTAATCCCGTCATCACCAGCAGCCACTGTAATCGTACCGCCTGTGATAGTTGTATAGCCTTTGGTTGTGTCTGAGTCATTAGTTGACTTGATACCATCACCACCAACTGTTACATCAATCGTTCCACCATTGATTGTCATAGAATCCTTACCACGAATACCGTCATCTGCTGCAGTAACCTTGATATTACCTGCATTGATAACCATGTCATCTGTTGATACGATACCGTCTTGGAAGTTCCCTTCTACAGTCAGGCTACCATTACCTGTAATAGTCAAATCTGCTTCTACATGAATTGCCCCTTCGATATTGGTATCAGAGTGAGTACTTGAATCCTTAACAGTATTTTCTGTACCGTCTTGCAACTCAATCTCAACATTGTCTGCCGAAATAACGTTGATAGCCGCTGTATCTGAACTTGAAATCGTTGCCCCAGCCAAGATGATACGAACATTTGCATCTGTTTCAACCGTCACACCGCCTGTTGTAGAACCTGTCAAGACATAGGTTCCGCCTTCTGTGATAGTTAAACCTTCATCAGTCAAGCTAACTTCTGTCATTGGAAGTGCTGACCAGTCAATACTTGAAGTTGACTCTGAACTAGATGAAGATGCTGAACTTGACGAGCTCGCAGTTGTCACCTGACTAGAAGATGAGCTTGAAGTTGTCGAGCTCGTTGTTGATGAGCAAGCAGCCAATACTCCGACACTCATAATCGTTACAGCAGAGTAAATCCATTTTTTAAGCGATTGTTGTTTCATTATTTCTACCTCTTTTTCTATCAAGTGGACCATACGCCCTCCCTTGTATGCTCTTAGTTTACAGGTCCTTCCTAAAAGAAAGATTAAAGATAACCAAAAGAAACCTTAAAATAAAAAAACTGCCCTCAGACAGTTTTTAGAGATTCGATAGCGATGATTTTATCACAGACCATCGCCAAGAGCTCCTCATCGTGCGAGATAAGAAGGACCAGCTTCTTTTCTTTCTTTAAAAATGCCAGAGCCTTAGCCAGTTCCTTCATTTGAGCCAGATCCAATCCGCTAGAAGGCTCGTCAAAGATGAGGATATCCTTATCCGCCAATAAGCTTGCTACAATCATCAAGCGTTGCTGCTCACCGCCTGACAAGCCTACTGGGTGCCTGTCCAACAAGTCTTCCAAACGAAAACGGCTAATCAGCGCTTTATCAAGCTGCTTGCCTTTTTGCCCCAGGGTGAGTTCTCTACGAACTGTTTCAGCAAAGAGTTGCAAGTGGACATCCTGCATAACAAAGCTGGTTTTTTCTAGACTTTGTCGAGGAGATAAGGCTTTGCCTTGCCAGGTAATCTGACTGGCCTTGTCCACTTCTAAGCCAACTAGGTAACGAGCCAGACTGGTCTTGCCAGACCCATTTGGTCCGACAAGACCGACTACCTGACCAGGTTTCAGACAAAGCTGCTCTATCTTATAAAGAAGCTGGCCAGCTTGGCTGACGGACAAGTTGCCAATGGACAAGCCTTCTTGGTCAGACTTAAACTGGCTGGCCTGCTCTGCTATTGCCCGCCGATAAGGCTCCGCATCGTAGCACCGCAAGCCCATATCCTGACGGCACTTTTCTGTCCGATGCAGGAAGTCACCGGCCGGATAGTCTGCCACCAACTGCCCCTCCTGAAAATAGAGGTAGCGGTCAGCCAGATCCGTCAGGTAGGCCAAGAGATGCTCAGCGATGATAATAGTCTTGCCTTCTTGCTTGAGCTTGCGCAGGACTCCCTGGACCTTGTGAACAGCCTCCTGGTACAGATTGGCTGTCGGCTCATCCAAAAGCAAAATGGGACTGCCCTGCATGGTGGCCGTTGCCAAAGCAATCAACTGCTTCTGCCCACCTGACAGCTGAAAGATTGGCTTGTCATAGAAGGTTTCCAGCTGAAAGAGATGATTGACCTCCTCCAAGCGAACTGCAATCTCCTCCGCTGAAAGCCCCTGATTTTCACAGGGAAAGACCAGCTCATGCAGGACTTGGGTATGGAAAAACTGGGTGGCAGGATTCTGAAAGACCGAAGCCACATGGTAGGATAGGTCTTCTACGCTAGCTTGTCTCAGGTCTAACTGACCTAGAAAAACCTGTCCAGTCACCTGAGCTGGATAGTATTCTGGGATAAGACCATTGAGCAACTTGAGCAGACTTGATTTGCCAGAGCCACTGGGTCCGCAAAGGACCACGCACTGCCCAGCTGGAATAGTCAAATCCTCAATTTGAAGGGCTGGTTTGTCCGCAGCTGCGTAAGTCACCTGAAGATTGTTTATCTTGATAGTCGTGTCAATAGAAGAAAGATTAGACAACATAGGCAAAGACTCCAATCTAGCCAAGTCCAGCCTGACTTGACAAATTCACTAGGACGACCGCTCAGAGCAATCCCCTTGGTCAAGGTCGCCACCGTCAAATCTTGGGCAGTTGCCAAAAGAGAGAGCATGAGGGGGACCAAAAAATATTCCATATAACGTAGCGGTTGGACAAATAGAGCCCACTTGCTGAGAAAGATTCCCCTGACCTTCAGAGAAGCCTGGATATGCCGGGCGTCCGACTTAATGGCTGGCAAAAAGCGAAACATGACACCCAAGGTCAAGAGGAAGGCTTCGGGCAATCGCCATTTCCGCAAGCCATGAATGAGCTCATAACTGCTAGTGGTCATGAGGAGCAAGTGCCCTGCCAAGAGCGGCGGCCAGATGTAGGTCATAAGAACAACCAAGTGGAGCAAGAGGCCAGGTAGAACTGTCCAATAAGAAAGTCCGAGGAAAAGACCATAGCCCAGCAGGCCGACCAAGGCCATTTTAGGCTTGCCAGAAAACCAGAAAAGCAGGCTCAGTCCACAGACCAAGACTGCATTTTCCAGGCCGCTCAGCCGCATTCCGTAGGTCAAACTGGTGAACATGACCAAAAGAATTTTACTGCGTGCATCGAGTTTCATCCGACCAAACCTGAACGATCAAAATAGCGTTTGACCATGTATTGTCCAAAGAGGCCGCTCAGACTAGCTGCCAAGATAATGGTAAAAGATAACCAAAGGACATTTCCCGGTGTAAAGTCCAGTATGACATGGGCTACATATTCAGCCGACTTACCACGGGCCAAAAGATTAGCTTCATAGGCATCCCGCATGAGCCACATGAGAATAATGGGTCCCAGATTGCCAAAAGAGAAGACCGCAAAGCTCAGGAGGTTGCTCCATTTATTCTTATAAGCACCGAGCTTGGCTACCCAATCTCCTAGCAAGCCAAAGGTTAAACTAGGCAGAAAGGCCGCTGTCATATAGCCTGACAGGAAAAAGAAACAGGCCATGACCGCACCGACCAAACTGATAGAGCCAAACTTGCCAACCTTGGCAATCAAGAGCATATAAACCGGACCAGCCAAGAGTGCCGCAAAAGCCGGAGCGTACATCATATTGCCTGACCGGTCAAAAAAGACACCAATCAAGGTCCCCAGACCCACACACAGAAAATACAACCCAGCAAAAGCCCCCGTCACCATGAGGTCCTTCATTTTTAATTGTTTCATTTATTTTTCCTTTACTAATTGTCCGTCTTCCAAGCGGAAAATGGTATCTGCACAAGCCATGGTTGAGCTTCTATGGGAAATCAAGAAGACCATGCCCTGACAGTGTGCCTTGACCAGCTGGATAAAGCGAGCTTCATTGAGCGAATCCAGGTTACTGGTCGGCTCATCAAAGATATAGCAGTCCGCATTTTTGAGCAGGGCCCGCATGAGTTCCAGGCGTTGTCCTTCTCCTGCTGAAAAGTCACTGGCTTCCACAATCGTATCCAAACCCTGCGGTGCTGCCAAAATCCGTTCTTTCATGTGGCATTTTTCTGCCAAGTCCATGATAGTTTCGTCTGACACATCCGTCCGACCCAAGACAAGATTTTCCCGAATGGTCTGGCGGAAGATTTGCGGTACCTGAGGCACATAGGTAAAGGACCTCTGCAAATGAGCCTTGTCCACCTTCCGACTATCCAAGCCAGACAGACGGATTTGACCTTGCTGCCAGTCATACCACCGCATGATCAGTTTCATCAAGGTGGACTTTCCTGCACCAGACTCACCGACCAGACCAATGATGCCACCCTGTTCAAACTGAACAGACAGATTACGATAGAGCCCTGTTTCACGATCATCATAGTCGAAGTCAACTTGCTCAATAGCAATATCTGTCACGCTGACCTCAACCAAGCCACCTGTTCGCTCTGCTTCTTTTTCGTCCAAAAGAGCATAGATGTTCCGACCAGCATTCATAGCCCGCTTGAAACCAAGAGGCAGACGGCTGAGTTCCAAGAAGGGAGCAAAGGAACTGGTAAAGGACACCAGAAGGGCTACTCCCGTCGCTAAGTCCAAGCTCTGACTGCCGACCAAGTCAAAAGTCAGCCAGGCAAAGCCCATGATAGACAGGCCTACCACCAAAAAGGAAACAGCATACTGCATAAAGTTGGTCTGGGCAACCTTTCGCTCCTGACCATTGACCTCTTGACTTTTCTGTGTCAGATTGGCAAACCGAGCATCTGTCTGCTGGAATTGCATGAGATCCTTCATGCTCTTCAGACTTTCGATAAAGTAGGAAACATAGCCCTTGCGACTGGCATTTTGCTCCTTGAGCAAGGGTTGTAACTGCTGGGCAAATCGATTTGGAATCGCAATCGCTAAAAGGGCGTAGGTTACCAAAGCTATAAGGGACAAGCCCCAGCTGGATAGACCAAAATAAACCGTCAAGCCAAGAGCCACCAAAATCCCTGTACAAATCGGGGCAATGGTATGGGCAAAGAAAACCTCCAAGGCCTCGATGTCCTCCCCAATCATCTTGAGCAGGCTACCACTGTCCTGCCGGTCCAATTTCCCAGGAGCCAAGGCCCGCAATTTTGCAAAAATCAGACGGCGGTAGGCCGCCAAGGTATGAAAGGCCACATAATGACCAAAGTAGTGCTCGCCATAGCGGAAGGCACCACGCAGAAGAGCTAGAATGACTAGAGTTCCCAAGGTCCATAGCGGAGCAGGATTGCCAGCAAGGGCATCAAAAGCCAGATAGACCAGGGTTACTGGAATAGCAATGGTCACCACCTGTCCCAAGACCGCAAAGCAAACCGCCACCGCAATCCGTGGCAAGAGATGCTTCATCGAGCCCAAGAGTCTTGGAATCAGCACCCGTGTCGGCATTTCTTTCTTATCCATAAACGGCTTCCTCCAATTCTCTTTGTTGATCGACCAGCTGACGATAGGCCGAGCTAGACTGATAAAGTGTGGTATGACTGCCTGTCACAGCTCCCTCCGAAGACAAGAAGAGAATGTCATCTGCCTGCTCCACCTGCTTCATCTTATGAGTAATAATAATGACAACCGCATCTTTTGCAACCAGGTTAATCAAATCGTAAATCAGACCTTCATTGTCCTGATCGACGCTAGACGTCACCTCGTCAAAGATATAGAGCGAGCGTTTGGCCAAGACCGCACGGGCACAGATGACCTGCTGGCGTTGACCTGGTGACAAGAAAGCACCGTCATCGCCCACAATCGTGTCTAGACCGTCTGGCAGATTCTTAACAAACTGCAAGACCCCATGCTGATCTGCCCAAGCCAAGATGTCCTCCTTGGTCCAATCACCAGCCATGCGTAAATTCTCATAGATTGACTGGTTGAGCAAGGCTGACTGGCCCGACACATAGAGGACTTGTTCATTCAGAGACACCTGACTGACAGTAGAAATTTCCTGCTCACCCAAGTAAATCGCCCCCTTATCCGCCCGCAAGCGTCGCAAGAGCAGCTGGGCCAAGGTCGTTTTCCCCTTCCCTGACTCACCGGCCAAGGCATAGACCTTGCCAGCCGTCATGGTCATGGAAATATCTTCTAGGACTGGCTTTTCTCCGTAGGCAAAGGCCAGATTTTCCAGTTTCAGACTGTCAAAAGCAGGCACATGGGCAGCATCGATTTCCTGCTCCGCTGTCATGCTGTCCAAGAAACCAAAAATGCGATCCGCCATCTTGGTATTCATCATGACCAAGTGCATACCGTAGCCCTGCTCCCGTATTGGTGCAAAAAACTCCGTCGCAATGAGGACAAAGAAAAGCATACTAAAGAGGGAAAGATTGCCTGTCGCTAGGCTATTGACCGCCACAAAACCAGACAGACCAATCCCCAGATACATGACCGCATCCATGTAACCTACCGCTTGCAGTTGGAAACTGAGCAACTCCATGGTCGCATCGCGGAAGTCCTCCGCCTGCTCATTGAAGGTCTTTTCATAAGCTGCGTCTGCCTGATAGGAATAGAGGGTGTTGAGCCCCTTGAGGTCGTCCAAGAAAAGATTGCCCACATCCATGTAGGAGCCCCAGTAGCGATTCATGATCCGCTTGGACCGCTTCTGCATAGCGATAATGGAAATGGGAATCAAAGGCAAGGCCAAGATGAAAATGACCGCACCCAACGGGAAAATCAGAAAGACTAGCAAGAGCACAGTCGCACAGTTGAACTGGGTCCGCAAGGAAGATGCCATGTAGTAGGAATAGTAGGTATCCAGGCTGTCAATCCCTTGCGAAGCGATGTTAAAGACATCTGCTGCTGTCGCTTTTGACTCAAACTGACCGTCCTTGACCAAGAGGGCCTCAAAGAAAGACTGTTTGAGCGAATCCCGAGCAAACTGGGAGCCCAAGCCCTGCAAACGCTTGGCAATCAGGGCTACACCATATCCAAAGGCATTAAGCTCTAGCAAGATGAGGACAAACCCTACTAAATCAACCTGCCCACCCTCATAGTAGGTCACAAAGCCCTTAGCAATCAAATAGAAGGAAATAATCCGCATCAAAAATTGCACCCAGGATAGAAAGGCTGCCAAATAGACCAGCTTCATCTTGGGCTTGATATGTTCTTTGAGCCGCTTCAAGAGGGCTTTTTTCTTTTCTCTGGAGATTTTCTCCTGCTCTTGTGCCATAGTTCACCTCACTCAAACATATTCCCATATAGTATATCATTCTTTGAATTGTCTGTAAATTTTAATTAAAAAGAAAAAGCTGGTTTGTCCAGCTTTTCTATTTTTGTTCTAGGTCACGCAACATTTGGTCAATCTTGTTGCCGTACTCAATTGATTGGTCTTTTTCAAAGACCAAGTCAGGGATTTTATAAAGAGTCAGCTTGCGGCCTAATTCTCTCTTTATGGTTCCCGTTGCTTTTTCCAGACCTGTTTGGGCTTTTTGATTGTCAGAAGCTAGGTTACTCATAATAGTATAGTAAACCTTTGCCAGCGACAAATCCCCAACCATCTGGACATCGGTGATAGTCACACCTTGTACACGAGGATCGCGGACTTTCTTTTGCAAAATCTCATTGACTTCACGCTTAATCTCCATCCCTACACGGTCTGTACGAAAATGGTTTGCCATATTTTTTCCTTTCTTACATGATAGAAAAGCTGAGTTTCCTCAGCTTGAAAAATCCTAGTAAGTTTGAAGGCTATTGCCTCAAACCTACTATCTTCTATAACTAATGGTCAGCTTCTCAAACGATTACTCTATAAGATAGTTCATTCTTGAGAAAAGATTATTTCTTAATTTCTTCCATGATGTAGGCTTCGATGGTATCGTCTACACGGATGTCGTTGTAGTTTTCAATCATCAAACCACCTTCTTGGGCATTACCGACTTCTTTCACATCGTCTTTGTAACGCTTCAAGCTCGCCAATTTACCGTCAAAGATAACAACACCATCACGGATGACACGGACACTTGAATCACGGGTAACCTTACCACGTACAACCATGAAACCACCGATTGTGCCGACTTTAGACACTTTAAAGGTTTCACGGATGATCGCTTCACCGATGATTTTTTCTTCGTACTCAGGATCCAACATACCTTTCATGGCATCTTCCATCTCTTCAATTACCTTGTAGATGATACTGTGGAGACGTACTTCTACATCATCCGCTTCCGCTTGGTTGCGGGCTTCGGCAGTTGGACGAACGTTGAAACCGATAACGAGTGCGTTCGATGCTTCCGCAAGGGTGATGTCTGATTCGTTGATGGCACCAACTGCTGAGTGAACGATATTGACACGCACACCTTCCACTTCGATTTTCTGAAGGGACGAAGCAAGAGCTTCAACAGATCCTTGTACATCGGCCTTGATGATCACATTAACAGACTTAACTTCACCAGCTTTAAGGGTATCAAAGAGGTTTTCAAGACTGACACGTTGCGTTGCTTGACGTTGTTTAAGAAGAGCACGTTTAGCACGTTCTTCACCTGCTGCACGCGCAGATTTTTCATCCTCATAAACCGCGAAATGATCACCAGCCATCGGTGCTTCATTGAGACCTGTAATAGATACTGGTGTAGAAGGTCCTGCAACTTTGACACGACGACCAAGGTCATTTGTCATGGCACGAACACGACCAAAGGTATTTCCGACAACGATTGGATCTTGCACATTGAGCGTACCTTGTTGAACAAGGAGGGTTGCAACGGCACCTTTTCCTTTATCCAAATGCGCTTCGATAACCGTACCGATTGCACGCACAGTAGGATCTGCCTTGAGTTCTTGGATTTCAGCTACAAGAAGAACCGTTTCCAACAATTCATCAATGTTTTGGTTGAATTTAGCAGAAATTTCTACGAATTCAGACTCACCGCCCCAGGCAGTTGAGATAACACCGTGTTCAGCCAATTCACCGATGACACGCTCTGGGTTTGCACCTGGCTTGTCAATCTTGTTGATAGCTACAATGATTGGTACATTAGCTGCTTTTGAGTGGTTGATAGCCTCGATTGTCTGTGGCATAACACCATCATCTGCCGCAACGACCAAGATTGTCAAGTCGGTAACAGATGCACCACGAGCACGCATAGACGTAAAGGCCGCGTGTCCAGGCGTATCCAAGAAGGTAATCTTCTTACCAGCTTCCTCAATTTGGTAGGCACCGATATGCTGTGTGATACCACCAGCTTCTCCAGTAGCAACACGAGAATTACGTAGGGTATCCAACAAGGTTGTTTTACCATGGTCAACGTGTCCCATGATGGTCACAACTGGTGGACGCTCTGTCATCTCTTCTTCATTGAGATAGCCTTCTTCGACGAAGAAACGCTCGATGTCTGCATTGTCCACTTCTACTTTTTCTTTGGCTTCGATGCCGTAATCAACCATAAGGAGTTCAATGGTATCGCCGTCCAGAGATTGGTTCTGTGTTGCCATGACACCCATGAGGAAGAGTTTCTTCACGATTTCGGCAGGTTCGCGTTTGATCCGTTTTGCAATTTCTGCGACGGTCATACCAGCTGTGTATTCAAATTCACTTGGCAATTCGTGGAACTTGCGCTCTGTGACAGGCTTAACAGGTTGGTTGCTCTTGCCTTTTTTGTTTTTCTTGTTGTTATTCCAGTTACTATTTCTTTGATTTCTCACTTGATTTTGACTATTTCGATTTCTTTGTTGTTTCCGTGGACCATCTTCTTCGTCACTATTAAAGTCACGCTTCTTGTCTGGTCGAGCTTGTTTCTTACGACGAGTATCAGCGTTTGCTGTTTCAATTGGAGTAGCCTCTGGTTTGACAAATGGTTTTGTCTCCACAACTGGCTCTTCAAATTTGATTTCTTTTTGTTTCACGACTTTTTTCTTAGCTTCTTGTGCCTGTCTGAAACGTTCTTCGCTGCTGCGAGCATATTCTGCATTTTGCTCAGCTTTTAATGCTGCTGCTCTAGCTTTGAAATCAATTTTCGGTGCTGCCGGTTCAACAGGGCGCTGATTGGTCTGACGACCAAAACCTGGCTTGTCACCTTGTGGACGACGATCGCGTCCCTGATCTTGGCGACGGTCTCTGCCTTGATCTTGACGGCGTTCACGTCCTTGAAACTCACGACGTTCCCCTGTCCCTTGATCTCGACGGTCCTTGCGACCTTGTTGGTCACGACGGTCTTGTCCACCTCGTCTATCCTGCTGTCCTTGATGGGCAGATCGTCCTTGTTGGCGACGTTCAGCCTGTTCTTTTGCCCTTGCCTCCCGTTCAGCCTTAAAGTTACGACTTTTCGGTCTTTGTACAGCTTGTACAGGTGCCGCTTCTTTCGAAACTACGGCAACTTTTTCTTCTGAAACCCTAGGCGCTACAGTAGCGATTGGAGCTGGTTCTGCTGCCTTTTTCTCCGGTGTCGCGCCACTTGCTTTTGTAGCTGAGAAGCTGGCAACAATTTTTTGAGCAATATCAGCTTCAACACTTGAAGAATGACTTTTTACATCCGCCCCAAGTTCCTTAGCCTTGGCGACGATTTCTTTACTTTCTTTGCCAAGTTCTTTGGCAATTTCGTACAATCTCTTCTTAGACAATACCTTGTCCTCCTGTTCTATTCCATAATAGACCTCATCTTCTTAGTAAATCCAGCGTCTGTCACAGCAAGAACTTTACGGCTCTTTCCGACAGCGGCGCTTAATTCCAGCGTTGAAAACGCGGTTACAACTTCTACTTGATAAGTCTGACTTTTGTCAGTAATTTTTTTTCTTAGATTGGGACCAGCATCCTCGGCTAAAAAGACGAGTTTGGCCTGTTTTTTCTGAATGGCTTCCACAACCAATTCTTCGCCTGAAATCAAACGACCTGCTCGCTGGGCTAAGCCCAGTAGGTTGAGGATTTTCTGTGTCTTATTCGAGTCCAAGCTCTCTCCTTTTGACCTTGTGGTCAACGTAGGCAATCAATTCATCGTAAAATTCAGGAGTTACTTCCATGCTAAAAGCACGGTTGAAAACCTGTTTCTTCTTGGCTAGGGCAGCTTCGTCATTATCCAACTTGATGTAGGCTCCGCGACCATTTGCCTTGCCTGTTGGGTCAATAAAGACCTGACCTTCCTTGTTTTTAACGATGCGGAGTAAATCACGTTTGTCAATGATTTCTCCTGATACAACTGATTTTCGTAAAGGTATCTTTCTAGCTTTTGCCATGGCTACCTCCTACTCAGACTATTCTGCTGCGTCAGCTTCTTCAATTTCAGCCGGCTCTGCCTCTTCATACATGGCAGCTTCAAGCGCTTCATACTCAGTCGCTGACTTGATGTCGATACGGAAACCTGTCAAGTGCGCCGCAAGGCGAACGTTTTGTCCACGACGACCAATAGCAAGCGATAGTTTGTCGTCCGGAACTACTACTGTGGCATGTTTGCCATCTTCTGTGTCGAAGATAACCTGATCCACTTCTGCTGGTGCCAAAGCGTTGTAAATGAACTCAGCTTCGTCTGCTACCCACTCGATAACATCGATGTTTTCCTCAGTTGGAACCATACGATCGTTCTTAGCATCGTAGCGAGCTGGATGGAACTTGCTAGTGATTTTCTTGATGTTAGCACCGCCACGGCCGACGATGGTACCGATGGCATCAACGTTTGGATTGTGGCTTCGTACAGCGACCTTGGTGCGGTCACCTGCCTCACGCGAAACACTCATGATTTCAACCGTTCCATCATAGACTTCTGGAATTTCTTGTTCCATGAGACGCTTGATCATCTCTGGATGGCTACGGCTTACGAAGACATTCACACCACGACCATTGTCCTCTACTTTATAAACATAAACTTCGATACGGTCATGAGATTGGAAAACTTCGCCTGGAATTTGATCTTGTTTGGACAATTGTGCTTCGATCGTCCCCAAATTTACGTAAATGAAGCGATTGTCAAAACGTTCTACGGTTCCAGACATGATTTCACTTTCGTGTGCCTTATAAGTATTGTAAGTAATGGCACGTTTTTGCTTGCGCATTTTTTCCATAATGGTCTGTTTGGCAGACTGGGCTGCAACACGACCAAATTCAGCTGGAGATTCCGCAAATTTGATTTTATCTCCCAATTCATAGGCTGATGAAATCGCTAGGGCATCTTTCAAACTGATTTCCAAGCGGCTATCAAATACTTCATCAACAACTTCACGAACTGTATAGACTTGGAAGTCTCCTTTTTTCTCATCAAACTCGATGGCTGCTGATTCAGACTGACCATAACGGCGTTTGTAAGCAGAACGCAAAGACTCCATAACAGCTTCGACAATGTCTGCTTTGTTAATACCCATGTCTTCCTCGAGAACGCGGAAGGCTTCTAGCATTTCTTTACTCATGATGATTTCCTTTTGTAACAAAAGGTCCTTTCTTACTTAAAATTTTACGGCTAAACGAGCCTTAGCAACAGTTGAATACGGGATGGTCACTTGTTTCTTACGAGTCTTATCTAGGTACTCTAACTCTAGCTGCTCGCCATCAAATGACAGGAGTGTTCCTTCAAAAATCTTAACCTTGTCAATAGCCTGATAAAGTTTGACATGAATATACTTCCCAACAGCCTGCTCAAGAGCAGCAGCTGTTTTTAAGGGACGTTCCAAACCTGGACTGGTCACCTCCAACATATACTGATCAGGGAAGGGATCTGGTTGGATGGTATCCAAGAGGGGACTAATCAACTCTGATAAATCCGCCGTGTCCTGCAAACTAATGCCACCTTCCTTGTCTATAAAGATGGATAGCACATAGTCCCCACCCATCTTACCGTACTCAACATCCACTAGTTCATAGGGCGCCTGAATCACTGGCTCGATGGTTTGGGTAACGATTTCTACAATACTGGTCATCTTTACCTCCTTTTTCTTAACACATAAAGGGCTGACTGACGTCAACCCCTTTCCACTTTATTTCTATCCTAAATTTTACCACAAAAGCGACAAACTGTAAAGGAAAACGATAAATCACCAACCTGTAAACGTTTTTGCTTGGAATTTTTATTTGCTTATCTAACCAAACTTCCACCCCAAGATGCCCTGCTTTCATTTCCATTCCAAACAGTCCCTCTTTCCGTTTTCCTCATCCAGCAATAAAAAAAATAAAAGGCTGGGCAAAAAGCCCAGCTCCACTACTCAGAGTTCGTGTCAACATCTCAGCGCAGTGGTTGATTGGCAGATTTGTTCGTGTTTTACACTCCAAATCTGACCTAATCAACTGTGCGGGGGTGGGAAGACGAACTCTTTTTTAGACCAGTCGAGTTCTTTCCCACTCCCTTATTGAAATTGCGCTTCAACGCGGTAGATGACCTGACCTTTTTTCGAGAATTTCTCTTCGTACTCCGTCATGACATTACCTTCAAAATCACTGGCGTGCAAATCCAACCAAACTTGATTGAGGATCATGCCGTATTGTGAGAAACTTGCTAAACTGTATTCAAACAAGCCTCGGTTATCTGTTTTAAAATGAATTTCACCCTTATCAGGCAAGATTTCCTTATAGGTATCCAAGAAAGACTTATAAGTCAAACGACGCTTTTCATGGCGTTTCTTGGGCCATGGATCTGAGAAATTCAGATAAAGACAGTCAATCTCTGCAGGATTAAAGTAATTGGTCAAACTTGATCCATCCACCTGTAAGAGTTTGATATTGGGCAAACCTGCTTCTACGACACGGTCCAAGGCATAGGACAAGACCGTCAACTGAATATCAATCCCAATATAGTTGATATCTGGATTTTGAGCAGCCATCCCCGTAATGAAGCGCCCCTTTCCTGAGCCAACTTCAATATGAATCGGATGATCATTTCCAAAAATGTCAGCCCATTTTCCCTTGCAATCCTCTGGATTTAAAATAACATACTGGGGATACTGGGCCAATAATTCCGGTGCCCCTTTGCGGTTTCTAACTCTCATCTTCTATGACATACCCTTCTTTAAACATACGAAGCGCATAGATTTCCTTGTTGGCCGCTTCCATATTATAACTTTCTACGTGTTTGGTGATTTGATTGAGATAGCCCAACTGACCATACCAATACACCTTTGCCAAAACGGTCTTGTTGTATTTATAACCGTAGGACTTCAACCATTCTTTCCAAGCCTGACGTGGCACATAATGGGTCAAGAGATAGGCCACATCCATCATGCGGTCAGTGACACAGGCTGTCTCCCAGTCTGTCAAATAGACCAAGCCACTCGTGGTCTCAACCCAGTTCTTATGATGGAGATCTCCATGAACAAAGGTTGCCACTTCCTGATGGAAGGCTGGTAGATTTGCCAAGAGTTCACGGCAGATAGACTGCAAGTAGGTGTTCTTAGACAGACGGGCTGGCGCCTCCTTCTGCCATTTTTCCACCAAATCTCTCGGACTTTGGTAGCTGTAATTGAGCTGCAAGGCTTGGTTGAGCAAAATGCGTGAATAATGCAAGCGCACCAAAATCTGCCGAACCTGCTTGCTAGACATATCCTGTCTTTCAAGGGTGCGGCCTGTCAACCATTCTTGCTCCACTCGATTCCCAAATCCAACCTCCCGATTGGTCGAAATAACGGGCGGAGTAATCTGCTCTCTCGCTAAGGCAGTCACAATGGGAGGCATTTCGTATTTTACAAATACAGGCGTTCCGTCTGACCGAAGGCCCTTAAATGCTTTACCACTATTGCCTGCAATAGATTGTAGTTGAAGACCACTCGTATCAAACTGCATGCCATTCCTCCTTCAAAAATTCTTTACTATTTTACTAGTTTTCATGCTGTTAGTCAATCAATTTCTTCGTTTTTATCGTCAGATAGAAATAGTTTAGGAACAATCCCCCCAAGAGTAAGACAGCAAACATGGTCCAATCTCTTTGTACAAGCAGAAAGACCAAACAATTGATCCCCAGCAAGACATTCAAAACCAAACTCACTAATTGTCGAAAAGCACCAGCTTTTTGGCTATGGTCCAAGGGAAAAAGACTGGTTAAGGGGTGGTAATCGTAACTGTGATAAAGGGCTAGCAGTTGGAACAAAAGGAGATAGTGAAAGAGCAAGGCTAGTCCAACCGCCAACCAAGAAGGACTGACAAAGACCAAAGCCAATACCCCTAGCAAGACTAAGCGCAAGCTAATCACCAGAAAATCACCCTGGCGAACAAAAGCTCTCAAAAAGAGAAAGCCCCAACCTGACTGATCTAGACCCGTCCATTTTTTGAGCCAAGTCACCAGTATTTTCCGCGGTTTTACAGAAGATATCAGGCCTTTTACATGGGTAAAGTTTGAGAAAAATGCTAGAACTGCTTGTTTTCTCCCTCTTTCACTGGAGATCGTCGCTGTCCAATCCAAGCCCTGACCTTGCAGCAACCGACTAGCTTGCCAATTGTGATAGCCAACCTTTGCCCCTAAAAAGAAAAGAATCCAAAGCACTACAGCCCAGATTGGCCAAGAAATTTTCAATAACAAGGGAACAAGCAACAACTGACCCAGGACAAATACACTTCCCCAAACCAAACTCGCTCGCCGACTTGCTTCTCTGACTTCTTGAACCAAGGTCTCCTCTTCAACCAAGAGATAGTGTCGGTCTGCCGCTTCAATGTAGCTTGCGATTCTACCTGAAAAGAGCAACAAGAGACTGATTCCCAAAATCCCTAAAAAAATCCACAAAGCTGGAACAGCTTCAGACAGCATCAGGCTACGATACTGAAGAGAGGCAAAACCGAGTAAAAACAGTAGAGCTAATACAAAGTGATCATTGAGCACATAAGGGATGTAAGAAGAAATTTGCTTCCAAAATTTCCTCCGTCTCCCAGCAAAGACTTGCTTCATCCTGTCACCCCACTCGCTGTAATGGTCAAATAAATGTCATTCAAGCTAGCGTCTGGCATGTCAAATTGCTGCCGCAGGCTACCCAAATCCCCATCTGCAATTACTTGCCCACTATGGAGCACAACAAATCGATCACACAATCTCTCAGCAGAGTCAAGGACGTGGGTTGACATTAAAATCGACCGCCCTAGCGCCTTCTCTTTTTCCAACAAGCTGACCAAGTCCGAAATCGCCAACGGATCCAAACCTAAAAACGGCTCATCCACAATTAGGAGAGAAGCTTCTAGCAAGAGCGCACAGATAATCATCACCTTCTGCATCATCCCTTTTGAAAAGGTAGATGGGAACCAGTCCAACTTATCCTGCAATCGAAAGAGTTGCAACAAACCATCCGCTTTTTGCCACATAGCTTCTTTATCTAATTCGTAAGCCAAAGCCAGCAGTTCAATATGCTCCCGCAAGGTCAACTCCTCATACAAAATCGGACTCTCTGGTATATAGGCAATTTGCTTGCGATAGGCTTTTAAATCTGATGACAATTCCAAGTCATTGACCTTGATGGTGCCACCATAGGGTTGCAAGAGGCCTATAATTTCCTTGATCGTCGTTGATTTCCCCGCACCATTTAAGCCAATCAAGCCAACCAATTCACCGTCCCCTACCTGAAAACTAACATCTTTTAAGACTGGAATATTGGCGTAACCGCCCGTGAGATTTTTTACTTCTAACATACATTTCTTCCCGTAATTTGATATAATTATTATACCAAAAATTCCTGAAAGAGGTTTGTTTATGTCAGATTGTATTTTTTGTAAGATTGTTGCTGGAGAGATTCCAGCTGCCAAAGTCTACGAAGACCAAGAGGTACTTGCTTTCTTGGACATCACCCAAGTCACTCCTGGCCATACCCTGGTTATTCCTAAAAAACATTTCCGCAATCTCTTGGACCTGGATGGCCAAACCAGCACAGCCATTTTCAGCAAAATACCTCTCATCGCCAATCAATTGAAGGACAAACTTGGCGCCAATGGCATCAACCTCCTCAATAATAGCGAAGAAGCTGCGGGACAAACCGTCTTCCACACCCATTTCCATCTTCTGCCACGGTTTGATGACCAAGATGGCCTGGCAATCACATTTGCAACCAATCAACCTGATTTCGATGAACTAGGTCGCTTGTCCCAACTCTTACAGATTGGAGAGTAATATGAAACTATCTCACCTTATCGCAGGAATCGGCGCTGCAAGCATCGCCTTCCAAGTTGTGTCCAACCGCAAAAAAATCCAGGCTGAAGCAAAAGAAACCTTGGATTTGGTTACCGAGTTGACACAAGAAAAAGAAGCCATCCAGCAGCACCTAAACACCATTTTATCCTACCGCCAACCCTTGCAAGACATGTCCCAGGACTTAACCTACAAGTTACGGACCTATCAGCAAAGCATTGCCGGAAACCTGGAAGAAATCAAAAAACATCTCCCCGCAACAAGCGAAAACCAAGAAAACCTTGTCCAATGACAAGGTTTTTCTTATTCTGAACTTGATTCTGTCGTCTCTTCGCTACTGCTGGTTTCTGAACCACTTGTCGAGCTAGCTTCCGTCTCAGCAGGAAGTCCGTAGCCCTCCAAGACGATTTCATTGGTATAGGCATCCAGTACAGTTACTGGACTTGGCAACCAATTCATCTCTTCATAGACCTGAATATTGGTCACAACTTCTGTCACCGTTGCAAGCCCCAGTGATTTTTTCAGGATATTTTGCATTTCATAGACATGCTCACTGGTTGGGATTTGGTAAGAAACACCATCGATCATCGCATCTTGCCCCGTCAACTGGTAGGACTCAATGGTTGTCAGCGAATCCCGGTAACCTAAGAGACTTGGGATGGTCGCAGTGGAGATTTCAATATCCGTCCGCATGTTGTTGGAAATCGCATCCAAAATCTTCTTATACTGGGTAAAACCTTCCAGCTTAAGTAATTTTTTTACGATTGCCATGATAACTTCCCGCTGGCGTTTCTGCCGACCATAATCGCCCTCTGGATCATCATAACGCATTCGAGCATAGACTAAGGCCTGGTCACCATTTACTAACTGAACACCAGGTGCAACTGTCGCAGTATAAGCAGGCTCATACTCATCAATTGAGATGGTAAAACCCAGGGTATTGTTAACTGTGATACCACCAACTGCATCGACTAACTCCACCAAGCCGTCCATATTGATTTCCACGTAGCGATTGATGTTGATGTCCATCATTTTTTCGATGGTCGCCACAGCCATCTCTGCCTGACCATAGCTATACGAATGGTTGAGTTTTTCAATCGCTCCGCTTGATGTTCCATCACCATTTGCAATTTCAACCATGATATCGCGTGTCAAACTCATCATAGTCGTTGTTTTGGTCTGGGGATTAACTGTCAAGAGAATCATGGAATCACTACGCCCCTCTTCCCAGTTGCCTCCTCGAGTGGCCTGGTCCATGTCGACCCCCATCAAGAGAATGGTCAATGGTTCAGTCGCTTCAATCACATCATACTCTTCATCTGAGTTATTGAGGGTTTTAAATGTTTTTGAAATGGCATCCGTAGAGTAATTTAACAAGGTGGTCCCATAAAGGGCACCTGCTCCAACTGTCAGGGCAATGATCAAGCCCAACATTCCAGCAATTTTGAATCCAATTTTCTTCATAAAGATTTATATGAGCTTGCCCATGTAATAGAGGTCAAGCCATTCTCCTTCATCAGTTCTGGCACCCCGTTTTTGAGTGCCTTCAATTTCAAAGCCAAATTTTTGATACAAATGGACAGCTGCCTGGTTTCTGACCTGAACGGTCAACTCCAACCGACTCAACAAGCCCACTTCTTTGGCCCAGTGACTAACTTCTTCTAGGAGTATGGAACCAATGCCATGACCCCAATACTCTTTTTTTATCGCAATAAAAATCGTCCCGATATGGCTGATCCGAAACTGACGAAAGGATTTGACAGAAATGGCCCCAATCACTTCTGAGCCAACCTTTGCCAAGAGACATAGCTCTCGAGGATTTTCAATCCCAGCCTCAAAAATAGTCTCCATCTGCTCTTGACTAAAGCCAAAGCCCGTCTCATCCATCACCAAGAAATCTGTTTCAAGAGCCACCTGATTCATAAAGTCAATAAAGGCTGCTGCATCTGACGGTTCCGCCTCGCTAAAATAGATTTCTTTCTTAATCATACTGAACCGCCTCTGCTAGACGCTCACTCTTTGGACCATGTGGTTGGAAGGTTAAACGACGACCGTTCCCTTCTTTCTCGATTCGAATGAAGAGGTAGTCATCCAATAAGCTAGAATCAAGCAAATCCCCCCACTCAATGACCGTCACGCCATTTCCATAGAGAAAGTCATCCAAATCGATTGAATCAGGATCATCACCAATGCGGTAAACATCTAGGTGATAGAGAGGTAGGCGCCCCTCGTACTCCCTCACGATGGTATAGGTTGGACTTTTAATCATCTGTTTGATATCAAGCCCTAGGGCTAACCCCTTGGTAAAGGTTGTTTTTCCAGCCCCCAATTCACCAGATAAAACCAAAACCTGATTAGGCTGAAGGACTCTACCGAGCTTCTCTCCAATTGCCACTAATGTCGCTTCATTTTGACTATACATACCCATCATTATATCATAAGAGGACCTTTTTGTCATTTTCTTCCCAAAAGAAAAACTGGGACAAGCCCAGTTTGTCAAGAATATTGCTTACAAAATTGCAAGGATGATAAAGTTGAGGATAAAGAGACCAGTTGCTCCCCAAAGGATTGGGTGAATTTCTTTAGCTTTACCTGTTGATACTTTCACCAAGCAATAGAAGATAAAGGCTGCTGCAATACCGTATGAGATAGAGAAGCAAAGTGCCATGAAGAAGGCTGCGAAGAAGGCTGGAAGGGCATCTTCAAAGTGGCTCCAGTCAACATCCAAGAAGGATGAAACCATCATCACACCAACGATAATCAAGGCAGGAGAGGTTGCCGCAGCTGGCACAATACCGATAAATGGCAAGATGAGGATAGAAAGCAAGAAGAGCACCGCTGTCGTAACAGCTGTCAAACCAGTACGACCTCCCGCAGAGATACCTGCAGCTGACTCCACATAGGTTGTTGTATTTGATGTACCGAAGAGGGCACCGATTGAAGTACCAATCGCATCTGCAAAGAGCGCCTTGTCCATTTTAGAGTTAAAGCCTGTACCATTTTCAAGGGCTTTCTCATCTTCTTCTGAGAAAATACCAGTCTTACGACCTGTGCCGATAAAGGTACCAAGCGTATCAAAGGTATCTGACAAGCTGAATGCAAAGATAGTCATCAAAACAAGTGGTAGACGACTTGAATCAGCAAAGAGCGAAGATAGACCACCAAAAGCTGCTAAGAAAGTCGTACCAAGCTCCGCAAAGGCTGTACCGATATTGTTATTTGCAAAATCAATGGTAGAAAGGTCTACAACACCCGCTGGAATACCAGCCAAAGTTGTTGCGACGATTCCAATCAAAATTGCACCACGTACGTTCTTAATAACCAAAACAGCTGTCAAGAGGAGACCGAACACTGTCAAGAGAACACTTGGATCTGTAAAGGTCGAAATCCCTGGTACAACACCACCGCCTGCAAATACTGAAAAGACCCCGTTTGAGAAGGTTTCAGCAGTTGCATCCGCAGGAGCAACTCCGTTAACTGTAATAATGTCAGAACCAGATGTCAAGAAGGTAATCAAGTTTGAATTTTTAAAACCAAGATAGGCAACAAATACCCCGATACCACCACCAATTGCATGTTGCAAACTAACTGGAATCGCCTTGATAATGCTCTTACGAACCTTTGTAACAGTAATAAAAACATTAAACAGACCGCAAAGGAAAACCATTGCTAAAGCTTCTTGCCAAGTAAAACCAAGACCAATAACCACTGTATAGGTAAAGAAGGCGTTTAGCCCCATCCCTGGTGCCAATGCATAAGGAACATTAGCGAATAGCCCCATAACTAGTGTAGAAACCGCACTGGCAATAATTGTTGCCAAGAAAACAGCTTGAGATGGCATCCCTGCAACACTTAAGATGCTTGGGTTGACAAACAAGATATATGACATAGCGAAGAAAGTCGTAAGACCCGCCATGATTTCAGTCGAAACGGTCGTACCGTGTTCTTTTAACTTAAAAAATGAATCCATTTTTCAATTTTCTCCTTTAATTTACGAACGATACTTGTATTATAAACAAAAAACGATAGCCTTTCAAGCGGTTTGTTCATGAAAACGTTTGATTTTTATAAAAAATAAGAAAAAAACGTTTTTTGATTAGCAAAAACCGAACGTTGTTCAACAAAACTGAGATTAAACTGCCAACTTTTGCCCCTAATCTTAAATTTTGATATACTGTTAGGAATGATTTAGAAAGGCAAGCCATATGAAACAGAAACTAATTGCCCTCGATTTAGACGGTACCCTTCTTAACAAAGACAGCCAGTTATCCGATTACACCATTTCTACTATTAAAAAGGTAAAAAAAGCAGGACATAAAGTCCTCATCGCCACAGGTCGTCCCTACCGCATGGCAGTTCACTACTACCAGCAATTGGAATTGGACACACCCATGATTAATTTCAATGGTTCCCTGACCCATCTTCCTCAGCAAAAATGGCAGTGGGAAAAAAATATCCTCATCGACAAGTCCTACCTCTTAACCTTTCTGAAAGAAGAGGAACGGTTCCAAGCAGATTTCATCGCTGGTGAATACAAGAATAAATTTTTTATCACTCAAAGCCACTTGGACAAGATTGATCCAGGACTTCTGGGTGTGGACCAAATCACACCTGAGACCCTTATCAAACCTGAACTCGTCACAGAAGACCCTCATTCTATCCTGATGCAGACCCATGCCGAGGATAAATTTGCCCTAGCTGAAGAGATGAAGGCCTTCTTCAACAACGAACTAGAAATCAATACCTGGGGCGGTCCGCTCAATATCCTTGAAACCTGCGCCAAGGGCGTCAGTAAGGCAACTGCTTTGTCCTACCTGCTCGACCTCTATCAAATGGATCCCAAGGATCTAGTTGCATTCGGAGACGAACACAATGATGTTCAAATGCTCCAGCTAGCTGGTAGGGGCTATGCCATGAAAAATTGTAGTCAGACCTTACTTCCTCATGCAGATTATCAAACCAGCTTCACCAACGACCAAGACGGTGTCGCAAGAGAATTGGAAGCTCTATTCCTATAATATAGAAAAAGCAGCTCAGTCACACTCTTGATTCTTTCAAGAATAGGCTGATAGCTGCTTTTTTTATTATTCAGTTGTCAAACCTGCAGTCGCTGTAAGGGATTGATCATCAACAAAAACGGTATAAGTTTGCCCCTCTTCCATATCTGCCAAGCTAACTAAGATACTATCGAAGGCTTGGCTGGCTGTATAAGCCGCCAACTGATTGCCTTCACTATCTAGAACACGAATGTTTGAACCTGCAGTACCGCTCAGCTCTTTCACCAAAAGTGATGCCTGACTAGAATCACTGCCAAACCCTTGTGCCATACCGGACCAGCCGACGATGATCGCATCTCCCCCTGTAATAGCCGCATGGCCTTCATAGTCCAAGGCACCATCACCAGGATTCGGTGCTCCACTTACGAAAATCTGCCCGCCATTTATAAGAAGATTACCATTTGAATCTAAGCCATCTCCTACTGCTTGTACGTTCAACTCCCCTCCATCTATGGTCAAGGAAATTCCTGCTTAGGCTGAGGCGTTGGCTGCGTTGATGGCATCATCACTGGCTACAAGATTCAAGCTACCTTCCATGATATGAATAGTTTTTCCTTCCATAGCTTCGGTTGATTGGGTAATCGTAATTTCTCCGCCGTTCACAATCAGGGCATTGGAAGCATGAATTCCATCATCTCCTACTTGTGCGGTCAACTGAGACTGGTCCACATAGAGATTACCCAAGTTAACATCCTCTGCATTATCCGAATGCAAACCATCATGACCTGCTGCAATCGTTACGGTTGCATCTTTGATGTTTAGTGCATCATTTGCATTGATTCCATCGCCAACCGCCTCTAACTCCAGATGACTTCCATAGATACGGACATCATCATTGCCCTCGATAGCATTATTATAACGACCATTGACAATCAAACTGCCGCTACCATTGATGGTCAAATCACTTTTAGAAAAAATAGCCGCATCCAATTCCGTATTGCTGTTTGTCGCAGCATCCAAAATTGTGTTGGTCGTTCCATCTGCTAAGGTGAGAAGCACCTTATCCGCTTCTTCAACATAGATCGGAGCTGTTTCAGCACTCATCTCGACACCATTTAAGACAAGCTGTACTTGGGCCGCATCGGCTGCTTTAACACTGATCCTAATAGAATCCGAACTCCCTGAAATCAAATAGGTACCTGCTGCCGAAATGGTCAGTTCTTGTCCGTTCAAACTAGCCCCTGTCCCCGAAATCGTCGCTGTTTCCCCTGCCAAGTCAATCTTAGTTGCCTGATCACTATCGTAACTGACATCAAGATCCCTACCTGAAAAATACTGGCTAAGATTGGTCGTCGATGAAGCTATTGAATCGCTTCCGCTTGATGACTCTTGACAGGCAGTTAGTAAAAAACCTGAAACTATCAAACTGATCAAACCATGCATTTTTTTCATTTTCATTCTCTTTCCTCAACATCCAAAAAAATTCCCTCAAATACTACTATTTTCAGCTTAAAACAAGATAAAATTGCACATTTCTAGCGCAACATTTCAGAAAATTTTCCCTCGGATGTCACAAAATTGCTTGACAAATTCATTGAAAACGTTTTATAATGTTACAGTTCGAACATGAAAGCCCCTTCAAGGCTTTTTACATGAACAAGAAAAATTTAGGAGGAACAATAATGAGTATTGGAATCATTATTGCAAGTCATGGCGAATTTGCTGCTGGTATCCATCAGTCAGGTTCAATGATCTTTGGCGAACAAGATAAAGTACAGGTTGTTACTTTCATGCCAAGCGAAGGACCAGATGATTTATACGCTAAGCTCAATGCTGCTGTTGACGCATTCGATGCCGATGATGAAGTTTTGGTGTTAGCTGACCTTTGGAGTGGGTCACCATTTAACCAAGCAAGCCGCGTAGCTGGTGAAAACCCAGACCGTAAATTTGCCATCATCACTGGTCTCAACTTGCCAATGCTAATCCAAGCCTACACAGAGCGTATGATTAACGCTGAAGCTGGCGTGGAAGAAGTTGCGGCAAACATTATTAAAGAAGCCAAGGATGGTGTGAAGGTTCTTCCAGAAGAACTTCAACCCGCAGAAGCTGCTCCAGTAGCTGACGTAGCACCAGTTGCTCCACAAGGCGCAATCCCTCCAGGGACTGTTATCGGAGATGGTAAGTTGAAAATCAACTTGGCTCGTATTGACACTCGCCTCTTGCATGGACAAGTTGCGACTGGTTGGACTCCTGCTTCTAAGGCAGATCGTATCATCGTTGCTTCGGACACAGTTGCGAAAGATGAATTGCGTAAACAACTCATCAAACAAGCTGCACCTGGTAACGTGAAAGCAAACGTTGTCCCAATCAAGAAATTGATTGAGGTTTCTAAAGACCCTCGTTTTGGTAACACACACGCTTTGATTCTCTTCGAAACACCTCAAGAAGCACTTGAAGCAATCGAAGGTGGCGTTGAAATCAAAGAATTGAACGTTGGTTCAATGGCTCACTCAACTGGTAAAACAATGGTCAACAACGTATTGTCAATGGACAAAGATGACGTTGCAACCTTTGAAAAATTGCGTGACCTTGGCGTTGAATTTGATGTACGTAAAGTACCAAACGATTCTAAGAAAGACTTGTTTGAATTAATCAACAAGGCAAACGTTCAATAAAGCGATTTGTTAGTATAGAAAGGATTACAACATGTCAGATATTACACTTATTTCTGCAATTCTCGTTGTCATCGTTGCCTTCTTTGCTGGTCTTGAAGGTATCCTTGACGAATTTCAATTCCATCAACCATTGGTAGCTTGTACCCTTATCGGTCTTGTGACTGGTAACTTGGCTGCAGGCATTATGCTTGGTGGTTCACTACAAATGATTGCTCTTGGATGGGCAAACATCGGTGCGGCTGTTGCACCAGACGCTGCTCTTGCCTCTGTTGCTGCTGCAATCATCATGATTAAAGGTGGCGACTTCTCAACAGAAGGTATTGCCGTTGCTACTACAACTGCTATTCCTCTTGCCATTGCCGGTCTCTTCCTTACAATGATCGTTCGTACAATCTCAGTCGGTCTTGTACACGGTGCTGATAATGCTGCTAAAGATGCTAATTTTGCTGCAGTAGAACGTTATCACTTATTTGCTCTTCTCCTTCAAGGCTTGCGTATTGCAGTTCCTGCTGCACTTCTTCTAGCAATTCCTGCTGAAGCAGTTCAATCAGTTCTTGAATCTATGCCAGCTTGGTTGTCAGGTGGTATGGCCGTTGGTGGTGGTATGGTTGTTGCCGTAGGTTACGCTATGGTTATCAACATGATGGCAACACGTGAAGTATGGCCATTCTTCGCTCTTGGTTTTGCATTTGCTGCCCTTAGCGAATTGACACTTATCGCTCTTGGTGTTATCGGTGTTGCAATTGCTCTTATCTACCTCAACTTGTCTAAACAAGGTGGTTCAGGTAACGGTGGTGCTTCATCAAACGACCCAATCGGCGACATCCTTGAAGACTACTAAGAGAAGGGAGATTTAACCATGTCAGAAAAAATTCAACTTTCCGTAAGCGATCGTAAAAAAGTTTGGTGGCGTTCAACCTTCCTTCAAGGTTCATGGAACTACGAACGTATGCAAAACTTAGGTTGGGCATATGCAGTGATCCCTGCTATCAAAAAACTCTACACGAAAAAAGAAGACCAAGCAGCTGCTCTTGAGCGTCACTTGGAATTCTTCAACACTCACCCATACGTTGCTTCACCAATCCTTGGTGTAACGCTTGCCCTTGAAGAAGAACGCGCAAACGGTGCTGCCATCGATGACACAGCTATCCAAGGTGTGAAAATCGGTATGATGGGACCTCTTGCTGGTATCGGTGATCCAGTTTTCTGGTTTACTGTTCGTCCAATTCTTGGCGCTCTTGGTGCTTCACTTGCTATGAGTGGCAATATCATGGGACCAATCATCTTCTTCTTTGGTTGGAACGCAATCCGTATGGCCTTCCTATGGTACACTCAAGAATTTGGTTACAAAGCTGGTAGTGAGATTACCAAAGATATGTCAGGTGGTATCCTTCAAGACATCACAAAAGGCGCTTCAATCCTTGGTATGTTCATCCTTGCCGTTCTTGTTCAACGTTGGGTATCTATCAACTTCACCGTTGACCTTCCTGCAAAACAGTTATCAGAAGGTGCTTACATCGTCTTCCCAGAAGGCACTGTAACAGGTACTGAACTTCAAGGTATCTTGGGTGACGCCCTCAGCGGACTTAGCCTCTACCCAACTCAAGCACAAACATTGCAAGGCCAGTTGAACAGCTTGATTCCTGGTTTGATGGGACTTCTCCTTACTTTCCTCTGCATGCACTTGCTTAAGAAGAAAGTAACGCCAATCACTATGATTATTGGTCTCTTCATCGTAGGTATTCTCGCTCGTTTCTTCGGAATTATGTAATCTATTGCCCCGCACTTGCGGGGTTTTATGGTATAATAAAGCCTAGAAAAGAGAGAAAACACTATGGCACAATCCTTAAATTCACAAGTAGAAGTTCAAGCAACCGGTGTTTCCTATATGGGATTCGGTGGTAAGGTTGGAAAATTCTTAGTCGGAGACAAGGCAATCGAATTTTATCCCGATAGCAATGTCGAGCGTTACATTCAAATTCCCTGGGATTCGATTCAATCCATCGGAGCCAATGTACACCACAATAAAATCAGTCGACACTTTGAAATTTATACCGAAAAAAGTCGATTCTTGTTTGCTTCATCTGACTCAGGAAAAATTTTAAAAGCTGCCCGTCAGCACATTGGTAATGACCGTGTGATCAAACTACCAACCCTAGTCCAGCTCATCAGACAAAAACTGGCTTCTATTTTCAAAAAATAAAAGAAGAATCAAGTTGATTCTTCTTTTATTTTGTATTATTCTTCTTTCCGATGTCGAAGGGCTACTGCTGCTCCAAGTGTCATCAACCCCATACCTGTCAACAATAGACTCTCTACACCTGCTGTATTTGGCAGTACCTTTGCAGCTGATTTTTCCATGTCAGTTTTCTCTGTCGTTTTCGTACTCGGTACTGGCTTCAGACTAGCAGGATTCATACTTGGAAGGTGATGATTTGGTGCATAATTCGGTACCAATCCGCCATCAAAAGCCGGAACTTGATGTGTCAAGCTTTCATTGAGCGTCAAACCACCCTCAAAGCTTGGAACCTCATGTATCAGGTTTTCGTTTAGACTCACTCCCCCATCGAAGGCTGGAAGTTCATGGGTCAGGTTCTCGTTGAGGGTCAAACCACCGTCAAAGGCTTTCGGACCTTCATTAAGGAGCCCCTTCCCTTTTTCTGTCACTTCAGCTGACTGGTTGCCTTGCTCTGCTTCTGCAAATACACCTCGAAGCAATTCAATCAATTCTTCGCCTTCTGCTAGATGAGATGCCAACTGAGTTGGTGTTCCTGATACCATAACGCGGTTTGCTTGGTCACGGAATTGATTCAGATAGGCAGGCCATTCTTCCCCAGCCAGTCGCGGAATATAGCCCTCTAACTCACTTAAAATGTCACGCAAACGAGCTACTGAGACTGCATCTAGACTTGGTTGTTCAGTTACAGTTCCAGAAGCATTGTCACTCGTTTGATTACCTGTGCCTTCATTTTCACCTGAACCTGTTTGGCTGCCTGTGCCCCCACTTGCACCAGAATCTGTTTGACTGCCTGTGCCTTCATTTTCACCTGAACCTGTTTGGCTGCTTGTCCCCTCACTTGCGCCTGAATCTGCCGGTCCCTCTGAGGTGGTTAAACCTGATAACCATTCTTCAAACAGGGCAACCACTTCATCTACTTGTTCTTGGCTCCCCGCTGTCCGAGTAGCCGCTGCTGTTTCGAGTAATTCAGCCAGTTGTCCAGCTTGTACTTCAGATAGTTTTTCCTCCTCCAAGGCTAGGGCAATTGCTAGAACTTCTTCCAAAGCTGCTAGGTCTAATCCAACACCTTGTCCTTCTTGTTCTGAATTGCTGTCACCTGAGCCAGCGTCACTGCCATCTGTAGGAGTTGGAGTATTGCTGTCACCTGAGCCGGAGTCACCGCCTTCTGCAGGGGCGGGAGTGCTGCTGTCACCTGAGCCAGTGTCACCGCCTTCTGTTGGGGCGGGAGTGCTGCTGTCACCTGAGCCAGTGTCACTGCCTTCTGTTGGAGTTGGAGTATTGCTCTCACCTGAGCCAGTGTCACTGCCTTCTGTTGGAGTTGGAGTATTGCTCTCACCTGAGCCAGTGTCACCGCCTTCTGTTGGAGTTGGAGTGTTGGTGTCGCCTGAGCCAGAGTCACCACCTTCACTTGGCTGATCTGCGGTACCGCTACCCCAATTTCGAAACATCTCTACATTGGCTTTGGCTTCTTTATATTGCTCGAGAATATCTTGGTCATTATCATTTGCAGCTAATAAGTCACGTGAAATACCATTAAAGTCGAGTAAATAATCAATCCAATCTTGACTAGTTTCGTCTAATAATGCCAAATATCCTTCCAGCTCCTCGGTGTATTCTGCCAAGAGCCTTCTAGCTTCCTCAACAGAAATTGCCTCCTCACTAGCATCGCCCACTGGCGCTGGATCTTCTAGCGTTTTTTCCACAATCAAAGCTGACATATCAGCCAAGGCTTGCTTAATAGCAGGTATAGATGGCACCGCTTTAGCTAACTCTGTTTCAAACGCTGTTTGCTTAGAGGCAAAGGCTTCTGCATCACTCACTTTTGTGCTATCAGTAGCAAGTCCCACCAGGCGCTCTTTTTCAATTACAAGATCTCTAAAATACTCATCCTTGGTCAAGACACGCGCATTTTCGCCAAACAATTCAAAAACATCTAAAAAGAGTTGTTTATTCGCATTGGCAGGATCCACCGACAGGGTTAAGGCGTGCTTGCCTGCTCTTAACTGATCTAGGGTAAAAATGCGCTCCTGTCTTTGTCTGGTTTGATCTGCTGGGATAAAGAGACTGAATTTGCCTTCGCGACCAAGACCGAGCTTCTCATTATAGGTGATCACTTCACCATCCAATTCCACCAGAAAATCGGCATGGGCGTTATGGCGCTCCGAATACATATCCACGCCAGTTCCTTCAAAATATAGGGTTACAGATCGATCGTTTGTACCAGAGGTATAACGACCAGTATTTCCAAATTTCCCTTGACCTGTTTCGGAAGTCCAAGAACCTGTAAATACCAGACTTGTATGGTTATCATCCACAGAAACCTTATCCAAACGTGGTAAGACACCTGCTAAATGAACCGTTCCCGCGCTTGAGTTGAAGAGAAGATGCTCTCCCTCCTTCTCTCTTAATCCTGTAATTTTTTGCCCGTAGTCCGCATCCTTGATCTGATAGATCGCTGAGTTGTGGCTGGTCTGTGAAATAAACTTAGCATAGCTACCATTTTCCAAAGCTAAATCTGGCTGACCAATTACAGCAACCGCGCGGTTAAAGAAGACCTCAACAAAATTATCCTTGGATTCACCTGCATGTGCCACTCGAGCAATGGTCAGTGGCTGCACAGCTTGTGTTGGATAATTTTTGAAGTAACGAGTTGAAAGCGGATTATCTGTCACACCAGAATTATCCGACACAACATTTGGATTGTTGTAAACAGCCAGATCACCCAGAGTCACTCGTCCCTTGCTGCTATCCCTAGTTCCGAATAACACGCTAGATTGGTCCGAAACCAAAATCAACTTATCAACATTCTGTTGGATGTTCCGAGTTGTAGAGTTTCGCCCATTGACAAAGAAGCGGGTGCGATTGCCCGTTTTCAAATAAGTCAGCGAGGACCATTCCCCTAACTGAGGTTTCAAAACCGTTGTCATATAGGCTGCATCAAGGTAAGGGCTTCCGTCTTTTTTCCCCTCCATGCCAAAATGCATCTGTTCTCCATTCATGAAGGCAAAGATACGGTAAAAGTTATTATCATCTGTGTAGACCTTAAAAACATCCACTTGCTGACCAGCTTCAATCTGGTCAACCTTGACATCGAAGTGGAGAACACCTTGTCCCAGATTTTTCAGAGTAGCAATCTCTTCAGCAGTAAAATCATAGGCGCCAGACTCTGAATAATCCTGAGCCATTTTATGGATGACCCGACGATCAGCTAGCGCCTGCTCATCTCGGTCCACCAAGTAGACTTCGGGAACTGGTAAAGCTGCAAATTCATCGCTTGTTGCGGCTTCTTTGGGTGTTGCTTCCTCCACTGGACCTTCTGCGCCTTCACTGCCTGCACCCTCTCCTATAGTTCCCTCTCCTTCTTCCGGAGAAACTAGCGCCGCTTCCCCAATTTCAGTATTGGATAGAGGTGGTTGGGTATCCACGATTTGTCTAGTACGAGAAATGACCGTTGGCAGATGATTCAAATAGGCATTGATGACTGCATCCTGCCCCGTTTCTAAGGCGCCTTGGGCATTCGCAATTTCATTTTCAACTGCCGTACGTTCTGCCGTATCGCGAATTTGATCCTTCAAATTTCGTAATTCTGCGATTTTTTCTCTCAGGCTCCGACTTGCTTCACTTTCTGAGACAATACCCGATTCTCCAGTAGCTGCATTAGTTTCAGATGCCAAAACAGCTGGTGCCTGTAGCAAACCGGCCAACAAGACTCCGACAACTACTGAGCCTACGCCAAGCCTTGTCTTCCGTAGAGCATATTGATGATTTCGATTGGTGCGATTCATTTTTTCCTCCTTTTATTTTCTATGAATAGCAATCGACAGGATAACCTCCTTTTGTTTTTACTCGCTCAACAATATATTAACATATGCGCAAGCCCTTTACAAGAAATTATACTCAAATGGATTTGTCTTTTTTATTAAAAACAACACAAAAAAAGGAGCAACACATTGTGCTCCTTTTCTTTGGCAAATTTCTACAAAACTCGCTTATTTTTCTTCTTTTCTACGAAGACGGGCTGCAGCTGCTAGACTAAGAACTCCTAGACTTGGAAGAAGGAATTCTGCCCCTGTACCAGTATTTGGCAAGGTCTTCTCAGCTTTTTTCTCTGCTAAACCACCTAAAGCAGAAAGAGGAGTGAGCGGCTTCTTGGATTCATCAGTAACTTTCATTTCTCCAGCTCTTGCCTCTGCAACTGTTATTGCATCTTTATAGACAATGCCGTATTCACTAAAGTGTTCTGCAACAAATTCAACTTCTCTATTAACAGAACCGTCTTCATTTCTAGTTTCAACTACTGTAAAGTCTAAAACTTCTTCTGATTCTGTATTTGGAAGATAAACCACTCGATCAACTTCTTTACCTTCATCAATCGGTAAGCGAACACGCGTCGGAAGAGTATTGTCAACGACTTCACCTGCTCCATTCACCAACTCGATATCAAATAGATCATAGTCAACCTTAGTAAGAACAACTGGGGTTGTAACAGCATCTGTCTCCTTGTGGCTAATGCGCAATGCTACAATGCCATCTACTTCTCCATCAGCAAGCTGAACGCTTACTTTTGTAGAAGGGTCAACCAAGACAACTGCTCGTGTAATGACATTTGTATCCCCCTTCGGTCCTTGAGCTCCTGTGTCTCCCTTGTCACCTTTTGGTCCCTGTGGGCCGACTGGGCCAGTATCACCTTGTGGACCTTGAGCTCCTGTATCACCTTTGTCACCTTTTGGTCCTTGGGGGCCAACTGGACCGGCCTCACCTTGGGGGCCTTGAGCTCCTGTATCGCCTTTGTCACCTTTTGGGCCTTGGGGGCCGGCTGGACCGACTTCACCTTGGGGGCCTTTGGCACCTGTATCGCCCTTGTCACCTTTTGGACCTTGAGCACCGGTGTCACCTTTGCTTCCTTTCGGTCCTTGTGGACCACGGGGACCTCTTGGACCGGCTGGACCTTGGTCTCCCTTATCGCCTTTCGGACCGGCTTCACCTTGGGGGCCGGTTGGACCGACTTCACCTTGGGGGCCGGCTGGGCCAACTTCACCTTGGGGGCCGGCTGGGCCAACTTCACCTTGGGGGCCGGCTGGGCCAACTTCACCTTGGGGGCCGGCTGGACCGACTTCGCCTTGGGAGCCGGCTGGGCCGACTTCGCCTTGGGGGCCGGCTGGGCCAACTTCACCTTGGGGGCCGGCTGGGCCAACTTCACCTTGTGGACCGGCTGGGCCAACTTCACCTTGTGGACCGGCTGGACCGACTTCGCCTTGTGGGCCGGCTGGACCGACTTCGCCTTGTGGGCCGGCTGGGCCAACCTCACCTTGTGGGCCGGCTGGGCCAACTTCACCTTGTGGGCCGGCCGGGCCGACTTCGCCTTGTGGGCCGGCTGGGCCGGCTGGACCGACTTCACCTTGTGGACCACGCGGACCGACTGGACCTTCATCTCCAGGATCGCCTTTTGGTCCTTGTGGACCAACTTCGCCTCGCTCACCTTGAGCACCTGCTTGACCTGGGTCTCCTTTATCTCCTTTCGGACCTTGCGGGCCAACTTCGCCTCGTTCGCCTTGGACACCTGCTTGACCTGGGTCTCCTTTGTCCCCTTTCGGCCCTTGTGGGCCGGCTTCGCCTCGCTCACCTTGGGCACCCGCTTGACCTGGGTCTCCTTTATCTCCTTTCGGTCCTTGTAGGCCAACCTCACCGCGTTCGCCCTGATCACCTTTTGGTCCTTTCAACCAAGATTGGACATCATTTTCATCAACATCGTCGTCGCTATCTTGGTCACCAATTGTCGTTACGAACCAATCGTAGAATCCACCAGGTATCACGTCGCCATGGACAGTTGTGTAAAGAACTGCGTAATGACTGAAGTGAGTAGCTTCAAATGTGACATAGCTTGTATCAGTTTCTTCTTCATACACCTGTTCGAATTCAACAGCTTCCAGTTCTCCACCCTCAGGTATGAAGACAACACGTGAAACGAGTTTATTAACATCTACTGGCAATTTGACAAGCGCAGAAAATTCACCATCAATGTGTTGTCCGTCCTCATCAATCAACTCAATGTCATAGACAACTGCATCTTTCCCATCCACAGCTTCTGGCAAGTCTTCCATCTGAGAAACCTGAATACCAACAGCTGCATCGGCACCAGTATTTACTGTTACAGAAATATTGGTTGTGTCATCCGTGAAGATTCGAGGGGAATCAGTAACTGGATCTTCAGTGATTGGTTCATCTGTAACCGGATTTTCAGTAACTGGATCTTCGGTGACCGGATCTTCAGTAACTGGGGCTTCGATAACTGGATCCTCTGTAACCGGATCTTCAGTAACTGGGGCTTCGATGACTGGATCTTCAGTAACTGGATTTTCAGTGACTGGTTCCTCTGTAACTGGATCCTCTGTAACCGGATCTTCAGTAACTGGATCCTCTGTAACTGGGTCTTCAGTGACTGGGTCTTCGGTAACCGGATCTTCAGTGACTGGATCCTCTGTAACCGGATCTTCGGTGACTGGTTCCTCAGCGACCGGATTTTCAGTGATCGGATCCTCTGTAACTGGATCTTCGGTGATCGGATCTTCAGTGATTGGTTCCTCTGTAACCGGATCTTCAGTAACTGGATCCTCTGTAACTGGGTCTTCAGTGATTGGTTCCTCTGTAACCGGATCTTCGGTGACTGGATCCTCTGTAACTGGATCTTCGGTGATTGGATCTTCAGTAACCGGATCTTCAGTAACCGGATCTTCAGTAATTGGATCTTCAGTAATTGGATCTTCGGTGACTGGGTCTTCGGTGACTGGATCTTCGGTGATTGGATCTTCAGCAACTGGATCTTCAGTAACCGGATCTTCAGTAACCGGATCTTCAGTAATTGGATCTTCGGTGACTGGGTCCTCAGCAACTGGATCTTCGGTAACAGGTTTTTCTAGTGGCGCCGCTTGATAAAACTTAACTTCTCGAACTGTTAGGAATTGATTCGTTCTATTCCCAGCATTATCTAACGCTTCGATAAATGTCAATTCAACACTATCAACCTGGCTGCCATTTAATTCCAAATTACTCAGAGTTGCTGAACGATGAATCGATGAAACGATTTCTTCTTGTACAACTTGACCCTGGAATTTCGTTACAACTTTATACTCTGCAATTGAGCCTTGACGATCTGGACGAGTATAAACTGTAATTCCACTTAAAGCCTTGGGTTCCGTTAAAGTAAAGGTCACTTTTTGTCCCAATCGTTTTTGATGCGAACCTGGACCCCACTTCAATTCAGTTCCGTTTGAATAGCTTCCATCAATCACTCTCTCAACACCGTAGCCAGACTGGAAAGCTGTTGGATCTTCTGCTTGTACTTGAATGTGAGAACGTTCAACTTGAGTTCCACGAATACCTGAATCTTTCTTGAAGAAACTTATACCTTTTACGGTCAAGTCACCCGGTGTCACTTGACCACTTGCATTGACTGCTTGTTTAAAGGTTACTGTAACTTTTTTAATACCACTGAAGCTTCCTAAAGAATATGATGCAGTTGGAGTTTCTTTCGCAACTGTAACATCTTGCTTTTCTCCAATTACCTGGTCATTCTCACCGTATACAGTAACTGAAAATTGGGTCAAAGTACCGTTGTTATTGAGACGTTTGTAAATTTCCAGTTTTTCAAGATCTTGAAGTTCTGTAAACGTAAAATGAACGGATTGAGGCATCCGTTTACTGCCTCCCCAGAGCATTTCTGTCAAAACCGTATTATCTGCACCAGATGATCCGTCTCCAATATCTCTATTCGTTAAATTCTGAACTCCACGAGGCCAATCATTCGTATTTTGCCATGCAGTTGAATCTCCCGCTGTCACTTGGATAAACTCTTTAGACAATTCAATTAAGGCATGTTCACCTAATACGTACAACGGATCTTCGGTAACTGAGTTTTCAGTAATTGGGGCTTCGGTAACAGGTCCTTCAGTGATTGGATCTTCAGTGACTGGATCCTCTGTAACTGGATCCTCTGTAACTGGAGCTTCGGTGATTGGAGACTCAATCTTAGTACCTGTTAGGTAAACTTCTGCAATCGCTACGATTTTATTATAATTTGCAGTTCCATTCCAATGGTAAGTATTTGTTGCAACAATTCTAAACTTTTGCGCTTCTACAGGTGTAAATGTAACTGTTTTAGTATCATGTGAGCCTCCGAATACAAATTCATTCTGTGGGGTTCCTCCGACAATAGAAACTCTAGTCCAATTCCCTTCTGAATTTAGATACTCAATATACCCACTAATCAAATCTCCCGTATAATGAACTCGGTAATTGTCTCCATCCTGACGTGGTGTAATATCAATACTGTTAACACGCGCCACTTCAGTCAGACCAACTGTTAAAGCTTGAGGAGCAGTTCTATTCCAATACTCAGATGTATCTGCACTTGCCCAAAGCGTTCTTTTATCACCGTCAGTTGCAAATGAAGCATTGCGGCCTCCGCCATCCGTCGCATTATATGATGGCGCCTCTGTCAAAGACGGATCCAAATAAACTACACTTTCCTGAGGAACTTGTTTCTCGGCATATGGCATGAACTCAGCAGCTGAAACTACCTTATTTTCTTGAGCAGGATCCAAATGTTTCGTCTCTAATGCAACTAGTCGCACATAGAGAGCTTCCACGGGTTCAATCTCAATATACTTCGGTAATCTATTCACATCCAACGTGAATGTATGGGCTGCTCCATCAACTCGACCACTCGTCAGGCCATCTCTAATCCGAGTAACACCAGTTGGAATTGCATCCTCCCAGCGCTCTTTGTCTAGGCTATATTGAATTTTTCCTTTTACAACGTTACCAACCGCAGTATCACTTTCAGATCTTGGTGAATATAAGACTTTACTAATCGTTCCAGGTTCAAGCAATTTCACAGTCAACATTTGTCGTGCAGACTCTTGATTAATTTGTGAATGGTTTGAACTCCAAAATGTTGAAGAATTATTATCAATAACATTTGAAGCATTCACTCCAGACTCACTCGTTTGAGTCGAAGTTACCTCAACAAATGATTGATCCACTGCAACCCTTACTCGCACCATCGGTTGAGTTATTTCTGTGAGGTCACTAGCCTCCTCCCCTCTCACTTATCCCCCTACTTGAGGTGTTACTTGTGGTGCAGCTTGCTCTTCTTCGCCCAGGTCAATTTCTGTTTCATGGTGGTCAGCTTGATTGGTTGGAGATGGAGTTGGGGTTAAGGCAGGCACTATCGGTTGTGTTGTTGAAGGAGCTACTGCTAAAGGCTCTTCTTCCCCATCAATAACAATTCCATCTTCTGCAGTTGGCTGCACCTAAACGGTGTTTGGTCCTGCCTCCGCTACTTCTGAGTTTGCCAAAACTGTTGGAGCTTGTAGCATACCTGCTAGGAAGACACCAACAACTACTGAACCAACGCCCCAATTTCGCTTACGTATCGAATAATGATACAGTTTTTGATAATTTTTATCTTGTCTATTCATATGTTCCTCCGTTTTCATTTCAAAGATAAAAGTTATTACCAATTGTTATAGTTGTTTTAACCTCCTCTTCTACGTTATTTACATATCTTTCTATGATAATTTCAACAATATATTAACATATAATGATAGCGCTTGTAAGAGGGATTTTTTATAGTTTTAAAAAATTTTTTACTTTCGTTTACAAGTCAGTACATTTAGGGTATAATCTAAGAAACGGATAAGTAATATCAGGCGTTTTTCAGAAAGTCTGCGGTCGCTGTGAGCAGATAAACAAGGGATATGAAATTCTACCGTTGTATATAAAAATGACATACTTAAAGTGCACAGAATGTGAAGCTGGATGGAACCGCGGTAAATATCGCTCCAGCATCTCTCATTCTGTATTTTTTTATTCTAAAGGAGACATCTATGCTAGATATCAAACGTATTCGTACAGATTTTGACGGAGTGGCTGCCAAATTAGCTACTCGTGGTGTGGCTGCCGAAACATTGGCAAACATCAAGGAATTGGATGCAAAACGCCGTGAAATCTTGGTTACTGTAGAAGAATTAAAAGCAGAGCGCAACACCGTTTCTGCGGAGATTGCCCAAGCAAAACGCAACAAGGAAAATGCGGACGACAAGATTGCTGCCATGCAAAAATTGTCTGCCGATGTAAAAAACTTGGATGCTGAACTCTTGGAAATTGATGAAAAACTAAATGCCATCCTTGCAGTTCTTCCAAATACGCCGCACGATTCTGTCCCTGTTGGTGCAGATGAAGAAGAAAACGTGGAGGTTCGTCGTTGGGGAACACCTCGTGAATTCACTTTCGAGCCAAAAGCTCACTGGGATTTGGGCGAAGACCTCGATATTCTGGACTGGGAACGTGGCGCAAAAGTAACTGGTGCCCGCTTCCTCTTCTACAAGAACTTGGGTGCCCGCTTAGAACGCGCCCTCTACAACTTCATGTTGGACGAGCATATCGCAGAAGGCTACCAAGAAATCATCACACCTTACATGGTCAACCATGACTCTATGTTCGGTACTGGTCAATATCCTAAGTTCAAGGAAGATACTTTTGAGTTGGCAGATACCAACTTCGTCCTCATCCCAACTGCGGAAGTCCCATTGACTAACTACTACCGCAACGAGATTTTGGAAGAAAAAGACCTGCCAATCTACTTCACAGCCATGAGCCCATCTTTCCGTTCTGAAGCTGGTTCTGCTGGTCGTGACACCCGTGGTCTGATCCGCCTTCACCAATTCCACAAGGTTGAAATGGTCAAATTTGCCACACCAGAACAATCTTATGATGAATTGGAAAAAATGACAGCAAACGCAGAGAATATTCTCCAAAAACTAGGCTTGCCTTACCGCGTTTTGGCCCTCTGTACAGGCGATACGGGCTTCTCAGCTGCTAAGACCTATGACTTGGAAGTCTGGATTCCTGCCCAAAATGCCTACCGTGAAATCTCAAGCTGTTCAAACACAGAAGATTTCCAAGCCCGTCGTGCCCAAATCCGCTACCGCGATGCTGCTGACGGCAAGGTTAAATTGCTCCATACCCTCAACGGTTCAGGTCTAGCTGTTGGTCGTACCGTGGCAGCCATTCTTGAAAACTACCAAAATGAAGACGGCTCTGTCACTATCCCAGAAGTTCTCCGTCCATACATGGGTGGGGCGGAAGTTATCAAACCTTAGCATTAGGAGGACAAGAGTATGAAAAAGAAATTGTACAAAGATAAAAGTCGCAAGGAACTTTCTGGTGTCATCGCTGGCCTTTATGATTATTTTGATCTCTATGGAAACTATGGCTGGAAGCTGGAAAATGTTCGATGGGTTATTGTCATCTTAGCAATTGTGACCAATTTACCCTTTTTAACCACCTATATCATCTTAGCCCTACTCTTACCCGACAAATCCGAAATCAGCTAAAACATGCAAAAAGCGACTCCTTCTAGGAGTCGCTTTTTTATAGATAATAGAAAATAGTTGCGATTAGATTGTTTACCAAGTGCACTGCAATCGGGTAAATCAAATAGCCTGTTTTATGATAGAGAGTTGACAAAATAATACCACTCCCCGCATAAATCAACCATGAACCGATATCCGTTGGTCCATGAAGCAATCCAAAAAGAAGGCTTGAGGCGATAATACCAAACACAACATAGGAACCAAATAACTTTTTGAAAAAATATCCCCGCAAGATGACTTCTTCTCCAACTGCCGGTAGTAGAGCAGTGGTCAGGGTTGCTAGCCAAAACGGGACCCCTTTCAAGGATTCCATAATCAAGGTCTCATTGGCAGTTGTTTCTGCTCCTTGTAGCTCCAATAAAAACAAACCAAACATATCCATCAACTGCATAACTGCAAAGGCTAGGATGACGAGGGCAAGTCCATCCCAAGAAAGAATCTTGGAATCCCAGACGGGAAGGCTATTTTTTTCAGCTCGCCACCAGAAAAAGACCACAATTCCCACTGTCGCAAGCCCTGTAAGCAGCAGAAAAACCTGCGATTTGGATTGCTCCAGGATCAAATCTGGGATGACAAAAATCAATAAAAAACCAAAAGCTCTCAAGATAACCCAAATCTTTCTGCCTATCCATTCCATACCTTGACTTATTTTTTTCACTCTTTTCTCCTATTCTTTTTCATATGGTTTAAGCCCCGTCCTCTCCTTCAGGCTTTTTTGTTTTCTTTATGACCAACTCGCCTAATCTCTTACCTATTTCGAGTACCACCTTGCTCCGCTAATTCCGTCTAAAAATAGTAAAATGCCACCACCGACCAGGCATTATTGATAAAATGCACTGCTATAGGATAGATGAGGTAATCTGTCTTGTAGTAGAGATAAGCCATTAAAAATCCTGGGCTGGCATAAATGATCCAAGATCCCAAATCTGTCGGTCCATGTAAGAAGGCAAAAATCAAACCAGATACTACAATTCCTAACATCTTGTGCTTTTCAAATAACTTTTTGAACAGATAGCCTCTGACAATGATCTCCTCGGTAATGGCTGCCTGACAGGCTATTCTGACAAAGGCTAACCAAAAAGGAATCGTTTGTAACAGCTTTTCAATGCCAATCTGATTACCGGTATCTTCAATCCCTTGAAGGTCCATGATAGTATGCCCTAAGGCAGTAGAAAGACTGGTGAACAGTAAGGTCAGTGCAACCAGTCCAAGTCCCTTCCAATTCAGGAATTTTCTATCCCAAATGGCTAGCCCTTTCCTTTCTGCCAACCAACACATAAAGACCATAATAGCAATAGAAAATAGGCCGGCAGTCCATTGAGCGACTGACGAGGTGGATTTTTGCAATATGAAAGTTGGAATGAGTTCAAGAAGCAATAATAGAAAGGCCTGCAATAAAATCCAGATTTTCCTACAAATCCATTCCAATCGTTGACTGAATGTTTCTAACATTTCCAACCTCCTATCCTAGCCACTTCTCCATATAGACCATATCCATGCCTTCTTGTTCAGGTTCGGTTTTGATAGCCTTGTAACCGAGTTTTTCGTAGAAAGCAACTAATCTGGGTTCCTGTAAGACGGTACAGAGTACCAAACGCTTAACCGTTGGATAAAGTTGTTCTAACTCTAACATGGCCTTGTGACCAAAGCCTTTTCCTCTGTGGTCTGGATCAATGCCAATCAGACCCAGCCAGCCCTGGTCTGCATCTTCAGCGACCGTTGTTCGTACCAGTCCGACTGTATGACCCTCTTCGACAATCTTATAGTAGCTGCAATTTGGTCGTACAAAGCGTGATTGGAAATAGTCCATGCTTTCAATGGCAGGGTTGTATTGGTCCTGATAGGTTTCATATAAAGCTGCAAAGGCTCGGTGTTGAATAGGCAATAATTCTTCTGCGTTTGATAGTTCTGCTTTTACTAACATGGAAAAACTCCTGAAAACTATTTTATCCATTGTATCAAATCTAGCGAAAAAATACTAGGTCTTCCTAGTATTTTCTAAAGCGTTGATAGCGGTTTTCGAGTAACTCATCAAGTGGCAAGGCTTGTAATTGAGCCAACTGGCTGACCAGGTTTTCCTTGAGGTCAGCCAAGACTTCCTTAGTCGCTCTGCCATTTTCCAAAACAACCCGATCGACCACTTGGAGCTTCTCCAACTCGTAAGAAGTGATCTTCATGAGTTCTGCCGCTTCCATGGCCCGACTGCCGTCTTTCCAGAGGATAGAGGCGAAACCTTCAGGGCTGAGGACGGCGTACATGGAGTTTTCCAGCATCCAGACCTGATCTGCGACTGCTAGGGCAAGGGCTCCACCAGAACCTCCCTCGCCGATGATAATGGCGATAATAGGCACCTTGAGGTCGCTCATCTCCATGAGGTTGCGGGCAATGGCCTCGCCCTGTCCACGCTCCTCTGCACCGACGCCTGGATAAGCTCCTGCAGTATTAATAAATGTGACAACTGGGCGACCAAACTTCTCCGCCTGCTTCATGAGGCGAAGGGCCTTGCGGTAGCCTTCTGGGTGAGGCTGACCAAAGTTGCGTTTAAGGTTGTCCTGAAGATTCTTCCCTTTTTGGATACCGATAACTGTCACTGGCTGACCTGCTAGAAAGCCGATACCACCCACAACTGCTCCGTCATCGCGGAAATTCCGATCGCCGTGCAATTCGATAAAGTCATCAAAAATCTGTGTGGCATAGTCCAAGGTCGTCAGGCGAGCCTGGTCACGTGCCAAACGGATCATACGTGCTACATCACTGGTCATCTGACACCTCCATGCATTCTCAACAAGCGACTAATGGTCGTTGGCAAGTCCTGGCGTTTGACAATGGCATCGACAAAGCCGTGTTCTTGTAAAAATTCAGCCTTCTGGAAATCGTCTGGCAGATTTTCACGTACAGTTGATTCAATAACCCGTCGGCCTGCAAAGCCAACCAAAGTCTGTGGCTCAGCCAGGATAATATCGCCTTCCATAGCAAAACTAGCCGTCACACCTCCTGTTGTCGGGTCTGTCAAGACCGTCAGGTAAAAGAGGCCAGCATTGGAATGGCGTTTCACAGCTGCCGAAATCTTAGCCATTTGCATCAGGCTCATAATGCCTTCCTGCATCCGAGCACCGCCAGATGCGGTAAAAAGGACGACTGGCAGTTGCTCTTCAGTAGCCAGTTCAAAGAGGCGGGTGATTTTCTCACCGACCACCGTTCCCATTGAAGCCATGATAAAGTGAGAATCCATGATTCCAAGGGCAACTGGTTGTCCTCCGATTGTCGCCTTTCCTGTCAAAACAGCCTCGTCCAAACCTGTCTTTTGACGGGTGGCTGCCAATTTTTCTAGATAATTAGGGAAGTCCAAGGGATTTTTTGTTTCAATCCCTGTAAATAATTCCTCGAACGAGCCTTCATCCACTGTCAATGCCAAGCGTTCCTGGGCTGTAATTCGAAAATTATAGGAACAATGTTGACAGGTTTTCTCTAATCCCAAATCCTTTTTGTAGAGGATTTCCTTACAAGCTGGGCATTTGGAAAAGAGTTCATCTGGCACCTCTGGCTTTGCTTGAGGTGCTGACTCTATCCGCGAACGATTGGGGTTGATGCGGATATATTTGTCCTTTTTGCGAAACAAAGCCATAGCATTCTCCTAGTTTACTTTTTTAATTCTTCCTGATAGCGGGGTAAAAATTCTTCCATGAGGTAGGCGGTGTCGTAATCACCAGCCACCACTCGCTTGTCGGAAATCAAGTCCAGCTGAAAGTCGGTATTGGTCATCACTCCGTCAATTTCCAATTCGTAGAGGGCTCGCTGCATCTTCATCAGGGCTTCAAAGCGATTTTCCCCATGCACGATAACCTTGGCAATCATAGAATCATAGTAAGGCGGAATAGTGTAGCCCGGATAAACTGCCGAATCCACACGCAAACCAACGCCACCGCTTGGCAGATAGAGATTGGAAATCTTACCTGGACTTGGGGCGAAGTTGAAGGCTGGATTTTCAGCATTGATCCGGCATTCAATAGCATGACCTGTAATCTTCACATCTTCTTGACGGACGCTGAGTTCCTGACCAGCCGCGATCTTGATTTGCTCCTTGACAATATCCACACCGGTGACAAACTCGGTAACTGGATGTTCCACCTGCACCCGTGTGTTCATTTCCATGAAGTAAAATTCGCCCTTGGCTTCATCCAATAGGAACTCAATGGTTCCTGCATTTTCATAGCCAACTGACTGGGCAGCCCGCACTGCTGCTTGACCGATACGATCCCGCATGGTCTGGCCGATAGCAATCGACGGAGCTTCTTCCAAGACCTTCTGGTTGTTGCGTTGAAGGGAACAGTCCCGTTCTCCCAGATGGATGACATGACCATTTTGGTCTGCCAAAATCTGTACTTCAATGTGGCGGGCTGGATAGACGACACGCTCCATATACATGGCACCGTTGCCAAAAGCTGCCTTGGCTTCGCTGGAAGCTGATTCAAAGGCAGGCACTAGGTCTTCGGCTTTTTCCACCTTACGAATCCCCTTACCGCCACCACCAGCCGATGCCTTGAGCATGACAGGGTAGCCAATCTTTTCAGCGATTTCAAGGGCTTCTTGGCTTGTTAAGACTTCACCGTCTGATCCTGGAATAACAGGCACTTGAGCCTTAATCATCTCTGCCCGAGCATTGATTTTATCACCCATGGTATCCATGACCGTCCCAGAAGGACCGATGAACTTGATACCAACCTCTTCACAGAGGGTGGCGAATTTGGAGTTTTCACTCAAAAATCCAAAGCCAGGATGAATAGCCTGGGCACCTGTCACAACAGCTGCCGAGATGACCGCCTGCATATTGAGATAGGAATCTGTCGAACGGGCTGGACCGATACAGACAGCCTCATCTGCCAACATAGTGTGGAGGGCTTCCTTGTCAGCCTCTGAATAGACAGCCACCGTCGCAATCCCCAACTCCCTGGCCGCACGAATAATCCGCACCGCAATCTCACCACGATTGGCAATCAAAATCTTCTCAAACATGATGAATCCTATCTCCTTTTTAACATAGAATAATTGTTATAACAATCTCAAGGTGAGAATATTAAATAATGGTTATCAACAGCAGTTCTTCATTTTACTTTTTGTGCTTGCTCCAAAGGTTTGGGAAACCTTTGGAGATTGAAAATGAGACGAATAAAATTCGTATCAATTGTTGTAGACAGTACTTGGGTACGGCAAAACGAGTTCAAATAATGATGAAATTATTTGAAGTTGGAAATAAGGAAACGAAGTTTCCTCGTTCGTCGACGCAATAAAAGATAAAATGGAGAACTGATTTAGTTTCCAATAGCAAAAGTCAACACCCCCGACGCAGCCAGTTTTCCGTCCACCTCTGCCTTTGCCTCAACGACTGCAATGGTTCCACGGCGTTTGACAAATTTAGCAGTCATGATCAACTGGTCACCAGGTACAACTTGCTTCTTAAATTTAACCTTATCCATGCCGGCATAAAAGACCAGCTTGCCCTTATTTTCTTCCTTGGACAACTCCAAGACACCTGCGGTTTGTGCCAAAGCCTCCATGATGAGAACACCTGGCATAACAGGATAATCTGGGAAATGCCCGTTGAAGAAGGGCTCGTTAATGGTCACATTTTTGAGGGCGACAATCTCATCTTCCGATACTTCAAGGACACGATCGACCAAGAGCATAGGGTAGCGATGAGGAAGCGCCTCTTTAATTTTCAAAATATCGATCATTTGATGCGTATCAATCCTTGTCCAAATTCTACAACGTCCTGGTTAGCCACCAAAATCTCTGTGACCACACCGTCACGGTCAGCAGGCACTTCGTTCATGACCTTCATGGCTTCGATAATCATGAGAGTCTGCCCTTTTTTGACCGTATCGCCAACTGCTACAAAGGCTGGCTTGTCAGGGGCTGGTGACAAATAAGCCACGCCGACCAAGGGACTTTCCACTACCGTACCTTCTGCCACAGAGCTTGCACCTGCTTCTACTGGAGCTGGCTCACTGGTTTCAACTGCTGGCACAGGGGATGGGCTTGCAGGAGCTACTGGAACAAGCGGAGCTTCGACCGCTGGACTCGGAACCGCTGTCGCCTGCTGATTTTTACTGAAATGCAAGGTTTCCCCAGCATTGCTATATGAAAATTCTCGCAAACTTGACTGGTCAAACTGACTCATCAAGTCCTTTATTTCTGTAATATTCACTTAAGCCTCCCAACGTTTGAAAGCAATTACCGAGTTGTGACCTCCAAAGCCAAATGTATTTGAAATGGCATGGCGGATTTCCATATCACGCCCCTGTCCATAAATGACATCTGCTTCAATATCTTCAGATAATTCTGTCGTACCAGCTGTCTTTGGTGCGTAAGAATGACGCATAGCCTCAATGACTGCTGCCGCCTCAACTGCACCCGCTGCCCCCAACAAGTGCCCTGTAAAGGACTTGGTGGAAGAAACTGGCGTGTTCTTGCCGAAAACGGATACAATAGCTTGGCTTTCCCCTTTTTCATTAGCCGGTGTCGAAGTACCATGGGCATTGATGTAGTCAATATCAGCTGGCTCTAAACCTGCTTCTGAAATGGCCAACTTCATGGCCTTAATAGCACCCTGACCTTCTGGATGTGGAGAAGTCATGTGGTGGGCATCACAGGTATTCCCATAACCAACGATTTCAGCCAAAATCGTCGCTCCACGCGCCTCTGCGTGTTCCAAACTTTCCAATACTAAAACCGCGGAACCCTCTCCCATGACAAAACCATTGCGGTCCTTGTCAAATGGAATAGACGCACGTTCTGGATCCTCAGTAGTCGACATAGCTGTCAAAGCTTGGAAACCACCGATTGCAAATGGAGTAATGGCTGCTTCTGCTCCACCTGCCAACATGACATCTTGGAAGCCAAACTTGATTTCACGGAAGGCTTCACCCAAGGCATCATTTGACGAAGCACAGGCTGTGATGACACACTTGCAGACACCATTAGCACCGACCTGCATGGCAATATTTCCAGCCGCCATGTTTGGCAAGGCTTTTGGAAGGGCCATAGGACGAATGCGTTTTGGTCCTTTTTCGTTCATGCGAGCAACCTGCTCCTCGATTTCCAAAATTCCACCGATACCCGTTGACAAGATAACACCGAAACGGTCACTGTCAACGGCTTCTGTATCAAGATTAGCATTGGCTACTGCCTCACGAGCTGCATAGAGAGCATAGAGGGAGTAGTTATCATAGCGGTTGGTATCTTTTTTAACGAAGTATTTGTCAAAAGGAAAATCCTTGATTTCCGCAGCATTATGGACTGAGTATTCACTGGTATCAAACTTGGTAATCTTTCCGATCCCAATCTTACCATTGACCAGGCTATCCCAGAATTCCTCTGGCGTATTACCAATTGGCGATGTCAGACCATAGCCTGTTACTACTACACGATTTAATTTTGTCATTTTCAAACCTCTCTTACTGCATGGTCAAGCCGCCGTCAACCGCAATCACCTGACCTGTCAGATATTCTTGCTTGGCAAGGAATACAGCAACATCGGCTACTTCTTCCGTCAAACCGAAGCGTTTCATAGGAATTTGTGCAGTCATAGCTTCTTTAATCTTGTCAGATAAAACATCTGTCATATCAGACTGGATAAAGCCCGGCGCAATCGCATTGACACGGACATTTCGCCCTGCGACTTCACGAGCAATGGATTTTGTAAAACCAATGACACCTGCCTTAGAAGCAGCATAATTAGCCTGACCGGCATTTCCAGTCAAACCGACCACACTGGAAAGGTTGATAATAGCCCCTTCACGCGCCTTGGTCATAGGTTTCAAAACAGCCTGGGTCATGTTAAAGGTACCTGTTAAATTGATACTCAAAACGCTCTCGAAATCCTCTTCCGTCATTCGCAGAGCCATGCCGTCTTTGGTAATTCCTGCATTGTTGACCAAGATATCGACGCTACCAAGAGCCTCAACCGCCTCAGCCACCATCCGTTTGGCATCTGCCGAACTGGAAATATCACCTGAAATGGCCACTACTTTGACACCGTAATCTGCAAAGCTATCCAGTAAGTCCTGCCCCAGCTGACCACGACCATTTAGTACCACATTGGCACCAAGGCTAGCAAACTTATGGGCAATGGCCAAGCCGATTCCACGACTTGAACCCGTCACAAACACATTTTTATTGGTAAGTTCCATAATTTCTCCTTATTGGCTAGTCAACAAGCCTTCTAGACTTGCCACATCTTCTACTGTCACCACCTCGGCTGTCTTATCGATTTTCTTGACAAATCCTGATAAGACTTTGCCTGGACCGATTTCAATAAAGTTAGTCACACCAGCTTCCTGCATGGTTGCGATTGACTCATAGAAACGAACTGGTTCCATCACTTGACGGGGCAAGAGGGACTTGATGTCCTCTTTTTTCATAACCTTGGCTTCCGTATTACCGACCAACTCTACTTGGAAGTCCGCAAATTCCACCTGCTCCAAGGCCTGAGCCAATTGCTCCGACGCTGGTCTCAGGAGAGCCGTGTGGAAAGGACCTGATACATTGAGCGGAATCATCCGTTTGACACCAGCTTCCTTCAGCAATTCAACCGCCTCATCCACTGCAGCCACCTCGCCTCCGATGACGATTTGGGCTGGTGTGTTGTAGTTGGCTGGGGAAACAATCCCAGAGGTAACAGTCGAACAGATTTCTTCAATCAAGTTGACATCTGTGTTGAGAACAGCAACCATCTTACCAGTCCCTGCTGGCGCAGCCGTTTCCATATATTCACCACGCTTAGCAATCAGGGCAATCGCATCTTCAAAGGCCAAAGCTCCCGATGCTACCAGAGCTGAATATTCTCCCAAGGATAGACCAGCTACCATATCAGGTTGTACTCCCTCTTCTTCCAGCAGTCGAAAAATAGCCACAGAAGTGGTCAAAATAGCAGGTTGGGTATAGCGAGTCTGATGTAATTTATCCTCTTGATTGTCAATTAGGTCGCGAATGTTATACCCCAGAATCTGACTAGCCTGGTCAAACGTTTCTCTAACTATCGGGTAATATTCGTAAAGGTCGCGGGCCATCCCCACTGTCTGAGACCCTTGACCTGCAAAAAGAAAAGCTGTTTTTGTCATCTTATTCTCCAACAGATGCCCAGCGATTCGCCTCTTCGCGAATCACCTTGGCAGCACCAAAATATAAATCTTTCAAAATTTCTTCACAGGTTTCTTCCTTAGTCACCAAGCCAGCAATCTGACCTGCCATAACCGAACCATTGACCACATCACCATCTACAACGGCATTGCGGAGGGCACCTGCACCCAGTTCTTCAATGGATTCTGCTGAAATTTTTCCAGCTAGGAAGTCTTTTTCTGCAGCTGCATAGGCTGTCGAAAGCTTGTTCTTAATCGCACGCACCGAGTGACCTACAACGGAGGCAGAAACAGTCGTGTCAATATCCTTGGCCTTGAGGACCTTTTCCTTGTAGGCTGGGTGGGCATTTGACTCCTTGGCAACAACAAAACGCGTCCCCACTTGGATGGCTTCTGCCCCTAGCATAAAGGCTGCGGCAGCACCAGCACCGTCTGCGATACCACCTGCTGCGATCACAGGAATAGATATGGCATCAACAACCTGACGAACCAAGGTCATAGTTGTCAATTTACCGATGTGACCACCGGCTTCCATCCCTTCAGCGATGACGGCATCAACCCCTAATTTTTCCATGCGTTTAGCAAGGGCTACACTCGGTACAACAGGAATAACTGTAATCCCTGCAGCATGGAGACGCTCCATATACTTCCCTGGATTTCCTGCTCCTGTGGTGACAACTTTCACACCTTCTTCGATGACCAAGTCAACAATGTCATCCGCAAAAGGAGACAAAAGCATGATATTAACACCGAAAGGTTTGTCCGTGATAGATTTAACCTTGTCAATATTTGCCTTGACCACCTCTTTGGGAGCATTTCCTCCACCGATAATGCCTAAACCACCAGCATTTGAAACCGCACCAGCCAAGTCACCGTCAGCCACCCAAGCCATACCACCTTGAAAAATTGGATACTTAATATCGAGCAATTCTGTTATTTTCGTCTTCATAATTCCCTCATCTGTTTTTCTTGCTTACCTAATTATTTGAATATCAAATCATTAGGTAAACAAGTGAAGGGTTGCCCCCTCACTCAAAATATACTTTGATATTTCAATGTTTTGAATATCAAAGTATTTTACTTAAGAAAAATGCTAAATAGCACTTTTCTATCGAAATCTTATTTTGTTTTTTCTTCAACGTACGCAACCAAATCGCCTACAGTTGTCAAACCTTCTTCAGTGTCGATTTGGATGTCAAATGCATCTTCGATTTCAGAGATAACTTGGAAAAGATCCAATGAATCTGCATCCAAATCTTCAAAGGTTGTTGTAAGGGTTACTTCTTCAGCATCCTTACCCAATTCTTCAACGATGATTTCTTGTACTTTTTCAAATACTGCCATGATAGTGCTCCTTTTTGATAAAAAAATTTTTAAAATCTTGCCTAAGGCAAGGAATTAACTAAAGTTTCAGTAGTAGCGTTCCCCAAGTCAGGCCGCCACCAAAGCCTGCCAACACAACCGTTTGGCTACCATCCAAGCGCAAGCTGCCTGCTTCCACACATTCTGATAAAAGAATGGGAATGCTGGCTGCGCTGGTATTGCCATAGTGCATCATATTGGCTGGAAATTTCTCAATACCAATACCTAGCTTGCGTGCCATCTTATCCAAAATCCGACTATTTGCCTGATGAAGCAGGAAGTAATCCACCTCATCACCAGTCAGACCCTGACTGTCTAACAGCTCTGCAATGGTCTTGGTCACGTCGCGAACAGCAAACTCAAAAATCGCTCGACCATCCATCTGCAAGTAAGGTTGGTTGCTCCCTTCTTTTGAAAAGGGAGAGTGCAAACCTGTTTGACCAGAGGTCAAACCTAGACCACGACTGCCATCCGTTCGGTTGATTTCTGCTAGAAAGTGTTGCTCAGGACTGGCCTCCAACAAAACCCCACCAGCACCATCTCCAAACAAGACTGCCGTTCCACGATCTGTCCAGTCAAGAGTCTTGGACAAGACCTCTGCTCCAATCACGATTCCCTTTTGGTAGATACCAGAGGAGATCAGTTTGTCGGCGGTGGACAGGGCGAAAACGAAGCCCGAACAAGCTGCCACCAGGTCATAGGCAAAAGCTTTCTTGGCACCGATTGCCGCCTGGACCCGAGCTGCCGTTGACGGCATGGCTGAATCTGGTGTAATAGTTGCGATGATGATAAAATCAATTTCATCAGCAGCCACACCCGACTTGTCTAGCAAGGATTTGGCAACCTGACTAGCTAAATCGCTGGTATTTTCATCTACAACAATCCGTCTTTGACGAATACCCGTCCGCGAAGCAATCCAGTCGTCGCTGGTATCCATGATCTGTGCTAAATCATCATTGCTCACAAGCTGTTCAGGAACATAGTGGGCAACCTGACTGATTTTAGCGAAGGTTCTCATTTCAAATCCTCCAAGAAATTATAGAGTTTGTAGAGCCCTTTTTTCATTACTTGGTATTCTGCCTCGTCCATCCCATCTGTAATCTGCTTGACCATTTCATTATGGAAACGTTGGTGCAAGCGATAGACCAGACGACCCTTCTTGGTCAGATAGAGATGAACCACCCGTCTGTCCTTGGTAGAGCGCACGCGTTCGATATAGCCCTTTCTCTCCAAGTTGTTGAGACTGGTTGTCACCGTTCCAAGTGTCACCATCAAAGCCCGAGCAATATCACTCGGTGTCGCTCCCTTCTTATCACCAATTTCATCAATGGTGTGCATTTCCTTTATGGAAATGTCGTTGAAACGACTCTTTCGGAGGCTATTCTCCTGAATGACCAGGACATTATTAAAAATTGCCGTTAGATATTCATTGATTTTTGGATCTTCCAAAATCAGCCTCCTTTACTTTGATAGCCAAAGTATACTCCAGAATAATTTGATTGTCAAATATTTTTTCAGAACATGCTAATTATTTTCCTTTGAAAACGGGTCTTCTCCGCTCTGCATGTGCACGTACACCTTCTTTGAAGTCTTCTTTGAAGGCCAACCTTTCCTGCAATTGTAACTCCAATCGGCGATAAGATTCCCAGCCCTTGAACTGACTCTCCCAGACCAGTTGCTTAATCGCCATGTAGGAATTGATGGAACCACGCATGAGCTTCTTAAGGATCTGTTGGACCGTTTTTTCCAACTTTTCTGGCTCAACCAGTTTATAAATAATGCCGTATTCTAAAGCTTTCTCCGCAGACAAACCTTCTCCCGTCATGGCCAAGCGACTTGCCCTATTGGCACCAATTGCACGACTGAGCAAGAAAATACCACCCGCATCTGGCGCCAACCCGACGCCAACAAAGGCCTGGATGAATTTTGTTTTAGTCGAAGAAATCACAAAGTCTGCAGCAACTGCCATATTGGCTGCTGCGCCAGCTACTGCTCCATCGGTGACCATAATGACAACCTTTGGTAGTTGCTTGAGAGCGAAGGAGATGTCATTAACCAGCTCTGCTATGCGCACAAGAGAAGGAATATCGTCCTCATCCACCGCTCGCTTCATCTCCACCAAATCTCCTCCGACAGAGAAGATTGAACCCGCTGCTTCAATTTTTAGAAACTGCACCTGATCATTTTGAGCGGTCTCCTCAATAGCAGCCAGCATCTCTTCGCACATGGGAATATTAAAGCCGTTTGCCACATCAGGACGGTTAAGGGTTAGGGTCGCAAGACCTTCTGTCACCTGATAGCGAATCGTTGAATAAGGCATGATTTCCTCCTATACTGATCTCCTAAAAAACTTTGAACATCAAACTATAAAGTTAAATTTATCCTATTCTACCATACTTTTGACAGGTGATTGGCTTTCAAACCAAAAAAACTGTCACATCCGAAAAAAAGAGCCTAAGCTCTTTTCATGTATTCTTTCAATTGACTCAGACTTTCAATCTTTCGATCTGCCTGACTTTGGTCCAATCCAATCTGCTTGTCCTCAATCGCCCAAACTTGTAATCCAGCTGCCTTTCCTGCCTGAATACCCTTTGGACTGTCTTCAACAACCAAAAGTTCAGCTTTTGAAAATCCAAGTGCTGTCGCAGCTTTTTCATAGACCTCTGGATCGGGTTTACCTGCCTTGCAGTCCATCCCTGAAAATACAGCCGTAAAGTAGGACGCCAGACCACTCTCTGACAAGGCTCGGTCAATATCCTGTCGATCCGTGTTTGAGGCAAGCGCCAGTTTGATTCCCTCTTCTGTCAACCAATGCAAGACTGCTTGAGCATCTGAAAACACAAGGCGATCATAAGGAACTGGATGTTGATCCTTGTAAGTCCGATACTCCTTCTCGAGTTCAGCAACATCCCACTGATCAAACTGTTCTCCCAAAATCAGCTGCCAAACTTGATGAACCCGGCCTCCGACAAAAATAGCTGGTTCCAAGTGAGCAACTGACAAGCCCTTGGTTGCCAAAAAATCTACCCGACGTTGGTAGTAATATGGTTCTGTATCAAACAGAACACCGTCCATATCAAAAATAATGCCCTTCATTCCTTCCTCCAATCCAGACTACATTGTACCATATTTTTGTCCCAGACCCGTTAATAGGAAGTTTTCAAAAAGGATTACTGACAAGATACCCTCTTTTTGCTATAATAAAAAAAATAAGATTGAGGAGTAGAGATGAAAGTTACAAAATTTGGGGGGAGCTCCCTCGCTTCTGCAAGCCAATTAGAAAAAGTATTTAACATTGTCCAGGCGGATCCTGAACGACGCTTTGTCGTAGTTTCAGCACCTGGTAAGCGGGATGCTGCTGATACAAAGGTAACAGATGCCCTGATTCAATACTACAAACGTTACATCAAGGGGGACGATGTTACTGCTAGTCAGGACTGGATTATTGACCGTTACCAGGCAATGGTGGACGAATTGGGCTTCACTGCCAAGAGCATGAAAAAGATTGCTCAAAGCATCAAAGACCTTGCAACCCTTCCAATTGAAAACAACGATTTCCTCTATGATAGCTTTCTGGCCGCTGGCGAAGATAACAATGCCAAGTTAATCGCTGAATACTTCACCTACCGTGGCTTACCAGCCCGCTACGTCCATCCTAAAAAAGCCGGTATCATCGTTTCTTCTGAACCTGGAAATGCCCGTATCTTGCCTTCTAGCTATGACAAGATTGAAGAATTGCGAGAAGCAGATGAGGTCTTGGTTATCCCTGGTTTCTTCGGTGTGACCATCGACAATCAAATCTGTACCTTTTCCCGTGGTGGCTCTGACATCACTGGTTCGATTGTTGCTGCTGGTGTTAAGGCAGACCTCTATGAAAACTTCACGGATGTTGACGGCATTTTTGCTGCCCACCCTGGCATCATTAAGAACCCACATTCAATCAAGGAATTGACCTATCGTGAAATGCGGGAATTGGCTTACGCTGGCTTCTCCGTCCTCCATGACGAAGCCTTGCTACCAGCCTATCGCGGCCGTATTCCTCTGGTTATTAAGAATACCAACAACCCAGACCATCCAGGTACACAGATTGTCTTGGAACACAGCAGCGAAACTCTACCAGTCGTCGGAATTGCGGCAGATGATGATTTTGTAAGCATCAACATGTCCAAATATTTGATGAACCGAGAAGTTGGATTTGGCCGCAAGGTCCTTCAAATCTTGGAAGACTTGAACATCCGCTTTGAACACATGCCAACTGGTATCGATGATTTATCCATCGTACTCCGTGAGCGTGAATTGACTCCGATTAAGGAAGAAGAAATCCTCCGTCAATTGAAGACAAAATTGGAAGTGGATAAGGCTGAAATCGAGCACGGTCTATCCATCATCATGATTGTCGGCGAGAACATGAAGAGCCATGTAGGGGTAACAGCTACTGCAACCGCTGCTCTCTCTCAACAAAATGTCAACTTGGCCATGATTTCACAAGGTGCCAGCGAAGTTTCAGTCATGTTCGTTGTCAAAACCGAAGAAAAAGAAAAGGCCCTCAAGGCCCTTTACCAAGCATTCTTTGCAGAATAAAAAGTTTGAGGAAAACTCCTCAAACTTTTTTATTTAACTTCCACTTTTTCTGTCCAAGGACGAGCAGTTGTTGCTAGAACTTCGTTGAGTTCTTCTACGTTGCGACGACCTTGGTCTGCCAACCAAGCTTTAGCTGCTTCTTCACCCTCGCTTGCAAAGATAGCTACTGCATCCTTCCAAGTTGCACGTCCACAAAGAACACCGTTAAAGCTTGAACCTGCTTCTTTAGCAAAGACAAGGGTTTCTTGGAAGAGTTTGGCAGATACACCCGCACTCAAATAGATGAATGGCAAGTGGGTGCTTTCTGTTTGCTCTTTGAAGAAGGCCTTGGCTTCCTCAACTGTATAGACTGGCTCTTCATCTGTGTAGCCTTCTACAAAGTTCATGTTAACTGGTACTTCTACCTTAAGCACATCTGCATTGTAGCGTGGCTTACTGAATTCACGCATGGCACCATTGACCTTGTGTGGTTTGAGGGCTGCGTATTCGCGAGATGTTACATCCATGTCGCTGGCATCGTAGGTCAAGATTTCAACGAAGTACGGAATATCTTCTGCGATACACTCGCTACCAATACGTTCTACCCAAGCATGCTTAATATCATTGATTTCTGGCTTGTCATCTACATCATAGTAAAGCAAGATTTTTACGGCATCTGCACCCAATTCTTTGATGCGTTTTGCTGACCAGTTTGGCAAAAGGTCTGGCAAACGACCTGGTGTGGAAGCATCGTAACCTGTTTTTTCATAAGCAGCGATGAATCCACAGTCTGCATGGCGCAATTCTGAAGCTGGCACACCATACTCAGCATCCAAAAGGATGGAGCTTGCGTAAGGGGTCAAATCGCTTGAAATGACTTTCTTGAAATCAATCAAAATGTCATCTCCAAATTCGCCACCACCTGCTGCCGCAGCCAACAGGCGTTTCAATGCACCACGTTGGTCAATAGCCAAGGCTGCAATGACTTGGTCGCTGTTTGACAAGCGGGTCATGTGGTCAAATTTAGCCTGAGAAAGTTGTAATTTTGTCATTCTTTTCCTCCTAAGGATTTTTTAACCGAATCGTTTCACTCCATCGAGGTAGGTAGCTTGCAAACGTCCTGCATCATCTACGACGATAAAGTCTGCTGCCCGTCCTTCTGCAATCTGACCACAAACATGGTCGATGTTGACAGAACGAGCTGGTGCCAAAGATGCCATTCGAAGGGCATCAGGCAGGGAAACCAACCCCCATTCAACCACATGCTGAACAGCTTGGATCAATTCGAGGATTGATCCTGCCAAGCTTCCATTGTGCTTGAGGCGGGCTGTGCCGTCTTTTACAACGACTTCAAATTCTCCAAGTCGAGAATCACCTTCACCCATTCCCCCAGCTCGCATACAGTCTGTGATCAATACTGTTTCTTCTGCGCCACGCGCTTTAATAACGACTTCTGCTGCTGCTGGATGAACATGGTGACCATCACAAATCATTTCTGCATAAACATTTTTTAAATTCAGGGCTGCGCCAACCATTCCTGGCTCACGATGATGTAGCCCACTCATACCATTGTAAACATGGACAAAAATATTTGCACCAGCCTTTACAGCCGCTTCTGCTTGCGCATAGGTCGCATCACTATGAGCGAGAGCTGTATGAATGGCCTTGCTGTTGGCAAATTCGATAAATTCTGTCACGCCTTCTCTTTCTGGCGCAATGGCAATTTTATTAACCAAGCCCTTGGAGAGCTGGTGCCATTTGTCCAATTTCTCAATAGATGGATCGCTCATATACTTGGGATTTTGAGCTCCCTTGTATTTTTCTGTAAAGAAGGGACCTTCTAAGAAAATTCCCTGAATCTTGGCACCTGTTTCCTGACCTGCATAGGTTCCGATTGTTTTACAGACTGCATCTAAATTTTCTGTGGAATCTGTCAGGGTTGTTGGAAGCCAAGAGGTCACCCCACAAGACAAGAGTCCCTCTGAAATCACCTTAATTCCTTCGAAATCATTGTCCATGACATCGTGAGATGCATAGCCATGAATATGGGTGTCCACCAAACCTGGTGCCAGATGATAGTCGGAATAATCGATGATATCCCCTTCTGGTTTTTCTGTCAGAATCTGTCCAAAGGTACCTGCTTCTGTTAATTCTAGATAGGCATTTTCTACTTCTGAATCTGACAAGATGACTGATTTTGCATGAATATACTGCTCCATGCCATCCCTCCTTTTATCAATATATTATATTGGACAACTGGTTATATCCACCTGTTTCTATTGTAATCTCATTGCTGGATTCTGTCAAGCTATTTCCTTATAAGATGTGAAATCCCTAGACAAGGGCTAGGGATTTCACATTTTCTTTTTTTACTCTAATCCCTTTTCCTTCTCATCCAACTAGCCATTCCTAGACTTGCTAGCCCCATAAACAGGAGGGCACTAGCTTCTTGACCAGTTTTTGGAAGTACGGAATCAACAGGTTTTGTATTTGCCTGATTGGTTGGCCGTATAGACTGATCTTTTTCATGAAGACTAGCAATCGTCAAGACATAATCGCCACCGTAAGCACTAGTTAACCGTATGCCTTCCTCCTCCAACTGGAAGGGCAACTCACGTGGTCCCTCAGCTGTCAGCAACCGAATGCTCTCAACTTCAACTACAACTGGCAAGAACAACTGAACTGGACCATATGGATGTACTTCTTGCCCCGCTTGATCGAGAAAGACAAGTTTGTAATGTAGCGAATCCGATAAGGTCTCTAGACGTCCGAGGACACGCTCAATTCCGTATAAGTACAAGGCTGGCCCCTCTACCTTAACCCCAGACTCCCGATCCATCAAGGTCACTCGAGCTTCCCAATCATAAGCCGGTACTTGATGGCTGGTGGGAGCGACAAATTGACCTTCAGTAACCACTAGGTCTTCCGAATCACTCGGATCAGTAGTCGGTGGTGCTGGAACAACTGGTGTACTTGGCTCGTCAACTGGCGGAGTTGGTACGACCGGTATGCTTGGCTCGTCAACTGGCGGAGTGGGAACAACTGGTGTGCTTGGCTCGTCAACTGCCGGAGTGGGAACGACCGGTGTACTTGGCTCGTCAACTGGCGGAGTGGGAACAACTGGTGTACTTGGCTCAGCAACCGGTGGAGTTGGTACAACCGGTGTACTTGGCTCGTCAACTGGCGGAGTGGGAACAACTGGTGTGCTTGGGTCGTCAACTGGCGGAGTGGGAACAACTGGTGTGCTTGGCTCAGCAACCGGTGGAGTTGGTACGACCGGTGTACTTGGCTCGTCAACTGGCGGAGTTGGTACGACCGGTGTACTTGGCTCGTCAACTGGCGGAGTGGGAACAACTGGTGTGCTTGGCTCAGCTGGTTCGTCTGGCTTATCAGCTAGAGTCGAAACCAGTGAGAGCATTTGTCGGACAGTATTAGCAGAGGCATATTTATTATGTAGGACAGTGTGGACGGTCAACCAATCTTGGTTGTCGTAATCCACTAATTTTTCTGCAAACTGTCTCGCCAGCTCTGCTCTTTCCGCCTGGGCCAAATCCTGATAAACCCGAAGCTCTCTCACGGCAATTTCATTTTTTCCAGCCTGACGCTTCAGGCTTTCAAATTTAACATAGCGCGCCTTAGTTGGTTGAATTACGATAGCTAACTTGGCCTGTGTATTGCCACTGCTGGTATGAATGGCGCGGAATTGCTCCAAATCATCTGAAACAAGGATCTTAAAATCCGTAGCCAGACGGTTCGCATCAAATAGAACCTCAATAGAAGATATGTCCTGCGAACTGCCTAGATCGACGATAAAGAAATCCGTATCCCTATCACTCGAATTCCAGCGGCCTTCACTTGCTTCTGTATCTCCATCTGTAATATTTCCCTTATGGTATGGACGGATATGCTGGTTCCAGAAATTGGAATGGTGACGGTAGTCATAAACGGGCTTGTGCAGGGCAATGTTGACCTTATCCAAAGCTTCTGTTGTCACCTCTTCGGCACTGCTGGTTCGGTTGTAAACCTTGATGTCTTTTATATAGCCCTTAAATCCTTTGGCAATTTCCTTGAACGGCAGGTTAAAACTGGTTCGGAAATTCTTGTCTGTGCCAGTCGGAGCGTTTTCATCATGTGAAAGGGTGACAATTTTTTGACCATCTAGGTACAGGGTCAAAACCTGACGGGTTCCAGCCAGAGTTAGCCTATAATCACGACCTACTTCCAGCCAAGGATGAAGGAACTGACTATAAAAATATCTGTTGAGCATCAGGCCGCTCGCCACGGTGCCATCCTGTTTTCGACCAGTCCCATTGAGATAAATCGCTCCATCTTCACTAAAGAGCAGACTTCCCTGGTCAATCGCGGTTGGTCTAAAGGTCATCTCAATCGTGTATGGAAGAGAAATTGTCTCAATGTCCGTCAAGAGATGGTTGTCACCTGTAAACTTGAACCATTTTTCCCCATCCAATTCTTCCACAGTTAGGTCTCCAACAGACTGAATCTTGCGGTTGTTGTTGCTCAAATCTACGACGGAGCCATCATGAACATGGTCTGCATCAATGTGCACTAAGACTTCCGATTTACTCTCAAGCGGCATGTAATTTTTACGCAACTTTGTCACTTCCATTGACGTCTGATAGTCTAAGTAGGAGCGGTTGGTCTGGTCATTCCAAGTTTTAAATCCAATCATAGCCAAGGATTTTTCCAGACGGTAGTAGAGATCACTCTCTTCAATCCCTTCTGCATGTTCATCACCCCACATGGCTCCCTTAGCCCCCAACAGATTTGGTTCACCTGCTAAGGCATTGGCATAATCAAAGTTGAAAATGGTTGGATTCCAATATTCAAAAACGTACTGCTCATTGATGATGTCTTTGTGATTTCGTCCTGGTGTCACATAGGTGAATGGCTGCGGAACATTGACAACCTTAAAACCTTCATTGATTCGGTCAACAGAAATCGACTCGTACTGGGCCCACTCATCAAAGATGATATCCTTATCTACTGGTGTAGTACCATTGAATTTTGAAAGTGCTCCCCAAGTTCGCAAGGTTTTTCCTTTTGACTTAGCAAGGGCATTGAGTTCGTTTAGATAGGTACGGAAACTCTCTACGTTACCTTCTTTTTGCCAGTATTCATCAACCCCCAGATGAATATGACCGTAATCAAAAATTTCTTCATCCAAATATCCTGTAATCAGATCTGTTATAAAGCGTTTGGCACGCGCCGTCCGTTCTGGCAGGACTTCTTCGTTAATAGCCAAAGCCTCTAAGTCCCTAGGGTGATGGATTGGCTGTCCTAGATAATCAATATTATCAGGATTGTCAAGAGCATAAATACTATAAACGGACGAATGCCCTGGACTGTCAATTTCAGCTAGAATCTGGATACCAGCTGCCTTGTTTTCTGCCTGAAAAGCACGAAATTCATCCAAACTATAGGTTGGGTTGCCATAGGTCGTTCGGTAAAAATCATATTCCCCTTCATAGCGATCATGCTTGAAATCACCTTGATTCAAGGATGGGAATGTTGGAGACTCCAAGCGATGGGCTTTCTCCGTTTTTCTCCAGGCCTCAACATCCGCCCGATTGCCACTTGCCGGCCATTGGGTGTCATTGAAATGGAGGTGCAGTTCATTGAGTTTATACCAGCGGAACAGGCGAGAAACTTCCTTCAGGAAATCCATCCGCATGGGAATCCGCGCCACATCTAGCAACATACCTCGAATGGCATAGTTTGGATAATCTCGATAGACACCCTGGGTCAAGTGCCCATCTTTTTGCAACATTTGAGCCAAGGTCACTGCTGCATAGTTGATGGCCTTTTCACTACCTGCAAAGATTTCTATTTTTTCTCCTACTCGCAAGAGATAGCCTTCATCCTTCAGGTTATACTGGTCGGACAATTGGAAGACAATGGTCGCTTCTTCTCGACTAGACTGGCTGAGCGAGAAGCCCAGAATATCTGATAAGTCCTGGTTAAAGAGGTCAAACTGCTTCTTGAAGGCTGGATCGATATAGACTTTATCCGACTCGCTTAACTGACGAATGCCTTGTCCAGCTAAAAATTCTTGAATCTCTAAAGCTAGACTTGGCTTTTGATTGCTTCCAGTAACCTCTTCCTGATGGCTGGCAGCGATTCGTATGGTCTTATTGGTCTTGCTGGCTGGCAAAATCGACTGGTCGGATTTCCGTCGTGCTGCAACCAGCATAACCACATCTTGGTCATTGAGAATGTAGGAAGAAATACGGCCATCGTTTTCAACGACATACTCCTTGGCTGATCCGATGATGTCATAGCTATATTCATCATCTTCTTGGATATTGGTCAAGACAACCCGTCCATCTGCCACAGCTAAACTGGCATTGGCTAGCTTGGCAATCGGATCGACTGGTGTTTTAACCTCTTCTGTCAACATCCCCTTGATGCGAATATCGGTCACCGAAACAGCCTTGCCTCCCGCAAAGCGATTGACCCGGTCAAAGCGAAAACGTACAAAGCGTTTAGCTTCAAGCGGACTCTCAAATTGAATGCGGTCCGTTTGATTTTCAAGTGTCTGACTGTCCTGCAACTCTCTACGGCGGACTAAACTAGTCCATTGACTGGCAGTTTCTTCATCTGCTGTCAGAATTTCATAATCCGTAGCATACACTTTTTTAAAGAAATCAATTTCGATCGAGCTGATGCGCGATGCTGCGCCAAGGTCGACCTGTAACCATTGGGATGTTTGGTTATAATCAGCCGCCACCTGTCCATTCGGTTTCATATCTTGAGCAGCATAGCGACTGGCTGCATCGGTATCAAAGGCAAACTCTGGTCTAGTTCCTGTCCCAGCTTCCACACCTGAAGAAGTGGCTGGGCGATTGCGTGAAATCAAACTTTCTACAAAAGGCTGATTCTGTCCAGTAGTAGGAGCTGCTTCCTCTCCCAACATGCGCCCCATGACCCTTACTTCTTTGATGGAAACTGAGTTGCCATGCGCATAAGGATTGACCTGGTTAAAAGTAAAACGTAGATACCGCTCAACTACCTTTGCTGTATCGAATTGGATTAAATCAGTCGGATTAACCGTAGAAGGACTGGCTTCCAAGTGCCTAGTAGCAACTTCCTGCCAACTTTCTTTATTGGCAGATGTCACAACCTGATAGTTGCTTGCATAAACCTTTTGGAAGAAATCAATGGCAATCGAGTCCACGCTTGCCTGGTCACCCAAATCAACTTCCAACCATTGGCTTGTTTGAGGAGCAGCTGGATCGACAGGCCCATTTGCCTTCATACGCGCTCCTGAAAAGCGTGTAGCTGAGTCTTGATCCACAACATAGCTAGCCAAGAAGCTAGTCCCTTCTTCAATACCTGAGGAGGTCACTTCTTTTCCAGCTGCAAGGTTGCTTGAGATAGGCTCTAAGACGGCTCCTGCCTCAGCTAGAGCTACCTCACCTGCGGGGTGATGATTCACCTCAACTGGAGGCAGTTCAGAGGGAGTTTCTAACTCTTCGCTTAAGGCACTTTCCTCGTCAATCAGTGTCTCTATCGAATGGACTGGTACTTCTTCTGCCAAGACCTGATACGATTTTGTCCCCATTAAAAAAATGCCGACAACAGCGATTCCTACTCCAAGAGTAGATTTCCGAATCGCATAACGATAGCGACGTTCGAGATGAGTATGATTGGTCCGCCTCATCACTTTTCCTCCTTAGTGAGCATTTACATTTTTGGTTAAAGTTTTTTCTAACTATATATTAACATAGTTTGTTTGCGCTTTCAAGCAAGATTTACACAAATAAAAAAGCCCTTTCGGACTTTTTTAATCGATTTTTCGAGGCAATCTATCGGATAGCATACAAGTGATTTCATAGTTAATCGTTCCCAGATAGTCTGCCCAATCCTGAACAGAGATGGTCGCTTCTTGGTCCCGACCAATCAAGGTCACTCGTGTTCCTAATGGATAGACCTGTGGGAGTTTAACGGTAATTTGATCCATTGAGACACGCCCCACAATCGGGCAAATCTGTCCATCTACCAAGACATGAAAACCTTGCAGCGAACGGCGCAATCCATCCGCATAACCAATTGGAACAGTGGCGATAATCTCTTCTGCCTGACTGGTGTAGGTGTGACCATAGCCAACCGTAGCACCAGCTTCAAGGCGTTTAACATGGACAATTTCAGAATAGAGACTGAGTGCTGGACGAATGGAGAAGGGCAATTCCAAGGCTCGTCCACTTGGGTTCAAACCATAGAGGACATCTCCTAGACGGACCATATTGAAGAGCGCTTGGTCCTGCCAGAGACTTGCTGCAGAATTGCTAGCATGTACAAGAGCTGGCAAGGTTTCCAGCTGGTCCAAAAATTCTTGGAAGCGAGACAATTGAGCATGGAACCGTCGGTCATCTTGCTCGTCTGCACTCGCAAAATGGGTATAGATTCCTTCAAAATACGCACCAGCTTGGTCCAAAATCTCCAGAGCCTCCAGCATTTCTGCAGGTTGTCTAAAGCCCAATCGTCCCATACCAGAATCAATCTTGATGTGAACAGCCACTTGATCAAAGCTCACCTGCCCAGCAAGAGCCAACTGCAACCACTCCAAGCTAGTCACGGTAATGGAGATGCTTAACTGCCCAGCTTGCTCTACCTGATCAATCGGAATGACCCCCAGTACCAAAATACGGGACTCAATTCCTGCCTGTCTCAGCTCCAAGGCTTCGTCAAATGTGGCAACGCAAAATCCATTTACCTGACTAGCCAGTTGCTTGGTAACCGCTAAGGCGCCATGCCCGTAAGCATCTGCTTTGACAACCGCAAAAACCTGTTGACGAACTGGCAAGTGAGCCTTCATTTGCTCTAGATTATAGGAAATATTTTCTAAATCGATTTGGGCCCAACTGGGCCTACTACTGCTTGCTTTCATGGTTTTCCTCCAAAATGACACTAGCTTGGGCAAAATTTCCAGAATGACTGATGGAAACCCACACTTTCCCCTCAAATGGTGAGCGGCTGACATAAGGGGCCCCTAGTCGGTCTGACAAAATCTCAATGTCCAGAAAGCCCAGTGTTCCGATTCCAGTTCCCATGGCCTTGGAAAATGCCTCCTTAGCAGCCCATCGCCCAGCTAAATAAGCCAGCCGCCGCTTTGTTGGCAATTCCCTGTACCGAACCATCTCCTCTTCTGTCAGAATCCGCTGGGGAAATCTGGGGTGCTTGTCCACCGCTGCCTGAACAGCTGAAATCTCCTGCAAATCAATGCCATATCCAATAATCATCTTGCTTCCAAAAAAGGTCTGGAATGGTATCCAAGACCTCTTTTTATCCTTTGTTTCTTATTTGCGACCGTGACAGTTTTTAAACTTCTTACCAGACTGGCAAGGACATGGGTCATTACGATGAACCCCCTCAAATGCCACTTCTGCCACATGAGCAGGCTGGTTTGGAATAATGTTCTTAACAGCTGTCGTATGCGCTTCTTGAGCTGCACGTTCACGTTCAATATTGTCGTGAATTTGCGCTTTCATCATCAAGCGTGTCACATCAAACTCAATAGCCCCAATCATGTCATTAAACATAGTGAAGGCTTCTGATTGGTACTCCACAATCGGGTTGTTTTGTGCATAACCACGCAAGCTAACTGCATTTCGCAATTGATCCATAGAATCAATGTGATCCGTCCACTTGTTATCTACCACACGCAAGATCAAGACTTTTTGGAATTCTTGAATGCGCTCTGCATCCTTCAACTTGTCAACCTGACTTTGGTAAACCTCCATCGAACGGTTGTAGAGTTCCTCAACAATTTCCTCTTCTGAAAGATTCTCCAAGTCCTCGATGTGGATAGAATACTCATCCACCAGGTTCATCTGTGCAAATTTCAAGATGCCTTCGATAGCTTCTTCATGCTCAGATTGGTGGTGGGCAGCAACTTGACGCTCGATGGTCCGCTTGATCATACTCTTGATTTCCGGTGCAAGGTCCCGATCTGCTGTGATGACATCATAACGTTGGCTGTAGATAATCTCACGTTGCTCACGCATGACATCATCGTATTGAAGAACTTGCTTACGAGAATCGTAGTTATTCCCTTCAACACGCTTCTGTGCCGCTTCAACTTGGCGTGTCAACATACCTGATTTGATTACTGACTCTTCTTCTGTCAGGTTCATTCGATCCATAAAGGCCTTAATGCGTTCTGAACCAAAGCGTTTCATCAAGTCATCTTCCAAAGAAAGGTAGAATTGAGACTCACCTGGGTCACCTTGACGACCAGAACGACCGCGAAGCTGGTTATCAATACGACGGCTCTCATGGCGCTCTGTACCGATGACGCAAAGACCACCAAGCTCACGAACACCAGGGCCCAACTTGATATCTGTACCACGCCCTGCCATGTTGGTAGCGATCGTCACAGCACCACGTTGACCTGCATTCATGATGATTTGCGCTTCACGGTAGTGGTTTTTCGCATTCAATACTTCATGAGGAATGCCCGCGGCTACCAAACGTTGTGAAAGGTAGTCAGAAGTTTCAACCGCAACGGTACCAACCAGAACTGGCTGGCCTTTTTCATAACGCGCTTTAACATCTGCCACAACGGCATTGAACTTGTATTCCAAACTTGGATACAGCAAGTCTTCATGGTCAATACGAGCAATCGGACGGTTGGTTGGAATTGGAACAATGCGAATGTTATAGATTTCACGGAATTCTTCTTCTTCCGTCTTACCAGTACCAGTCATACCAGAGAGCTTTTTATACATACGGAAGAGGTTTTGGTAGGTGATCGAAGCACTTGTCTTGGATTCGTTTTGAACTGGGACCCCTTCCTTGGCTTCAATGGCCTGGTGAAGACCATCCGAGTAACGACGTCCTTCCATGGTACGACCTGTAAACGGATCGATAATCATAACTTCTTGTTCGTCATTGACCAAGTAATCCACATCATAGGTCATAATGTAGTTGGCACGAAGGGCATTGTCCAAGAAGTGGGTAATTGCTACGTTTTCAATATCATACAAGTTGTCTAACTTGAAGAACTTCTCTGCCTTGTCAATTCCTGAGTCCGCCAAACCAATTGTCTTAGATGGCACATCGATGATATAGTCATCCTGATCTAGTGATTTGACCAATTTGTCTGCCAAGAAGTAGAGTTGGTTGGTTTCTGAACCTTGCGGACCTGATACAATCAATGGCGTCCGTGCTTCGTCAATCAAGATAGAGTCAACCTCATCGACCAAGGCATAGTTCAAAGGACGCTGTACCATCTCTTCTGCACGAACCACCATGTTATCACGGAGATAGTCGAAACCAATCTCAGCATTGGTTGAATAGGTGATATCGCAGTTATAGGCTTCACGTTTTTCAAACGGTGATTTGGCTGCCAAGTTAATACCGACAGACAAGCCCAACCAAGAGTACAATTCACCCATCTCTGTAGCGTCACGTGTTGACAGGTATTCATTGACCGTTACAACGTGAACCCCTTTGCCAGATAAGGCATTGAGGTATACAGGCATAGTCGCAGTCAGGGTTTTACCTTCACCCGTACGCATCTCTGGCACATCCCCGTTGTGGAGGACAATACCACCCATGACCTGTACCTTATAAGGGTACAAGCCCAAAACTCGTCTTGCAGCTTCACGGACTACCGCAAAGGCTTCAAAGAGCAAATCATCTAAGGACTCGCCATCCATGTGACGCTTTTTAAACTCGACGGTCTTTGCCTTGAGCTCCTCGTCAGAGAGGGCTTCCATCTGTTCTGCATAAGAAAAGACTTTATCAGCCATTTTCTCCAGTTTTCGTAATTCGCCCTTCTCATTTTCGATGAGGGAGCGAAGCATATTTCTTACCATAAATTTTATACCTACTTTTGTTTCAGTTCAATTAATAATTGTATCATAATTATAGCTTGATTTCAAGGTTTTGATCAGACCAATCCAGAATCAATATATCCAATATTTTTAAGGATGGCTAGCTATCAAATGCAATTGGCCATCAAATTTCCAGGATGTTACTGTACTTGGCAAAATGAAATGCTGCCCTTTTTGCAATGGATAGGTTTGCTCCCCCACGGTCACCTGTCCTTGCCCATCAAGTACACTCACCAAGTAATAATCCGCTACTTTTTTCATCTCTACAGGACCCGTTACTTCCCATTGGTAAACCGTAAAGAAGGGATTGCTGACAAAGGTCGTTGTTGCCAAATTGCCGATGATTTGTTTGTCAGGATGACTGTTAGCTGGCTGGCCAATCGTCGTCACATCAATCGATTGCTGAATATGCAGTTCACGCAGATTGCCTTGATCATCCCGACGGTCGAAATCATAGACACGATAGGTTGTGTCGCTAGATTGTTGGGTTTCTAAAATCAAAATTCTCTTGCCAATCGCATGCATGGTGCCGCTTGGAACGAAGAAAAAGTCCCCTGCCTTCACTGGCACTCGAGTCAACAAGTCTTCCCAATTGCCAGCTTGGATTTGTGCTGCCAAGTCTTCTTTGGACTGGGCTTGGTGGCCATAGATAATCTCCGCCCCCTCATCTGCTGCAATCACATACCAGCATTCTGTTTTTCCTAATTCCCCTTCATGAGCTAGACCGTAAGTATCATCTGGATGCACCTGTACACTCAGCCAATCATTGGCATCTAAAATCTTGGTCAACAAAGGAAAAACTGGACTTTCGCTATTTCCAAACAATTCTCTATGCTGAGCATAGAGTTGATCCAAGCCCCAACCAGCAAAAGCTCCGTTAACAACGGTAGATACTCCATTGGGATGGGCTGAAATTGCCCAGCACTCTCCAGTCGTTTCACTGGGAATTACATAGTCAAATTCTTCCCGAAGACGTGTCCCTCCCCAAATTTTTTCCTGCATAACCGGATGTAAAAATAATGGTTCCATGATTACTACCTCATTCATTCTATGTTCCCATCATACCAAATTTTACATGAAAATTCCAAGCAAAGATGAAAACTGTTCAACTGCATGTAAAAACAGCCCAAAAGGGCTGTTCCTTACTTCGCAATCTTTTTGGCCAAGGCAAAGTTACCAAGTGTAGCAGAGCCATTTTCAGCAACAGCTGGTGTTACAATGTAGTCTTTGACATCTGGCGTTGGCAGGTAGTCATTCATGAGGCCAACAAATTTCTCACGAACGCGGTTGAGCATGTGTTCTTGCGCCATGACACCACCGCCAAATACAATAACTTGTGGACGGTAGAGCAGGGTCGCCTGAACAGCCGCTTGGGCGATGTAGTAGGCTTGAACATCCCAGACATCTGAGTTGAGTTCAATCAACTCACCTCGGATACCGGTACGGCCTTCAAGAGAAGGACCTGCTGCCAAACCTTCCAAACATCCATTGTGGAATGGACAGGTTCCGTTGAACTCATGCTTGACATCATAAGGATGTAGGGCAACATAGGTGTGCCCCGCTTCCGTATGACCCAAACCGCCGATGAATTCACCGTTTTGAATAGCACCAGCTCCGATACCTGTACCGATTGTATAGTAAACCAAGCTCTTAACACCCTTTCGAACCAAGGTCTCACCATAAGCAGAGGAATTCACATCCGTAGTGAAATAAAAAGGTACATTAAATTCCTTAGCAATCAAACCGAGCAAGTCGATGTTGGACCAATGTGGTTTTGGTGTTGAAGTAATGTAGCCATAGGTCTGTGAGTTTTGGTCAATATCAATCGGACCAAAGGAACCGATGGCAATACCTGCTAGGCGATCTTCATAGCGTTTGAAAAATTCAACTGTACGCTCAATGGTTTCATAAGGTGTCGTTGTGGGAAACTGTGTTTTTTCAACGATTTGAAAATCCTCATCTCCAATCGCACAAACAAATTTTGTTCCACCAGCTTCCAAGCTACCGTATAATTTCGTCATGTTTGTTTCTCCAATGTTTTATCTTATCTATTGTACCATAGATAGAAACAGAAGAAAAAGGCTAGCGCCTTTTTCTTGGTATTTTCCTAAGTAGTAGCTTGACTTTCAAAAAGATGAAGGGAGGTGCTTGGCAGGTCGATTTTGATCGAGTTGACCAAGCAGGTTATGAAAGCTCTGCTATTCTTAGAATTATTTAGCGACTTTAAGGAAATCAGCTCCGTGAGCAATTGTTCCTGAAGCCAAGGCATCAACTGCTGTAAAGTCAGCTGTGTTGGTAACGATGACCATTGTTGTGTCATCCAATCCAGCTGCAGCAATTTTACCTGAATCGAATTTAGCAATTGGTGTACCTGCGGCAACCTTGTCACCTGCAGCAACCAATTTTTCAAATCCTTCACCGTTCATTGAAACCGTATCAATACCAATGTGGATCAAGATTTCAGCACCTGAAGCTGTTTTCAAACCATATGCATGGCCTGTTTCAAAAGCAATTGTTACTTCCGCATCTGCTGGAGCATAAACAACACCCTCAGATGGCTTAACTGCCAAACCTTTACCCATAGCTCCTGATGAGAAGACTGGGTCATTAACATTTTCAAGGGCAACAACGTCACCTGAAAGTGGAGATACAAGAGTTTCTTCAGCTACAAGTCCTGTCTCTGCTTCTTCAAGCGTTTTTGCTGTTTCTTGTGCTGAAGCGCTAGGCTTTTTTGCGTCTTTCTCCTCATCCTCATAACCGAAGAAGTAAGTCAAAGCGAAACCTGCTGCAAATGAGATTGCAACCATGAGCAAGTATTGTGGCAATTGACCGTTTACATAAAGAAGTGTACCTGGGATGATGGTGATACCAAAACCAGTACCTGCAAGACCAAGAAGAGATGCTACTGCACCACCAAGGGCACCAGCTGCCAATGACAAGAAGAATGGCTTACGGAAACGCAAGTTGACACCGAAGATAGCTGGCTCAGTAATACCGAGGAAGGCTGCAAGAGCTGCTGGGAAAGCAAGAGCTTTCAATTTAGCGTTCTTAGTTTTCACACCAACCGCTACAGTTGCCGCACCTTGTGCTGTCATCGCTGCAGTGATGATCGCGTTGAATGGGTTAGCACCAGTGTTTGCTACCAATTGTGACTCAAGCAAGTTGAAGATATGGTGAACACCTGATACCACGATGATTTGGTGAACACCACCAATAAGGAGACCACCAAGACCAAGTGGTAAGCTCAAGATTGCTTGTGTCGCCAACAAGATGTAGTTTTCAACTACGTGGAAGACTGGACCAATCACGAAGAGACCAAGGATAGACATTACCAAGAGGGTAATGAATGGAGTTACCAAGAGATCAAGTACTTCTGGAACAACCTTACGAACTGCTTTTTCAAACTGGGCACCAACGATACCGATGATGAAGGCTGGCAATACTGAACCTTGCAAACCAACAACTGGAATGAAACCAAAGAAGATTTGTGGTGTTACATCGCCACCTGAAGCAACTGCCCAAGCGTTTGGCAAGGAGCCAGAAATCAACATCATACCAAGAACAAGACCGATTGTTTGGTTACCACCGAATACACGGAAAGTTGACCATACAACCAAGGCTGGCAAGATGATGAAGGCTGTATCTGTTAAGATTTGAGTATAAGTGATGAAGTCAGCGTTCCATTCTGTAACACCAAGAGCTCCCATGATTGCTTCTTGTGTCAAAAGACCACGAAGACCCATGAAAAGACCTGTTGCTACGATAGCAGGAATGATTGGAACGAATACGTCACCGAAGGTACGGATCGCACGTTGGAAAGCATTACCTTGTGCAGCTGCTTCTGCTTTTTGCTCACCAGTTGTTGCTGTTGGCAAACCAAGGGCAACTACTTCATCATAGATTTTGTTAACTGTACCAGTACCAAAGATGATTTGGTATTGACCTGAGTTGAAGAAGGCACCTTGTACTTTTTCGATGTCTTCTACAGTATCCTTATCAATTTTTCCTTCATCAACAACCATGACACGGAGGCGAGTCGCACAGTGGGCAACACTGCGAACGTTCTCACGTCCGCCAAGGGCGTCAATGACTTTTTTTGCAATTTCAGTATTGTTCATCTTGCAAAAATCTCCTTATAAATATTTTTTTGTTTTTTTGAAAGTGTTTTCAAACTTTCTATGGTCCTATTATAACACTTTTGATGAATATGTCAAACGTTTATCACATTTTTTTATTATTTCTCTTAAAAAACCAGTAAAAACTTGATTTTTTGAAAGAAAACGTTTACTATATTAAATGAACTATTAGAAGATTTGGAGTAAACACATGGCTTTTACAACCGAAGAGCGCTACCGAGCTTATGCTGACTGGTCGCCAGAATACATCGAAAAAATCAAGAAAAACACAGAAAGCTCCCCTTGGAGAACCAACTTCCACATCGAAACACCGCACGGTCTTTTAAACGACCCAAATGGTTTTTCCTATTTTAATGGAAAATGGACCTTGTTCTATCAGTACTTCCCATTTGGTGCTGCCCACGGCTTGAAATCTTGGGTTCATACTGAATCAACTGACTTGGTGCACTTTGAAGAGACAGGTACAGTCTTGTATCCCGATACGCCACTCGATAGCCACGGTGCCTACTCTGGCTCTGCCATGGAGTTTGGCGACAAGCTCTTCCTCTTCTATACTGGAAATGTTCGTGATGAAAACTGGGTCCGCCACCCTTACCAAATCGGCGCCCTAATGGACAAGGACGGCAAGATTGAGAAGATTGACAAAATCTTAATTGACCAGCCTGAGGACACAACCGATCACTTCCGCGATCCACAAATCTTTAACTACAAGGGGCAGTATTATGCCATTGTTGGTGGACAGAATCTGGATAAAAAAGGGATTGTCAAACTCTATAAGGCTGAAAACAATGACTACCTAAACTGGACCTTGATCGGTGACTTGGATTTTGCCAATGATATGACAGCCTACATGATGGAATGCCCAAATATTGCTTTCGTCGGCGACCAACCTATCCTTCTCTACTGCCCACAAGGGTTGGATAAAGAAGTCTTGGACTACGGCAACATCTATCCAAATATGTACAAGATTGGCCAGAGCTTTGATCCTGAAAATGCGACTATTGTTGAGCCGGGTGAGTTGATCAATCTGGACTATGGCTTTGAGTGCTATGCGACCCAAGCTTTCAACGCTCCAGATGGTCGTACCTTATCAGTCAGCTGGTTGGCCCTTCCTGATGTAGAATACCCAACCGACGCTTTTGATTACCAAGGTTGCTTGTCCTTGGTCAAAGAGCTGACAATTAAGGACGGCAAACTCTACCAGTACCCTGTCGAAGCCATCACTAGCCTTCGCACAGAAGCTCAGCCATTTTCAAACCAAGAAACAACCAATAATGTTTACGAACTAGACTTAACCATCCCTGCCAACAGCAAGACAGAGCTAGTCCTCTTTGCTAACAAGGAAAACAAAGGGCTGACTTTGACCCTAGATACTGAAAATGGTATAATAACCGTGGACCGCAAGGACTGCGGACAAGCCTTCGCTCTGGATTTTGGAACTAGCCGTTCCTGCTCTATCGACAAGGCTGAAACAAGTGCATCTATCTTCATCGACAAGTCTGTCTTTGAAATTTTCATCAACAAAGGAGAAAAAGTGTTCTCTGGACGGGTCTTCCCAGATGCTGATCAGACTGGCATTGCCATCACAGCCGGAAATCCTACTGGAACCTATTACCACTTAGACTATGGTCGCAAAACTAACTGATGTTGCCCAGCTAGCAGGAGTCAGCCCGACAACGGTTTCTCGTGTTATCAACAAAAAGGGCTACCTTTCTGAAAAAACTGTCAAAAAAGTCCAAGAAGCTATGAAAGAATTGGGGTACAAACCCAACAACCTAGCTCGGAGTTTACAAGGCAAGTCAGCAAAATTAGTCGGCTTGATTTTTCCAAATATCAGCAATGTCTTCTACGCAGAATTAATCAGCCACCTAGAAAGCGAACTCTTCAACCGCGGCTATAAAACCATTATCTGCAACAGCCAGCACGAGTCCGAAAAGGAAAGAGAGTACTTGGAGATGCTGGCTGCCAATCAGGTCGATGGCATTATCTCTGGCAGTCACAATCTTGGCATCAAGGACTATGATCGGGTTTCTGCTCCGATTATTTCCTTTGACCGCAACCTGTCTCCTTCTATCCCAGTCGTTTCATCCGACAACAGAGGAGGGGGCGTCTTAGCTGCCCAAATGCTACAAAAAGCTGGCTGCAAGCGACCAATTATGATCACAGGAAACGACGATTCCAATTCCCCAACGGGTTTGCGACAGGTCGGATTCTCCTCCGTCTTTCCAGCTGCGACAGTTCATCATATTTCAAGTGATTTTTCTCCGATTCGAAAGGAAATGGAAATCAAATCCATCCTCCAATCCGACCGACCAGACGGGGTCTTCGTCTCTGGGGACCTCACAGCTATGCTGGTCTGGAACATCGCCCAACAGCTGGGACTCTCCATTCCACAAGATTTAAAATTGATTGGCTACGATGGAACATTTTTCGTTGAAACCCATTACCCCCAATTAACGACTATCCGACAACCGCTCAAGGAAATCGCTGGTTTATTAGTCGATCTCCTGATTCAAAAAATCGATGGGAAAGAACTCAAACAATCGGATTATTCACTTCCGATTAGTTTCTTGGCAGGCAAGAGCCTGTAAGTTCTTATTCTAAACCACCAAGGTTAGTAATCCTACTAGCCTTGGTTTTTCATTTTTGGCAGACAAAAAGACTTGGCACATAAACCAAGTCTTATTCTTTTTCGTTACCCATCTGAAGTTAGGCTTCTTCTTTGATAAAGGGACTGAGGACACCGTTGACAAATTTTGCAGATGCTTGATCCGAAAATTGCTTAGCAAATTCAACTGCTTCATTGACTGCAACCTTGGCTGGTGTTTCTTCGAAATACAAGATTTCAAACAAGCCCAAACGTAAGATGCTTTTATCAATCAAGGTCAAACGATCCAAGGTCCAACCTGCTTTCAAGCGAGTGGATAATTCCTTGTCCAACTCCTCCTGATGGCTGGCAACACCTGTTACCAAATTGAGCAAGAAGAGAGGAATTTCGACCCCTTCTGTCTCTTCTTCCTCGTCATAAACGTAAGAAAATTGAGCCGCCTGAACAGGGTCCTGCCCAAATTCCACCGAAACAATGGCCTGCAAGGCACACTGGCGTAAGTAATGTCTTGAATTATTCTTCATCCAAAAAATCCTCTCCAAACAAGTCTTTCAAGGCTGGCTTGGGAGTCTTGTCGGGAACAATCCCATCAACGTGAATATTAACCGCTGCCACTGTTACTTCTGCATAGTTACGGATAGCTGTTTTGACTGCACGTTGAATATCCATTGAAACAGCTGGAACATTTACTCCATATTCAAGATAAACGTAAATATCTGCTGTCAAGATACCCTCATCATCTGATTGCAGATAAACACCTCTGTTTAAGGCTGATTTTGAGAGGCTATCTGCCACGCGTTTGTTATGCAGAGAGTGAACCCCTTCCACCTTAGCCGCAGCGATTCCTGTAATAACTTCTAGCACGCGCGGTGCAATAATGATTTCGCCTTGATGTTCTTTTGTCATGGGCTCTCCTTTCTAGTCGCTATTAAGCACGAGAAACGTAAGTTCCTTCTGCTGTGTTAATCACCAATTTTTGACCTGCTTCGATAAAGTCTGGTACGTTAACAACCAAACCAGTCTCCATTGTAGCCGGCTTACCTGAACCTGTTACAGTCGCACCTTTGATAGATGGTTGTGTTTCTGCAACGACCAATTCAACAGTTGTTGGTACAGTAACACCAATCACCTCTGTTCCATAGAACTGGATTTTCACATCTGAGTTTTCCAAGATGTAGAGCAATTCTTCTTTGATAGTTGCAACTGGAATTTCATACTGGTCGTAAGTCTCAGTATTCATGAAATAAGCAGTGTCATCCATTTGGTAAAGGTATTGGGCTGGAACAGTTTCGATGATAGCTTGTTCAAATTTCTCATCTGGACGGTAAGTTGTATCAAAAGTTGAACCTGTACGCACATCACGCAATTTCATACGCATAATCGTGTTACCCTTACCTGGTTTGTGGTGGCTTGCATCCAAAACCTTAATCAATTTTCCTTCGGCTTCGAAGGTCATACCTGCTCTAAGTTTACTAGCTTCAATCATTGTAATGACTACCTCTTAAAATTTTATTTATTCGTTTTATTTTACCACAAACTAACAGATTTCTCAAATGACAATCAACTCTTTTGGTGCCAATGTCAAAACCTTACAGCCCGTTTCCGTAATCAACAAGTCATCTTCGATACGCACACCGTATTTGCCTTCAAGATAAATACCCGGCTCATCGGTCAGGACCATGCCCGCCTGAATCGTATCCGTTGCTGTTCGGCTAAAGTAAGGATATTCGTGAACATCCAAGCCCATGCCATGCCCAATACCGTGGGTAAAGTAAGGGCCAAAGCCAGCCTGCTCGATGACGCGACGTGGTACCCCGTCAAACTCCTTATATTCCATTCCCGCTTTGGCAGTCGCAATCAAGGCCTTGTTGGCCGCTAGAACAGTTTCGTAAATCTCCCGCTCCTCATCGCTCACCGACCCAACATAAATCGTCCGCGTCATATCGCTGACATAATGGTCATACAAACAGCCAAAGTCCAGCGTCAAAGCCTCACCTGCCTCAATCACTTTATTTGAAGCACGTCCGTGAGGCATAGCAGAGCGGTAACCCGATGCAGCAATGGTATCAAAAGACACCCCTTCTGCCCCCATTTCTCGCATACGAAAATCCAAGAAATTAGCCACCTCAATCTCTGTTTTACCCGGTTTGATAAAGTCCAAGGCATCAATAAAAGCCTGGTCTGAAATCTGACAAGCACGCTGAATGGTAGCAATCTCTGCCGCATCCTTGATCATCCGCAGGTCTGCAATCAGATTGGTCGTCGGTCTGAGAGCGATTCCTGCAAAGACAGCTTCCATAGATTTGAAATAGGCTACCGAAATCTCATCCTCAAAGGCCACTTCCTTGATGCCCATATCCTTAACCAAGCCAGCTGCCGTTCCCAAATCATCCCGATTGGAAATGACTTCAAAGTCTTTGACAACAGATTGGGCGTAGGTGATATAACGGTCATCTGTAATCAAGACCTGGCGGTTGGCTGTGATGAGCGCCACTCCTGCCGACCCCCAGAAACCTGTCAAATAATAGACATTTTTCAAATTGGTCACATAGATAGCCTCTATCGACTGTTCTGCCATTTTCCCACGAAGTTTTTCAATTCGCTTTTGCATAACCTACCTCCAAAGATTTTGTACCTATTATAGCATTATAGCAGAAATGCGGACAAATACCAATTCTTTCCAGCAGCACAATAAAAAGCCGTAAGAGCGACTTTTTACTTCAACTTCATTTTCAAATACTGGCCTGTAAAGCTGGCGGGGTTCTCCGCTACTTCTTCTGGCGTTCCTGTCGCGACAACGGTACCGCCACCGACACCGCCTTCAGGCCCCATGTCGATAATATGGTCTGCTGTCTTGATGACATCCAGATTGTGCTCGATGACAAGGACAGTATTGCCGTCATCGACAAAGCGGGCCAAGACCTTGAGCAACTGGGCAATATCCTCAGTATGTAGGCCAGTCGTAGGCTCGTCTAAGATATACAAAGACTTACCAGTTGACCGCTTGTGGAGTTCAGAAGCCAATTTCATCCGCTGAGCCTCACCACCTGACAGGGTTGTTGCAGGTTGTCCAAGAGTAACATAACCCAAGCCCACATCTTGGATGGTGCGGAGCTTGCGTTCGATTTTTGGAATGTGCTTGAAGAACTCGACCGCATCATTGACCGTCATATCAAGGACCTGAGCGATATTTTTCTCCTTGTAGTGTACTTCCAAGGTTTCAGAATTGTAGCGATGTCCATGACAGACTTCACACGGAACAAAGACATCAGGCAGGAAGTGCATTTCAATCTTAATAATCCCGTCACCAGAGCAGGCTTCACAACGACCACCTTTGACGTTAAAGGAGAAACGACCTTTCTTGTAGCCACGGATTTTGGCTTCATTTGTCTGGGCAAAGAGGTCACGAATATCGTCAAAGACACCTGTGTAGGTGGCTGGGTTGGAACGCGGTGTCCGTCCAATCGGGCTTTGGTCAATATCAATCAGACGGTCCAAGTGTTCAATTCCTGAAATGGACTTGAACTTGCCGGGCTTGTCCGAATTGCGATTGAGTTTCTGAGCAATAGCTTTTTTCAAAATGGAGTTGACCAGAGTTGACTTACCAGAGCCAGACACCCCTGTCACCGCAACAAATTTTCCGAGTGGAAAACGGACCGTTACATCTTGCAGATTGTTTTCCTTGGCACCTGTTACCTCCAAGAAACGACCATTTCCGACACGGCGGTCTAGAGGAACAGGAATTTCACGTTTGCCAGATAGATACTGTCCTGTAATGGATTTCTTGTTTTTGGCAACTTGGGCAGGCGTTCCAGAAGCCACGATTTCTCCACCAAAGACACCCGCACCTGGACCGATGTCAATCAACCAGTCCGCCTCACGCATGGTATCCTCATCATGCTCCACCACAATCAAGGTATTTCCCAAATCACGCATTTTCTTAAGACTGGCAATCAGGCGGTCATTGTCCCGCTGGTGCAAACCAATCGATGGCTCATCCAAGATGTAAAGAACACCAGACAGGTTAGAGCCAATCTGAGTCGCCAGACGAATCCGCTGACTCTCACCACCAGAAAGGGTTCCTGCTGCTCGTGAAAGAGTCAGATAGTTGAGACCAACGTTATTAAGGAAGGATAGGCGGTCCTTGATTTCCTTGACAATCGGTGTCGCAATGGTTGCTTCATTTTCAGACAAGGTCAGATTTTCAATGACTTCCAGATGATCTGCTACGGACAAGTCAGACAACTGCCCGATATGAAGTCCTTGCTCGCCACCAACTTTAACAGAAAGAGCTTGGTCATTGAGGCGATAGCCGTGGCAGGTCCCACAGGTCAATTCATTCATATAGGCCTTCATGACCGTCCGCGTGTAATCACTATTGGTTTCACGATAGCGGCGGTTGATGTTGGTAATCAAGCCTTCAAATGGAATGTCAATATCACGCACCCCACCGAACTCATTTTCATAATGGAAATGGAATTCTTTTCCGTCAGAACCATTGAAAATCAGGTTCTTCTCCTCTTCCGTCAATTCCTCGAAAGGCTTGTCCATGTCCACACCAAAATGGTTCATAGCTTGCTCCAGCATCTGAGGATAATAGTTGGAAGAGATTGGATTCCAAGGAGCCAAAGCACCCTCACGCAAGGTCTTGCTGGCATCTGGGACAATCAAATCTGTATCCACTTCCAGCTTCATGCCCAAACCGTCACAGTCGCTACAAGACCCAAAAGGAGCATTGAAAGAGAAGAGGCGAGGCTCCAACTCAGGCACCGTAAAGCCACAAACTGGACAGGCGTAGTACTCAGAGAAAAGCAGTTCCTTCTCATCCATGGTATCGATGATGACATAGCCGTCCGCAATCCGCAGGGCCGCCTCAATGGAGTCAAAAAGTCGCGAACGAATGCCTTTTTTGATGACAATCCGATCGACCACGACTTCAATGTTGTGTGCCTTACTCTTGGACAACTCAGGCACTTCCGACACATCATAGACATCACCATTGACCCGGACCCGAACGTAGCCGTCCTTCTGCACTTTCTCAAAAATGGTCTTGTGCTGCCCCTTTTTCTTCCGCACAATCGGAGCTAGAATCTGCAGCCGCTGGCGTTCTGGCAATTCCAAGACCTCATCGACGATCTGTTCCACCGAAGAAGCTGCAATCGCCCCGTGCCCATTGATACAGTAAGGCACTCCAACACGCGCATAGAGTAAACGGAGATAATCATTGATTTCCGTTGCCGTTCCAACCGTCGAACGCGGGTTACGCGAGGTTGTTTTTTGGTCTATGGAAATAGCAGGGCTGAGACCCTCTATGGAATCCACATCAGGCTTGTCCATGTTGCCCAAGAACTGACGAGCATAGGCAGACAAAGACTCTACGTAACGGCGTTGACCTTCGGCATACAAGGTATCAAAAGCCAAACTCGACTTACCAGACCCCGACAAACCAGTCACCACCACCAACTTCTCACGCGGAATGGTCACATCAATATTTTTTAAATTATGGGCACGCGCCCCATGAATCACAATATTTTCTTGCATAATTTAAGATACAAAGGACGTCAAATGCACAGTCAAAATAGGCGGTAAGTCCGAAATCTGTGATTTCGAAGACGCACCCCCGTCAAGACAACTAGCGCTTTCACAGGTTGAAAACCGAAGAAAGCACAGATGTCTACGACGCAGAAGCCAGTTTCCATGCTGAAACATGAAGAAACTAGCACTTTTTGACACCGCATTTAGCCCGTGTTCAATTCCTTTCTGATATAAGTACGTTCACAAGATAACTGGTGACAGTCGATTAACTCCGCGTCACCAGACGAAACTGCCTATGGGCAATTTCTATATCTTGTATTAGCTCGATTTTCAAAAAATATCGTTTTGAAAATCTCACGTCAAGAAACCGTATAAAACTCGACGATTTTAGCACGCATTCAAATCCTTTCTAAAAATACAAAGCCCGTAAAACGCAAGGCGAAAATAGGCGGTAAGTCCGAAATCTGTGATTTCGAAGACGCACCCCTGTCAAGACAACTAGTGCTTTCACAGATTGAAAACAGAAGAAAGCACAGATGTCTACGACGCAGAAGCCGGTCTCCATGCTGAAACATGAGGCAACTAGTACTTTTTCACACCGCATTTAGCCCGTGTTCAATTCCTTTCTGATATAAGTGCGTTCACAAGATAACTGGTGACGGTCGATTAACTCCGCGTCACCAGACGAAACTGCCTATGGGCAATTCCTATATCTTGTATTAGCTCGATTTTCAAAAAATATCGTTTTGAAAATCTCACGTCAAGAAACCGTATAAAACTCGACGCTTTTAGCACGCATTCAAATCCTTTCTAAAGATACAGAGGACGTTGTAACAGTTTTGGAGACTGTTACAATCGGGAAATAGGGAAAACGCAGTTTTCCTCATTACACCAACATCATTAGCCCGTGTTCAATTCCTTACTTAAGAGGCTCTAAGCTGTAACATGAGAGATTAGAAAAAGACCGTACAACTTACTCACTTCAAAGTCTCCATATTATAACACAAATTTGCAGAAAACCTTTCCGCAACGGCATATTTTTTGGTATAATAAAGGTTGCGTCAACGCAACAAAGCACAAAGGAGGGCATCATATGAAACAGATTTTTCTATCTACTATGACAGAATTAGAAGAAATCCAAACCTTTGAACCAGGAGCTTGGATTAATTTGGTCAACCCCTCCCAGAGCGAGTCTATGGAAGTGGCTGAGCACTATAAAATTGACATCGCCGACCTACGAGCACCTCTCGATGCGGAAGAGTCATCTCGTATCACCGTCGAAGATGATTACACACTGATCCTGGTCGACGTCCCTATTCTTGAAGAGCGAAACAACAAAACTTATTATATTACAATTCCCTTGGGAATCATCTTGACCGCAGATGCCATTATCACCACTTGCTTGGAACCTCTGCCTCTCTTTGATCAATTTATCCATCGGAGACTGCGCAATTTCTATACTTTTATGCGGTCACGTTTTGTTTTCCAAATTTTGTACCGCAATGCCCAACTCTACTTGTCAGCCCTACGGACCATCGACAGAAAGAGTGAAGAAATCGAAAAACAACTCCATGAAGCAACTCGTAACGAAGAATTAATCGTCCTCATGGAATTGGAAAAAACAATCGTCTATTTCAAGGCTTCCCTCAAAACCAATGAACGGTTGGTCAAAAAGTTGGCTAGTTCTTCTCGTCTCCTTCGTAAATACGAAGAGGACGAAGATTTGCTGGAAGACACCTTGGTCGAAACACAACAGGCAATCGAGATGGCAGATATCTATGGTTCCATCCTGAATTCGATGACCCATGCTTTCGCATCCATCATTTCCAACAACCAGAATACCATCATGAAAACCTTGGCTTTGGTGACCATTGTTCTATCAATCCCAACCATGGTCTTCTCCGCCTATGGCATGAACTTCAAGGATAATGTCATCCCTTTCAATGACATCCCATATGCTTTCTGGTGGATTATCTTGTTTGCCTTTGCTATCAGCTTATCACTCACCTTCTACTTCATTCGTAAGAGATGGTTTTAACATAGGAGATTATTATGACACTTTCAAACTTACCTTCATTAACGAAGAAAAACCAAGAGTTCATCCATATTGCCACCAATCAACTGATCAAGGATGGAAAGTCAGACCAAGAAATCAAGGTACTCTTGGAAGAAATTTTACCAACGATTATCGAACACCAAAAATCTGGCACTACTGCCCGCAACTTGTTTGGTCCTCCAAGCGAATGGGCCGCTAGCAAAACCAAACAAGCTCAAGAAGAAGCTGAAAAAGTAGTCTACAACGAAAACCCTTGGTTAATGTGGTTAGATTCTAGCCTTTTGATGTTAGCATTGATCGGTGCAATCAACGGCATTATGAACCTATTGGGGCAAGGAAGCCAATACGGCCTCATCACTCTCTTGGTTATCGGTTTTGGTATCGGTGCAGGTATGTACATGATGTACCACTTTGTCTATCGTGAACAAATCAAAACTGGCCAACGACCAAAACTACTCAAAGCCATCTTGTATCTGGGTTTGGCCACTCTTGCCTGGTCAGTTGTCTTCATCCTGGCTTCACTCATCCCAAGCAGCATCAACCCAACGCTACCACCACTTGCAACCTTGCTTCTTGCAGCAGCCGCTTTCGGTCTCCGTTACTGGCTCAAGCGAAAATACAATATCCGCAATGCCATGCAACCTGTACAAGTACAATAATCCAACACATCCAAAAAGGACTGGTTCTTCCAGTCCTTTTTCTCTTTCTAGATTATCGCCACTTTGGGCAATCGTCCTTCACTCAGTTCATGAACACAAGAAAAAATAGTCCATTCAATCATTGCGATTTTCACGTTTCTAGAACCCAAGCTAAAAAGACTCGTCAGGGTCTTGATTCGCCTTCTAATTTCCGAGCTCATGAAAAAACAGTCCATTCTCCCGTTGCACTTCTCATATTTCTAGAGTGCAAGAAAAAATCGCCACCAACGGGCGATTGCGCCTTTCCAGTTTCTAGAGCCCAAGCTAAAAAGTCTCGTCAGGGTCTTGATTCGCTTTCTTAATTTCTAGCCCATGAAAAAACAGTCCATACTGTTCTTGCGCTTTTCGCGTTTCTAGAGCACAAGAAAAAATGGTCCACTGGACCATTACTCGCTTTCTTAATTTCGAGCTCATGAAAAAACAACCCGTCAGGGTTGTTTTTTTAATCTTCGTTTACGAATGGTAGAAGTGCCATAACGCGAGCACGTTTGATAGCTGTTGTTACTTTACGTTGGTTTTTAGCTGAAGTTCCAGTTACACGACGTGGAAGGATTTTTCCACGTTCTGAGATGAAACGGCTAAGAAGCTCAGTATCTTTGTAATCAACATATTCAATTTTGTTAGCTGCGATATAGTCAACTTTTTTACGGCGTTTGAAACCGCCACGACGTTGTTGAGCCATGTGTTAATTCTCCTTTATAGTTTATTCGTCGACCTAGAATGGTAGGTCATCATCTGAAATATCCATTGGATTACTTGAACCGAATGGACTTTCTTCACGCGCAAAGTTTGGCGTCGATTGTGCAGGCGCTTGGTAGGATGAACCAAAATCACTTCCACCAGCAAACGAGTTGCCTGGGTTTGATTGATAAGCTCCACCTTGTCCTTCACGGGCAGTACGGCTTTCCAAGAGTTGGAAACTTTCTGCAACCACCTCAGTCACATAGACACGTTGCCCTTGTTGGTTATCGTAGCTACGGGTCTGAATTCGACCTGTAACCCCAATCAGAGCACCTTTTTTAGCCCAATTTGCTAAGTTTTCAGCTTGTTGGCGCCAAATGACTACGTTGATAAAATCCGCTTCACGCTCACCGCTTTGATTTTTAAAATTACGGTTAACCGCAAGTGTAAAAGTCGCAACAGCCTGGTTTGACGGAGTGTAACGAAGTTCTGCATCACGGGTCATGCGACCGACCAATACTACATTATTTATCATAAAGTACCTTCTTACGCGTCAAGTTTGACAATCATGTGACGAAGAATGTCGCCGTTGATTTTTGACAAACGGTCAAACTCTTTAAGAGCTTCGTCGTTGCTTGCTTCAACGTTAACGATGTGGTACAAACCTTCGCGGAAATCTTTGATTTCGTATGCAAGGCGACGTTTTTCCCATGCTTTTGATTCAACGATTGTTGCACCGTTGTCTGTCAAGATAGAGTCAAAGCGTGCTACCAAAGCGTTTTTAGCTTCTTCTTCAATGTTTGGACGAATAATGTAAAGAATTTCGTATTTAGCCATTGATATGTTCCTCCTTTTGGTCTAATGACTCATGGTCTAGCCACGAGTAAGTGAGGGTTTCTCACAAGATACTATTATAGCACATTCTTGATTTTTTGCAAGAGATTTCTCTCTTTTTATCCTAATCGTTTGCGGCGCTCTACTAGGCTACCCAAAACACCAATTCCTGCTAGCGTCCATACTAAGCCTAAGTCCGCACCTGTATTTGGAAGTGTCTTGGCTTTTTCTTGAACTACTGGTTTACTTGCTGCTGGTTGAGAAACCTGTTTTTCCCCTGCTACTTGTAGTAGGGATGGATCAAGGATCGGTAAGTGATGGCTGACAAGATCTGCTGGTACCAAACCACCATCAAATACTGGCAAGGCATGAGTCAGATTTTCATTAAGGCTAATGCCACCATCAAAGGCCGGTAACTCATGAAGTAGCTTCTCATTGAGGCTAATGCCACCATCAAACATCGCTAATTCATGGGTCACAGATGCTCCTTTGGCAGTCACGATTTCTTCAGAAACCTCTGAAGAGCTTATCGGATCCGCTGGTTGTTCAACTCCACCGATTACTTCAGGACGTGATTCTGGTCTTGAAAGCGGGTAGACAAGTGCTACTTGGCCCAATTGCTCTGTCAGTACTAAAATTCTCTCCGTTTGCTGACCAGCAATCGTAACTGGTGATTCTGTCAGATCTAGTTCGGTTACTGCATTATTTTCTCGCAAAAGCAGGGCTTGCAATGGTAGCTTGTCTCCTGCTTTTGGCAACAGCAACAAGGCTGGCGCGGTCAGAATGATGGCTTCATCGGAAGCAGAAAGAAGCTGAATAGAATACACCTTGTGTTCCTTGCCTGTTAGGCTCGAATGGCTACTACTGATTTCTTGCACCGACAAATGGTAGTCCGCTGGTACTTCCTCTTCTAGCTGCAACAATACGCCAGTTGTCGAATCGTGGAACTCGCTGCGCATCGCTACCTGCGGTTTTTCCTCAGGAATATCCACCATTTCAAACAACTGAACCTCTCTCACCGTCCACATCCGATTGTCCTTGGTAGTCGCATTGGTATGGGCTTCGAGGGGAATAAATTCTACACGGTCAGCCTGAACACCTTGGTTAAAGCGGAAAGCAATTTCAGCAGTCGCAAATTCAACCGACTGTTCACCACTGTCAAATTGCACCTGCTCTCCCAAGAAGGCTTTTACCCGATATTTGGTCATGGTACCATTACCAGGGGTTCGTTTGGTAATCACCATTGAATGCAGGCGCTTTTCTTCCGGCAAGGTTAGGGTGATGGTCTGTGGCAAACTAACAGACGGCTGTCCAGCCACCAGCCATTTCAACTCGGTCAAGCTTCCTTTGTTCCCATCCATCAGATTGGCCAAACCATTGCCTCGTGCTTCCTCAAAGACATCCTCGCCCGTGATGCGGACCTTTTTACCATTCACTTTTTGGATCAATTTCCTCGGATGTGTATCTAGGAAGGCAAGAACGTTGACAGGGAGTTTAGACACATTGACCAGTTCTCCGCTCGACAGTCCGACAATAACTTCTGACTTATCCGCTGGATCCAAACGATAGAGGAGTTTGTTAGCTTCCAACTGTGACACAAATTCCATATGATGGCCGTTTGAGAGCAGGAGATTTGGACGATTGACCGCCAAGACCGTATTATTAAAGGCCAGAGTGACATAGCCATCCTGATAGTGTTCGACTGCTGTCACACGACTTTCTGGCAAGCCATAATCTTTCTGCATCAAGTAATTCCAGTTGAAGGTTTTATAGTAGAGACTATACCAGTTTTGATCGCCCGTTTTGTGCTCGTACAAAAGACCAAACTCATCGTTACCCAAGTCTTGGATTGAGTTGTAGGCAAATTCTCCGTCTTGGATAATTTGATGTTTGAGCCAGGTCAAACTGCCGTCCGCACCGACCTCTGCCACACGGATATGACCATCCATCCGCTGTGTCCCAGGACCATTAGCATTGGACAACAAGATATATTCTTTATTGTCACGCACAATGCGAATGGCAGAAAGTTGAACATAGGGATCCGGTACTTCATCCAAGACCTCTAAATCGCTCTGCCAGGTCACCCCGCCATCCTTACTGGTTGCCACACGAATCTTTTTCGCCTGTCCCCTCATGAACATCTTGATGTCTCCATTAGACAATTGCACGACGGTGGCTTCTGTGCCAATTTCTCCCCAGTTGTTCATGGTTTCCGAATGGATAACAGTCCCATTCGCTAAAGTACGGTTATCATTAAAGGTTTGACCAGATTTCCAGGTTGCCCCATGGTCATCCGAATACAAGACTAGGGCTGACTGAGAATTAAGAGTTGCTGTATAGTTGATGCCATAGGCAGGCACGATTAAGCGCCCCTTGTGCGGACCTGTATGCAGTACAATGCCTGTACCAGGTCCAATTCCTAGGAACATCATGTATTCTTTCTTCACCGTTGCCGTCAGGTCAACAGGTGTCGACCAAGTAAGGCCATCATCATCACTATAAGACATCCAAATATAGTTGTCCATAGTCACTTTAAATGGCACTGTAGTTTCAGTTTGGTAGTAGATATTACCGATTGGAGTCGGATTATCACCTTCGTATAAGTCACCTAGATTGGCATAGCCTGGACTCTTGTCATTGACATTGACACGGTAATTGGTTGCTTGGCCTTCAGGTGAGTAAACAACTCCATTTTCTCGGACAGTATAAGGGGCAGTTTCTGTGGCACTATACAGATTGAGATAGTATTTGCCATCAATCAAACTGTGCTCTGCTTTTCTACCAGTGAGCTTAGAGCGATCCATCACCGCCTTACCTTCAGGAAACATATCATACAAGGCAAAGATGCGCTTGGTTGTCGGGTCCTGAATCAAGGCCGTATCAATGGTCATAGGAGCACCAAAATTGCGATCTCGAGCCTGAGGATTGTCCTTCAAGTCAACGATCGTTATGGTTTCACTCCAGGTTTGACCATTATCTAGACTGCGCTTCACGACTTGGGCAATGTTACCATAGTCCAAATGGTGGTCATGACGTTGGTCAGTTGCTGCAATCAAGGTTCCCTTATCAGTCTTCAGCAAGGCTGGTATCCGGAAACTCGCCACACCATTGGCAGGGTTTTTCTGATTATTTCGCCCACCTTCAAACACAGTGATTTTCTCAGATAGACGTGATTCTTCATTAAGAACATAAGGATGTTCTCGACGGATGAACAGGGCAGAGCGTCGCTGAATTTCTTCTTCTGTAAAAGCACGGTCGTAGTGCGTAAAATTACGAATATCTAGACTAGTCGCTGCCCAGACAGACCGACTGGCCCTCTTGACTTCACCCAGCTGAGCCATATTCAACTGACTAGCTGCCCGGAAAAGAGCATGCGTGGTTACGCCAGCTTGCGACTCCTTACCGTTGACATAGATTTTCACATCCACGGCATCACTATCCGCCTTCTTTTGATAGGTCAAGGCTACAGCATTCCATTCACCATTAAGGGCACGTTGGCTACCCGTATTGAGATTAATGGAAGTTTGCCCTCCTGAACCAATCCGACTTTCCAAACCGACCACACCATTATTGACAAAGAGAGCTGTATATTCATTGGCATGAGTTTGACTAGAGGTCGCAAACAGGTTGAAAAAGCCATTTGCTTGCGCCTTGTATTCCAAGTAGATGGTTCCACTCTCTGACTCCTTGATGCTATCTCGGACTTCAGGAGCCAACTCCAATCGCTTATTAGAAGCATTTAAACTGGTATTTTCCAGTTTATGAACCTCAGCCTCTTCAAATTCCCGGGCCGTTTCATCAGAAGAGACCTCTTCCAGATTTACATCTAATGAAGGGATTTGATCCGTCTCAGAGGCCTCCTCACTCACTTCAGCAGAAGTAAGATTCGGATCAGCCGAACTTGTGATTGGCTGATTAGCCGTTTCAACAGCATGGTTGGCTGTTGGCTGAACCTCTTCCGTTTCAGGCGCCGCTTCATTGGCATGAATAGTCTGCTGGCCTACCAAAAATGCCGCTAGGACCACAGACGAATAGAGAGCAAGTTGGGAAAACCGTCCAGTTCTCCGTTGTTTTTCAGGCATAGAATCCTCCTTTTATTTTTGTTGATGATTACTTTTTTAAATCGACTATATTTCAACAGTATATTAACATACAAATATATACTGGTCAAGGAATTTTGCGGAACTATTCCTCACACAAAAAAAGAACTTACCTAGACGAAACTAGGTAAGTTCTCAGTTGATTAAAAGAACAGAATTAACGAGTCTGTTTCCGGCGTTTTGCCAAGCCTGCCAAAAGACCAAGACCTGTCAAACTCAACAAAATTGCTTCTTGTGTTCCTGTATTTGGCAAAGTTTTTCCGTCTGTTGCCTTCTTCTCGTCCTTGCTTGCCGCAGGGAGGTTGACGACAACTTCTGATGCCGCTTCCTTGTCTGCAAATAGAAGTTTTGGATCCAAACTTGGTAGGAAGTGTGTCAAGTTTTCATTAAGAACCAAACCTCCCTCAAAGGCAGGTAGCTCAAAATGAGTCGCTTCACCCTTGGCTGTTACCAATTCTTCTGTTTCAACAGGTGTCGTTGGCTGCTCTTCACCACCCTCTGCTGGTGCAGGAGTTTCAACTTCTGTCACAGCTGCTGGATAAATCAAGGCAATCTTACCGAGCTGCTCTGTCAAGATTACAATGCTGTCACGGCTGACACCATCAATTTCAACAGGGGATTCTGTCACATCCAACTCAACCACTTCATTATTGTCCAAGAGGAGGAGAGCTTTGGCAGGAACCTTATCTCCCACTTTTGGAATCACAAGAATAGCTGGAGCCGTCAGGGTAACCGTTTGATCCTCAGCAGATTTGAGTTGAATATCCAAAACAGTATTGTCTGTATCTGCCACCGCTGCATGGTCACTATCAATCAGCGCAACTGCAAGGGTATGACTAGTCGCCAAGGCTTCTTCCAATTGCACCAAAACGCCGCTTCTCTCATCGCGGAATTCCATGCTTGTTTCTACTTCTGCTGGTGTAGTTGGCGTGTCAACTACTTCAAACAATTGAACTTCTCTAACTGTCCACATGCGGTTGTCTTTTGTCGTTGCATTGGTATGAGCTTCAAGCGGAATAAATTCGATGCGATCTGCTCGGACATCTTTTCCAAAACCAACCGCTACTTCAGCCGTTGCAAAATCAACAGAACGTTCACCTGAGTCAAACTGCAACTGATCACCCAAGTAGGCCTTCACTTGGTACTTAGTCATAGTACCATTACCTGGAGTCCGTTTTGAAATCACCATCGAATGAACGGTTTTTTCAGTCGGCAAGGTCAAGGTGATGGTTTGTGGAAGCGAGTAGGAGGGCTGGCCTTCAATCAACCACTTCAACTCTGTTACCGTTGACTTATCACCATCCATCAAGTTTGCCAAGCCATAGCCACGTTCATCTTCAAAGACAGCTTGACCTGTTACACGAACGGTACGGCCGTCCACTTTCTTGATCTTCTGTACAGCAGAACCATCCAGCGATTTAAAGATAGACAGTGGCAATTTTGCAATATTGGAAATGTCACCTGACACCACCGCCACAATTGATTCCTTCCGATCAGCTGGATTGATACGGAACAAGAGACGATCCGTTGCCAATTGAGAAACGAATTCGAGTTGGTTGCCATTTGTCAACAAGAGGCGAGGTTGATTAACCGCCAACACAGGCTTGCTAAAGGTAAGAGCTACATAGCCATCTTTATAGTGGTCAACTGTTGTAATCTCTGTTGTCGGCAAACCATAGTCTTCCTGAGTCAAGTACTCCCAGTTGAATTGACGATAGTAGAGACTGTAAGCATTTTGGTCTCCAGACTTGTGCTCATAAAGTAAGCCAAAGGTACCGTCTTCCAATTCCTGGATAGAGTTGTATGCAAACTCGCCATGTTGCAGAATTTGATGGTGTAACCAATTGAGGCTGCCATCTTCTCCAACTTCTGCTACACGGACATGACCATCAATCCGTTGGCGACCAGGTCCATTAGCATTGGCAAGAAGAACGTATTCTTTGCCATCACGAACCACTCGAATAGCAGACAATTGTACATAGGCATCGTGAACGTCTGTCAAGGTTTCTAAGTCATTTTGCCAAGTCGCTCCACCATCTAAGCTGGTGGCTACACGCACCTTGCCTTTCACACCCCGCATGAACATCTTCAACTGACCATTAGACAATTGAACAATCGTCGCTTCCGTACCAATTTCATTGCCATTGTTCATGGTTGACGCATGTAATACTGTTCCATCTGCAAGTGTACGGTTATCGTTAAAAGTTTCACCTGCAAACCAAGTTTCACCGTGGTCGTCTGAGTAGAAGACCATAGCAGATTGAGAGTTCAAAGCACCAGTATAGTTGATACCATAAGCTGGCACAACCAAACGCCCCTTATGAGGTCCAGCATGAAGTACAATACCAGTACCAGGTCCCAAGCCAAGGAACTTCATGTACTCTTTCTTCACACTTGCAGTAATATCACGTGGACGAGACCATGTCACACCATCGTCATCACTATAAGAGAGCCAGATATAGTTGTCCATAGCCACACGGAACATACCATTGTTTTGCGTTTGGAAATAAATATTGCCAACTGGCTCTGTACCTTCTCCCTGGTAAATATCACCGAGGTTTGCAAAGGCTGGGCTACTGTCATTCACATTTACACGATACTCTGTCGCTTGACCCTGGGCATCGTAAATGCGACCATCTTCACGAACAGTATATGGATCTGTCTCTGTACCTCGATAAAGGTTGAGGTAGGTCTTGCCGTCAATCACACTGTGTTCTGGTTTTCGATCATTTAAGTTACCAAAAAGAGCTTGACCTTCTGGGAACATATCGTAGATAGCAAAAATACGCTTAGTTGTTGGATCCTGCACCAAGGCTGTATCGATGGTTAATGGTGCACCAACATTCCGGTTTTGAGCATTTGGATTGTCCTTCAAATCGACAATCTTGATCGTATCACTCCATTGTTTCCCGTTATCTGTACTGCGTTTGATAACTTGAGCGATATTGCCCCAGTCTCCAGAATGGTCATGTCGCTGGTCACTCGCTGCAATCAAGGTTCCCTTATCTGTCTTGAGCAGGGCTGGGATTCGGAAACTCGCTACATTGTTATCAGGGTTCTTACGATTTCCACGACCGCCCTCAAACACGGTCACCTTGTCAGTCAATTCAGAACCTTCATTAAGGACATAAGGGCTGTCTTCACGAACAAAGAGAGAGGAGCGACGTGCCACTTCCTCAGCAGTCAAGGCACGATTGTAGAGTGTAAAGTTGCGAATATCTAGTTTTGTCGCAGCCCAAGCATTGGTATTTGCCCGTTTGACTTCACCCAATTGAGCATAGCTCAAAGCTGTCGCTGAGCCAAAAAGATCACTTCTAGCCGTTGCTGACTTGGACAGTTGACCATTAACATACATGTTTACATCAACTGTATTGTCCGCTGTATTTTTTTGGTAGGTAAGGGCGATCGCATTCCACTCACCATTTCCTGCCCGCTGCGTACCTGAATCAATTAGGACATTGCGTTGTCCTGCGCTACCAGTTCGACTTTCTAAACCTGCTGTGCCATTATTGACAAAGAGGGCGGTGTATTCGTCTTTATGAGTCTGACTGGAGGTCGCAAACAAGTTAAAGAAGCCGTTGGCTTGAGCATTGTACTCGACGTAGATTGTACCACTTGTCGATTCTTTGACAGAATCACGAACTTCTTCTGACAATTCCAACCGCTTGTTGCTGCTATTGAGTGCGACATTTTCCAGCTTTGTCACCTCAAGGCTAGCAAACTCATTAGCAGATTCATCTGCAGGAAGCGCTTCCAAATTTACATCTAAAGAAGGCAAGGAGGCTTCCGCAGCCTCTTCTGCGGTCGGTTCTGATACTACAGCTTCCTCACTTGGAGTAGGAGCTGGTTCAGAGGTTGGAGTAACTTCTGTCACACGTGGTGTGGTTGTTGTTTCTGCAACAATTTCATTTGCATGAACACCACGTTGACCAACTAAAAAGGTTGCCAATACAACAGATGAGTATAGAGCAACACGTGGAAAAGCATTTTTCCCTTTGAGATTCTCAGGCATATGACCCTCCTTTTTGATAATAATTGAATCACTTTGTGAAAACTACACTTTCAACAATATATTAACATATATCAAAAAGAAGAGCAAGCACTTCTCAAATGAAAATTGAAAACAAGAAAGAAAAATCCCCTCTCTCGAGGGGACCTGTTTATTCTACGCTGAAAAGATATGGGTAGACTGGTTGATTTCCTTGATGGATTTCGACCTCGACATCTTCAAATTGTTCTTCTAGCTGTTCAGCAAGAGTTTGAGCCAATTCTTCATTACCATCTTCACCGATGTATATAGTAACAATCTCGCTATCTTCATCGAGCATTTTCTCAAAGGTAGCAACAAGCGTCTCCATCATATCTGGGTTAGAAACCACAATCTTACCATCAACCATACCAAGGTTGTCATTCTCATGGATTTCAAGACCATCAATGGTTGTGTCACGGACTGCAGTCGTCACGCTACCGCTTTTCACCTCTGCGAGAGATGCCGTCATGGCTTCAAAGTTACTTTCCAAATCACGACTTGGATCAAAGGCAAGCAAACTAGTGAAACCTTGTGGCAGGGTCTTAGTTTCCACAACCTTAACCGCAACTTCCGCAACTTCTGCTGCAGTCTGAGCAGCCATCAAGATGTTCTTGTTGTTTGGCAACAAGATGACATTACGAGCATTGACCAATTCAATAGCGTTGACAAAGTCTTCTGTCGAAGGGTTCATAGTTTGACCACCAGAAATCACATAATCAACGCCTTGTGATTTGAAGATTTCTGTCAATCCCTCACCTGCCGCAACAGCAATAATGCCGTATTCTTTTTGTTCAGCCGGCTTTTGGAAACTTTCTTCCTTCTCAACCTGAGCTTCATGTTGCTCACGCATATTGTCCACTTTTACCTTGACCAAGCTACCGTATTGAAGACCCGCTTGCATGACCAAACCTGGATCTTCTGTATGGACATGGACTTTTACGATTTCATCATCGTTGACAACTAGGAGGGAATCCCCAAGGTCATTAAGATAGTTGCGGAATTCTTCATAATCAAAGTCCTTCACATAAGTAGGGCCTTGGCGAAGAGCTACCATGATTTCTGTACAGTAACCAAAGGTAATATCCTCAGTCGCTACATGACCAGCAACTGACTTGTGGTGTTCGGCATTGATCATCTCAGACATGACAGCTGGTGTCGCTTCAAAATCCTCTGACGCAATGTACTCGCCTGTCAGAGCTGACAGGAAGCCTTCGTAAATATAAACAAGACCTTGACCACCTGAATCGACAACCCCAACCTCTTTCAAGACTGGAAGCATCTCAGGTGTTTTCTTGAGGGCACGGTTGGCACCTTCTAGAGTCGCACGCATAACCTCAACCGCATCATCAGTTTCTTCTGCTTTTTTAAGAGCTGCCGTAGCTGCGCCACGAGAAACCGTCAAGATTGTCCCCTCAACTGGTTTCATTACAGCCTTATAAGCCACTTCGACACCATGTTGGAAGGCTTGCGCCAAGTCCTTACCATCCAATTCAACCTTGCCTTTGACAGACTGACCAAAACCACGGAACAATTGTGACGTAATAACACCAGAGTTTCCGCGAGCACCCATGAGCAAACCTTTTGACAAGATTTGAGCGACTTCACCAACTGTATTTGCCGGCTTATCCGCCACTTCTTTGGCACCATTTGTAATGGTCATGCCCATGTTGGTTCCAGTATCACCATCTGGTACCGGGAAGACGTTTAATGAGTTTACATATTCAGCTTGTTTATTCAATCGAGTAGATGCTGCTTGCACCATTTCTTGGAATAAACTGGTAGTAATTTTAGACACAATTATTCTCCTACGACTTTGATATTTTGGATATAGACGTTGACCGCATCAACTGCAATGCCCAATTGGTTCTCAAGGTTAAATTGAACACGCTCTTGGATATTGCGGGATACTTCACTGATTTTCACTCCATAGCTCATCACAGTGTAAACGTCCACCACGATTTGCCCTTCTTCTGTTGTTTTAATGACAACACCTTTGGAATAATTTTCCTTTCCGAGAAGGGCTTGGAAATTATCTTTAAGGGCAGATTTGCTAGCCATGCCAACGACACCGAAAATCTCAGTCGCCGCACCACCAACAACCGTTGCAATGACTTCATCTGTCAATTCAATTTGGCCATCTTTGGTATTGATCTTAACCGTCATATTTTGTTACCTCAAATAGTTTTATCACTCCATTTTACCACATTTTCAGCTTTCTGTAAAAAACAAGCTTGTGACAACGGAAGAGATAGACCAGAACACGGAAAACTGCAAGAAAAAAATGACCCTCGAGAGTCATTTCCTTCTATTAAACGCGTTCTACTTTGCCTGATTTAAGAGCACGAGCTGAAGCCCAAACTTTTTTAGGTTTACCGTCAATCAAAACAGTAACTTTTTGAAGGTTTGGTTTAACTGCGCGTTTTGTTTGGTTCATAGCGTGTGAACGGTTGTTACCTGATACAGTCTTACGACCAGTGAAATAACATACTTTAGCCATTTGTATCTTCCTCCTCATTTGATCAAATATAACGGATGTGCTAGCACCACATACCATACTATTCTAACAGAAAAGAAAGAACTTGGCAAGAATTATTTTTCTTTTTTCACACATCCAGCCCAATATCTGATTATCATTGGAAGTGTATCACTATTCCCTTCTTCAGACGACCTGCCCTTCATTGGAAATCAGATTGATTTTTCAGAAAAATCATTTCTATTTCAAAAAACAGCAAAAAAAAGGATTTTCAATCGAAAATCCTCTTTTAATTAAACTTTATTTGCTCAAAATCAGAGATTTTTTCGCAGAACAATTAAGCTTTGTTCGCTGAACCAAATACGTCGATACGCTCTTCAACAGATGCTTGGATAGCTTTTACACCGTCAGCCAAGAATTTACGTGGGTCAAAGAGTTTTTTCTTGTCGTATTCTGCTTCGTTTGCTTCATAAGCCGCCGCAAACTTACGAGTTGCGTTTGCAAATGCGATTTGGCACTCAGTGTTAACGTTAACTTTAGCAACACCCAATTTGATTGCTTCTTGGATTTGTGCATCTGGAATACCTGAACCACCGTGCAATACGATTGGGAAACCTGGTACAGCTTCAGTCAATTTACGCAAGTGGTCAAGGTCAAGACCTTCCCAGTTTTCTGGGTATGGACCGTGGATGTTACCGATACCAGCTGCCAAGAAGTCAATACCAGTCGCAACCATTGCTACTGCGTCTTCGATTGGAGCCAATTCACCAGTACCAACGATACCGTCTTCTTCACCACCGATAGTACCAACTTCAGCTTCAACTGAGATACCTTTAGCGTGTGCCAATTCTACAACTTCTTTTGCTTTTGCAAGGTTTTCTTCTACTGGAAGGTGTGAACCGTCAAACATGATAGAAGTGTAACCAACTTCGATACACTCAAGTGCATCTTCGTAGTGACCGTGGTCAAGGTGAATAGCAACTGGAACTGTGATGTTCATTGACTCGATCAAGTTAGCGATCAAGTTGCGAGCTACTTTGTAACCACCCATGTACTTAGCTGCACCCATAGAAGTTTGGATAAGAACTGGAGCTTGTTTTGCTTCTGCTGCACGCAAGATAGCTTGAGTCCACTCAAGGTTGTTTGTGTTAAATCCACCAACTGCATAACCGTTGTCACGAGCTGCTTGGACAAATTTTTCTGCTGAAACTAATGGCATTCTAAGAGCCTCCTAATATTTTTTGGGAGTCATCCCCCATACCCTCCTATTTTAACACGATTCTCAAAAAAATGCTAGCTGAAACTGTATCCATATGAGAAAATTTTCACATATCTTTCAGACACAAAAAAAAAGACTGGTTACACCAGTCTGAAAGTTCTATGCGGAGAGAGGGACTTGAACCCTCACGACCTAAAGCGGTCACAGGATCCTTAATCCTGCGCGTCTGCCAATTCCGCCATCCCCGCTGAACACTAGATAAGTATACCACGGGGTATCACCCTTGTCAACACTTTTTTTGAAAAAAAGTTCATATTTTTTTACTTTCTTCTCTCCAGCACCACCTTCTGGTCATAGTCTGCCTCACAATGCGAGCGGTGACTGATATGAATGACCGTTGTCCCCTCCAAGTCTAGCAGGGCTTGTTCCACCATGGCAAAGGTCCGATCATCTAAACCTGAAAGAGATTCATCTAGGAGCAAGACAGGTTTGTGGAGCAAGAGGGTCCGTACCAAGGCCAGGCGTTGTTGTTGCCCACCTGAAAGAGTTGATTCTGCATCAAAGAGCTCGCTTTCTAACTGCTGACGACTAGCAAATCGTTGTCCCAGTCCTACTAACTGCAACAAGACAAGAACCTCCTGCTCGTCGACCTCCCTTCCCAAACTGATATTCTCCCAGATGCTGGCATGAAAAAGTTTCACTTTTTGTGGCAGAAAGGCAAGATAAGATTGAGCCACCTCTTCTCCCAATTCCTTCAAAGGCTGCCCATTCAGATAGACTCCTTCATCACCCTGCCCCATCTGTCCCATCAGGAGGTAGGCTAAGGTCGATTTACCTACGCCGCTCTCTCCCTGAATCAGATACTTCTTCCCAGGCTCAAAGTTTAGACTCAACTCCGAAAACAGGGGAGTTCCTTCTATAGAAAAAGAAAGATTGCGCACCTGAAGAGAGGTGAAGGGGTGTTTGGTTTTTTGGGAAAAAGGCAGAGCTGGTTCCTGTTTTAAGAGCTGCTCACGTAGATTGCGAACAGAAGCCATATCCGCAATAGACGATGCAATTAAGCTAATCGGCATGGTCAATTCTAAAGAAATACTATAAATTGCCACCAAGGCTCCTACTGTCATTTGCCCTGCCAAAATCCTTTGACCTCCCAAACAGAGAATCAGAACCGTCAATAGATAGAAGAACAAACCAGATAAGACATTCAACAAGGCTGACAGAAAAGCCTTCCGGTCTTCCAGTTGATAGATTCGTTTGTATTGATCATTTGTCTTGTCAGAAAAATACTGGCTACGATCGGCATTTTTGATAATGACTAGACCTGAAAGGAGGTCATTGAGTAGAATCTGATAGGCAGCCTTCTCCTGAGAGATGGCCTCCTGAACCCTTTGCCTACTATTTTGAAAAAGGTAGGGAAGCCCAATCGGCACCAAGGTCAAAAGCAGGATTGCTATGGATACCTGACTATCCAAGCCAAAGAGAGCCAGACAGGCAAACAAGAAGGACACCACTCCTTGATAGAGGGAAAACAGGGTATCATAGTAGAGTTCCTTGACCATCTCGCTATCATTATGAATAGCCGAAACTCGTGCCGCTACTTCTGATTGCTTGAGCAAGCTCGGCCCCTGCAAAAAACGATTGACTAGAGTAGCCTGAATCTTGTAGCCAATCCTATTCAAAAACCGCTGATTGCAGACTTGACGAACAAACTCTGCCACCAGCATCAAGCATAAAATCGCAAGCAACTGCCAAATCTGTACAATAAAACCAGCTCTATCCCCACTAGTTAAACTATCTGTTACTCCTGCTATCTGGTAGTTAAAGAGCACGTTTAATCCTGCTACCAGGCTAATCGCCACTAATGTCACGATAAAATGAAGATTCCTCACCTCTTCTCCCTCCTTTTCCTAGATCACTCATTGCACATATTAAAAAGCTTAACAGAATCCACCAATTAGTCAAGCCTTGCCCATAAAAAATGAGCACCCTAAAAGGATGCTCTACTCAAAAGCGCTGGTCTACACAGTCACTCCTAATTTATTCACTTCCATTCTCAACAGCTGCTGTGACAAAAGCTGTATAGAGTCCTTCCGGACGATTTGGACGAGATTGGAGTTCTGGGTGATACTGACAGGCCACAAAGAACTTGTTCTCAGGAATTTCAACAATCTCAACCAAGCGGTTGTCTGGCGATACACCTGAGAAGACAAAACCAGCTTGTTCAAATTGCTGACGGAAGTCATTGTTAAACTCGTAACGGTGGCGGTGACGACGTTGAACAACTTCTTGATTATCATAGGCTGCAGCAGCCTTTGAACCACGTTTGAGCTTACTTGGATAGAGTCCCAGACGGAGCGTTCCGCCAAGGTCTTCTACTCCAATTTGATCGCGCATGATATCGATAATCGGATATTTGGTTTCTGGATCCAGCTCAAAACTATTGGCTCCTTCTAATCCAAGGACATGGCGAGCAAATTCCACACAGGTCAACTGCATGCCCAAGCAGACCCCTAACATAGGCACATCATTCTCACGCGCATAGCGAATGGCTTGAATTTTTCCTTCTGTACCGCGTTGACCAAAGCCACCAGGTACGATAATCCCTTGGGCTTGTCCAAGTCGATCAGCTACATTTTCTGCTGTCAGATCGTTGGCATTGACCCAATCCAACTCAATCGCAGCATCGTTGGCATAGCCAGAGTGTTTCAAGGCTTCTACAACTGAAATGTAGGCATCTTGTAATTCTACATACTTACCAACTAAAGCGATTTTTACTTTTTTCTGGAGATTAAGAACCTTGTCTACCATCGCTGTCCACTCTGTCATATCTGCTGGAGGTACGTCGAGCTTCAAGTGATCGCAAACAATTTGATCCATGTTCTGCGCCTGCATATTTAATGGGATTTGGTAAAGATGTTCGACATCCAAGGACTCAATGACCGCTTCTGGTGCCACATCACAGAACTGTGCTAGTTTATTTTTAATTCCTTGTCCAGCAGGTTGCTCTGTTCGAATTACCAACATGTTTGGCTGGATTCCGAGTCCACGCAGTTCTTTAACCGAATGCTGGGTCGGCTTGGTCTTCATTTCTCCTGCCGCCTTGAGATAAGGCAAGAGGGTGGTGTGGATATACATAACATTGTCTGAACCGACATCTGCCTTCATCTGACGAAGGGCTTCAAGGAATGGCAAGCTTTCAATATCACCTACTGTACCACCCACTTCCGTGATGATGACATCTGCATCTGTAGTACGAGCTGCACGCTTGATTTTGTCTTTCAAAGCATCTGTAATGTGTGGAATCACCTGAACCGTTGCTCCTAGGTACTCTCCCTTACGTTCTTTGCGAAGGACTTCGCTGTAAATTTTACCAGTTGTGACGTTTGAATACTTGTTGAGGTTGACGTCGATGAATCGCTCATAGTGACCAAGATCCAAGTCTGTTTCTGCACCATCATCTGTCACAAATACTTCCCCGTGTTGGTAAGGGCTCATAGTTCCTGGGTCAATGTTGATGTAGGGATCAAATTTTTGGATGGTAACTTTCAATCCTCTGTTTTTCAAGAGGCGGCCCAAACTTGCTGCCACAATCCCCTTCCCAATCGATGACACAACGCCACCTGTTACAAAAATATATTTTGTCATGCAAACTCCTCCTCTGCTGTCTTCTTAATGACGGGGTGTTTTTTAACAATCTTGAAGAAAAAACAAAAATAGCTCCCTATCGACTAGGGAGCTCCGACCTCAAAAGAGGTGCCCGATATTATCTTATCGTAAAACCAGAGGCTTGTCAATGACAAATCTATACTTCGTCGATGACTTCCTCGTCTTCTGAAAACTCATCGTCTTCTTCGTTCAAATCAACTTCTTCGTCAACCAAATCATCATCTGTAATGATTTCATTGATTTCTGAATCGTATGACTCAACTTCGTCTTTTTCATCGTCTGGATTTTCATCATCATAACTTGAATCAGAACCAGAGTCATAGCCATCTTCATCTTCTGGATCATCATGGCCGTAGTCGATGGCATCTTCATCACCATCCATGAAGGCATTGACACGTTTTTTCTTCCGTTTTGGTGCATCCTCGTCGTCTTCTTCAAGGGTGATGACTTCTTCATCGATTTCATCGATTGCATACCATGAACGAAGGCCCCATTTGTTTTCTCCTAGCGGAATAAAACTGCCATCCACATTCAAATCTGAATAGAAAGTTGGTAGGGCTGCACGAATTTCGCTGTTTGATTTTTCAAGGTAGTTTTGAATTTCATTAACCAAATCATTGAAGTACATTTCATTGTCACGGCCACGTTCTTCCAAAATAGCACGCGCCACTTCAATCATGGAAAGTTCACTTTTTTCTTGTCCTGCAAATACGTTTAATTCCAAGGCTCTTCTCCTTTTTTGTCTTTCCTTTCTATTTTACGCTAAAACTGCTAATTAGTCAAAGATTAGTCCGCTTTTTTCAGAAAAGAAAAGTCCAGTTGGCTCTGCCAAACTAGACCTTCTTGTTGGGATTACCCAACTTCTTTTCTTTTCAAACTGTGGAGACTTACTACCACAAGGAATGCTGCCAGCCAGTATAAAATGCTTTGCTCTTGGCTTGCTGTTTGTGGCAGACTGCTTGCAGAGGCTTTGGCAGCAGCAGACAGAGAATTGCCCCAAACTGTTTGCACCTTTTTCTCACCTACTGGTCGACTCAAAAGTGATGGATTTTCGAGTGATTTTGTTACCAGATTCGCGTTCGCTCTTTCTGCAATGATCGGCAGGGGAGCAAGTGGCAGAACTTGGTAAGCCGCTTGACCTTTAGCCGTTACATCTGGCACAGAGAACGCATCTGCATAGTTTGAGCCTGCTAATAACTCAACTTGGTTGCTAAAGCCATCGCCATCTGTATCTGTCGCCAAATCGAAACTTGGAGGAACAGACGCATAAACTGCTGCTCCTGAAAGACTGAGGTCCCCTAGTGGTAATTCATGGGTTACACTATCACCTTTGGCTGTCACATCTGGTACAGAGGTCACATCTGCATAGTTTGAGCCCGCTAATAGCTCAACTTGGTTGCTAAAGCTATCGCCATCTGTATCTGCCGCCAAATCGAAACTTGGAGGAACAGACGCATAAACTGCTGCCCCTGAAAGACTGAGGTCTCCTGGTGGTAATTCATAGGTTACACTATCACCTTTGGCTGTCACATCTGGTACAGAGGTCATATCTGCATAATTTGAGCCTGCTAATAGCTCAACTTGGTTGCTAAATCCGTCGCCATCCGTATCTGCCGCCAAATCGAAACTTGGTAGTTGACTAGCTGGATTCAACAAGGCCTGACCTAACGATTCCATGCTACCTTTAGCTGCTAAGGTTAAGTCCAGCAAGTTACGCGCGCTTGCTTGAACCGAGTAAGACGCTGGTAAATCCAAGACAAAATAGCCATCTGGCAACTGAACTTCAAGCTTGTATTGCCCCTGGCGAATCAGGCGTTCAAAACTCTCCAGCGCATAGCGGGCACGTGTCAACTCCACTCGCTGTCCCCTGGCATCAACCAAGTAGATCATTGTTCCTTCTGGCGCCACACCTGCAAAGCTTGCCAATACAGGATAGCGGCCAATCGCTTCCACTCGGAAAGACACACCAACCAAGCTGTTTTCTTCTGACACTGTAAAAGATTTGCGTAGAATTTCACCATCAATCAAGCGGGCCACATCCTTGTCCATCAAGAGCAATTCAACAGTATAGTCTCCAAATGGCAAGAGCTGCAAGTTACTAAAAGGGCCTCCTGGTTTGTTTAACTCTGTTAGTTCGACACCTTCATGGTTAAAAATACGATAGTTATAGCCAATCGGCAATTCTTGGTCAGTTGCATCATCAATCACTTGCACTACTACAATACCATGGTTCTGAGGCAAATCTGCAAATTCTACCAAGTTGGCACTGATGACATTTCCTGCTTGATCTTCAACAGCGTAGAAGAAATTGCTGATATCTAAAGGACGGTCCAGAATATCAATTTCTGGCAGGTGATAAAACCCATTTTCATCTGGTTCTACATAAACCCGTTTTGGCTGGGTCAAAACTTCACGTAAGGGTCGTCCGGTTGGCCCAATATTGTCTGGGTTCAAGATTTCAACTGGATTTCCATTTTCATCCTTGGTATGGATAACATAATACACCCGAGCACGATAGATAGGCATGCCATAGGCAAGCGGGTCTCGTGGCTTAAAGGTCAAGTTTTCCAGATCTAAGATTCCTGTTGTAATAGCTGGTCGCACACGATTAAGTTCAATCTGATAAACCATCTCTTGCATCTGGGCACCCGCCGTCTCCGGAAGATAGCGAACAACATATTGGTAGAGCCCGTCTGGCAAATCCTGACCTAGGCTGTCTTTTCCTTCCCAGGCTGAAGTTTCAATCAAGTGTGCACGAGGGTTGGTTGCTCGGCCGGCATAGTAATTTTTCGGACCACTAACTGCCGCACCCTGCCATAAGATTTCCTGACGCTCAGTATCTGCTGCAGCAAAGACCTGAACATGCAGATTGCGGAAGTTACGCAGAAAAACACCCCGGAAAACAACTGCGTCTCTATTGCCATCTCCATTTGGAGAAAGAGCTAGAATTGGTTGTCCGGCTTGGTCTCTTTGGAGCAAGAATTCTCCTTTGGCATTTTCAAACGTTCCAAGAATAATCGGTGATTGGATGCCATGTTCGCCTGTTTCATGGTTAAACTCAGCTTTCCCGGTCAATAAGCCTGTAAAGAAATTTTTCTCATCAACAGCCAAGTGCCCTGACGGTGTAAAGTCTTTTTCTGAATAGAAAGGCTTTTCTCCTTCAGCCATATCGTAAATTGATTTCTCTAGAACCGCAAGGTTTTGGAATTGACCACGGAAACCGACAAAAGGAATGCTAACCAAATCCAGTTTGTCAACGGCATCTTGAAAGCGTACGAACCCTTCTAGATAGTAGCCGTTCGGCATCAGCTTGGCTAATTCTTCAGCAAAAGCTGACGCGTCTAGTCGGATCCGAACAATCTGACTAGATCCAGCCGCCACACGGATTTCCTGTCCTTCCACTCGTGCCAACTCACGTGGTGTCAAGGCAAAACGACCATCTACTACGGCATCCGTATTCAGATGGCTAACGTAGTAAAGTACCTTTTCTTCTTGGCTCGTATTGAAGACGGTAACATCAAACTCAAAAATATCTCCGACATTCCCCAGAGAGATACTTGGGTAAGCATCCTTACCAAGTAAGTAGAGGGAACTATCGAGTGCTGCCGCGACATGGATCAAACCCGCTCCCTGTTGACGAGGAGAAACATAGGCCTGGCTTTTCTCGTCAAAATGAGGGCGAGCCGTCGCCATCAATACTTGCTTGATGCGTTCCTGGAGAGCTTCCCCTTGCAAATCAGGGTACTTCTCCATCAAGCCTTTTTTCAGTAAAGCAATAGCTCCAGCCACATGTGGCGCTGCCATGGAAGTACCGTTCATGCTGGCATACTTGCCGTCGTTGATACTAGAATAGATAGCACCACCAGGAGCTGTCAAATCCGGCTTCAATTCACCATCGGTCGTTAATCCCCAGCTTGTAAATTCAGATAATTGGTCAGCATCTGGGTTTGGGAGGTTGGCACGTTTTTTATCAAAAACCAGCTGATAACGACCTGTTCCTGACTGAGCTGCCAATTCCTGTCCTAATGCTTTTGGAATGAAGATGGATGGAATTGACTTAGACACACGAGTGGTGACAGCCATAGACAAGTCATCACCGGTCTCTACATTATTAAAGATAACTGCACCAACAGCTCCCTTATTCACAGCTTCTGTGATTTTGGCATCAAAAGAAATAATCCCCCGCTCAATCAGAGCAATCTTTCCAGCCACATCCTTGTCTGTAAAATCCTCTGGACGCCCCAAACCGACATAGACATAATCATAGGTTTTTCCAACTTCGAAATCTTTGGCAAGCCCACTCGGTTGTGTATAGGTCCCTTTCCCATTATTGAAGCGAGCATCATTTTCCATCCCTAAAATTTGGAAAACATCCTTGATGACATGGCTATTGTTGAAGGAAGCAACGGCAATGCTATCACGCGCAGCCGCTGGCGAGGCAACCAAGCCATAATCAGGATTTTCCACCAAAGGATTGCCCTGGCCGTCTCCCCAAACCCGGTCATTCCCTGCAGCAATAACCACTGATACTCCACGTTTTTTGGCATCTTCAATAGCTTGGTTCAAAGCTACGCTAGCATCAATCAAAGAGCCAGCTGCCGAACCCAAACTCAGGTTAATCACATCTGCACCAAGTTTGACCGCATCTTCTATAGCTCGAATATAAAGATAGGGCTGGGTCCCACTACCGAATTTGTCCGAGAAGACCCGCATGAACATCAATTGAGCCTCTGGTGCCACGCCAACAATCTTTTGCCCAATACTGTCTTCTTGAGTCGGATTTCCCGCTGCAATCCCTGCAACGTGTCCTCCGTGGGTTGCTTCTTTTTCTTCCTTGACTTCTGTATTCAAATCAAGGTAGTTATAGGCGAAGACAATTTTTTCATTGTACCATTGGCCGTAGCTAATGCCATTTGCAGCCTTAACAGCTTCAATTTCAGCTTCATTTTTATACTTAGCTGTCGAAATATCTATTAAGCTGTAAGCATCGTGAGTGACATCGATTCCAGAATCGACAATGGCAATCACCATGCCTTCTCCCTTATTTCCTGTCTCCCAAACAGTTGGTGCTTCAATCAGCGCATTGCTTTCTTCAGAAAGAACCTCTACCCTTGTCTGACTCGTTCCCGCATTCGGAACAAACCCTTCTTCAGAAGTCACAGGGCTTGGAACAGGGACAGCCTCTACCAAACTAGAATCCTCTGCCGACTCACCTGCCGCAAGTGGCTCGCTAGATAGGAGAGGGGGAGCTTGCTCTGTCTGGTCCGACAACTCCGTTGTTGTTACCGTAACTTCCGCTTCTAGCGAAGACGTGATAGCGGTTACAGAGTTATCTGTAGAAAGGTCAGCATTGCTACTTACCTCCGAAGACAGAAGCGACTCGTCCACGCTTGAGCTAGTTTCAGCTGAAATAGTTGGACCAACAAAAGCAGTTAGCAAGAGAATGATACTCAGACTACCGCCCATCAATCCTTTTCCTATTCGCTTGAATAGATCCATATTTTCATAACCTCCTTTATAAATTTGTATGGATATACAACTATATATTAAAAGATTTTTCTCAACTTTACAAGAGAATTTTCTGATTTTTTAAAAAATATAGATAATTCTGTTTATTCTTCCTTTTATAAAAAATAGCTTCTGCCTCCCTTTCAAAATGGTCGGCAGTGCCTGCTAACCATTTCAGGGAGTGCAAAAGCTGTGTTTTTTTATTCTGAGACAGAGTCTACTGCCTTCTCTGGCTTGCTTTCAGTTGAATCTATCAGGACTGGAACTGGTTCATCAGCTACTGCCGGTTCGCTAGCTGCCTCTTCGCTTGCCGGTTTAGCAACTGGCTCAGTATCCGATGGTGATGTACTTGATGGAGTAGTCTCACTCTTGGATTCTTGCGCTTGATTGCTTGTTGGCGTACCGCTTTCCTCCCTTGTTTCCTCAGGAGTGAAGCGTTGGGCAGGCGTTGCAATAATCGAAGAAGTGCTTGGCTGAGTTGTTGATTCTGTAGGTTTTGCAGACTGGGCAGGTGCTGGTTGAGTTGCCGCTAGCAAGGCTTCTGCTGGTGCCAATTCCGTTTGCGGATTGAGCGCAGCTTTTTCCACCCGGTAGAAACCTGAACCGTCTGGTCTTGGGATGCGGAAGGCCGTTTGAGAAACCTTGGTTTTTGGATCGACAACATCTTGTGGATCAAAAATGTATCCATCCTTGGTCGTAAATTTACCAGCCGCCTTGGCAGCTTCAATTTCCTCATAACTGTGGACAATCTGCCAATTCTTCAATCCTTTCCGTTGCTCTTGCGGTGTTACACGTTTGGCCAACTCATCTCTATCACGCTTGTCTAATAGTGCTTGAACCGCAGCCAATTCCTGACTGGAGAGCTCGCTCTTTTTCACTGAACGCAGGCTGTCATCATCTGCACGTGGCAGACTAAATGCATCACGGAAGACAAAACTTCTAGGATCCAATACATCCTCAGCCGCAAAGATATAGCCATCAGCTGTCGCAAATCGCCCTTGGGCACGAGCTGCCCCCACCTCTTCTGCTGTATGGACAATCTGCCAATTTTTCAAACCAGCCCTCTTATCTGGTGCTGTCGCATTGAGAATCGGTGCCAACTGGTCCGCGGCTTCATCATGACTATGACCGCTGCTGGTCCAAGCTGCAGGGCGAACTTCAGGATGACGCATGAGGTACTTGATGGTCGCAATCTGTTCCTTGTTCAACCAGGTATATGGTAGGACATGGATGTGGTCAATATGCGGAATAACAAAGACTTCCCCGGTATCATAGGTGGCATTTCCACCACGCATTGGAAGCTTATGGATTGGCACAAGTGGAGCTGGTGTCAGATCCCCCTCTTTAGCAGGGCTGACATCAAATAGATAGGATGGATCCTTCTCCATCAGACGCAATTCTGCAAATGAAATCTTCATCAAATCTAATTCCTGACGGGCATAGAAATAAGCCTTGCCATCCACTTCCATCCAATAGCCTACCCGACCTTGATGACTAGCCTTGCGCAAAACTGCCTGGCTATCAAATTCAGGGCGGTTTTCAGGACTCTCTTGTCCCTCAGTCGCTGGAGGGGTTACTGGTTTTGATGGAGCTGTTGTCGAAGGACCGCCAGCATTGACCTGGGATTTTTCAGCCAACCATGCTGCAACTTCCTTCAATTCAAATTCTTCTAATTCACCAAAGCCAACATAATGGAAGTGGTCTCCGTGACTTGCAATCAAACCATGTTCATCAACAGAGGTAATCGAAGCCTTACTGAACTGATAACCATCACTAGTGAAGTAGGCTTTGCCATCCAATCCCTTACCATAAACAGTTATCGGACGTCCCTGCCACATACGAGTCTGTTGCTTGGCAGTTCCTGTCGGCTTGGTTTGACTAGTTGGCAAGATTGGACTTGGTGTTGGATTAGAGTGAACCTGATGACTAGTGGCTTGGTGTCTGGTACCACCATTTGCCTGGCCGACACTTGCACCACTTGTGCCAATCATTCGGGCAATCTTTTCTTCCAAGGCAGACATCTGACTGTAAGGAATAAAGTGGAAATGATCTCCGTGGGGCACAATTACACCGGTGGCTGTTTTTTTACTGATAGCTCTTGGATCAAAGACCAAACCATCAGCTTCGACATGACGCTCAGATAAAGGGGTACGGTCCAATTGGGCCAACAAGGAAGCCAAGTCTTGACCTGCTCCAATAGCAGCTACTTCTTGTCTTCTTGCCGCAGTTGAGCTAGACTGACTCCCTTGTCCAGATTTCCCTGCCCAAACAGCCTGTGCTGCCTTGAGTTCATCTGGCGACAAATCTTTTTTGGGAATAAAGTGGAAGTGACTGCCATGGGGAACAATATAGCCATCTCCCGTATCTTCGATGACGTCATTTGGATTGAAAACATAGCCATCGTCTGTAGTATAGGGACCTGTCTTTCCTTGACTAGCCGCCCGTCCCTGCTCTGCTTTTTTCCCAGTAATTTCCTGCTGACTAGCAATCTCCTCCTTGGTACGAATGTTATCACGCTTGCTTGGATCGGTCAAATAGACATAATACTTGCCATCTACCTTGATAACATAGCCATTTTTCACTTCGTTAACGATGTGGCTTTGGTCCAAAACATAGGTCGGGTCAAGCATCAACAATTCTTCACTAAAAATAGAATCGAAAGGAACCTTACCATTGTAATAATGGAAGTGGTCTCCGTGCGATGTGACATAGCCTTGATCCGTGATTTTTACAATAATCTGTTCCGCATCAATCCCTTCTTCTGCGGAGACCTGATCAGGAGTCTTGGTTTCTGTAACCACTGCACCTTCTTGCGACTCTGACTCAACATAGGCGATTTGATGTTGTGTACTTAAGTTTGCTTGGTATTGGCCTAAAAAATAGCCACACAAACCTGCACCAACCGTTGCTGGAAGTACCAACTGAATCCATTTCTTTTTCATACTTTCTCCAATCTACTTTAATTCTTTCGCTAAGGTGTCAAGCACCACTTTTAAATTATCTAAATAGGTAGCTGCATTTTCTGGGTCTGCCTCTAAGGGGTCCAAGACCTTCAGCTCTACACCTGTTTCTTTAGCAAGGGTTTGCGCCATCTTATCGGACACCCCTTTTTCTACAAAAATGGTCCTCACCTGATAATCTTCCACAAACTCTTTGATTTCTGCTAGCCGTTTGGGGCTCGGCTCTTCTTCAGAAACCCCTGCAATTCCCAGCTGAGTTAAGCCAAAACGATGAGCCAGGTAAGAAAAAGCTGTATGCTGAGTCACAAAGGTCTTGGAAGAAACTTTCTCGAAGATTGGCTTATAGGTCTGATAGAGTTGTTCTGCTTCCTTGGCAAATGCTTCTGCATTCTCATGGTATTCCTGAGCATGGTCTGGATCTTGCTCACCTAGGAGCTTGGCGATTTCTCTAGCTTCGTCAGCAACTAAGAGAGGATCTAGCCAGGTATGGGGGTCATAGAGACTAGCCGGATCCTGGCCTTCTGCCACTTCTACCTCTTCCAAACCAGGAACTCGCATCAACTCTAGCTTGGTCGATGCTTCTAAAACCTCCACTGAAGACCCTTGTAAATTGGGGTCCAAACGCTTAGCCCAGGATTCTAAAACTCCCGAGTGATAAATAAAAACATCTGCATCATAAATCGCACGAACATCGCCAGCAGACGGCTCATAGGAATGAATACCCGACCGCGAACCGATCATTCGCACCTGATTGCGCTGGCCTGAAACAGATTTGACCATTGAATAAATCGGGTAAAAACTTGTGACAATGGTCAATCCCTCCTTCTCTTCCGGCATGGGCTGAAGCTGGCAAGCCGCCAACAAACAGGTCAAAGCCAAACAGAGAAAGCTAAACAATTTCTTTTTCATAGTTCCTCCTTTAAATGATTAACTAGTTAAGTTTATACCATAAAATAATTAACCAGTCAAGTTTATCGTGAAAAAAATAGCAAAAAAGTACAAAAAAGAAACCAGTCGAAACTGGCTTCCTAATTTATTATTTTACAGTTGCAGTGCTTGTGATCACTTCTACGGCTTTCTTCACAGCGATGTCGTGTTTAAGCATTTCTGGTGAAAGCAAGCTACGAACTTGTGCTACTTCCATCTTGTAAGTCGCTGCCAAGTCTTCGATTTCTTTTTCGATTTCAGCGTCAGTTGCTTCGAAACCTTCTGCTTTCGCTACTGCTTCAACAACCAAGTTTGTCTTAGTGCGTTTTTCAGCATCTGCTTCGTATTGTTTATGAAGGTCTTCACGAGTTGTACCAGTGATTTGGAAGTACATATCTGGTGAGATACCTTGTTGTTGCATACCACCCAAGAATTCGTTGATTGCACGGTGAACTTCTTCGTGGATCATTTCTTCTGGCAATTCAACGATTTCAGCGTTTTCTACAGCCAATTCAAGAGCTGCTGATTCAACTGCATCGTCAAAGGCAACTTCTTTTGCTGCTTCCAATTCTTTACGGTACTTAGCTTTCAACTCATCAAGTGTTTCTACTTCTTCGTCGATGTCCTTTGCCAATTCGTCATCCAAAGCTGGAACTTCTTTTGCTTTTACTTCGTGGATTTTTGTCACGAAGAGGGCTGGTTTACCAGCAAGGTCAGCTGCTTGGTAGTCTTCTGGGAAAGTCACTTCAACGTTTACTTCTTCACCAGCTGCGTGGCCTACCAATTGAGCTTCGAAACCTGGGATGAATTGACCTGAACCAAGTCCAAGTGAGAAGTTCTCGCCTTTACCGCCGTCAAATTCAACGCCGTCGATTGAACCTACAAAGTCGATAACAACTGTGTCGCCTTCAGCTGCTGGGCCTTCTTTGATAACCAATTCAGCCAAGTTGTTGCGTGCAGCTTCGATTTTTGCATCTACTTCTTCGTCAGATACTTCTTTAGTCGCTTCTACTGAAACTGCCAAGTTTTTGTAGTCACCCAATTTTACTTCAGGTTTTGTCACAACTTCAGCAGTGATTGTCCAGTCTTGGCCTTTTTCCATAGATACAACGTCGATTTTTGGTTGTGCAACAACTTCAAGACCTGCTTCAGCAACAGCTGCTTCATAAGCTGCTGGCAAGAGAGCATTTACTACATCTTGGTAAAGTGCTTCTTCACCAAATTTTTGGTTGAAAACGGCACGTGGCAAGTGACCTTTACGGAAACCTGGAAGATTGATATCTTTCTTAACTTTGTTGAAAACGCGGTCCAATTCTGGTTTGATTGCATCTTGACCGATTGTGAAAGTCAAAACGCCGCGGTTTGTTTCTTTTGCTTCAAATGATACAGACATTCTGTCATTCTCCTTAAAATTTTATTGCATACTCTTCATTATACCACAAATGACAAGGATTTCAACGATTTTATAATGGACTTTCGGGAAATGGCAGAGCTGGAAGCTAATCTTCTAATCTGGTTGTTGTCCGTCGTGGGCCAGCCACTTGCAGTCAGTCAAGGTCATTTCCGAAAAGACCGCTTCAAACGAAGAATTTTCTGGCGAGCAGGCATAGATTCCAAAATGGATTTTTCCACCGCCTTCATGTAAGTGGCAAATCCGCATCTGCTCAAAATGGACACCATCTTTAGAGTTTTCAATGCAGAAATCACTACCCCGTCGGCTCAAACGGTAATAGATAGAATTGACAGAAGCAGGTATCTCCTGAGTTGCCCAGTCTGAAAAACCGTGATTGGTCACGACACTGCCCAAGTGCTGAAAGTCTTCATTTTCATACTCAATCGAGCCCTTAATCCAGTTTTCCGAATCCTGATAGACCACGACACCACACTGGTCAAAGCGGGTATGACTATTGGAAAAATCTGTCTTAACAGTGAAGGAAAAATACTCTTCCTCCGTATCCATCAAGAGCAGGGGAGCATTGTCATTGACAAAATGGTAATAGGTCTTCTGCCACAAGTCCGTGTGTGCTTGGGTTGTGATTCTGATTTCCTTATCTGAAATCTGGTAGTTTTCTGGCTCTCGCACCCAGTAAAAATCCTTGATATTCATTTGATTTCCTTTCGTTTTAGATTATTATACAGACAAAAGATAAGGAAGACAAGTAACTCAATCAACTCTTTCAAGAGCAGGCTAAGGTGATTTTGGGGACTTTGCAGGCCTTGTATATGCAAGAGTAATAGGGACTATTCCTCCAAAAATGCAATCGAGGCTTTTGAAAACTCTTCTGCGTATTGGAAGATTGACCCGTGACCCGCATTTGGATAGATAATCAGTTGGCTGTTTTTGATTTTCTCATGCATGATATAAGAGTTCTCAGTCGGAACTTGCATATCCTTGTCACCGTTGACGATCAGCGTTGGTTGCATGATAAAAGCCATATCTTCTTGAGGATCTCTCCCCCAACGTTTGATAGCCTTCAGCTGTGTTAAAAATCCTGGGACATTCATCTCCTTGTCTGCATACTCGGCTTTTCTTTCTCCCATACGACCCAAAACTTTTTCAGCTTCCAGTCGACCTGCTTCATCGTGGTTGTAGAAGATGTAGCGTTTTGGATCCACACGCTCCAGACCAGCCTTCAGCATATAGCGGAAGGTTTTTCCTGTCACCTTATCCACTTCTACACCGCCACGAGGACCTGTTCCTGCTAGAATCAAGCGGTTAACCATTTGGCTATCAAGACGAACGATTTCTTGGGCGATAAAACCACCCATAGAAAGACCGAGCAGGTTAATTTTCGTATGCCCCAAGGCCTTGATAATAGCATGAGCCTGCTCTGCCATTCCTGGAATCGAAGGAGCTACCTTGCCTTGACTGGCTCCGACGCCAGGCAAATCAAGGACGATGATGTGCTCTTTTTCAGCCAGTAAGTCTAGCAATTTGGGATCCCAGTTGTCCAAAGTTGCGGCCAAGTGGACCAACATGACCAAGGGTAGCTTAGACTTACCCTTACCTAGTTCACGGTAGGCAATCTGATTGCCAGCGACAGTAATGTATTGATTTTTAGTTGTGATATAAGACATAAGTACTCCTACTATTCAAAACTGAGGACAGTTTTTCCACGCGAGCGACCGTTGGCTACCTTGTCCAAGGCTGCGTTGACTTCTTCAAATGGATAAACGGTGTCGACAGACGGTTTGATTTCTAGTTTGCTGAAAATATCTGCTACTTCTTGTAACTGTTGACCATTGCTTTCTACGAAGATGAAATGGTAGTGTACTCCATAGCTGTCAGCCATTTTATCAAACTTACGACCGACCAAACCAAGCAGGAGTTGTTTCCATTTTGGTAGGTTCATGCGTTTGGCAAATTCACCGTTTGGCATGGCACGGAGGGAAACCAGGTGACCACCTTTTTTCATGATAGACATTTGTTTTTCGGTTTCTGCACCGCCAAGTGTGTCCAGGACATAGTCGATTTGGGAGAGGGTTTTGGTGTAATCTTCTGTCTTGTAGTCGATAAACTGGTCAGCACCCAGCGCCAATACCCGCTCTGCATTTGCCCCATCACCGTTGGTAATGACCGTCAAGCCCTTGGCTTTAGCAATGGGAATGGCCATCCCGCCGACACCACCAGTACCACCTGAGATGAAAATGGTCTTGCCAGCCTCTGCACCCATGAGGTCCAATGCCTGCATAATGGTCAGGGCAGTCAGAGGAACAGCTGCCGCTTCCACATCTGTCAGATAGGCAGGAACTTTGGCAAGGGCTATAGCCTCAACTGCTACATACTCGGCAAAGGCACCGATATTGTCGAGGGGAAGACGACCAAAGACACGGTCACCAACTGCAAAATTAGTCACGCTTGAGCCGACTTCTTCGACCAAGCCAACGAGCTCATTTCCCGCTGTTTGTGGCAATTTGTAAGGGACGATCATCTTGACATCTCCACGAGAAATCATGTTGTCCAGAGGATTGACACCTGCTGCGGTCACTTTGACAAGGACCTGGTCTGCCTTGATGTTCGGTTTAGCAATGTCAGTTAGGTTAAGTACGATATTGTTTTTGTTATAAAATGTATGTTGTGCTGCTTTCATGGTTTACTCCTTTTTAAACAACTTGTATTTGATACAAGTCTAAGTTGGACGAAATAGAAACTGACTTGTGAAAGTCAGTTGGTTTTTTTTGCCTCTTGATACAAGTTGGCAATGACCTGGCCCAAGCTTTCTTGGGATAATCTATCCTGTAAATCCTGCTCAATGGTCGCAAAGATTGGCTGGACAGCTCCTGCAATGTGCCGACCAACTGGGCAGGCTTGATTGGCGTGTTGGTGCTGCTGAAAGAGCTGGATATGCGTGACTTCCTGGGTGGCATAGTAGATGTCCAGGAGACTGATGTCCGCCGGATCCTTGCTCAACTCATAGCCAGCCTTGCCCTGCTGGGACTGGATGATGCCTGCATTCTTCAAGAGAGCGATGACCTTGCGGATATAACTGGCATTGGTACCGACGCTGGTTGCCAAGGCCTGCGACGTCATGACGTCACTACTCTCGCTAATCATGGTCAAGATATGCAATGCTACTGAAAATTTGGTATCCATGGAAATCCTCTCTTTGAACTTGTATCAACCACAAGAACAAGTTTAACATAAAGAAATCTACTTGGCAAGGATTTTGTATTCAAAAAAATCACAACCGCTTGGTTGTGACTAATTTTTCCGTATCTGATCTTCCTGATAGGCCGCACGTGCTCCGCCGATCAGCTTGGGACGGCTGGCAAGGGCGGTGACATGGGCCTGGCCGATCTCACGCAAGCTCGGTCTAATTGGCACTTGGACGTGCTTGATGTGCATACCAATCGCCGTATCACCGATGTCTACACCAGCCTGAGCCGTGATAAATTCCACTTCGACGGGATCCTTCATATACTTGAAGGCTGCCAACTGTCCCGAGCCTCCTGCATGAAGGGTGGGCAGGACATTGACCATTTCCAAATCTTTCTGGATAGCCAATTCCCGCTCCACTACCAAGGCACGATTGAGATGTTCACAGCCTTGGACAGCTAGGTAAATGCCCTTGGGAGTCAAAATATCCAGAATGGTTTCGACAACAGCCTCTCCAACTTCCAGACTGGAATTTTTGCCAATATGCCCACCAATGACCTCACTAGAAGACAAACCTAGCACAAAAATCTGACCCTTTTGAAGATTGCTGAGTTCTAAAATCTCTTCGACAGCTTGCTTAGTTTGGTCTTTAATTTCCTTTAATGACATGATTTACTGCACCAATTCTTTCTATTGCCTGAGCCAAGATATAACCTAGTACCAAACCAACTGTGTTTTGCAAGGTATTGCTTAGAACACTTTCAATGGCTTTCAGGTCATTAAAATAAAGTCGAGAAGCTAGATAATAACCTCCAACCATGCTAATACTCGCTAGAGCAAGCCCAAGATAACGACTTTTCCCTTTCCATCCTGCAAAATAACCCTGAGCACCGTGGAAAAGCAAGCTAAAGAAAGCCCACTGGGGATAGCCCAACAAGAAATCAATCAGAAGACCTGACAGTCCGCCAACAATGGCTCCTTCTTTCTTACCCAAGTAAAAGGCTGTAAAATACACCCCAACATCCAAAAGTGTCACAAAACCCGATAGGGTTGGCAAATGGAAGTGGGCCAAGACCAAGGTCAAGGCTGTTAAAATGGCTAATAATACTAGTTCTTGCGTCTTTTTATTTCTCATACTGAATTACCCCATATTGATCTGATTTTAAGATGGCTGCATGGACAAAGTCCTTGGACAATTTGACTGCCTCCAAAGAGTCCTGACCTAGCAAGAGCTGACTGGCAATGCTGGACGCAAAGGTACAGCCTGCCCCCACATTGTTTTCTGAAAGCAGGGGCGACTTAAGCACCACCACTTCCTGTCCGTCATAGTAAACATCGACAGCCTGTGAACCTCCCAAGCGGTTCCCCCCCTTGATAACCACCGACTTGGCACCCAAGTCATAAAGCGCCACCGCCGCCTGCTCCATCTCTTCTACCCTTTGGATGTCTTTTTGGAGCAATAGCTGAGCTTCTGCCAGATTTGGCGTAATGATGCTGACATAGGGAAGGAATTTCAAGAGTTCATCCCTCAGTTGGCTGACCTCGGTATCATGCGCTTCCTTACAGACCAAGACCGGATCCAAGACCACTGGAATATCCTGATGAGCCTTGATAAATTCCAAGACCTGCTCTGCTATTTCCACCGTCGGAAGCAAACCAATCTTAATAGCTGAAAAGGGCACATCCTTCAAACTAGCCAGCTGCTGGGCAAACACCGCTGCATCTGTCGGAATGACCTCGAAACCTTTTTCCGTCATAGCTGTCAAGCAGGTCACCGCCACAAAGCCATGCAGTCCATGGACTGTGTAGGTGGTCAGGTCTGCATGGAGGCCGCCACCGCTGAAAATATCATTGCCCGAAAGCGCCAAAATATACTTAGTCTTCATAGATAATCTCCTTTAGATAGAGCCCATTGCCTGCCGCAGTTGGACCCGCCAAACCACGATCTTTTTCTGCCAAAATCCGCTTAATCTGCCCCACAGGCATGCGACCATTACCAATTTTCAAGAGGGTCCCCACCATATTTCGCACCTGCTTGTACAAAAAGCCGTTACCTGAAAAGGTAAAAATCAAGAACTGGCGCCGCTGGTCGTACTCCATTGTCGCCGCCGTAATGGTCCGCACCTTGTCCTCGACTGAAGTCCCCGATGCTGTAAAGCCTGTGAAATCATGGGTCCCCACCAGGTCCTGTATAGCTTCTTCTATCAAGCCCAAGTCCAAATCATAGGGATAGAAAGTCGCATAGTGCCGCATCATGGGATTCTTGGGTCGGCCAATGTCCACCAAAAACTCATAGGTCTTGCTGTGCTTGGCATAGCGGCAATGAAAATCATCCGCCACCTGCTCCACCTGGACCACATCAATATCTTCAGGTGTTTGGGTATCCAGGGCAAAGCGGAGCTTCTCAGCATCTCTACTGCCAGCCAAGTCAAAATGAATGACCTGACCGTAGGCGTGTACACCTGCATCTGTCCGACCCGCACCATGAACGGTTACTGGCTGGCCACTATTCAATCTTACTAACGTTTTTTCGATTTCTTCCTGAACTGTACGAGCATGAGGCTGGCGCTGAAAACCAGAAAAATCATGTCCGTCGTAGGAAATAATTGCTTTATATCGTGTCATGGTCTGATTGTAGCACAAGCAAACTTGCTAATACAAGCCTAGAAAGCGCAAACTGTCCTAGCACAGTTTTTCAACCACCGACGATTGACAGTTTTTCTAAAAAGGGCTATAATGTGAAAGAAACTAATTAGAACTATTCTAATACATACCGCTTCCCCCATCTAGCAAGAGTACAGCACAGATGGAATGGTGGTATCCCACTACCGACTAAGAAAGGAGGCAGGAATGGAACTACATTCTCACTTAAACTCGGAGAATCAAACAAGCTTTGACCATGTGATCCAGCATTTGAAAGAAAAAGGCATTCGGATTACCGAAACAAGAAAAGCTGTCGTTGCCTATCTAATCGAAAGCGACGACCACCCAAGTGCCGAAATGATTTACAAGGACCTCCTGCCCAACTACCCTAATATGAGTTTGGCAACGGTTTACAATAACCTCAAGGTTCTCTTGGAAGAAGGCTTTATCACCGAACTTAAACGAGCAAATGACACAACGACCTACTATGACTTTATGGGGCATGAACACCTCAATGTTATTTGTGAAAAATGCGGAAAAATCACCGATTTCATGGACGTGGAAATTCCAAGTCTCAAGCGCGAAGCCCATGAACAAACTGGCTATAAGATTACCAAAGAAGTCCTGTCCATTTACGGTGTCTGTCCCGAATGTCAACTGAATAGCTAGAAAGCGACTTTGTCGCTTTTTTTATTTTTCCTTTGAATTGTCAGAACATTCTTATTTAGAATTATTCTAAAAAGACTTGACATTCTTTTTAGAACTGTTATAATTAATTTAACTAAATGATAATAATTCTAAATAAGGAAATAATAAACTATGACACTCGTAACCAACCTCAAACAACACAGCCACATCATCACAACCGCTCTCTGCTTGGTGCTCATTCTAATGGGTATCCTTCTGTTTCAGACTGGACAGGGATGGACACCCATCCTCTTCATTTCAGCCTTTGTCATCGGTGGCTACCAGTCCGCCAAGGAAGGTCTGACTGAGCTGATTTTGGACAAGCACCTGTCTGTTGACCTCCTTATGATTTTGGCTGCTATCGGATCTGGTCTCATCGGCTACTGGATGGAGGGAGCCCTGCTCATCTTTATCTTCTCCCTTTCTTCTACTCTGGAAGAATTAGCCATGGAAAAAAGCAAGAACGCTATCGCAGCTCTGATGAACATGACCCCTCCAACGGCTCGTAAAATCGAGGAAAATGGTGATATTACTGTCTTGGATACGGCCGACATTCGCATCGGTGACCTCCTACAAGTCCGCAAGGGTGACACGGTCCCACTGGATGCTACCCTCATCAGTCCCCAATCCATCTTTGACGAATCCATGATTACAGGCGAGCCGCTCCCTGCGGAGAAAATGGCTGGTGCGGCTGTTATCGGCGGTACTATCAACCAAGGTCCAACGGTGACCGTTCAAGTTACAGCTGAAAAAGGCGATGCCCTCTTCGATAAAATCGTCCAGATGGTTGAAAATGCCCAAGAATCCAAATCAAAAACAGCGACTTTCATTGAAAATATGGAAGATACCTATGTCAAGGTTGTTTTGGTGGTGGTGCCGCTCTTTATCCTCTTTGCTCATTTTGCTCTGGGTTGGGACTGGTTGACTGCCTTCTACCGTGGCATGATTCTCTTGACCATTGCTTCTCCATGTGCGCTTGTGGCTTCTTCTTCACCGGCGACACTTTCTGCCATCAGCCGTGCGGCACGCAAGGGCATGATTATCAAAGGAGGCGACATTGCGGATAACATCGCCAATTTAGAGGCAATCGTCTTTGACAAGACCGGTACCCTGACCATTGGTAAACCTGAGGTTGTAGGAGCAACCTATCTTGGCGATGAAAAACTTATCAAGCAGGTTGTTCAGGCAGTTGAAAAACAATCAAGCCATCCAATCGCTCAGGCTCTGATGACTTATACAGCTGATAGCTCTGCTATTGCCTTCCAAAGCCTAGAAGACGTGACCGGAAAAGGCTTGGTGGCAGGTTATCAGGGCGACAGCTGGAAAATCGGTAAGGCGGGCTTTGTGGTGGACAGCCTGGTGAGTCCCCTGTCTGCTGACTTGCTGGCACAGATCGATGAGGCGGAAAGCACTGGAAAAACCCTGGTCTATGTCAGCCAAAATGATCTGCTGGCAGCGATTTTCATGGTGGAAGATAGTTTGAAGCCAGAGAGCAAGCAGCTGATTTCTCAGTTGAAAGAGATGGGCGTGACGCCAATTCTCCTGACGGGCGACCAAGAAAAGACTGCTCGTTATGTGGCGAGTAAGGTCGGTATTGACCGTGTGATTGCCAACTGCCTGCCTACGGACAAAGCTGCTGTTATCCAAAAACTGCAAACCGAATTTGCGTCTGTCGGTATGGTAGGCGACGGTATCAACGATGCTCCCGCCCTGGCTCAAGCCAATGTCAGCTATGCTATGGGAAGCGGAACGGACATCGCTATGGAGTCAGCTGACATCGTACTCATGGAAGACCTGACGAGAATTCCTTACTCCATCCGTCTGTCTAAGAAAATGCGGGGCATCATCAAGCAAAATATCATCTTTGCTCTATCTGTCATTGCCCTTCTTATCATCTCCAACCTCTTCCAGTCTATCAACCTCCCACTCGGTGTGGTAGGCCACGAAGGATCAACGATTTTGGTGATTTTGAATGGGTTGAGACTCTTGTATTTTAAATAGCAGTAAGCCGCCAGCTACTTGGCGGTTTTCTTATTATTCTTTTTTTTTAAAAAAACGCTTGCATTTCAAAAATTATTGTTTTATAATAATTTCACAGATAATATTATCATAAAACAATAATAATCGGAGGTTTGCTATGAAAACCAATCTACTCAAAACAGCTGGACTATTAGCTGGTTGTGTTCGCTATTTCTTCTATTTCACGATTGCTCTTTATACCATCTTTACATTGGCTGGTCTTGGAGGCGACTCCTTTGCGATAGACTCTTGGGAATACTCCTTTAATAAACCCATTGACCAGATTGGTATCTGGCTCATTCTGCTAGCGACTGGATTGATTCTAGTTGTCTTAGTAGCACTCAGTCACATTGCCCACTTGATTCAAAAGTTATGTAAATTGCTTCTGGAAGAAGATTATTTCGCTTCAGCTAGTCTGAAACTGTATCAGAAACTCTTCATCAGTTTGCTCGTCTTGACTGCTGGACAATTTTGCCTAACCAGCTTGATCGCCTTGACAAATGCTGTTGGACCAAACAACTTCCTCAATCTGCGTTGGTCAGACTTTATCCTCAATGCTCTCTTTATCTTCCTGACTTATTTTGTCTGGACCTTAGTACAAAAGGGGCAACAACTTGAAACCGAGAACAGCGAGTTTATCTGATATGGAAATGATTCGCGTAAACCTAGACAAGGTCCTCAAAGACCGACAAATGACTTCCAAGGACTTGGCAGAGCAAGTCGGCATCACCGAAGCTAATTTGTCCATTCTCAAGACAGGCAAGGCAAAAGGTATTCGTTTCAATACCCTGATAAGCATCTGCCGAATCCTAGACTGCCAGCCAGGGGATATTTTGGAATATGTCCATGAAGACAACTAAAAAAGAAAAAGCCTAGGGCTTTTTCTTTTTTAGTAGGTCGCCAAGCGTTTTTCTAGCTTCAGCTGACCAAATGCATAAAGAGTACAGATGACCCAATAAATAAGGGCAACACAGATATAAACTGTCATGTAATCAGACTTGGCTCCGCCGACTATCTTGGCCTTATTGAAAATCTCTGGCACCGTAATCATAGCTGTCAGAGAGGTACTTTTTACCATATCTAAGAGAACATTACTCAATGGGGGGAGAGCAATTCGAAAGGCTTGAGGGATAATAATCCGACGGTAGATGACTGGTGTTTTCAGCCCCAGCGACCGAGCAGCTTCCCATTGTCCCTTATCAATTGCTGAAAGTGATGCACGAATAATTTCAGAAATGTAGGCACTAGACATGGATGTAAAAGCGATGATAGATGCTGTTATAGCATCTAGCTGCAAGCCCATAAAGGGCAGACCAAAATAGATAAAAAATAGCAATACCATGAGCGGGATTCCCCTCATCAGAGAAATATGTGTCATGGCTAACCAACGTAGGGGGGGGAACTTGGACATGCGCATCAGAGCCACAAAGAAACCACAAAAGGTTCCAAGTGCAAATCCGACTAAAGACAGGGCTAGGGTGTAGGGAAGACCCTCTATGATTTTCGGAATTGCCTCTGCGGCAATAGAAATATTAAAAACTGCCTGCCAATTGATGTTCATCCTATCTCCTTATCAAAGTAAAAGCCCCTAGCTGGGCTTTCACCGTTTTTCCCAGAACTCTCTCTGGAACTGGCCTTGCCAATCGTCCTCCTACTGACAAGACCTGACATCAGATGCGCTTATTCTACATCTGAAGTATCGATGACTGGAAGATCTTCTGCACCTTCGATTGGTTGCGTCAAATCTTGGCCACCGTAATATTTCTCAGAAATCGCCAAAAGCGTTCCGTCTTCTTTCATTTCAGTAATGGCTTGGTCCAATTTTTCTTTCAAACTTGTATCAGCCTTGCTCATGACAATACCTTGCTCAGTTGGGTTGTACTTCGCATCTCCCATTTTCACTTTGATATCTGGGAAGTTTGCTTTTGCCCATGCAATGGCCATCACTTGTGTATAGTAATCGTTTGGAATGAAGTCTGTACGGCCAGTTGATACATCACGTAGATAGACATCATTGGTTACATTGTCATAGATTACTGGCTCTGCTCCTAATTTTTGAGCAATCTTCATGTACTGAGTACCAGCACCACCACCAGCTTTCTTACCAGTCCAGTCGCTCAAATCAGCGGCTTCAAGTCCTGATGTACCATCTTCACGAACGATATAACCACCTACTGAATATTTGTAAGGTGTAGAGAAGTTGTATTTCTCCAAACGTTCTGCTGTCATGTCAAAGTTGTTTACTGCAACGTCAACCTTACCGCTATCAACAGCTGTAAATGCTTCTGCGACACCAATTTCTTGGTACTCGATTTCGATGCCAAGACGCTCACCGATCTCGTTCATCATTTCGATTTCATAACCAACCAACTCATTTTCATCGTTGTAGTATGAAGTTGGGAAAAGAGTACCCGGTGTTGCAACTTTCAAAACACCAGCTTCTTCAATCTTTTCCCATTGAGTTTGGGTTGCAGATGAAGACTCTGTCGTAGAACTTGTGCTTGTGTTCGAGCAAGCAACGAGGGCAAATGAAGACACCAAGAGAACTGATGTCAGCAACTTTTTCAACATAAAAACAAATCTCCTTTTTTTGTTACATTACTAACATTAAAAGGGTAACATATACCTTTCTATTTGGCAAGTATTTTATCTGAAAAATGAATTCCCTTACAAGTTGAGTAAACCTGCTGCTTCCATTTGGTCTGCCAACTGCAAGAGTAAATCCTCTCGTCCCTTGGCTGCTGTCAATTGGATGCCGATTGGCAAACCGTCAGCCCGCACATAAGTTGGCAGAGAAATGGCTGGCTGACCACAAATATTGGCCTGCTGCGTAAAGGGAGTCAGGGCTAGGCTGTCCTCAAACATTTGCCAGATCAGATCCTGCTGCCCTTCCATGGAATAGTTCTGGGTGTGCTTGAGGCGGTCCAGCAAATCTGCTGGTAGGTCAAATTGCCCATGCTTGGGCGCTACATCAGCCACCGTCGGTGTCAGGAGCAAGTCGTAATCCTCATGGAAACGCGCCATGCTGGCTCCAAACTGGTCCCAGTCCAATAGGGCCTTGGAGTGCAATTTGGCTGGAATGGTTTGCCCGCTTTGGTAAATAGCCCAAGACATGACTTCCATGTCTTCCAAGGTCATCTGGCGCCCAAAAGCTGCTTCGATGTCGTCAAACATCTGGGCAGTGTCCACGCTGTTCATCAGGTAGAAGGATTTCATCAGGGCCACTCCATCCAGAGGATATTCCGACAATTCCACTACTTCATGCCCCAAATCAACCAAGTGATGACAGGCTTTTTGAACCGCTTCTACCGCTTCAGGACTAACCTTGCTCCCTACTGGAGACTTGGTGTAGTAGGCGATTTTTAGGGGGCGAGATAATTTTCCAAACACCTCCTCCTCGCTCAGATTGGCAAGGGGAAAGGGAGCTTCCAACTGATAGTCCTGGAAATGATAGAGCAGACGCTGGGTGTCTCGGACAGACTTGGTCAGAGCAAAATTGACAGATGCCCCCTGCCAGCCACGATAAGACTTAGGTCCAACCGGAATCCGACCACGACTGGTTTTGAGTCCAATCAAGCCATTGAAGGAGGCTGGGATACGAATAGAGCCACCACCATCCGATGCAGCAGCAATAGAGACCATGCCTGAAGCCAGTGCTGCGGCTGCACCACCACTTGATCCACCAGCATTGCGACTGGGGTCTAAGGGAAGATTGACAGGACCATGCAGGCTGGCATCTGAGATATTTTTGAAGCCGAATTCTGGTGTGTTGGTCCGACCGACAATGATGAAGCCCAAGTCCTTCAAGCGTTGGACATAGGTATCGGTATGGCCTGCTGGGCGACCAGCAAACAGGCGAGAACCGGCAGAAGAGGGCTGCCCCTTTTCATTTTGCCCCAAATCCTTCAGCAAGAAAGGAACTCCTGCAAATGGCTTGCCCAGATAGTCTTCTTTCTCCGCTTCTTTCAGAGCTTCATCATATTGCTTGCTGACAACCGCATTAAGGGCGGGATTGAGCTTTTCAATCCTGTCAATGGTTTCTTGCACCAATTCCTTAGCAGAAACTTGTTTTTGATTGACAGCCTGAGCCATGGCTGTCGCATCTTTCCATTCCATAGGAACCTCTATTTCTATCTTATCCTTCACTCAGTATCAGGCCAACCAGCTCTTCCGCACTAATCTTACCAAAATAATGTGCCATGTCCAAATCCGCCAAGGCTGCTTGAAGGTCTTCTTCCAGTAAACGTGTGCCGATTAACTTGTTTTCGACTTCGTCAATATTACCCTTGGCAAAGAAATCTCCGTAAATACGGCATTTGGCAATGCGGCCTTTTTCAACTTCGAGGTGAATATCCACAGTTCCCCCAGCAAAACGACCATCACGGTGGTAGCTATACTGTGGCGAATTGCCGTAGTTCCACTCCCAGTTCTTGTACTTATCTGCCACCAACTTGTCAATGGCTGCCCAATCTTCCTCAGTCAAGACATAGCGCTTTGCCTGGTCGATGGACTCAATACCCAATAACTTGCAAGTGATGAGGTTCTTAAATTCCTCTGTTGTGACAGACTGGTATTCTTCTGCCAAGTAAGGACGGATGGTCCCCACACGGCTTTTGACAGACTTGATGCCTTTTGATTCAATCTTTTTCTTATTGGGATTGAGGACCTTGGACATGGCTTCTTCGTCAATATCCAAAAGGAGAGAGTAGCCACCATAGACACGGTTATTGCTGATGGTCATGGCTGCACCTGACACCTTTTTTCCTTCAATCACCAGGTCATTGCGTCCTGTTTGCTCTACCTCAACAGCTCCTAGCTCATGCAGGGCCTTGATGGCAGGCTGGTAGGCACGTTTGAAATCTCCGAAAATGCCATTGTCTTGAATCAAGTAGCAGACATTGACAGAACCCTTGTCCACATAGATGGCACCGCCACCCGTATCTCGACGAACTAAGAGAATATTGTTCTCTTTGAGGTAGTCTTCATTGATTTCGATCAAGGCATTTTGGAACTTGCCGATTTCTACCTTGGGGTCACAGTAGTAAGGGAAGAGAATGTCGTCATCCAAGAAGACATTTTGCTGAACATAGACCTGCATAGCTAGAGCAACTGCTCCATCGCTGACATATTGACCGTTGCGGATTGGTTCGATTAGGTACATGGGGTATCTCCTTTAAAATAAATCCTATGGGTTTCTTTTAATAATTGGGCACTGTCCTCTGCTAGGGTTAAACTCCGTTCCCTGATAGGCAGGGGCAGGCGATAATGTTTTTGATTGAGACAGACATAAAGGGCCTGAGGATTTTGCTGGACCCGTGTCTGGAAAGGGGTCTTGATAAATTGAGGCGTGGTAAAGCCAATCCCGATTTCCAGATAGAGGACCTTGCCTGTTTGATGGCTTTCTAAAAAGACATCGTAGCGGGCTTTTTGGGCAAAGAAATCTGGTGATTCGACCATACCCTTTTCTGCATTGCGTTTGTTGATTTCAAAAGGGGCATCACAGACTGGACAACGCGGAATCAGATCATAGGGAATCTTCATGTTCACCTGCTCTGCTATCATGCGGCGAATGAGGTCATCATCTCGATAGGTCTGGTCATGGCAATGACGACTGCATTGCCAGAGACCGTATTCCCCTTGAATGTGGAAAACCTTATTCCTATCGTAGTCAGCCACCCAAAAGGCATTGTCTGCATTGGTGGTGATGATATGATAGGGCTTGGTTTCTAAAATCTCCCGCAAATGAATATAGGAGGCGCCGACAGGTTGGTCCAGGTAATTGAGAGCGACAAAGCGACTCTGAAAGGCCCAGTATTCCTCCGTGCTTTCAAAGTCAAAGAGGCTGGCCTGCAACATATCCAAAAAGCCGTACTTGGCGATGAAATCTGGAAAGGCAGCTTCGAAGCGAGGACCGATGTAGGTAAAACCATCCGCCGCAGACATGCCTGCTCCAATGCCCACCACCACCGCATCAGCTTCAGCAAGCAAGCCAGCAAGCTGCTCCGCCTGAGTTTTTTCTTCTTGTTTAAGCGTCTGCCACATGGACATCCTCCTTTTCTCCCAGTAAGGCTGTATAGTAGCCCTGGTCTTCCATCGTATAGGTCGAAAAAATGACCTTTAGGGGATAGGCTGTTGCTGCCAGCCACTTACGGACCGTTCTAACGGCAACTTCTGCCGCCTGGTCCTTGGGATAGCCAAATTCCCCTGTTGATAGGGCTGGAAAGGCGATTACTTTAAGACCACGCGCCTTGGCCTCCTCTAAACAGGACAGGTAGCACTGCTCCAAGAGTCCTTTTCGAATAGGTGAAACTGGCTTGCCTTCTGAGATAAAGGGCCCCACAGTGTGAAACACCAAACCAGCTGGCAGGTGAAAACCAGGTGTCACCATGACCTTGCCAACTGCTGCTGAAAGACCTTGTTCTTCCATTTTCTTGGCACAAAACTGGCGTAACTCCAAACCTGCAAAGGTATGGAGGGCATTGTCCAGACAGGCGTGGTTGGGGATAAAACAGCCCAGCATCTGACTATTGGCTGCGTTGACCACTGCATCAACCTGCAAATGACACAAATCTCCTGGATAGAGAAAAATCTGAGGGTCGCTCGTCGGCTGACAGACTGACACATCCTGAATATGTTCCTCATGATAGGCGGCTAGAAAGGCCGCCTCCGCTGCCAGATAGTCCGCCCCAATCGGTCCCGCTGGCCGTTGATTGACCAAAGCTCTCCAAATCGGAAGAGCCTCTTCAAGACTAGCCAATTTTAGCTCCGCCGACTGCGACTCACCCTTCTCTGCCTGCAAGATGGCAATCATAGCCGTCAGCAAGCCCAGTAGCTCTTCCTTAGGCATCTTCAAGTGCTAAAAAGGCTTCTTCAGACACATCGGTCAAGCGAATCAACCAGTTTTCCTCTGGTTTTTCCGAATTGAGCAGGGTTGGTTGTTCCAGAGCAGCCGTATTGCGCTCTACCACCCGACCTGCAATAGGGGTCAGGATAGCCATAACTGTTTTTGAGGCTTCTAGATTGAGAATCTCATCATTGACTTCCAAGACTTCCTTGTCGGAAAAAATAACAAAACCAAGTGTACCGACATCATCCTGCAACTCTGCGGTCATGCGGATAGTGTAAATAGCATCTTCTTTTTCTACCCAGAGGTAGTTGGCAATTTTTTTCATAGTGTCTCACTTTCTACAATTCGTGCTAATAATTCGATAGTTTTCAAGCGGTTGTCAATCCCTGAAACCAAGGGTATAAAGAGGAGTTCGTCTGGCTGACAAGCTGCAACCAATCTTTCAAGCTGCTCCTTAACTTCTGCCGGATTACCAATAATCATCCGACTGCGGTGCTGGGCAATTCTTTCCCTATCCTGCTCCGTCAGCTCATAGGTCTGATAGGTGGCTAGACTTGGGAAATGGGTAAACTCATTAAAATCTTGCTTGCCCAACATCCAAATGTCCAGCGATTTTGCCAGATTTTCTGCCTCCTGACTAGTTTCCGCAATCACGACAAAGAGGGCCAGGGCAAAATGCGGTTGCGCCATGATGTCTGACGGCTGAAAATCCCTACGGTAATCCTGAGCCAATTTTCCAGCTGTTTCCACAGGATCATGGGGAATGTAAGGGAAGCTACCAAAGACATAGCCCAAGCCCTCCTTAGCAGACAAGGCCATGGATTGCCCACCCATCCCCAAGGTGAAAATTTCTGGGTAGCTTGCTAGCTTGGGCGACAGCCCAATGGCTTCATCATTTCCTGTCAGATATCCTGTAAACTGCCGGACCCATTGGTCAAATTGACTGGGTTGAAACTGGCTACGCATGTGCTCTTTAACCAGAGCCGTGCCAGTAGAATTTCCCAAGCCGATGTCCACCCGACCTGGAAAAAGAGTTTCCAAACTGGCTGCCAACTCTGCTATTTTATAAGGCGAATAATGCAAGCCCATGATGCCGCCCGAACCCAGATGGATCCGCTGGGTCTGACTGGCCAAGTAAGGAATCACGACCTCGGGACTGCCGATGGTCAGGGCATGGACATTGTGGTGCTCCGCCAACCAAAACCGATGGTAGCCCAAGCGATCCGCCGCCTGCACCAGCGCCAAACTATCCTGCCAGGCCTCCTGATAGGTCCGCCCCTCATCCAAAAGCCCATAGTCCAAGAGACTAATTTTCATACCTTTCCTCCTCGTAGTGTTTTTCTAAGCTACGGAAAACCTCTCGCGACTCCCTCGGCAACGACTCACCATAGTCCATCAAGGGAACAATATCCTTGAAAGAGGCCTGGGGAATAGCCAGATTAGACAGGTCTTCTGGCTTAATCCGCAATTGGATGTCTTCTGGCTTGCCGGCCGCAATCTTGTGGGCAAACTCAGGATCGGTGATAAATGGTGTTGATAGACCAACCATATCCGCATGCTCCAAGGCCTCAATAGCCTTCTTCGCCGAATTGATCCCCCCTGTCGCCATAACCACCAGCCTATCCTTTAAGGCCTCGTGAACCACCTGATTGACCAAGCGCCCCTGATGGCGCCCAGCTCCTCGAACCTGATTGCGAAAGACATCATGCCCCCATGAAGCAATGGCTAGGTAGTCAATCCTTGCAACCTCCAAAGCCATGTCCATAAACTGTAAAAATTCCTCGATAGAATAGCCGATACTGGTTCCTCTTGTTTCTTCAGGTGTTGCCCGAAAACCGAGAATAAAGTCAGCTGGAGCCAACTGGTCAATCACTTCCTGAACCTTCCGTAAGACTTCTAAACCAAAACGGGAACGATTTTCCAAATTTTGACAGCCATAGCGGTCCTGACGCTGATTGGAAAAAGTCGAAAAGAAGGTCTGAATCAGCAAACGCTGGGCAGAAGAAATCTCCACCCCTGCAAAACCCGCCTCTATAGCCCGCCGCGTCGCCTGCCCATAGGCCTCCACCAGCTCTTCCAGCTCTGCTATGGTCAACTCCTTGACCTCATGGGGAAAGGGAGCATGGAGCTTCATGGGACTGGGACCATAGACCAGCTTGTCCCGCTGAAGGGTGTGGCTGGAAAAACGACCAGCATGGGTCAGCTGCAAGATTGCCTTTGCCCCCTTGGACTGCATGACCTGGGCTAGTTTTCGCAAACCAGCAACATCCTCATCCTTGGCCACGCTAAAGCCAAACTCGAACAATTGTCCCTTGGGATCCACATAAGCCGCCCCTGTGATTTGCAGAGGAGCCGCATCCGCTCGCCGCTCCGCATAGCTCAAATCATCCTGGGTCACCAAGCCATCTGCTGTGGAGGAATTGGTCACCATGGGCGACAGGACAAAACGATTGGCTAGGACGGTTTGGTGCAATGGCAGAGCTTCAAATAGTGCTTGATAGGTTTCCATATTTCCTCCTAGATACCATATTTTTCCATAGACTGCTTGATGGTCTTTCCCAGCGCCATAAAATCAGCCATATTGTCTGACGAGGGATAAAAGGTGGTCAGAAAAGCTCCGTTTTCAATCAAGACACGCTCAATTCGTGTTTTCATATCCTCCACCGTCACATCCTGACCGACCAAGTCTGACAGATTGGCCATCGAATCCGGATTTACTTGCGGAAATCGGTCCGATACTTCTTGCGGAGCAAAACTTGCTGCATAAAAATCAGCCACCACTTGCCCTCGTTTGACTTGATTGCCTGATACACTGATATAGGCAGAGATGGCAATGGCCTCTTGGTAAATCCGCTGAGCCAATCCAGCAAACTTCCGCCCCTTGATACTAAGGTCGTAGGTCCCAGGACAGTAGGAAGTGGCCACCTCACCACTGACCACCTTGAAAGGAAAATCCGAAAGCGCCTGGGCAATCAAATCCACCATGACCTGATAAGACTCCCGCAAATCAACCTTGTGACCAGCAGGATTGGGCAAGATCAGAGTGACATTTAAAATCCCTTCATCCGCAACAACTGCCAAACCGCCCAAACTCCGAATAATAGGACTGTAGCCCGCCTGACCAATACTGGCCAAGCCCTTGTCCAGCTGGGCCACCTGACTGTCCATCATCCCCAGAATGACCGTTTGGTCCATGGGCCAAAAATGTAAAATCCCTGTATTGGACTGACGATTGACTTCGCGCAAAAAGACCTCGGTCCACACCAGTGGTCCCTGTTTCAAACCTGTCAAGCCAGACCGATCTTCGTATTTTTTTATGGCCACATTCTCAACCCACGATTTCATGCCAAACCTCGACCTCTTTTTTCTATTTTTTATTGTATCACATTTATTTATAGCTATCGAAAAAAACTGATCTACTTTTTTATGGGCAAAAAAAAGACTGGAAAATGAACTGCACCCCAAAAGTTAGACACAAAATCTAACGATTGGGGTGTTTTTCTTATGAAATTAAGTTATGAAGATAAACTAGAAATATATGAGCTGAGAAAGAGTGGCGTGTCGTGGGTCAACCTTAGCCAGATATACAAGGTCACTATTGCCAATCTCACATACATGATAAAACTCATGGATCGATATGGCGTGGAAAGCGTTGAAAAAGGTAAAAATAGGTATTATTCACCTGAATTAAAGCAAGAAATAATGGATAAGGTCTTGATTCATGGGTGTTCTCAACTCTCAGTTTCCCTTGATTATGCCTTGCCAAATCGAGGAATGCTTCCCAATTGGATAGCACAATACAAGAAAAACGGGTATACTATTCTTGAAAAACCAAGAGGGAGACCGAGCAAGATGGGACGTAAACGCAAGAAAACCTGGGAAGAGATGACGGAATTAGAGCGCCTTCAAGAGGAAAATGAACGTCTTCGAACTGAGGTGGCCTTCCTAAAAAAGTTGAGAGAACTTCGCTTGAGGGACGAAACACTAGTGCGCGAACAGCAGAAACAATTAGAGATATGGTCCAAGGAGGATTCCGACTAGACCTCCTACTTGCGACAGCTAAAATGCCTCGCTCAACTTATTATTATCAAGTCAAGCAACTGGATAAACCCGACAAGAACAAAGCCATTAAGGCTGAAATTCAAGCCATTTATGATGACCATAAAGGTAATTACGGCTATCGTCGGATTTATTTAGAACTCAGAAATCGAGGTTTCTTCATCAACCACAAAAAGGTGCAGCGCTTGATGACAGTCATGGGCTTAGCGGCTCGTATTCGTCGTAAGCGCAAGTATGCTTCTTACAAAGGTGAGTTGGGTAAGAAGGCTGATAATCTGATTAAACGTCAGTTTGAGGGATCTAAGCCTTATGAAAAATGTTATACCGATGTGACGGAGTTTGCTTTGCCTGAAGGGAAACTCTACTTATCGCCTGTTCTTGACGGCTATAATAGTGAGATTATTGATTTTACCCTGTCTCGGTCACCTGACTTGAAACAGGTTCAAACCATGCTTGCGAAGGCTTTTCCAGCAGATTTATACAGTGGGACTATTCTCCACAGCGATCAAGGTTGGCAATACCAGCACCAGTCTTACCATTACTTTTTGGAAACCAAAGGCATTCGACCATCCATGTCCCGCAAAGGGAATAGCCCAGATAATGGGATGATGGAGTCTTTCTTTGGCATTCTCAAATCTGAAATGTTTTATGGACTCGAGACATCTTATCAATCACTTGATGAGCTTGAAGAAGCTATTACAGATTATATTTTTTACTACAACAACAAACGAATAAAAGCAAAATTAAAAGGACTTAGTCCTGTCCAATACAGAACTAAATCCTTTCAATAATTATTTGTCCAACTTTTTGGGGGCAGTTCAAAAACCAGTCTTTTTATCTGCTTAGAGCTCATCAAAAGCATCTTTTACCTTGTCAAAAAAGCCTTTTTTATGAGGTTTAACATCAATATTTCCAGCAGATGCAAATTCTTTAAGAGCTGCACGTTGGCGATCGTTCAAACCTGTCGGAGTGACGACATTTACTGTGACATATTGATCACCAATTACTCCACCACGAACACTTGGTGCACCTTTTCCTTTAAGTCGGAAGGTTTTACCAGTCTGCGTCCCTTCTGGAATGACCAAATCAACATCGCCATGAACAGTTGGGACATGAACGGTGTCACCCAAGGCTGCCTGTACAAAGTTCAAACTCAACTTGTAATGAATAGTTGTCCCGTCACGTTCAAACTTGTCCGATGCTTGGACTTGTACCACCACATAGAGATCTCCATACGGACCACCATTGAAGCCAGCCTCGCCCTGACCAGCCAATCGAATGCGCTGACCAGTCTCGACACCAGCTGGAACCTTGACTGTTACCGTATGGGCTTGTTTTTCATGACCTGTTCCATGACAGGTTGTACATGGGTCTTTGATTTGTTTTCCACGACCATGACAGACATCACAGGTCATTTGACGGCGCATGGTACCAAGTGGTGTTTGTGTGTCCACATTGATCACTCCAGAACCATGACAGCGACCACAGGTTACAGGACTAGTTCCAGGTTTGGCACCCGAACCCGTACAGGTCCGACAGGTGGCCTCACGATTATAGGACACTTCACGCTCCACACCAAAAATCGCTTCTTCAAACTTGAGGTTGACACGGTATTGGAGATCATCACCTTGACGAGGTGCATTGGGATTACGGGTCGCACCACCCCCACCAAAGAAGCTAGAGAAGATATCTTCAAAGCCGCCGAAGCCCGCTCCGTCGAAACCACCAAAACCACCTGCTCCTCCGCCGAAGCCACCGTTTGCTCCAGCAGGACCATACTGGTCATAGGCAGACCGTTTTTGCGGATCGCTCAAGGTTTCATAAGCCTCTTGGACCTCCTTGTATTTATCCTCCGCACCCGGATCCTTGTTAATATCTGGATGGTATTTCTTCGAAAGCTTCCGATAAGCCTTCTTAATCTCGTCTGGCGAAGCGCTCTTAGAAACGCCCAGACGATCGTAAAATTCTGTGTTGTTCATATAAGATACTAAGGGCGTTAAGCGGATACAGCCAAAATAGGAGTTTTGACGCTGGACGTCACCGTCCTAGGAAAAACTATCTTTTTGGCACAGTCCGTAGCCCGTGTTCAGTTACGAACACTTTCCTTTCTATACATGGTTTGAGAAAAGTGAAAATAGGAAACTGACGCAGTGTGTAAAACACACTAGGAAGTTTATCTTTTTCACTAGGTTTTTAGCCTGTGTTCGAATTACCGAACTTGTATTCCTTTCTTTAAAATTTAGAAAGTAGCCCGGGTTCGATTGCGAACACTTTCCTTTCTGTAAAAGTTAGACAAAGTGAAAATAGGGAGTGAAAGTGTCCAGCAGACACTTTCAGCCCTGTCGCACAAAAACAATAAGCGACAGGTATTCCTCAAAAAGTCTATCCCCAGACTTTTTGACTTTTTCACAGAGTCGTAGGAGTATTCAATTCTGTAAAAGTTAGAAGGGTATTTACCCAAAAACAGAGGCTGGGTTGCAACCTCTGTGATCGGAAATTTTATTGACGAATGATTTCTATTCTCGAGAAGATGAGAACTGAGTTCGAGCTAAGAACTTCGGAAAAAAGATAACTTTCCTTGAATGCAAGCATTCAGCGTCAAGTTCCTATTTTTCTGTCGTTCTTTTAACGCTCTCACATCTTGACTTACTTCTCAGTAAACTCGCCGTCTACTACATCATCGCCTGCGTTGTTAGCTGTTTGAGCACCTTCTTGGCCTGCGGCTGCTTGTTGTGCTGCTGCGGCTTGTTCATAGAGTTTCACTGCAAGGGCTTGGGCTTTTTCGTTGAGGTTTTCAAGTTTAGCCTTCATGTCGTCCAAGTTGTTTGCTTCTTGGGCTGCTTTCAACTCGTCAAGAGCTACTTGGGCTTGGTCGCGTTCTGCGTCGAAGCCTTTGCCTTCAGTTTCTTTCAGCGTTTTCTCTGTCGCAAAGATTGCTTGGTCAACATCGTTACGAAGGTCAACTTCTTCCTTACGTTTCTTGTCTGCTTCAGCGTTTGCTTCTGCATCTTTCATCATGCGGTCGATTTCTTCGTCTGTCAAACCTGAGTTAGACTGGATAACGATGGTTTGCTCTTTTTGCGTACCAAGGTCTTTGGCTTTTACAGAAACGATACCGTTCTTGTCGATGTCGAATGTTACTTCGATTTGTGGAATACCACGAGGTGCTGCAGGGATGTCAGTCAATTGGAAGCGACCAAGAGTCTTGTTGTCCGCTGCCATTGGACGCTCACCTTGAAGCACGTGGATATCAACAGCTGGCTGGTTGTCTGCCGCAGTTGAGAAGACTTGTGATTTAGAAGTTGGGATAGTTGTGTTACGGTCGATGAGTTTTGTAAATACACCACCCATTGTTTCGATACCAAGTGACAATGGTGTTACATCAAGAAGGACAACGTCTTTGACATCACCAGTGATGACACCACCTTGGATTGCCGCACCCATAGCAACCACTTCGTCAGGGTTTACAGATTTGTTTGGCTCTTTACCTGTTTCAGCTTTTACAGCTTCTACAACGGCTGGGATGCGAGTTGAACCACCGACAAGGATGACTTCGTCAATTTCTGACAAGCTGAGGCCTGCATCTGATAGGGCTTGACGAACAGGAATTTTTGTACGTTCTACAAGGTCGTAAGTCAATTCGTCAAATTTCGCACGAGTCAATGTCATTTCCAAGTGAAGCGGACCTGCTGCACCTGCAGTGATGAACGGCAAGCTGATTTGAGTTGATGTCACGCCTGACAAGTCTTTCTTAGCTTTTTCAGCTGCATCTTTCAAACGTTGAAGGGCCATTTTGTCAGCTGACAAGTCGATGCCATTTTCTTTCTTGAATTCAGCTACCATGTGGTCGATAATCTTTTGGTCAAAATCGTCACCGCCGAGCTTGTTGTCACCTGCTGTTGCAAGTACATCAAAGACACCGTCACCAAGTTCAAGGATAGATACGTCGAAAGTACCTCCACCAAGGTCGAATACCAGGATTTTCTCGTCTTTGTCAGTCTTGTCCAAACCGTAAGCAAGGGCTGCTGCAGTTGGTTCATTGACGATACGTTCTACTTCAAGACCAGCGATTTTACCAGCGTCTTTGGTTGCTTGACGTTGTGCATCGTTGAAGTAAGCAGGAACAGTAATAACAGCCTTGGTTACTTTTTCACCAAGGTATTCTTCAGCGTAGCCTTTCAAGTATTGAAGGATCATTGCTGAGATTTCTTGTGGTGTGTATTCTTTGCCGTTTGCTGAAACTTTTTCAGAAGTTCCCATTTTTGATTTGATAGAGATGATCGTATCTGGGTTGGTTACTGCTTGGCGTTTTGCCGCGTCACCAACGATGATTTCACCATTTTTGAAAGACACAACAGACGGAGTTGTGCGGTTTCCTTCTGGGTTTGCGATGATTTTTGATTCAGTTCCTTCAAGAACTGCAACTGCTGAGTTTGTTGTACCTAAGTCAATACCGATAATTTTAGACATAATAATGATACCAAGAACGCCGAAAATGCGACTGAAAATTAGGAAACCAACATAGCATTCGATGAATGCAAGGCGGTTTATCTATTTTCCGAGCATTTCGTTCGGGTTCAAATCCTTTCAAAAATTTAATTTTCTTTTATTTGATACACTCTTCTTAAGTAGTGCAGATTTTGCGAGTCATTAACTCGCATTTTCTTATTTCAAGTAGTTTAACGACATTTCGGTCAAGTTTTCTTTTTTCGGAAATAGCAGAGCGACCTTAGTGTTTCAGTTTGCTTTTAGTACTAGGCAACGAGCCGAAGACAGTACTGGAGTACGGCAAGGCGAGTTAACGAAGTAATAAAAGATAAACTGGAAGACTAAGTTATTCTGATACGACTACCATAGCCGGTCTCAGCAAGCGTTCATGCAACTTGTAGCCTTTTTGGAAGACTTGTGCGATGTGTTCTGCTGGGCAGTCGCCTGTGGCTGGAACAGTTTGAATGGCCATGTGAAGGTTTGGGTCAAAGACATCTGTTGCGACTTCTTCCACCCCTTCTTCTTTGAGGGCTTGAATCAAGCTTTCCTGTACCATTTCTAAGCCTTTTTTGACATCTTCTGTCAGACCTTCGACTTGAAGGGCACGCTCCAAGTTATCCAAGCTCGGCAAGATTTTCTTGGCCAAGTCTTGCGAACGGTAACGCTGAATGGTTTGGCGTTCCTCGTTGGCACGGCGTTGGATATTTTGCATTTCAGCGTGGGCACGGAGGTACTTGTTTTCAAATTCCTCTGCACGCTCGTTTGCCAAATCCAACTCTGATTTTTCAGGAGCTTCGACAACTTCTTCTGTTGCTTCAACCTCTTCTACGATTTCTTCGTTTTTGATTTCTTCTGACAAGTTGTTCACCTCTTCATTTTCTATTATTACTTTGACAAATAATAAATTGAGTTCGGGCTAGAAACTCAGAAAAAAGATAGATTTCCTTGTGTCTGATGACACCGCGTCAATCTCCTATTTTTCAATCGTTTCCTTCACGCCCTCACATCTTAATTTACCTCATAATGATTACTACTTAAGTATCGGTAATAATCGGTTAATTTCATAAATAGGACGCGGCTGATGATGTTGATTAAACTCATCTGCCTACGGTAGTCCATGTCAACAGGACCAAGCAAACTCATCTGGGCCATGCCCCGATAGGGGATTGGAAAGCGATGATGAATAACTGTCACATCCGCTAGGGCAGGATCCCTATGTTCCGCCACAGAAATGCTGGTCTGCTGGTTTGGCGCCAAGCCTTGCCGCAACTCTGGGGCTAATAGCTGTGGGCTATCCAAGAGCTGATAGGTGGCGAGATTGCCATAGGTCAGCGAAGCAACCTTTCCACTGATAAAGACTGATTCTTGGAAGAGATTGGAAAAGATGTAGTCCATCAGATCCAAGACATTGTCCGTCGTGGTAAAGTAACGCTGCACCACCTGGGGAATCTCCGTCCGCAGCTTGTAGTGGATTGCCAAGACCGTCTGGTCAACGAAGCGTTCATCCACCAGGCGTTTGAGCACTTCCAAGTCCCTAGTCAAAAAGTTCTTGGGAATGGCAAACTGAACAGTGACAGGTTTGGACTGGTCCAAGGTCAAGACTGCCAGAGCATCGTGGCTACTGAGCTGCACGATGTCAAAGGAAGTCAACTGCTGACTGGTCGGCTCCACATCTAAGATGACCGAAGTGTAGCCTGTCAAATCTGCCAAGACCTGACTTGCCCGCTCCAAGATATCTTCCAGCTTGAAGGCTTCAAAGTCGAAGGCCTTGACCACCTGATAAACATCTTCTTCATTGATGTGTTCCAAGTTGAGCGAGTGGTTGACAAAGTATTGAAAACCAGCCCGACTGGGCATTCGACCACTTGACGTGTGAGCCTTTTCTAGCAAGCCCAACTGCTCTAGCTTAGCCATATCATTGCGAATGGTAGCCGAACTAGAAGCAATCATCTCCTGCAAGGCCTTAGAACCAACTGGCTCATGATGGCGCGTAAACAATTCAACAATCAGATTCAAAATATCATTTTGACGTTGGGTAATCATCTCCGCTCCTTTCATGAACAGTGTTGATTTTTATATTTTTAGCACTCTATAACGATGAGTGCTAAACTTTATACTCCCATTATACGCCGAAAAAATGGATTGTCAAGAGAAAAAGACAAAAAATTAGCACTCTTTTACCTAGAGTGCTAAAAATCAGTCTGAGGACCTAGAATGGTAGATTGCCAAGAAAAAAATCAGAGAAAACTCCCTGATTTTATATCTTATTCCCCTTGAGCAATCAATTCTGCCCCACGTTTGCGGTAGGACAAATCCCCAACTGCTTCAATTAAAAGCTTGCCATTTTCGTATTTGAGGACGGTAATTGAGCCGTTATCCAGGAAGACATTGGCTCCACGCTCTGGCTCCAACAGATGGGCTAGGGTTGCAATGGTCATACCATGACTGACCACAAGGGCATTGCCGCCGCCCTGCTTTTCCAAGTCTTGGGCGATAGCCTCAAACCCTGTCAGGATACGATTGCTCAAAACTTCCCATGATTCCGCCCAGCCAGCGGTGTCTGCTTCTTGGATACCTGCTGCGATTTCCGCAAAGGACATGCCTGTCGCATCAACTGTCCCTTTCAAACGAGGCAGGACACCTTGGAAAAGCTCGGCATCATACATACCTTCGAAACTACCAAAGCACCATTCACGGATACGCTTGTCTTGGTAATATGGGATTTTTCCTAAAATTCCCAACTCACGCTGGGCGATGGTCATGGTCTGAACGGTCCGCCCCAGGTCACTGGATACGGCTAGTTTAAAATCAATGCCCGCATCCTTGAGCCCCAAGCCCAATTCACGAATCCCTTCCTCACCAGCCTTGGTCAGCGGTGTATCACACCAGCCCTGCACGCGCCCGATGGTATTAAACATGGTTTTCCCATGTCGAGAAATATATAATCTTACATCTGCCATAGTGTTCTCCTTGTCTTTTCTTACTATTAAGTATAGCAAAAAACCGACTGCTTGTCGCAATCGGTTTACGTTTTTTAGTTCTTAAAGCTATGAATCGGTGCTGGAATTTGTCCACCACGGTTGATAAAGTCCACAGACGAAGCCTGATTGACCTTCATGACAGGAGCTGTTCCCAAAAGTCCGCCGAATTCAATCATATCCCCTTCTTTTCCAAGTGGAATAATGCGGACCGCAGTCGTTTTCTGGTTGATAACCCCAATCGCTGCCTCATCCGCAATCATAGCTGCAATGGTTTCAGCAGGCGTTGTTTCTGGAATGGCAATCATGTCCAAACCAACAGAACAGATGGCCGTCATGGCTTCCAATTTTTCAAGGTTAAGCGAGCCATTTTGCACCGCCGCAATCATGCCCTCGTCCTCAGACACAGGGATAAAGGCACCTGACAAGCCACCGACCTGGTTGCAGGCCATGACTCCACCCTTTTTGACTGCGTCATTGAGCAGAGCAAGGGCAGCAGTCGTTCCGTGCGTACCAACGGTTTCTAAGCCCATTTCCTCCAAAACCCGTGCTACTGAATCGCCAACGGCTGGCGTTGGAGCAAGGGACAGGTCCACGATACCGAACTTGACACCCAGGCGTTCACTGGCCATATTGCCGACCAACTGACCGATACGAGTAATCTTGAAGGCGGTCTTCTTAACCGTTTCCGCCACCACATCAAAGCTCTCACCACGTACTTTTTCAAGGGCACGCTTGACCACACCAGGTCCAGATACGCCGACGTTGATGACCACATCCGCCTCACCGACACCATGGAAGGCACCCGCCATAAAGGGATTGTCCTCGACCGCATTGGCAAAGACTACAAGTTTAGCCGCCCCCATGTCAGAAGCTTCCGCCGTCTCCTTGATGATCCGCCCCATGTCCCGCACAGCTGTCATATTGATACCCGTCTTGGTCGAGCCGATATTGACCGACGAGCAGACTTTGGTTGTTTGGGCCAATGCCTGCGGTATAGAGTTGATAAGGATTTCATCACCTTTTTGGTAACCCTTTTGAACTAGAGCTGAAAAACCTCCGATAAAATCGATGCCGATCTCATGAGCCGCCTTGTCCAAGGCATGAGCTAAGGGAAGATAATCCGTGGCATCTGTCGCCGCACCAATCAAAGCAATAGGCGTTACCGACACCCGCTTGTTGACAATGGGAATTCCTAATTCCGCCGCAATCTCATCACCGACCGCTACCAAGTTCTTAGCCTTGGTCACAATTTTGGTGTAAACTTTCTCAGCAGCCTTATCAATATCCGAATCGATACAGTCCAAAAGGGAAATCCCCATGGTAATGGTCCGAATATCGAAGTGTTGCTCCTCGATCATCTCAATGGTTTCTCTAACCTGTCTAATATCCATGACCGCTCTCCTTACAAGTTGTGCATGGCATCAAAAATCGCCGCACTTTGAATGTTGATTTTCACGTTCAAATTTTGACCAAAGGCATCCAATTCCGCACGAAGTTGCGTGAAATCTTTCTTCTCATCTGATGACACCACCGCCATCATGGTAAAATACTCATCCAAAACAGTCTGGGAAATGTCATCAATATTGAGTCCCAACTCCGCAATCTTAGTCGCAACACCAGCAACAATTCCTGACTTGTCCTTACCGACAACTGTAACAATAGCTTTCATCTGAACACCTCTTCTAAATTTTCATTTATTTTATCATAAATATGCAGAAAAAGGTAGAAATCGTCTAGTTTCTACCCCTATTATACGTATTTATCGTTTACTTGTTCTTCTTGCAAGTCACAGCCATGTTTGACTACTGTTTGAAGTAACAAACTTTCTATTTCTACCAGTCTATGATACACTAGTGTCAAGGAATTTTACTAATGTTGGTGGTAACAAGCTGCCAACCTTTCTTTTGTTCAGAAAGGACATCTATGAAAATCATCAAGCAATTATGGTGGTTCTTCTTCCTGGAAAAGAAGGCCTACCTGATTGGTATTCTATCCCTTTGCCTAGTCAGCGTGCTCAACTTGTTCCCAGCTTTTATCATGGGGCAATTGATCGATCAGATTGCCAGTGGCAAGTTGACGGATAGCCAGCTCTTTCTTGGCATCGGCGGACTGGTCTTGTCAGCCTTTGCTATGTACGGTCTCCGCTATGTCTGGAGGATGAATATCCTAGCAACATCCTATCAACTGGGCAAAATCATGAGGGCTCGCCTGTTTGAACACTTCATGCACCTATCTCCTTCCTTTTTCCAACAGCACAGGACTGGGGACCTAATGGCCCATGCGACCAATGATATCAATGCCTTAACCCGACTAGCTGGTGGTGGTGTCATGTCCTTTGTCGATGCAACGGTCACAGCCTTGGTTACCTTAATTACGATGAGTTTGAGCATTTCCTGGCAGATGACCCTGGTGGCAATCCTGCCCCTACCCTTCATGACACTCACTACTAATTTTTTAGGCCGTCAAACCCATGAAAACTTCAAGGCTTCACAGGCTGCCTTTTCAGAACTCAACAACAAGGTCCAGGAAGCTGTTTCAGGTATCAAAGTCACCAAATCCTTCGGCTACCAAGAGCAAGAAACAGCTGCCTTTCAGGCGGTCAATCAAGCTGCCTTCTTGCAGAATATCAAAACCATGCGGTACGATGCCCTATTCAACCCTGCTGTCCTCTTCTTCATCGGCCTGTCCTACCTGCTAACCTTGCTGGTCGGCTCCCGATTCATCTCGCAAGGTCTGGTCAGTCTTGGACAATTAGTTACCTTCATGACCTACTTAGACCTCCTGGTCTGGCCTCTCATGGCAATCGGTTTCTTGGTCAATATGAGCCAGCGTGGTGACGTGTCCTACAATCGTATCCAGAGCCTCCTCACTATTTCCTCAGAGGTGGTTGAAACAGACCAACCGCTACCTGCACCCAGCAATGGGCAGATTGTTTATGAAATTTCCGAGTTTGCCTATGATAACCTGTCAGTTCTGCAAGACATTGCCTTTTGCATCGAGCAGGGACAGACAATCGGTCTGGTGGGGCCAACAGGCTCTGGGAAGACCAGCCTGCTCAAGCTCCTGATGCGTGAATACGATGTGACCACGGGGCAGATCTTGCTCAATCAGGAAAATATCAAGAACTACAAGCTCGCTGACCTACGGCAGTTGATGGGCTATGTCCCCCAAGACCAGTTCCTTTTTGCGACCAGCGTTGCTGAAAATATCCGCTTTGGCAATCCAGATCTGTCTCTAGAACAGGTGGAGCAGGCTGCTCGGGCTGTCCATGTCTATGAGGATATTCAGGATATGCCGGATCGATTTGACACCATGGTTGGTGAAAAGGGCATTTCCCTGTCTGGTGGACAAAAGCAACGGTTGGCTATGGCTCGTGCTATGATTCTCAATCCAGATATTCTACTCTTGGATGATTCGCTCTCGGCAGTGGATGCAAAGACAGAACATGCTATTCTTGAAACCATTAAGCAAGAACGGCTGGGCAAGACGACCATTATCACCGCCCACCGTCTGTCAGCCATTGTCCATGCGGATTTGATTTTGGTCCTTGAAGACGGGAAAATCGTAGAACGAGGTCGTCACCAAGACCTATTGGATGAAAAAGGCTGGTATTACGATACCTATATGATGCAGCAGTTAGAAAGTGAGAAAAGCGATCGTGACTAAGACCAAACAAACCAGTGTTTTCTGGCGACTCCTGTCCTATCTGAAGCCCTATCGGCTGCTGACAATCCTTGCCCTCAGCTTTTTGTTGCTGACAACTCTTGTTCGTAGTTTGATCCCCCTTCTGGCTTCTTTCTTTATCGACCACTATACTTCTTCAATTTCTGAAACAGCTGTGGCTATTCTAGCCGCCTACTTTGCTCTCTACCTGCTTCAAATGTTGCTCCAGTATTTTGGAAATCTCTGGTTTGCTAAGGTTTCCTATAGCATTGTCAGAGACATTCGACGGGATGCTTTTGGGAGAATGGAAAAGATGGGAATGGCTTACTTTGACCAAACCCCTAGTGGTTCTATCGTCTCTCGAATTACCAACGATACCGAGAGCATTTCAGAGATGTTTTCGGGAATTTTATCCAGTTTTATCTCCGCTCTCTTTATTATCATTACCACGCTTTCGACCATGTTTGCGTTAGATTGGAAATTAACCAGTCTGATTGTCCTCTTCCTGCCCGTAATTTTCGTCCTGGTTGATCAGTATCGGAAGCGGTCAGCTCCCATTGTTGCCAAGATCAGAAGTCTGTTGAGTGCCATTAACAGCAAACTGGCAGAGAGCATTGAAGGGATTCGGATTATCCAGGCCTTTTCTCAGGAGGAGAGGCTAAAGGAAGAGTTTGAGGCTATCAACCAAGAACATCTGGACTATGCCAGTCGTTCCATGGCCTTGGACAGTCTCTTTCTCCGTCCTGCCCTATCACTTGTTAAGATTTTGGCCTATGCTCTTCTCATGACCTACTTTGGTTTGGATTGGTCACAAGCTGGAATTTCTGCTGGTCTTATCTACGCTTTCATCCAGTATGTCAATCGGCTTTTCGATCCCTTACTGGATGTCACGCAGCATTTTTCCACCCTCCAAACCTCTATGGTGTCTGCCGGACGAGTTTTTACACTCATGGACCAGACCATAGAGGAGCCGCTACAGGTTGACCGAGGGGCCAAGATTGACAAGGGGCATATTGTCTTTGAGGATGTCTGCTTTTCCTATGACGGCAAGCGGCAGATTCTGGACAAGGTTTCTTTTGAAGTGAGACAGGGGCAGACCATTGCCTTTGTAGGTGCCACTGGGTCTGGAAAATCCTCAATCATCAATGTCTTTATGCGCTTCTATGAGTTCCAATCTGGACGAATTCTCATCGACGGTCAGGATATCCGCAGTTTTTCACAAGAGGAATTGCGGTCAGCAATTGGCTTGGTCCTGCAGGATCCCTTCCTCTTCCACGGAACCATTGCTTCCAATATCCAGATGTATCAGGAGATTTCTCAAGAGGAGATTGAGGAAGCAGCTCGCTTTGTGGATGCTGCTCCCTTTATCGAGAAACTTCCTAACACATACAATCACCTTGTCACCGAGCGGGGTAGTGCTTTTTCGACAGGTCAACGGCAACTGCTGGCCTTTGCACGCACCATGGCTAGCAAGCCCAAGATTCTCATCTTAGATGAGGCGACTGCCAATATCGATTCTGAGACTGAGCAGACAGTACAGACTTCTCTGGAAAAAATGCGAAAAGGACGGACAACCATTGCCATCGCCCACCGCTTATCCACCATTCAAGATGCCGACTGCATCTATGTCTTGGACAAGGGAAAAATCATCGAGTCTGGAAACCACGAACAACTCCTAGCTCTCAAGGGTCACTACCACCGTATGTATCAGCTACAAGCAGGCCAATTGGCAGCGACCTAGAAACCACTTCCTGACAAAAGAGGCTGGACAGAAAGTCTTAAAAATAGAAAACAGCTTAGAGTTACGTTGTCAGAAACGTTGATTCTAAGCTGTTTTTGATTGTTAAAATTTTTATCAGAGGGGAATTTTTTTAGTTTTTGCCCAGCCTCTTTTTTCGAGTGTAGACTTTTCAGCGCCTCTATTGATCGCTGACCGCTTTCTATTACAACCCCTGCTGTTTCTTGTAATAGGTCACGGTCATGCCTGTCCAGTTTATTTTAACCCTCGTGACCGATTGGCATAGGCTTTCCAGTCAATCCCACGTGCCTCACACCAGTTTTGGACCTTTGGAGCCAAAATCAGATCTTTAGTGCGTAGTTCAGTCAGGTTTTTGGCGCCAAGCATACCAACAATGGCCCGAATTTCTTCCTTCATCTTGTCCAGTTCTAGGTAGGCAGCTTGAAGATGTTCACCATCTCCATCTTTCACCAATTGGAGAATGCGGTTTGACATCCCAACAGCATCGGCACCAACCGCCAAGAGTTTGACGATATCAAGAGAGGTTTTGACACCTCCTGATGCCAAAATCGACAATTCCTTCTGTCCTCTTGCTTCAAGAGCTTCCAGCGTAGATACCAAGGTAGATTGTCCCCACCCCTCCAGAAAATCCAGTTTATTCTGACTGCGCCTTGCATTTTCAATCTTGGCAAAATCTGTGCCACCAGTCCCAGAAATATCAATCGTTTTGACACCGACAGACAGCAGCTGTGAAATGGTCTCCCGACTCATACCAAAACCGACTTCCTTGACAATCACAGGCACCTCTAATTCCCTCACCAAGGTTTCGATATTTTTCAACCACATGGAAAAATCCCGATCACCTTCTGGCATTACAATCTCTTGAGGAGCATTGACATGGATTTGCAAAGCATTAGCCTCCAAGGCAGCAACTGCTCGCTTGGCATTATCCAAACCATGATGGGCACCTAGGTTGGCAAAAATTAATCCCTTAGGATTTTCCTTGCGCAAGACCGAAAAAGTATCCAATACATTCGGATCCTTCATAGCCGCACTCAAGGAGCCAGCCGCAACCGGAACACCTGTATAATGCGCCAAAATACCCAAGGAACGATTGATTTCTCCGGTCTTAGCACTCCCACCTGTCATTGCATTGATGTAAAATGGATAGGCTAGTTCAAAACCTGCAAAACAAGTCCTCACATCCACCTGATCCAGGGACAGCTCCGGCAAGGACTGATGAACAAAGCGTGTCTCTGTCAAATCACTCGGCGACTCTTCTTTGTATTGGAGACTAGCCAGTCCAACATGTTGGTCCTTTCGATCACTCCCAAATTCTTGCTGATACATCATCACGCTTGTTTACCTCACACATTTCTATATCCAGCGGCAATAAGCCCGCTGCCAGCCAATTTTTTTTGACTTTGTTTGCAATGGTCACAGAGCCTGCAAAAGCAATCCCACAATCACCACCACCTGCTCCTGATGTCTTGGCCACAGCGCCAACTTCCTCTGCTCTGTCAATCAGAGTTTTAAGAGCAAGAGTCTCGATCTCGACTCCAAGGACAGCTGAAGCCTCCTTTAAGAGGCGACGATTCTCACGAATTCCTTGCAAAAAGGCAGAGCGATCATCCGATTTACAGGCATGAATCAAGCCTTTTACACAGGCTAAACTATCTCGTAAGAAACCATCATATCCAGCTTGTGACCACTGCCCACTTGCTTTTTGGACACGGTCCAAGGAAGCATCTGTCGAGGCAACTGTCCCAGTCCATGCCGCCATAAACTGCACATCTGCTGGCAATTCTAATCGCTGGATGTCCAAATCCTTCCAGTCGGATTCCAGTAACGAATGAAGACTTTGCCGACTCGCTTCTTCTGTCAACCAAGACCGATCCACAGACTGATAAGCAACCAAGCCTGCAAAACTCGAAGCCGCCAAATCCCCAAAGGACCCTTTCATTTCCAATCTGGTCTGTACCAAAGCGGCCAACTTAAAAACAAGTAAATCCTTCTCTTCTAGTTTGATATAACGCAATAACGCTCTAACAAGTCCTACGGTCAAGGCACCCGAGGAGCCTAGACCATACTTCCGACCTGTCTCTCTATCATCCAAGTCAGAAGTAATCTTCAAATGAAAAGGACTAGAAAGCTGGCAACCAATTGCTCGACCATAGTCAAGGACCAGTTGCAAGGCAGTTGTAATCAAAGGATAGACTTCTGGCTGGGACACCCAAACTTGCCCCTCTTCCAGTCGCCAGGTCAACACAGTTTCAGGATCTTGCTCGGACCAGATGGTTCCTTCTTGCCCCTCCAAAACAGGTTCCAGACCAACCGTCAAAAAACGATTGACACCCGCTACGAGCGCCAGTTGCCCTGGCTGTACAATGGCATATTCTCCCGCTATGAATAGTTTTCCAGGAACAGCGACCTCAACCTTCATAACCAACCTCTTTCTGGAAGCGACTGTGAGACTGCTGCCACTCTTCTTCTGTCAACTGGCTAGCTCCCTGGCCTGGCAAACTTTCTATCAACTGAAACTCCGGCAACAAGACACTCAGTTCTCTCTTCAGTTCTTCCATCTGACTGGCACGACAGAGCACTTTTACATTCGGACCTGCATCCATGGTCATGTAGGCAGCAAGACCTGATTCCTCCCGCACCTGACGTACAGCTTCCTGAGCCCGCACACTCGCTGCAGACCAATAGGTAAAAGGTGGGTTGGCAGACAGGGTTGTCGCATGCATCTTCATCCCATTGTGCTCGGTCAACCGACCCAATTTCTCGAAATCTCGCTCAGCGATTGCTTCCTTGATCGCTGCTAAATCCTGGGCTGCAGTCTCTACCCAAGCCTGATAGAAAGGAGAAGTCGCCACCGTCAGGTCCATCCCCTCTCGACTAGCCACTTTTTTCTTGGCTTTATCAACTGCAATGACGAGCATACCGATATCCCAGTCCGCCTCATCAATCGGACGAGCAAGCGAATCCTCGGAACAAGTCCCCATATCCCACTCAACAAAGCCCCCAAACAGACTCCGAGTACTAGACCCTGAACCCCGGCGAGCAAAGCTCGAGAGAGCCTGACGAGACAAGTCGATATTCAAGGCCGTGGCTGTCGCCAAAGCTAGCGCCGCAAAGGCAGAAGCCGAACTGGCCAAACCAGCTGCTGTTGGAACGAAGTTGAGACTCTCAACAACCGCAAAACGATCTTCACCTATATATTCGCGAAACAAATCCAAAAAACGCGAAATTTTTCGAATTTCTTTCTCATCCTGTTCGAGACCATTTAAAATAAACCGATCTTCTGTAAAAGCTGTATCAAAAACCACCTTTGTATCGGTATAAAAGGCATCCAAAGTCAAGGATAGACTGGAATTCATTGGGAGGAAGAGCTCCTTATCCCGCTTGCCCCAGTATTTAATCAGAGCAATATTGGTATGGGCACGCGCAATGCCGACTGATTGTGTCATCTTATTCTCCTAAGTATTGTATCCATGTTTGTCGGGCTCCAGCTTGAGAAAGAACTGCTACCAGCTGCTGGGCCACTTCTTCTGTTTTGGCTAAGGCAATCATGCAGCCACCCCTGCCACCACCCGTTAGTTTGGCTCCCAAGGCTCCCTTGTTCATGGCCTGCTCGACCAACTGGTCCAGGCTAGGGTCTGACACCCCTAGTTCTTTCAGATGACAATGGGCTTGGCTCATCTTTTGGCCTAGAAGCTCTGCCCTGTTAAAAGCCAAGTCTTCTCGAGCACCCTCTGTCAACTCTCCCAAAGCTCGAATATGGTCATACACCTCTGGTTTTTCCCTAAGTAGGGCCGCTAAATCCGCGATGGCTTCCAAAGTGTTGCCTGTCTTGCCTGTGTCTGCCACCACCAAAAAGGCATCCAAGTGTAGGGCCAGGGGCTGGATAGGCTGGTCTTTTTTGAAATAGATGGGGGTGGTGCCACTGGTTGTCGCCGCATCAATGCCTGAGGGATTTCCATGTGCAATCTTCTCCGATGACTGGACGATGTCCCAGAGCTCGCTGTCGCTCAGGTCTTTTTTGTAGTAGGCAAAGAGGGCTCTTGCCACCGCAACAGCCACCGCTGCACTGGACCCCATGCCCCGCTCTGCTGGAATGGTGGATGTGATGGTGATATGAATAGCGGGATCGGTCGGTGCACCAATGCGATAGAGGGAAAAGCGAATGGCATGCTTGAGACTCTCCCATATCTTAGGCATCTGGTGGACCAAACCTTGATAAAACTCACATGTCACTGCTAAGGCCTGACCCTCGGTTCGAACGGTAGCCATGATTTCAACAGCAGAAAAAGGCATGGCAATGGCTGCTTGTCCGTAAACCACCGCATGCTCTCCCATCAAAATGATTTTTCCAGTTGATTTTCCTACTGCTTCCATTTTTCTCTCCTTTTGCAATCATTCTATTATACCATTTTCCAGATATTTATTCTTTTTCTCTATGTAAAAAACCAGTGCGGAGCGTACTGGTTTTTCAATTATCGTTTATTTTTTCTTCTATAAGACCTAACCAGAAGTCCTGCACGAAAGACATTGTCCAATACTGTCCCAATCCAAATGGCCGCAAAACCAACTTCTGTAAAGGTAAGCAGGAGGTAAGCAACTAAAATCCGCACACACCACATGCCAATACTGGTGGCATAAAAGGGCAGTTTGGCATTGCCCAAGCCCTGCCAGAGAGCCGTGTAAATCAGGGTCCCTGCCGTAAAAGGCACACCAATCAAGGAAGAAGTCAAAACTAGCATACTAGCCTGACTGGCTACCGCGTCCTGCGTATAGAGGCCAATCAAGTGCGGACCCAAGAGATAAACGGTCACCGCCACACCGTACATGAAAATCAGGCTCAAAACCAGACTGGCTTTGCGAACGGCATCGATTTTTTCGCTCTGCCCTTGGGCCTCGGCCGTTAGAATGACCGTCGCCGTTGCCAGCCCCAAAGCCGGCATATAGTTGAACTGCGTCAGGGTTTCACCTATGGCATTGCCCGCCAAAACCGCCGTCCCCAAGCCTGTAATCAAGCTCACGACCACCACGTCTCCTGCCCGCATCATGAGCCGCTCGCCCGTCGCAGGCAGGGCTAAAGCCATAAGTTTGCGGTCCAAGTGAAGTGTTAGGGGCGGTAGGGAAATCTCCAAGGATTGCCAGAGGATGAGGCAAGCAATCAAGCGGGACAAAACGGTACCGATTGCCACTCCTGCAATCCCCCAATCCAAGACAAATACTGCAAGAGCAGACAGAACGGCGTTGAGAAAATTAGACAGGAGGCTGATATACATAGGCAACTGTGTCCGACCCGTCGCCCGCAAGATAGCACCCAAGCTGGTCATGAGCCCAAGGAATACAATGCCTCCACCGACTATGGCCAGGTAAAGCCCTCCTGCCTCGGCAACCGCAGGCTCTGTCCCCAGCAAACCAAGCAAGCTCTGGCCGAACAAAATAGACAGCAAACCCAAGATGCTACTCAGCAAGACTGTCAACTTCAAGGCCTCTCCAGCTGCTCTACTGATTCTCTCCTGGTCACCTTGACCGACAGCCTGGGCTAAAAGCGAAGCCACCGCAGCCGCCAAGGCAATAAAAATCGCCTGATAAATCGCCATGATATTGCTGGCAACTGACACACCTGACAGAGCGACCAAGCCCAGAAAGGCCACCAAGTAAGAATCCACCATACCCATGACCATTTGAAGCATATTTTCCGCCATAGCTGGTAGAGCGATTTTTAACAAGTCTTTGTAAGTTTCTTTCATCTTTATCCAATTTATCCAATTCAAAAGGGGCTTTCGCCCCTCATTTCTATTAAACACCCAAATAGCGCTCTACTTCAGCCTGCATATCTGCAGCTGCAACGACGGTATTGTGGCGGACAGGTGCTGTTTCCAAACCGTCCACAGCTGGTGGTAGGGCTACACCTGAAATCTCATGCAATTTTGCAAGAGCTTCAAAGTCGGTCAAGCCTGACTGGCCTGTCACCGCTTCAACCGCAACCACTGGGAACTTGTATGGACTGGCTGTAGAAGCAATCACTGTCGGAGTCTGGTCCCCTGTTTGCTCCACATACTGTTTATAGACAGCTGAGGCAACAGCCGTATGTGGATCTTCAATGTAGTCTGACTCGTCATAGACACGCTTGATTTCCGCAGCAGTTTCTTCTTCTGTCGCAAAGGCGGCAGCAAAGAGAGAGAGGATATCCGCGTCAGCCCCTTGAATGTCATACTGACCAGATGTGTTCAAGGCTTCCATCAACTCAGCTGTTTTTGCAGCGTCATTGCCAAAGAGGTGGAAAATCAACCGCTCCAAGTTAGAGGACACCAAGATGTCCATGGACGGACTAGTGGTCACGCGGAAGGTGCGGTTCTTGTCATAAACGCCAGTCGAGAAAAAGTCGGTCAAGACATTGTTGTCGTTGGACGCACAGATGAGCTTGCCAACTGGCAGACCGATCTGCTTAGCGTAGTAAGCCGCCAAGATGTTGCCGAAGTTGCCTGTCGGAACGGTGAAGTTGACCTTGTCACCCGCCGCAATCTCACCAGTCTTAACCAGCTGAGCGTAGGCATAGACATAATAAACAATCTGGGGCACCAAGCGACCGATGTTCATGGAGTTGGCTGATGAAAACTGGAGCTTCTTAGCCGCCAACTTGGCACGAAGGGCCTCATCATTGAACATGTGCTTGACGTTGGTTTGGGCATCGTCAAAGTTTCCGTCAATAGCCACCACGTGGGTATTAGCACCTGTCTGAGTAGTCATCTGCAATTCTTGGACCTTAGACACCCCGTCGCGTGGGTAGAAGACGATGATTTGCGTGCCAGGAACGTCTGCAAAACCAGCCATGGCCGCCTTGCCTGTATCGCCTGAAGTCGCGGTCAAGATGACAATCTCATTCTCCAAACCGTGCTTTTTAGCCGCAGTCGTCATCAAGTAAGGGAGGATGGACAGAGCCATGTCCTTGAAGGCAATGGTTGAGCCACGGAAGAGCTCCAAGTTGTACTGACCTTTTAGCTTGACAACTGGGGCAATAACTGGCGTGTCAAACTTGCTGTCGTAGGCATTGTTGATACAGTAGTCCAGCTCGTCTGCCGTGAAATCATCCAAGAAAGCCGACAAAATCAGCTTGGCAACTTCTTGATAAGAAGCGTCTTTCAAAACAGAAAAATCCAGATCAACTGCAGGAATCGAAATCGGTGTAAACAAACCACCGTCGGTCGCCAAGCCCTGTAAAATCGCCTGACTAGCCGACACAGTATTTTTTGCATCGCGTGTTGATTGATATACTAATGTCATGGTATCCCTCATAAAAAATCTATTTTTTCTATTCTACCACAAATTGACAGAAAATTCCCAAGATATAATCAAAAACCCTTTACCTCATTCAAAAAAATGCTTTATTTTTTTTACAAATTTATAACATTTTCACCTGTGTCGGTACCTGGGTTGGAAAAAGCGAGCAAGCAGACTTTATTCAAGTCACCATCGCAGCTGATGGCGGTGTTGAAACAGGTGTTCGTTACAACCATAACCCTGAACAGACAGAAACATTTTCCGCACGAATCGACCAAAGCCAACTCTTATCTGATTCCGCCATTATCCTAGATCAATACCAAGGCAATCACACTGCCCTGATCGCTGGGACAAATGGACTTGGTGGCTGGTTGGTTCAATACCCTGTTGGCTATCAGTTAGAAGCAGGCACTCTCCAAATCAACCTATGGAACCTTTCTATCTTTGATAGCTTAGATCCCCAACAACCAGCTCTTCTTACCATTCAACTTAGCCCGCAAGAGGCAACATAAAAAATCTCCTTCATTGAAGGAGATTTTTTTGACTGCCTAAATTATTTGATACGACCTGGACGCTCTTTGTAACCATAGTAAGCATCTTCGATGATTTCTTGCATATGGTCAACCATTGCGAGGCGAGGGTTAGCAGGTGTACATTGGTCTTCATAAGCAAGAAGTGCCAATTCACGAGAGTGTGCTTTGAGTTCTTTCTCATCAACACCTTGGTCTTTCAAGTTCATCTTGATACCCAAGCGTTCGCCGAGTTCATAAACTGCTTTCGCGTAAGATGCTACACCTTCTTCTGGTGTTGAAGCTGGAAGTCCAAGCATTTTCGCGATGTCTTGATACTTCTCATCTGCACGGTAGTAGTTGTACTTAGGCCATGTAGCGGTCTTAGCTGGACGAGTACCGTTGTAACGGATAACGTATGGAAGCAAGATAGCGTTGGTACGGCCGTGAACAGTGTGGAAACGTCCACCAAGTTTGTGGGCCATTGAGTGAGAAATACCTAGGAAGGCGTTGGCGAAGGCCATACCTGCCATTGTTGATGCGTTATGCATTTTCTCACGAGATTCCCAATCTGCTTCTTTTACAGATTTTTCAAGGTTTTCAAAGACCAACTTGATAGCTTGAAGTGCCAAACCGTCTGTGTAGTCGTTGGCAACAGTAGAAACGTAAGCTTCTGTCGCGTGGGTCAAGACGTCCATACCTGTATCTGCTGCTACAAAGTCTGGCACACTCATAACAAATGCTGGGTCAACGATGGCAATGGTTGGTGTCAATGAGTAGTCAGCAAGTGGGTATTTACGGTTGTTTTTCTTATCAGAAATAACGGCAAATGGCGTAACTTCTGAACCAGTACCAGATGTAGTTGGGATACCAACATACTTAGCTTTTTCACCCAATTCTGGGAATTTGAAGGCACGTTTGCGGATGTCCATGAATTTTTGAACAAGGTCACGGAAGTCAACTTGTGGTTGCTCGTAGAAGAGCCACATGATTTTCGCAGCATCCATTACAGAACCACCACCGATTGCGATGATTGTGTCTGGTTTGAAGGCTTTCATTGCTTCTGCACCGCGTTCAACTGTTGTGATGTCTGGATCTGGTTCAATATCTGAGAAGACGGTGTACATCACTTTGTTTGAGCGAAGTTGCAATTGTTCAATTACACGTTGAACAAATCCAAGTTTCACAACGACTTCATCGGCTACGATCATGACTTTCTCAACATTTGCCATTACTTGCAAGTATTGAATGGAGTCACGTTCAAAGTAAATTTTTGATGGGACTTTAAACCATTGCATATTATTTCTCCGTCTTCCTACTTTCTTGATGTTGAGCAAGTTAAGGGCACTTACGTTGTCACTCACTGAGTTGCGTCCGTAAGAACCACATCCCAAAGTAAGAGATGGAAGGAAGGCGTTGTAAACATCACCGATACCACCGAAGGTTGATGGTGAGTTCCAGATAACACGGATAGCTTTTACGCGTGTACCGAATTCTTTAGCCAAATCTTCGTCAGCTGTGTGGATAGCAGCTGAGTGTCCAAGACCGTGGAATTCAACCATTTGACGTGCTGCTTCCAGACCTTCTTCACGGCCTTCTACTTTCAAGACAGCGATAACTGGTGACAATTTTTCACGTGTCAATGGCTCTTTTTCACCGATTTCAGCTACTTCTGCTGCCAAGATGTTGGTACCTTCTGGTACTTTAAAGCCAGCTTGTTCTGCAATCCATGCTGCTGGTTTACCAACGATATCAGCATTCAATTTGCCTTCTGCACAGTTTTTGCTGTTAGCTTTCACGCCGAAGCAGAATTCTTCCAGAAGAGCTTTTTCTTTCTTATTCACAAAATAAGTGTGGTAAGACTTGAATTCTTCTACAAATTCATCATAGATGTCCTTGTCCACAATAACAGCTTGCTCAGATGCGCAGACCATACCATTGTCAAATGACTTAGACATAACGATATCATGAGCTGCTTGACGGATGTTTGCTGATTTTTCCACATAAGCTGGTACGTTACCTGCACCTACCCCAAGGGCTGGTTTGCCACAAGAGTAAGCTGCACGCACCATTGCGTTACCACCTGTCGCAAGAATTGTTGCGATACCATCGTGCTTCATCAACTCTGAAGTTGCTTCCATAGATGGTTTTGTAATCCATTGGATACAGTTTTCAGGCGCACCTGCTGCTACAGCTGCTTCATAGACAACGCGGGCTGCGTGTGCTGATGATTCTTGTGCAGATGGGTGGAAGGCAAAGACGATTGGGTTACGCGTTTTAAGAGCAATCAATGATTTGAAGATGGCTGTTGAAGTTGGGTTGGTTGTTGGAGTAACCCCACAGATAACACCCACTGGCTCAGCAATCAAGGTCAAACCAGTTACTTCGTCGTCTTCAATCACGCCAACAGTTTTCACACCGCGCATGTTGTTAACAACGTGTTCGCAGGCGAAGAGGTTTTTAGTCGCCTTATCTTCAAAGACGCCACGGCCAGTTTCTTCATGGGCATGCATGGCCAAGACACCGTGTTGATCCAAGGCAGCTACTGACGCTTTCGCAACGATGTAGTCAACTTGTTCTTGATCAAGAAGACGGAACTCTTCGAGAGCAACGAGACCTTTTTGCACCAACTCATCAACGTGAGTGCGAGCTTCAGCTAGTTTTTCTTCTGGTGATACTACTTTTTTATCAGCCATTGGGATTCCTCCAAAATGTTCTTTTTTCTAGTCAACTTCCTTTGTTAACTTTTTCACAAATATATTCTACACCATCTTCTTGGATTTGTAAAGAGTTTGTTAAAAATTTCACAAATTTTTCCAGTTTCTTGTGAAATTTGCTGCAAGATTCCTTTTGTTTTAGGGTTTTCAGTCCTAGTTTGTGAAAGAGATTTTGCTGAATTCTTGGATTTCACAAGACTTTTTTGAATTCTCACAAATGATAGCGCTTACTATTAGTATATCAAATCCACTCTGTCTTTTCAATCTGTTTTTTGAACAGAAAAAAGCAGTGCCTTAGGCTACTGCTTCTCCAATGCTTCTAAAATACTTGCAAAATCTGTTTTAAGTGTTTCCAAGCTTGTTTCAACTTGACTTCTTGTCTGGTTATTTTTAACCACCACCTGTCCTGATTCGATTTCGCTACCACCTAGGGTAATGATGGCCTTGGCTCCAAAGACATCTGCCGACTTAAACTGGGCCTTGAGCTTGCGGTCCAGATAGTCGCGCTCTGCTCGGAACCCTTGCTTGCGGATGGCTTGAACCAACTCAAGCGCTCCGTCATTGGCCTCCTGACCTAAAACTGCGATGTAGACATCTAACTGGGTGTCAAGAGGAAGCTCAATACCTTGCTTTTCAAGGACAAGAATGAGGCGTTCAATCCCCATACCAAAGCCAAAACCAGCGGTTTCTGGCCCACCGAAATAAAACACCAGGCCGTCGTAGCGACCACCAGCACAGATGGTCAGGTCATTGCCACCCACCTCTGTCATAAACTCGAAAATAGTGTGGTTGTAGTAGTCCAGACCGCGTACCATGTTGGTATCAATGGTGTAAGCAATCCCCAAACTGTCCAGCATGGACTTGACTGCTTCAAAGTGGGCTGTACTTTCCCCATCCAGATAGTCCAAGATAGACGGTGCATTTTCCACCGCAATCTTGTCTTCTTTTTCCTTGGAATCCAACACACGCAATGGATTTTCTTCCAAGCGACGCTGGCTATCCTTAGATAGCTGGTCCTTGAGTGGCGTCAGATAGTCAATCAGGGCCTGACGATAGGCGGCACGGCTCTCTGGATTACCCAGACTGTTGAGGTGGAGGCGAATGTCCTTGATCCCCAGCTCCTCAAAGAAGTGGTAGGCCATAGCAATGGTTTCCACGTCTGTCGCTGGATTATTGGAACCAAAGCTCTCCACACCAATCTGGTGGAACTGACGAAGACGACCTGCCTGCGGCCGCTCATAACGGAACATTGGACCCATGTAATAGAATTTAGCTGGCTTTTGTACTTCTGGGGCAAAAAGCTTGTTTTCGACATAAGAGCGAACAACCGGTGCTGTCCCTTCTGGACGTAGGGTAATATGGCGGTCGCCCTTGTCATAGAAATCATACATTTCCTTGGTCACAATGTCTGTGGTATCCCCAACTGAGCGACTAATCACCTCGTAATGCTCGAAAATCGGTGTGCGAATCTCAGCGTAATTGTACTGTTTGAAAATGTTCCGAGCAAAGTTTTCCACGTATTGCCACTTGGCCGTGTCCTGCGGTAGTAAATCTTGCGTTCCTTTTGGTTTTTGTAGTTTCATAATAAAGTGTATAAAGCCAACTTATATCAATCGAAGTTGTGCTTATTCCTTTCCAAATTAAGTCATAAGGGCTCAAACTCTACCAGCCGAGCCTTGCAATCCTCCTTATTTTACCATAAATGCTCTGCTATTTGCCAAAAAAGTGAAAAAAATCTGTCAAGTAACTTTACTTTACAAAAAACTTTTGTTATACTGTTAAAGTTGACGAAAGTCATACACACTATTTTAGATTTAAAAAGGGCTATGCCCTTATATTTAACGGAGGAAGAAAGAAATGGCAGTACCTGCACGTCGCACTTCAAAAGCGAAGAAAAACAAACGTCGTACTCACTATAAAGTAGCAGCTCCAACTGTGAAATTTGATGAAACTACTGGAGATTACTCACGTTCTCACCGTGTATCTTTGAAAGGATACTACAAAGGACGTAAAATCGCTAAGGCTGCTTCAGCTGAATAATAGAAGGGAGATACCATGCGCGTAAATATTACACTTGAACACAAAGAATCTGGTGAGCGTTTGTACCTTACTTCAAAAAACAAACGTAACACTCCAGACCGTCTTCAATTGAAAAAATACTCACCAAAATTGCGTAAGCACGTGATTTTTACTGAGGTGAAATAATTGAACTGAAAAAGCACTTGAAATCAATGGTTTCAAGTGCTTTTTTGATTTCTATAAAACACCCAACTACGAAACACTGCATCCAATCCACCTGCACATCTGTTTAAATTAATTTTCTTGAAATTTTTATGAAAACGATTCATGATAGATGACCGGAGGAAAAAACATGTCTAAAAAGTTTTTAGCCGAATTAATCAGTACATTTATGTTGGTCTTTATTGGGACTGGCGCTGTTGTTTTTGGTAATGGTGTAGATGGTCTTGGCCACCTTGGAATTGCATTTGCCTTTGGTCTTTCTATTGTAGCGGCTGCTTACAGTATCGGTACTGTTTCGGGTGCACACTTGAAACCTGCTGTTTCATTGGCTATGTTCATCAACAAACGTTTGAATGCACAAGAGTTTGCTACTTGTGTAGCTGCGCAAGTTTTGGGAGCAATCCTTGCTTCAGCAACCTTGATTCTCTTCTTGTCAAATGCTGGACTTTCAACAGCAAGTTTAGGAGAAAATGGATTTTCAACTGTAAATGCCGCAGGTGCTTTCTTGTTTGAAACAATCGCAACCTTTATCTTTGTTTTGGTTATCGTTACAGTAACTTCAGCAAGCAAGGGCAATGGAAAAATTGCTGGTCTCGTTATCAGATTGACTTTGACCCTCTTGATTCTTTTGGGCTTGAACATCACAGGTCTCTCTGTCAACCCAGCATGTAGCTTGGCCCCAGCTCTCTTCCTCGGTGGAGAAGCTCTCAGTCAAGTTTGGATCTTTATCCTTGCACCGCTAGTTGGTGCTGCTTTTGCTGCACTAGTAGGTCAACATTTATTGGAAACTCAAAAAGTAAGATGAATTCCATTTTACAATAGGAAATCCTTAAAAAGGAACACTTGAACAAGTGTTCCTTTTATGCTATGTCCGAAATAGAGTGGAGAATATCAAACGGTACTAAGTAAGGATTGCTTTTTCCTCCTACAATGTCGATAAAGGCTGTCTCTTTTCCTGCAATTTCTAGTTGGTCAATAAGGTGAAACCTTGTTCCAATAGTCAGGGAGGGGCAACTTTTTCTTAATTCATCCGCAACTTCTTTGGGTAAGCGCACTACTTTATATGTTTGTTCTTGGTTTGCTTGCTTGGCTGCTCCTTCTTTCTCTTGTTTGAGCCCCTTGAAAAAATGGTTCCAAACTTGTGTTGCTAAACATCCAACTAAAAAACCTCCTAATAATAACGCTGCTTGATAGTTATTAGCCCCTCCAACCTTTCCTGCTCTTGCGCTCATATCGATATATTCTTGAAATTTTTTACTCACCATATTTGTTCTCCTTATTTGTTTTTCAACTCGTAAATAGAATAGTCGATATCATCGACCTTGCTCCTCATTTCAAACAGCGCGTCTCTAGTCTCACTAACAAGTTTAAGTACTTCGGAAACTTGCTCTTCATTACCATTCATTATTTCAAACTGCGTGTCTCTAGTCTCTCTAACAAGTTTAAGCACTTCGGAAACTTGCTCTTCATTACCTTTCATTTGCTGTGCTAGCGCCTCAAAAGATCGTTGTAAACGTTGGCTTTCATCTTTTCTCCAAGACTCATCAAAGTACAAATTGATGGCTTCTTTCAGTGTGTCTGCTCGCCAATCTTCGAAATAAGTAATCAGTCTGTCGATAGCATGGCAGGAATAGAGCGAGGGAGGCAACAAGTTTACAGATTCTACCTTCCTAGTCACCTCTGCTAGCACTTGACTTGTCTTATAGAGTTGCTCTTCTGCAAATGAGAGTTTACCTGTTTTTTCCTCCTGGTCCAACCGTTGAAACTCCTGCCTTTTATCGTGGTAGAGGTGATTGTACTCTTGTTTGACCTGCTCTAGCTTCTCATTGTATCTCTGTATAGCTGCATCTCGCTTGGCTACTGCCCTTTTGGACAATCTTCTAAGATCTAATGGACCAAACGGAGTAGGTGCTTCCCCAATTCTGTCCACGACAAACTTGGTTAAATAGGCATCATCAAACCCAGCTAGTCTTTTGGGTTGATAGTCCTTTGCCTCCTTGACCTTCAATTTCGCCGCTTCATTTTCTCTGGTCACTTGCTCAAACTCAATTATCAATTTTCGAAATGTACGAAGTTCCTCCACAATGGTTTGGCCCATAGTTCTACTCCTCTTTATTAATTTCTACATCCAGTATAATTCAACATTTTTATTTTGTCAAGATTTTTATACAACTAAAATATATTTTTGTCCATTTTGTTTTTTGATTAACAAAAAAAATCATTGTTTGTTCATTTTTTGATATAATATAGAAAAAGAGATGAAGGAATTCCCATGAACGAAAAGTATCCAAACTCAACAACCTTGGCACCTATCATGCAAGCTAATCTAAAAGAGATTCGAGAGACCATTGGATGGACTAGTGAAGATCTTGCCACCCTAATTGGAGTGACCAAGCAGACTATCAGTAATCTAGAGACAAATCGGAGTAAATTATCAAAGCTCCATTACATAGCCATTCGAACGGTAGTAGAGTTTGAAATTGAACAGTTGCAGCAAGTTGACCCTGACAGAGCAAGACGTGCCAAATTGCTCATGAGTTTTTTATCCGAATCACCCGATATCGCAAAACAATCTGGTAAGCATCTTGATTTAGATCAAATTCAAGAAACCTCTCAATTAATTGCTAAGTCAAATTCCTATGCCAGTGCGGAAAAGATTATCCGATCCTTTGCCCCAATCTTTGCTACAGGTGTCATTAGTCTGCTTATGAAATCTGCAAACACTAGAAAAAAATAAGCATGACCAAGCCTGACTGAAATTGTTCTATGCCACAACAAAAAAGACAGCCCATCTACTGGCTGTCTTTTATCATCTCTACAAATCCTTGGGTGAACTGGGCGGTCATGCCCCAAAGGTTTTCTTCCAATCCTTCATAAAAAGGAACTAGGCGTTGGTGGTGGCTGAAAGGATACTCTTTACCGCCACGGATTCGTTCAAAGGGAAAATTACTTTGGGGATCAATAATCGAATCCAACTGATAATAGGTCGGTTCCAACCGCTGCATGGTTGACAGCGGAATGGTAAAGAGTTTGGCAACTTCTTCATTGGGTTTGATACTTGTCCAATCCATCTGAAGAATACCGACAAAGCAACGAATCATAGACTTGCCAAAGACTAGGTAATCCAGCTCTCCCAAAATGTCAATCTGGTCTGATGAAAGATTTAATTCTTCCATAGTTTCTCGAATGGCCGCTTCTTGATAGGTTTCTCCCGCTTCCACACGCCCACCTGGGAAGGAAACCTCCCCTGGTTGCGAAATGGCTTCGCTCCGCAATTGATATAAAATATGCCACTGGTCATCCCAAAATACCAGCGGAAGGAGGACGGCATAGGTTCGTTCCAAGCCCAAGGGTTTGGGTCTGCGGTTATTTAAAAGAGAATGAAGTTTGTCCTGCATGTCTATTCCTCACTAACTAGTGTTACTCTCCATATCTTAGCACAGGTCTCTAACTGGGGCAAGTAATTGCTCCTACAAATAAAAGGGGGACGCCCGCCCCCCTTATTTCCCTTTTAACATGCCCAAAATACCTCGGGTCACCACGCGCCCTACCTCTCTACCGACCTGACTCATCAGATTTTTAGTAAAACGGTCCATAGTTGAATCAGTTCTGCGACTGGTTGACTGGCTAGCTTTTTGAGCAGCTTTCTCCGCTTTTTCTTGGGCTTTTGCCGCTGCCTGTGCTTCTTTTTCTGCTTCTTTGGCTTCCTTTTCAGCCTGCTTTTTCTTTTCCGCTTCCTCAGCAGCTTGAAGGAGGGCAGCCTCTTTCTCCTGCGTCAGAGCTGTGATCTGTTCATGGGCCGATTGGCGGTCCACCATCTCAGCATACTTGTCCAGAAGACTGGATTTGTTAATCAGGTTCAAGACTGTTGTTGGCTCTACAGTTCCCAAAAGACTCTTAGGTGGATAGATAAGAACTCGATCTGCCAGACTCGGAGTTCCGTCCTCCTGCAAGGTGGAAACCACTGCTTCCCCTACCTGCAATTCCTGAATGACTTTGGCTAAATCAAGACCCTCTTCTTGGCGGAAGGTCTCAGCCACTGTTGTCACCGTCTTGAGCTCTTTTGGCGTAAAAGCACGAAGACCGTGTTGGATGCGGTTTCCCAACTGTGCTGCCACGCTATCTGGAATGTCTGTCGGATTTTGAGTAACAAAGAAGACACCCACACCCTTGGAACGAATCAGTCGAACAATCAGTTCAATTTTTTCCAATAGAACCTTTGGTGCATCTTTGAAGAGCACGTGGGCTTCGTCAAAGAAGAATACTAATTTTGGTTTGTCCAAATCCCCTTCTTCTGGTAAACTTTCATAAAGTTCTGTCAACAGACTGAGCAAAACAGTTGAATAGAGTGTGGGTTGATTAAAGAGGTCCTTGGCATTGAGAATGTTAATGACTCCACGACCATCTGAGCTAGTGCGCATCAAGTCAGCAATTTCCAAACTTGGTTCACCAAAGAATTGATTGCCACCTTGCTGTTCCAAAACCACCAGGCTACGAAGAATGGCTCCAACTGAGCGAGCTGGGATATTACCATAATACTTGCTGAGCTCTTCAGCATTTTCAGCCACGTAGTTAAGCATAGCCCGCAAGTCCATCAAATCAAGCAAGAGTAGACCTTCCTGATCTGCTACACTAAAGATGATGTTCAAAATACTTTCCTGGGTTTCGTTTAGTCCCAAAATTCTGGTCAACAAGACAGGACCCATCTCTGAAATCGTCATGCGAACAGGAATTCCCTCCTGGCCCAAGACATCCCACAATTCAACTGGATAGGCTGCTGGCTGGTAGTCACCATACTGCGTTGCTTCCAAACGGCCTGGGTCAATCTCCTTGCTGTTTTCCGCCGCCAGACTAGTCAAGTCTCCCTTTATATCGGCCAGAAATACTGGAATCCCTGCATCACTCAACTGCTCTGCCAAGACTTTAAGGGTCACCGTTTTACCCGTCCCTGTTGCTCCAGCTATAATCCCGTGCCGATTAAGTCGTTTCAAGGGAATTTCTGCGATTGTTTTACCATAACCAAAGGCAATTGTTTGTGACATATTGTCTCCTCTTTTCCGATCTTTTCTATCTATATTGTAGCATAGTTTCAAGAAATCAGAAGGAGAAAAGAGCCAGCTTCTTCTTAAAATCTCGCCTATTTCCGACTTAGAGGGCTTGGAAATTTTCAGGAGAAAAATGAGAGCGATTACTTTGTGTTTTTGCCGAAAAACACTTACTATTTTAGTCATTTTCTGTTATACTCGTTTATTGTGAGAAACTTTTCAATATCCGCTAACAAATAAAGGAGACTATTATGGCAGAAAATCAGGATACACTCATTTACAACATAGACAAGAGTATCAAGAAAAAGGCTGACTTGATTGAAAGCAACTTCTTTGCCTATGCGATTCGGGCAGCCATGGCCAGCGTTTATCTGGCAATTGGTTTGGCAATTTCAGCCTATGTCGCTGACAAGCTTAACCACATCGTGGATGGCTTGGGTAAATTTGGTTACGGACTTATGTTCGGTTGGTGCTTGGTCATGATTCTCTACATGAATGCCGAGCTCGGTACATCCAACATGATGTATATGACTTCCGCTGTTCACCGCAAGGTTATCCCAACCAAAACTGCTCTTAAGATTTTAGCAACCTGTATCTTCTTCAACTTCGTTGGTGCAGTGATTGTCTGCTTCCTACTCTCTTACACCCAACCTTACCAAGTTGGTCACCTAGACGAGCATAGCTACTTGATCCAGGCTACGACTGCCAAACTGATGAAGACCCCATTGACCCAGTTTGTCGAAGGGATCTTTGCCAACATCGTGGTCAACATCGCAGTCTTTATTTCTATGCGTATGAAAGACGATGCTGGACGTGTGATTTCCCTCATCTTTATCATCTTCATCTTTGCCTTCCTCGGCTTTGAGCACGTAATTGCCAACTTCTCAACCTTCTCTCTTGCTTTCTTTGCAAATGGCGGAGCTGTCGAGGGAATGACGGTGATGAGCGTATTGACCAACTTCCTCTTCTCAGGTCTTGGAAACTTTGTCGGCGGTGGTATCCTGATCGGCTTCCTTTACAGCTGGCTCAGCAATAAATCAAAACTCTATGTGGACTAAACTACAAACAGGACTGGAATACCAGTCCTATTTTTTTGAAAAAATTTCCCTCAAATGACTTGACAATTTATTTAAGTGGGTGTATATTTTATATATAGTAAATTTTGATATATACAAAAATCAGTATATAACAAATATCAACCTACAAGGCGATCATCATCGAAAGGAGTGAGCCGCATGCATTTTCCCGTACCTGCAGTGCTGACGGAATTTCTCATTATGGCCATTTTAGAATCCAATGATTCCTACGGCTATGAGATCTGTCAGACCATCAAGCTGATTTCCAACATAAAGGAATCTGCCCTCTATCCCATTCTGAAACGCTTGGAACAACAGGATCTCTTGACCACCTATTCACAGGAATTCCAAGGACGGATGAGGAAATATTATAGTTTAACCCAGCTAGGCCATGAAGAATTGGTCCAACTCAAAGAAGACTGGGATATCTATACGACTACTATCAACGGCATCATAGAAGGGAGTGTCCGCCATGACAAGAACTGAGTACATGGAGCAACTTGAAAAGCATTTGAAAAAGTTGCCCCACAAGGAATACTTGGAAGCCAGAAACTTTTTTGAAGAATATTTTGACGAGGCTGGTCCTGAACGTGAAGCCGATATCATGGAAGAGTTAGGGTCTCCTAAAGAAGCAGCAAATGAACTGATCAACAACATGCTCAACCGTCAACTGGAAGACCCAAATCCAACAGAAGATGTGACCAGTCCACAAGACAAGCGCTTCTTGCTTACTTTGGCCTTGTTGAGCGCTGCCCTTCTTATCTCTGCTTTCTTCCTCTTTGTTGAACCACTGCTTGGAATCATGGGAATATTCTTGGTCACCATCAGCACAGCTTTTTACATCGGAAAGAACTTAGAGCAATTGAAACATACACGGAAAACAGTTTGGTTGGCCAGTCTTGCTCTGATTACCCTTCCGATTACCATCCCTCTTCTTCTCTTGCTGATCGGGGCCTTGCTAGGCTTGGTATTATTAATTGTCGCCTTCATCATTGGTGCATTTGGCTTGGGAGTCGGCTTGATGGTTACTGGCGGTTCCTTGATTTGGGAAGGATTTACCTTGCTTTCAAAAGGATTCAATGTCTTCATCATGGGCTTTGGCGCTGGCCTATCCTTGTTTGGTGCGGCCATCCTACTCTACCTTTTGACTGGATTTTTCACCTATTGGGCATGGCGCTTAGTCAAAACCTTCTTCCAATGGATCTTGAAACGAGGTAAACGAGCATGAAAAAGAAACTTACTATCGCCCTTATCACGGGCTTTGTCAGCTTGATTTCTGGCTTGATTCTGGTTGGAATTGGATTTTTCTCTGGAGGTCTCAACCGCCTGGAAGAAATTGCAAAACCGAATCAGGTTCAAACATCCTATACTTCCCTATCAGAAATCCAGATTAAAGATCTTCCGCATTCGGTCACAATCAAGGAATCAACCGACGGACTCTTCCATGTGTCCTATGCCAACTCAAAAAATAACACCCACAACACAGTTGAAGTCACTGAGAAAAATGGCATCCTGGCCCTTAGCTCCAAAAATCCCCAACTGTCCATTCAAGGTATCATGCAGTTTCTCGGAGAAAGATTAGCCGATGACGCTATCGACATCTACTCTGTTACCATTGAGGTCCCAACAGGTAAGCAACTGGACAGACTCATCAGTAACAATGCCTATAATCGCTACTACGATAGTCTCTACATTGAAAATGTCCATATCAAGGAAATGACCGTCGAGCAAGGCGGGACACTTTATCTCAACAATGTCCAATTGGATTCAGGTACTTTAAGTAGTTACTATACAACAGATATCAGTAAATCAACGATTAAAAATACCACTATCTCTGCACAAGGTGACAATATCCTGTTCTATCAGACCCAGCTCGAAAATGTTTCTGTTGAAAACTATGGCCAACTGGATTTGATTGAAGGAACTCTCCTAGGAGACAACAAATTCCTCCCACACGAAGACCGAGCTTATACCGTGACCAATATCGATCTGACTGACCAATCATTAGCAGACATCAACCTCCAGATTCAAAATAAGCTTGACTTAAGAAGTCTAGGCGAATTTATGGGCTACTACTACGAGTCAGATGAAGAGTGGGAAACTGCCCAAAGCGAATCAAGTCTGATTGACGAAAGTCAGTTGAAAGATATTGGTATCTTTACAAGAGACCAGTATGAAAAACTAGAGGTCAAGGAAACAGAAGATGGTTTTAGTCTGACTGTTGAGAAAAAAGAAAGCAAAAACAAACTAAGCCTTGACGCAACCAACGCGACTATCAACTTCCGTGATCCAAAATAATTTTCTTACCAAATAAGAAAATTCAAAACAAAAGGAAAAAACACAGACAGTTCCAATTGATTCCAATCGAATCGAACCCTTCTGTCTGTGTTTTTCTTGTATTTTCTTTCCCTTGTTTGATATTCAGTAACGATCTAGTTTCAAGTAAAGAGACTGACAAGAGATGGGAGTGATTTGTCACAAACTTTCAAAATTAACATACTTATGAATCTAGGCAATCTCTTTCTATTACTTTTCTTCTTTGGACTTGCGAGAAAGTAGCCAATAACCTAAAGCAGCCAGACTGACTAGCGAACAGACCGCCTGATAGAGGAGGGGAACTCCCCTTCCTTTAGCGACTACCTGATGATTCTTTTGATTTTGCTCTTGAGGAATTGCACGAGTCCTTGGCAAATAGTTAACCTGATTTTGCTCCCAATCCCTGTTAAAGGAGTCTAGAAGCATAGCAGCACAGCTTGATGAATTTGACTGTAAATTTGCACCATCGCTCTTGTTTAATCTTGAGTTGCTTGTCATCTTCCCAACAAACTGATTAGAAGCCTCACTTTCTCTACTAAAGCCTCCCCTTACGGCTGGTCCGCCATCCACTTCTTCCTCGAAACGAATAGGAGGTTTGCCCGCTGGCAATCCATACGTAACGGAAGAACCAGGGAGAGACAAATGACCCGCTGGAAACTCATGCGTGACGGAGGAACCATGCACCAAAAGATGACCTGCAGGTAATTCATGCGTAACGGAAGAACCGTGAACCGAAAGATGACCTGCAGGTAATTCATGCGTAACGGAGGAACCGTGGACCGAAAGATGACCTGCAGGTAATTCATGCGTGACGGAGGAACCGTGGACCGAAAGATGACCTGCAGGTAATTCATGCGTGACGGAGGAACCGTGGACTGAAAGGTGACCCGCTGGCAATTCATGCGTGACGGAGGAACCGTGGACTGAAAGATGACCCGTTGGCAACTCGTGTGTAACGGAGGAACCGTGGACTGAAAGATGACCCGCTGGCAATTCATGCGTGACGGAGGAACCGTGGACTGAAAGATGACCCGTTGGCAACTCGTGTGTAACGGAGGAACCGTGGACTGAAAGATGACCCGCTGGCAATTCATGCGTGACGGAGGAACCGTGGACTGAAAGATGACCCGCTGGCAATTCATGCGTGACGGAGGAACCGTGGACTGAAAGAAGACCCGCTGGTAATTCATACGTAACGGAGGAGCCAGAGACTGAAAGATGACCTTGAGACAGAGAATGCTGGACAGCTTCTCCTTTCTTCTGCATAGGAATGACTAGTTGTTTCATTTCCGACTCCAAAACAGTCGTCAATTCAGCCGAAGCAACGACCTCATTAACTGCTGACAAGGCCTCATCATACCTAGCCTCTAGCAAGGTTCTAAAGTCATTTTTTTCTTTTTCCGAAAATTCTTCCTGACTCATTATCGCTAGAAGAACTGCTTCTTTCTCTGTCGCCAATTGCTGTCTCGCCAACTGCCTTGCTGCTTCAATGGGATTGAAATATTCTTCCCAGTAGGTTTGACCGAGTTTGATGGTATGAACATAATCCAGATGAGAACCAACAGAGTTTTTCACAACATTGTTATTTAAACGAGGATTGCCAGAAGAATCACGCGTGATTCCCATCCGTTTCAAGCCAATCGGCTGGTGCTGATCATCCGAATCCGTAATATAAACCGCTCGAATCAATCCCTGCTCATCATACTCAGCCCCCCAGACCGTCACAATGTGGGTTGTCGTCCCAAATGTTCGATAGGCCAGTCCCAATAATCCCTGATTTTCCAAGGTATTGCGGACCAAATTTCCAAAATAGTGATAGTCTCCACTAAACATTCGGTCAGTCAATAGTTTCTCCTTAAAAACAGCATGGAAAAAACCACCACGTTTATCCGGTACCAAATCAGGATTTTCTAAGTTGACCCCTCCTTGATGTTTGGGCGGATAGCCATTGATGAAAAGATCCACCAGGGCATCCGATACAAACCCATTCAAGCGACGACCGTAGTAAGCCTTGAAAAGATTAAAAATCCGACTGTTTTGCTGGTCTTCAAAAGAATCTGTGTAGCGTCGCACATCTGTCAAAGAATAGTCCTGCTGCCCTAGATCAGCTCCATATTTCTCACTAATGAATCGTTCCACATAATCCTTATTTTGTTCCAACCACCAATGCAGCATATTGGAAGAAACTGCTGCAAAGCACAGGTTCAAGTCTTCTATGGAAGCATCCAAACTCTTGTTGGCATCGTAGTAACCCTTTCCAGCTTCAAATGGCATCGAATACTCAACAAACTCACCCGTTACTTCCTTCTCAAAGTCACCAGCCTCTCCCATACTTGGTGGCGTTACCCCTTGCGCCCAAATTATTTCACGGGTCTCCCCACTTTCTGTGACATAGTGGCTGGTCGGTTGAGAGACAGGCACTACAAGATTTTCCCCTGCATAAGCTGGCTCTCCACCACTTCGAAACTCCCTACTAGGCAAGCTAGCTTCCTGATTTGTAGCAGAGCTCTCGCCATTAAGCCTTGGGGTTGATACTTCAGTCTGGTTTTCATCTGATTGTGGTTGGTCTAATTGAGAGGGGTTTGTCACAGACTCTGCTTGACTAGATCTCTCCTCTGCTAACGCTAGCCCCTCGCTATCTCCAATATCGGAAAGTGTAGATATTTCATTAGTAGAACTACCTAAGGTAGTTTCCGTATCAGCACTGACACCAACTGAACAAGTCGTAGCCATTGCAAAAAGAAAGGCAACCGAAACTAGACCTACTGATAATTTCCTCAGTGCAAAACGGACAGGATTGTGCATTGTTCTTACTCCCTTCATCTTTTTTATTTATTATATCAACAGTTCGGTAAATATCAAAACAATCGTAAAATGCGTCGCCATCTTCCTCACTTTTTCACCCAAGTCAACTTGCAATAGCATTTAGAAACCTATTCCCAGAAAAAAGAAAACGCATAAAATCAAGCCGACAAGCATCTGATTTTATGCGTGTTTTCGAGTTGTCTATGTTTTTACTCAGTCAGATCTGGTAGGCAGACTTACTTGCTCGTTAAGCCTTTTTTCAAACTTTTCCAAAAACCGATATCATCGGTCTGTAAAATTAAACCTGCATAGGATTTGCCAATAAAGACAATTGCGCCAATTGTGGTCGCTGCGAGAATGAAGAAGGAGAGCCAGGTCTCCCAGCTACTTGCCCAGCCATTTATCTGGCGAATCGGCATAAAGAAGGAGGATAAAAATGGGATAAAGGATCCGATTTTCACCACGATATGTTCTTGTGCTTGTTGACCAAAGGTCATGGCCCCTAAAAATCCGATGATAATAGGATAAATAACAGGTTGAACAGCCTTGTTGACATCTTCTGGCCTCACCACAAGAGAGCCACACAAGGATGCCAAGGTCACTCCCAGGAGCAGACCAAAAATAGCAAAGAGAATCATGGTCCAGTCCAAGTTGTCTAAAACAGCTTGTACCAAGACCTGGTTTGACTCCAAGATTTCCTTGGTCAATTCCAATTGTCCTGCTAGGTGATAGGCCAAGATGCCACCTACAAGATAGACACCCAAATGGGTCGCAATGACGAGGAAGATACCAAAGATACGGCCGTAGAAATAAGTCCAGGCTGGAACACTAGAGAAAATCACTTCCATAATTTTCGTTCCCTTTTCACTGGCTACTTCCTGGGCAGTTGTAGAAGCATAGACAATAGTCATGATGTACATAAGAAAAATCAAGCCGAAGAAGGTAATCATCTGCCCAATTTTTTCCAGCCCCTCTTGGTCACCAACTTCCTCCACATAGGAAGGCTGGATGGCTAGAACTTCAAGCTGACTTGGTGTCAATTGAGCATTGGCTTCATTGAGCTGCTGTTGCAAGCTCTCTAGAATGGACTGGAAGGTTTGCTGAACGGATTGAGAAGGGACTTCTTTTCCATGATAGGTCGCCTGGTATTGCTGGTCCACTACTGCGACCTTGATATAGCCTGCCAACTCTTCTTCTGAAAGTCGCTGCTTGGCTTCTTCTTCCGTCACAAGAACCATCTCTAAATCAAGGGTCCCAAAGGCCATTTGGGTCATAAAGTCCTCACTTACGAGACCAATTTTTTCCGACCCAGCATCCATGCTAGAGCTTGTTAGATAGCCTGTTCCCAAAGATAAGCCGAGAAAGAGGAAGGGGGATAGGACCATAAAAACAAAGGACCAGGATTTGACCTGCCGTAGGTAGGTCTCTTTTGCGACTAGGATAAAGGATTTCATTCTGCCACCCCCGATTTGATTTTAAAGATTTCATCAATAGTTGGCGCCTGCTGGTCAAAGGTTGCCAGATAGCGACCACCGCTGATCAACTGGAAGAGCTCTGGACCTGAAGCTTCATCGTCTAGGACAAGACGCCATTTATCATGATTGGTCATTTGAACAGAGAGGACATGGGGCAAGTCTTCTAGCTGCTCTCTCGGAATATCCGAGGAAACAAAGAGGCGTGTCCGTCCAAACTGCCGACGAATATCCTGAATGCCTCCATTCAAGACCAGCTGCCCATCTTGGATCATCAAGAGTTGGTCACACAATTCTTCCACGTTGGTCATGACATGGTCTGAGAAGATGATGGTTGCCCCGCGCTCCTTTTCCTCCAAAATTACCCGCTTTAGGAGGGCAGTATTGACAGGATCCAGCCCTGAAAACGGCTCGTCTAAAATAATCAGGCTTGGCTCATGGATCAGGGTCACAATCAACTGGACTTTTTGCTGGTTTCCTTTGGATAGGCTTTTTATCTTGTCTGTTACTTTGCCTTTGACTTCCAATTTTTCCATCCAAATCGGTAGTTTTTCAGCAACTTCTTTCTTGGACAAACCCTTCAAACTCGCCAAATACCGTACCTGTTCAAAAACAGTCAGCTTGGGCATCAAACTGCGTTCTTCTGGTAAGTAGCCGATTTTTTGGAACAAATCTGGCGTAACAGCCTGCTGGTCGAGGACAATCTCTCCCTCGTAGCTGACAAATCCTAGTAAGGAATGGAAGAAGGTGGTTTTCCCTGCACCATTTTTCCCTACCAGACCACAGATGGTTCCAGACGGAATGGTAAAGGAAATGTCTTTCAAGACTTCCTTGCTTCCGTAACTTTTGCACAAGTGACGAACTTCTAACATCTCAACCTCCTAAAAATTTCATGTTCTTATTTTACTCCTTTTTTAGTGTTCTGTAAAGAATGCACGGAAAAAAGTGCACAAAAATAACAGAACAGGAAGCCTGCTCTGCTATTTTCCAAAAGAATCTAATCCTTTGTCGGCCGATAGATGATTAGCCCAAGCCCCATAAAGCCGAGTAAGAAAAGGCTAAGCATGCCCACTTGGTGGCTGCTATCTCCCACCATAGAAATGGTTTGGCGGAGTCCTGAGACGGAATAGGTCATAGGGAGATAAGGCTGGACTACTTGGAAGAAACTTGGACTGAGCTCAATCGGGTAGGTTCCTGCACTAGCCCCTAATTGCAAGAGGAGCAGAATCAGGCTGGCAAAGGAGCCGAAGCGGCTGTTCCAGCCGACTAAGGCAGTCACCAAGGCCATGAAGGTCCATGATGCTAGGAGAATCAAGCCTAGGGTCGCTACCAAATGATTTGGACTAATTCCGATGAGGAGAAGGACTCCATAAAGAATGACAGCTGCTAGACTGGCGATAGTTCCATTGAGCAAGAGTTTGCCCTTGACCCAATCCCAACGGTTTTTGTAGGGACGGTTGTCCAAGTGTTTTGCAAAGATGACATTGGCAGATAGGGCAGCCACCATAAGTGCTACCGATACCATGTAGGGAGCCATGCCGACACCATTGGTCGCAACGCTGTCTTGGTCTGTATGTTCTAGGGTGACTGGATTCGCCACTGCCTGTGCATTGTCTTCATCGACAGCTACCACGGATAACTGCTGACTAGCTTGAGAGAGTGAGCTGGCTAGGGTTTCACTGCCTGTTCGAAGGCTAGTTAGGCCTGTTGCCAAGGTTTGTCCTCCTGTAGCGAGTTGATTGGCTCCTCCCACCAGTTGTTGACTGCCTGATGCTAACTGTTGCGTCCCACTGACCAGCTGACCTGAGTTGACGGCTAGGGTGGTCAAGCCACTGGCTAAACTGTTGGTCCCAGCGACGAGGCTTGGGCTATTGGCTGCCAGCTGGTTGCTTCCTGCAGCTAGTTGATCAACTGCGGTCGTATAAGCAACGACGCCTGCTTGTAGCTGACCTGCACCACTGCTCAATTGGGTTTGCAAGGTTGTCACACCGTTTGACAGGGCTTGACTGCCTGGTAAGATTTGTTGATTAAGCGCTGTATTGACTTGGCTCATGCCACTTGTGAGGGTGGTCAAGGCACTTGTTGCTCCAGGCAAGGCTTGATCTGCTGCTGCGTTGATCTGACTGACAGCTGTTTGGAGTTGACTCACTTGACTGCTGAGACCAGTTAGATTTTGTAGGCTAGCCAAGGATTGACTGAGCTGATTAATTTGACTGAGAATAGCCTGGGCATAGCTTGCAGTAGTCGAAGGGCTATTGGTCAAGGCCGCATCAATCTCTGCCTGTTGCGTGGCAGTCATTGATTGGTAGGCGGCAGTAGCTTGAACAGTTTGTAGGCTGGCTGTTTTGTCTGTCTGAGAGGCTGTCAGAAGAGCCTGGGCCTGACTAGCCATACTGGTCAGCAGATTGGTCAATTGACTGGTATCCACAGAAACCGTTCCTAAGCCTGTCAGACTAGCGTTTAGTTGTTGAATGGCCGCTTGTAACTGTGGTAGGCCTGTTATCAGGGACTGGATTTGGGCATTTTCTTGCTCAGACAGGCTGGTCGCAGTGGCGAGTTTGGAAAGGCCAGCTTCGAGCTGGTTTGCTCCTGCTTGTAATTGAGCAATTTGCTCTGTCCCAGACTGCAAACGCCCCACTCCTGCTAGCAAGGTGGAAGATTGACCAGCCAACTGATTGGCTCCTGAAGAAAGCGTTGCAACACCATTGGTATAGGTGTTTATCCCAGTGAGTAAGTTTTGGCTGCCTGTGCTAGCCTGTCCAACCCCGTCTGTATAGCTTACGATTCCTGTCGCCACTTGCTCGGTACCAGATGCCAAGGCTTGACTAGATGTGGCCAAGGTACCCAGTCCTGTCGCCAGAGTTTGACTTCCTGTTTCGAGTTGACTGGCTCCACTAGATAGGGTCTGACTACCTTCTGCCGCTTGACCAAGGCCTGTTTGCAGCTGCCCCATGCTATCAAAAACAGCACTGGTATAGGTTTCTGTAATGGTTTCAGAGACGGATGATTTCAATTTTTCCATGGCTGAGTCACTCATTTTGGAGGCGACAAAACTATGACCTTTGGAAGTTTGGTAGGAAATGGTGAGAGCCTGCGGTTGCTCGGTCAAGAGGCTGGCTGCTTTTTGAGAGAGGTCCTCCGGCAAGGTGATGACCATATAATAGTCTCCGTCCTTCAAGCCTTGATTTGCTTCTGTTTCCGATACAAAATGAAAGTCTAAGCTCTGACTTTCCTTCATCGAATCAACCATATCCTCACCAATGGTCAAGGTCTTATCCTGAAATTGTGCCGACTGGTCTTGATTGACAACTGCAACAGGCAATTGGTCCAAACGACCGTAAGGGTCCCACATAGAAGTCAAAAAACTAATATTGTAGAGGGCTGGTACACAAGCTATCCCCAAAATCGTTAGCAAGGTCATTGGTTTTTTTAACATATTCTTTACTTTTTGCAACATATACAACTCCCTTTAGACATACTGTCCAAAAACTGATAAAATACATTATACGAGTCTGCTTTTTAAAAGCAAGCAAAAGAATCGTTTTTTAGACACAGCGTCTAAAAATGTACAAAAGGAGAAAACAATTTCATGGATACTCGCAGGGAGCGAACAAAGGATTCCATATTACGTGCGATGGTCACCTGCTTACAGGACCAAAATTTCAATGATATCACGACCAGTCACCTAGCAAAAACCGCTGGCGTCAGTCGGTCTAGCTTTTATACCCACTACAGGGATAAATTTGAGTTAATCGAATCCTACCAACAGACCCTTTTTTATCAGCTAGAGGTGATTTTTGACCATTATAAGGGAGACCCAGAAGCTTCATTTTTGGAGATTTTCCAATTTCTAGATAGGGAAGAATTATTGGCTGCCCTGCTAAGCCCACATGGCACTCAAGAAATTCAACAGTTCTTGATCAATAAGGTCCGCCTCCTAGTCAGCAGGGACCTCTCCCTACGCATGAATAAAGAAGAATGGGCAGCCAACGAAAAAGAATACCGTAGCATTTACTTTTCCCATGCCTTTTTCGGTTTGGTCCAATCTTGGATTGTCAAAGGAAAATCTGAAAGTCCTGAGGAGATGACCCAAATCCTACTCAAATTACTTCCTTGATGAGCTAGATTGTCAAGGATTGGGCTTGTCACTCACTTAACAGAGTGATATAATGATTTATGCAAACGTTTTCTTAAAGGAGATAGATATGATAGAAGCGCAGCATTTATCCAAAACCTACTATGTCGTGGACAAGGAGGTTGGGCTCAAGGGCTCGATCAAGGCCTTCTTCAAGCCCAAGAAAAAGGCTATTCAGGCGGTGCAGGACATTTCGCTGTCCATTCAGCAAGGGGAGATTGTCGGCTACATCGGCTCCAACGGCTCTGGCAAATCGACGACCATTAAGATGCTGACGGGGGTGCTACACGCTGACGAGGGTACGGTCACCATTAACGGTCTTGTTCCCAAGGACAATCGCAAAACGGTCAACAAGCAAATCGGTGTTCTGTTTGGGCAGAAATCACATCTGGATTGGAACCTGCCTGTGCAGGAGTCCTTTATCCTCCATGCCAAGATTTACGATGTGCCTGAGGCGGTCTTCCAGGAACGCTTGGCCCGCTTGATTGACCTGCTGGATTTGGCAGATATTATGAAGCAATCCATTCGTAATCTATCTCTGGGGCAACGGGTCCGCTGTGAATTTGCGGCGATTTTCCTCCACCAGCCTTCCGTGGTCTTTCTGGACGAGCCAACCATTGGCCTGGACGCCAGTGTCAAGGAAACCATTCGGGCCTTTATCCGCTACATGAATGAAGAGCATGGCACGACCTTCTTGATTACCTCCCACGATATGAAAGACATCGAAACCCTCTGCGAACGGATTTTCATCATCGATAAGGGAAAAAAAGTCTATGACGGCTCGCTCAGTCAGCTCAAAGAGCGGTTTTCTCAAATCAAAACCATTAGCTTTTCTACCGAACACCCGTTGACGAAAGATATTGAGGCAGCCGGCTTGGAATTTGACCGCAAGGACGATTACCATTTCGACATTCACTATCAGGCTAGTCAATGGACCAGTGCCCAGGTCATTACTATGGTCTTCGAGCAGATTGAGGTCGATGATGTGACCATGAAGGAGCTGGAAATCGAGTCCATTGTCCGTCAGATTTACGAGGAGGGCATCCATGCGTAAGTACCTCTACATGACGCGGCTGACCATGATGACAGCCCTACAATACAAGGCCTTTTTTCTGGCTACCTTCGTGTCTGTTCTGGCGCGGATTTTGGTGTCGCTCTTTGTCTGGAAGACCATTTTCTTCACACAGCCCGAGGTCAATGGTTACAACCTCCAGACCTTTACCACCTATATCATCTTCGCCAGCCTCTTGGCCAGTCTCAATACCTTTTCTATCGGAGAGGACCTGTCATACGCTATTTTGAAAGGGCAGATTGCGGGGGAATTTTTACGGCCCTACTCTTTTATCCTCTCCCTCTTCTTCAAGGACCTGGGGACGAAGTTGATTGAACTCTTCAAGTTTTTGGTGGTCTTCCTCATCATCCTCTTGGTGCAGAGTGACTTTTACCTTCCAGATGGAAAGACTATACTGGTCTTTCTCCTGTCTGCTGTCTTGGGCATGTTTATCGTGCAGCTCTTGGACTTGGCCTTTGGTTTTGCGACCTTCTTTACGGTCAATGCTTGGGGAGTCATGCTGCTACGTATGGGACTCTTCAACCTGTCATCCGGAGCTCTCTTACCGCTCAGCTTTTACCCTGAAAAAGTCGAAAAGATCCTGAGCTTCATGCCTTATAACTACGCGATCAATGTGCCTATTTCCATTCTCTTGGGTAGGGAAACAGACCTATCCTTGCTAGGCTTGCAGTTGCTCTGGTTGCCTGTACTTGCTGGCTTTATCGCAGTTCTATGGTCCCAAGCCAAGCGAAAAATTGTCATTTTTGGAGGCTAGGATGAAAAAGTATATCGGTTTGTATTTGTACAATGTCAAGGTCTTCATGATGGCCCAGATGTCCTTTCGGGTGGACTTTTTCATCGGTTTGGTGTCGTCTTTGGTAGAGCAGGTGGTCTATCTGATTTTCCTCAATGTCCTCTTTAGTAATATCAAGGAGATTGCGGGCTTTAGCTACGGGCAGATGCTCTTTATCTATGGCATGGCGACGGTGGGGCGGTCGGTGCACTTGATTTTCTTTGATAATCTGTGGATGTTTGGTAGTCGCTACATTCGGCAGGGAGAGTTTGAACGCCTGCTTCTGCTGCCGGTCAATCCGCTCTTTCAGCTGGTTTGCGAGCGAATCCAACCTCAAGGCATCGGCACAACGGTGATTGGTGGCGTGGCTCTGTGGCAATCTTCGCAGATTTTGGGCTTGGAATGGTCTGTCTGGAAACTTCTCCTGCTGATTTTTATCGCTATTTGTATCGGCCTGCTCTATGCGGCGATTCAGCTGGGTCCGACGGCTCTGGCCTTTTGGATTGTGGAATCGTTCCCGCTCACCATGGGGATTTTTGCCCTCAACCAAATGGCCCAGTACCCACTCAATATCTATCCAAAAGTCATTCAATTCTTGTTGATTTTTGTCTTTCCTTACGCCTTTACCGCCTACTTCCCAGCCCTCTACTTTCTGGACCTCTCCATGTGGGGCCTAGCTCTTCCGCTCGTTGTTGCCATCATCTTTACGATTAACTACAAGCTCTTCCGCTATGGTATGACCAAGTTTACAAGTGTTGGAAATTAAAAAAAGAAAGTCCTAGGACTTTCTTTTTTATAGGGTATAAACCTAATCTCTCTTCTTATTCAGAAGGGTGCCGGCGAGGATACCTAGTCCTGCCAGGGGTAAAGTGATTCCAATAATTGCGCCTGTGGCTGGAAGGATTTTTGCCTTTGATCCTGATTTGCCACTGGCAGTGTTTGCGATCTCTTCTGGGTAAACTAAGACAAAGTCTGATAGATGGTCTGTTTCAAAGGTCAAGCTTTCCTTATCCTTCTTGACAATCTTCATCTCAGTCAGCTTACCATCTGGTGATAGATAATAAACCTTCTCAACGCTATCTGCCTTGGTAGCGGGTACTTGCACCTGCAAGAGTCCCTTATATGCCACTGCTTGACCTGCTGCATCTAGAAGTTGAATGTCAAGTACAATCAGCTGACGACCCTCCAAGTCTGCAATCTTTTTCTCTACTTGTTTGACTACCAGTTTGTAGTTGCCCAAGTCCTGATCTGCTGTAATGATGACACCACTATCTGGATCCTTGAGCTCATAGATTGGAGTTGGAGTCAAGCTTCCTGAACTGCCTCCAGATGGATGACCAGTTTCTGTTCCAGAAGAGTTTCCAGTTGATGTTCCTGGTTTTGTCTCTGTTGGTGGAGTGACTGAGCCAGTTTCTTTTCCATCAAGGGCTTCCTTAGACTTAGTCACTGCTGCTTCTAGGCTAGCAAGGGTCTCCTTGCTATAATCCGCTTGCGCCAATCCTTCTTTTGCTGCTTGCAGTGCCTGGTCATAGGCAGCGCGTTTGTCTACCTGACTAGCTGTGTAGCGCAAGCTTTCCTTGACGGTTCCCTCTTCATCTAACTCCAATTTGAGAGCAAGAAGATGGTCTTTCAGGTCCAAACCATTTAATTGAGTTTGGTAGGTCGTCAAGGTTTCAAGCAATTGATCTACTTCGGTCTGACTGCCTGCCCCCGTTTCCAAAAGGGTTTGAGCTGCTAGAATAATCTGGTTGTATTGGTCCTTGCGAACTGGTCCAGCAAAGAGATAGGCATCGCTCTTTTGAACATCTGGTGCAAGGCTGAGTGCCTGTCTCAAGGCTTCTGTTTGCAGCTCTGCTTGTTCCGGAGTCGTATCTTCTATCGGCTCTGTCTCTTTGCCATCAAGGGCAGCTTGACTATTCAATAGGTTGGTGAAGGCCGCTTCTAAGTCTGCTTGAAGACCTGGTTGACTGAGTTTGACTTGTGCTTGAGCTAGCGCCTGGTCATAAGCAGCTTGTTTTCCACTATCAGCTGCTAGGTAGAGCGGACTTGCCTTGACTGTCTGGCTGGCAGTCACCTTTTCTTGCAAGCGGCTCATGAGGTCCAAGATAGCCTGGCCATTTAAGGCTTGAGCTGCCAATTCAAGGTCACGGCTTGCCTGATCGATAGCTTCTTGACTGACTTGTCCGGCCAGGAGTTGGCGACCCGCTTGGAGCGCCTGATCATAGGCAGTCCGTTTTTCTTGGTCTGCAGCTTGATAGGCCGGACTTGCCTTGGTGGACTCATCTTTAGCTAATTGGGTTTCCAAAGCGGTGCGATCGACTGTGTTTGTAACAGGCTCTGCTTGCTCGCTTGCCTCATTTGAATCATCTGGACTATTTGGATCCTCTGAACTGCCTGGCTCTTCTGATTCAGAAGGATGATCTGCTGCAACGAAACCTGCCTTGGCTGTTTCTAATGCTGTTTTCAAGGCTTCTAGACTGGCAACTGTTCGCTCTTCTGCTTCCAGGCCAGTTTGGGCTGCCAAGATAGCCTGATCATAAGCTGTTTTGGTTTCTGCAGTTGCTCCCTGATAAGTTGGAGAAGCCTTGACTTGCTCCTCTTCTTCTAGGAGAGATAGGAGGGCTGCGGCAGCTGCCTCAATCGCTTGACCATCCAGTTTTTCTCTTGCATCTTGCAAGTCTGCTACTGCTTGGTTAATCGCCTCTTGCTGGGCTGCAGTATCCGTTGCTACCGTTTTACCAGCTTCCAGCGCTTGATCATAGGCTACCTTCTTCTCTTGAGAAGCCAATTGGTAGGCGACTGACTCTTTGACACTTGTTTCTCGGTCCAATTCTTCCTGCAAACCAGCACGGTCGACACTAGTTACCGCAGCAGTAGGTGCTTGATCGGTATAGGTCAAAATCGGCGTTACATGGACAGAGAACTTGCTTGGACGTTCGATATTCAATGCTTCAAATCGGACAAAATCCCCTTTTTGCACCGCAATAATACGACTGGCAATTGGTTGAGCTTCCAGGCTGGTTGTCAAGGTAACGCTGTCTAAACTTGTTCCATTATGGGTTAGGGACAATTTGACAGAGCCATTTTGGTTGCCTGCTTGACGGAGATAAGGCTCTCCATCCTTCAGGCTAATCTGAAGGTAACCATCTTTCGGAGCGCGATAAGTCATGGCATAGCCTTGGCTTGAACCACCTGGTTCTAGAGAATCTGCTAGGAGACCATGCGTCGCATCGGTAATGGCTGCCGAATGTCCTGAACCATCAATTCCGACCGTACCATAATTGCCACCCTTCCAGTTCGGCCAAGTTGCATCATAGTCTGTCAAATTGTGGTAGGCGTCGCCTTCTTTTCGTTGGGCAAACCAAACATTTCCTTGCTTATTGTGCACATAGTCTAGGGCCCAATTGTAGGTGTTTTTCACTTCAATCTGGTAGTCTTTGACCTGGCCATTTTCTGCTGTGATTCGTAGTTTGTGACCTGTCTCAAGGGCGCTTGTAACAGGATTTCCTTCTGCATCAACCACCTTGGCAGTTGCTTTTTCAGGAAGCCCTAAACCTGCTAATAATTGGGCCTCATCAGTAGGATGGGTAGCAGTGCTCGGCACATAAAGTGTACTTCCATCCATTTGGTAGATGCTGGAGAGAATGGTATTTTGACCATCAAGATGGACTTCTCCTTCATCCAAAATTTCATAGCCAACTCGAACTTCTGCGGCAGCTGCAAAATTCTTGCCAGCCTCACGGCTGATACTGTTGATAGCCTTCAATTTGACATAACGGGCTTGGACTGGCGCAAACTCTGCAATCTTTGTAGCTGTGGTTGGTTCCCAGTCACCACTTGCAACGGTCTGCCATTCTTGTTTGTCCTGGCTGACGGAGATTTCGTATGCTGTGATGACACCATTTCCAACCTGTGGACGTGGTACATACTTGAACATGGAAACATCTTTGACTTGACCCAGATCTAGGCTGATCCAAAGGTTATCTCGGCTGTCTCCTGCCCATTTACTGTGCCAAATGGTGGACAGCTGATTGTCCAAGGCTAGGGAACCATCACCTTCGCGCTGGTTATTGGGTTGGAAACTGCCGACTTCTGCTGACATACTGGATGGATCGTATTCTTCAAAGGTCTTGCCAAATTCAATCTGGTATTCTTTTTCTAGGGCACCTCTTGTCAGTTTCACCCGGTCACCAGCTTGTAGGCTGTCCCCATCCCCCTTAACCTTACCATCTCTACCCAGGACTTCTAGGCTGGCACCTCGGCTAGCACGCAGATTTGCCTTAAAGTCCGAAACTTTGGTCCGTTTTGGTACTTCTGAGATACTGGTTTCTGTGACGGTATAGACCGCTGAAGCGACTGAAAGCTCTTCGGCTGTATATGGACTTTCTGCTGCACCAAGGTCTGGTTTTGAGTCAACTACTTCGCCAAAGAAATCTTGGTTTGGATGGCCTCCTTGTAAGACTCCCGCATCGATAGCTGGTGAGTCCTCAGCCAGTTTAAACATGGCAAAGGCAGAGCGGTCATGGATGCTGGTTCCTGTCGTAGTACTGGTTGGTGCGCTGGAAATGTCTCCTGCAAATTTTGGATCTGCCTGGATGGCATTAGCATCATCGGTTGGAACATTGGCATAGTTATAATAGAGGTTATTGTTGTAAGTCGCACGCGCATTGCCCTTGGTCCAGTTTTCATTCTTTGGACTGGTCCCAGTGTAGTAGAAAATATTATTTTCCACATTCATCGTACCACCTGTATGAGGTGCACCACGAAGAACATCCACGTTTTCAGCAACAATAAAGGTATTGTTGTAAACCTCGGCATCTGGGTTATGAGCAGCACTAATCACTCCTGCCAGATCTTTGTTGGAGATGTTGTAGCGGAAGGTATTGCGGTAAGCCTGCGTATAGCAGAACATGATGGCACCACCTTCGTTATTATGGCTGTAATTGTACTGATAAACGGTGCCGTCGCCATAGTCTGCATCCCAGGCTTGAGCATCCTGGTTGTAATTGGTGTCATAGACTTCGTTGTATTGGAAGATGGCATCCTTACACTTCCAAGGCCAGATGGCCGCCGCTACCCGCCCAAAATCTGTCGCTGAATAATCCGAAGGGTTAATCTGATTGGCTGTTTCAATGGCTACGTTATTTTGTACTAGAGGACGGTGGGCATACATGGTCGTAATCGCATCTCCACCAATGTCACGGAGGTAGTTATTTTCAATGACTACATTGGTTGCCCCGTAGCGTTCCATCACACTATCTGGTAAGGCTGTTGTGGTGAATTGGTCCCAGTAGGCAGTATAGGCTAGGGCAATCCCCCAACGGTTGACATCTGTCACATGGTTATTGGCCACGCGCACATCATTATAGCGAGAAATTCCTGTTTCTGCCTCATTGGTCGGTTTAAAGGTGGTGAAATAGATACCTCCGTTGTTCATGTGCTTGTCATAGACATTTCCTTTGACATTGGAAATGCGCAAGCCTTCTAGATAGATATGGTCCAAGGTCCCCTTGTTCTGGGAAACTACCGCCACACCTGTTCGGTTCATGGCATCGATGGCATTGTAGGCCTTGCCTTCTTCTGCCGCAGCATTGGTAATGGCAAGGTTGCTGACCTCAATGTACTCCACATCTTTCAAAAGAATGGCTGAGGAGACTGTTCCTTGGTATTTGTGACGAGCATTGTCCAACTGTTTACCGTAGTCTTGATACCATTGACCATGACCGTTGGTATTGATAGTCGGAAGGTTGGCACTGCCGTCACCATAGTTGGTAATGATAATCGGTGCACCCTCACTCCCTGATCCATTCAGATGCAGGTACTGGTTATTAAAAACGGAGCCATTTTCTAGCTTGACTACATCTCCTGGTCCAAGGGTTAATTGGTTAATCTTGTCTAGGGTCTGAAAGGGGCTAGACTCGCTTAAGCCATTGTTTGCATCATTTCCCCGTAGGCTGCTGACATAGTAGGTTCGACCCGTAGAGCTTGTAGCTGGACTGTCGGTGGTGTTGGCTTGAACCAGACTAGCCAGGGTCAAACAGGACACCGTGGCTAAGCTGATAAGTGCTTTTTTCTTCATCCATTTCCTCCTTTATTAGTTGATGATAGAATCGAGATAGGCAAGTAATTGGTCTTCCTCATAGTCCAATTCCATGCTGTCGCTTTTTTGAATAACGAGTTGTTGATAAGCCTCTTCTTGGAGGCGTTTTTTGATAACTTCTTTTACTTCTTCAAATGGAACAGGACCATTATCTGTTCGGTTGATTAGGCGAATCAGGTAAAGGCAGCCATTTTCATCGATGACTGGACTGGTTTGACCAGCTTCCAACTGGTCTGCATAATAGAGAACATCACCGATAAATTTTGCTAGGGTTGAAACCTGGTCAGAAGCAATCTCTTCATAGCCATAATAGGCTACTAGGCTTGGAAATCCTGCCATGTCAAAGCGAGAGTGAGCTGACTGACTGGCTAGACTATCTAGATCAGCCCGCAGTTGTGCCAAGACCTGGTCATTCAAATCTTCCATCGCATAATAAATCCGGATATACTCTACCTCGTAGTCATCATAGCGGGCAAAAATGCCTTCTGCCTGACTTTGGTAATAGGTTAACTGCTCAGCATCACTCACTGCCAGACTGCTTGTGCCAAAATGGTCCAAATAGGCCTGCTCGAAACTGTCTAATTCATATTCCAAAAAAGCTTCTTGCGAAAAGGTTGCAAGACCATAAACGGCTTCACCATTTGAACTCGCTTTTTGGCGATTTTGATTCGAGGCTTGAAACCTATTTATAAATGCGCTATAATCGATACTAGATATCATCCCTGTTTCCAGAGCTAGACTTCTGGCTGCGTAAATCCGCCTTAGCTGGTCCAGGACTTCCTGTAATAAGCGGACCTTTGGATTTTCTCCTTGAAAATCCCTGTCCCAAAAACCGTGATCAACCTCAGCTTGGTACTGATCAAAAAAATACTTGGTGACCTGATACTGGGCCTTGGTTACCTCCGTTTGAAACTCTTCTTCAGCTACTGCAACCCCATCGATTTTCAGGGAGTAGCTAGCTGGTCGAAAAACCATCATCCCAGTACAAATGACCAAGACCAGACCCGCCATAAGGGTTAGAATTTGCCATTTTTTTACCTGTTTTAGGGGCATAATCAGCTCCTCCCTTTAAATCCTTGTTCAGTTCTATTTTATATTAACTAGTAGTCAAAAATATAGTAAGAAAACGCTATCTTATTGCTTAAACTTGTCAAAAAGAGGTATTTATGGTCGAAAACTCTATTCATCTTTCCCAACAGATTCTCTACAAGCGGTCCCACAAAACCTTTGCAAAAGGCTACCATTTCCCCATCCATGCCCATCGGCTCTCTGAACTCTATTTGATCTTAGAAGGTTCTTGCCAGATGGACCTTGCCAACAAGACCTATCAATTTCAGGCGGGTGACTGTGTCATCCTTGCCCCTTTTGTCATTCACTCGCTGACCATCCCTAAAGAGGACACCTGTACCGTTATCCAGTTGCACTTTGACCTCTATCATTTTCCACACTTTTTAGTGGGGCAAGACCGTCAAAATCCCTTTGAAATGATTGATCTTTTCAAGGACACCAATAGCCACTTGCTCTTTCAACCTACGGAGGAGGAAGCTGCTTACTTACTCCAGTCCGGCCGTCTTCCGCTTCCTCCAGACCTCTACGAATCAAGCCTACAGCAATTGGAATTCACTGTCTTTTTAACCAAGATTTTGTACAGGATCAAGCGTGAACCTGAAGGTCGCCCTGAACTGGGATCTCGCTATGTCCAAAATACCTTGGAGTACATCCACCACCACTTTTCAAACCAGCTCTTACTGGCTACAATCGCCAAGGAACTCAATATTACTCCCCACTACCTCAACAAGCTCTTCAAGGCAGAAACCGGGACCACCATTAAACATTACCTGACCCTCTATAGGCTCAATCGGTCAGTTGAGCTTATGAGCAGGACAAAAAAGAGTTTGACCTTTATTGCTCAAGAGGTTGGGTTCAACGATGTGCAGCATTATTCCAAGACCTTCCGCAAGTATTTCAACACTTCTCCGCGGCAATTCCGGCAATTGATGACCCCTGACAGCCACTAAGCCATCAAAGAAAAAGACCTAGTAAGCTAGAGATAGTCTCTTTACTAGGTCTTTTGATATTTTATATAAGATTCTTTCTAGTCTTGTCCTTCCTCACTGGACTTGTTAGACGGAGCTAAAAAGAAGGATTCAAGAACGGTCAAAACTCCCTGATCCTTGTTGGAGGGTGCCAGGTAACGGGCACTTGCTTTTACCTTGTCCGTTCCATTCTCCATAGCATAGGAATAGGTCACCAGCTGCAACATCTCAATGTCATTGTCCGAGTCTCCAAAAGCCATCACCTGATCTGGGGTCAGGCCTCTTTCCTCCATGACTTGGGACAAGCCCCAGGCCTTATGGATCCCAAAAGGAAGGATATCAATCGAACCATAGCCGCTGGTCACCGCCACTAAGTTGCCCGCAAAGGCCTGGTTAAAGGCTGACACAACCTGCTCGACCTGGCTCGGTTCGATCCACAATCCCATCTTGTAAACGACCTCCTCTTTGGGATAGGCCGCAAGAGAATCCAAAAAACGGATACGTGATAAAAACTGCTGCATTTCTTCCTCTTTTATCGGAATTCCCGATTGGTGAAATGGCAGAGCTCCACCAGCCTGCATATAGATAGTTTGGTCATTTGCCAACATGAGACAGACCTGGTGCCATCGGCCTGAAAAATACTCCAAAACCTGGCTCACCTGCTCCGAACGAACCTGATGGCGAAAATATGTCTTGCCCTTTCGTACCAGTCGCGCTCCATTGTCTGACAGAAAGAGAAGCCGGTCCTCAAATCCCTGACAGAGACTGAGCAGACGGCCCATGCCATTTCCAGAAGCAATCACAAAGCCGATTCCTCTGCTTTCCAAAACCGTCAGCAAACGTTCAAATCGATCCCTGTCAAAGCCACCGTCTTGGTCTAAAAAAGTACCATCCATATCTGTTGCAATCAAACGAATATCCATCATTCTTCCCCCCCACTTCTTTTTACCAATTCAAACCAACGTGGTCTAAGGTTTCTTGATAGGCTTGGTCTATCCGTGCTTGATCTTCTGGCGAGAGTTGGTCTCGGTAGGTGCCCCCAGCGATAAAATCTTCCAGAATCAAGGTTTGATAAAGATAATATGGAGTCCCTTCACGCGGCACCCTCTTCACCCAAGACGGTCGCGCCTGTGCTGTCTTGATTCGCGTTCCGGAATGATCTTTTTCAATCTCTAAATCCATGAGGACACCTCTCTCTGTCCACTGGTAGTTGAGAACGCCTTCCATGGTTTCCATCCGTTGGTTGGACAAAAAATTCCCCATAGAATAGATAATGAGTTTCTTCTCCCCATCTTTTTCAAGGGTTTCAGAAGGCTGTATTACATGCGGATGACCACCCAAGACAACATCTGCTCCCCATTCTACCATTTGGTGGTAGAGATCAATTTGTTCCTGACTTGGTTCAATCTGGTATTCCACACCCATCTGAGGCATGACAATGGTAAAATCAGCTTCCCGTTCTGCCCTTGCCAATTCCGCCTGCATTTTTTCTTGGTTGAGGTCCGAGAGATAGGCATCATACTCTTCCTGAGTCAGTCCAGCTTCCATCCCATTAAAACCATAGGCATAAGCCAAAATGGCGATTTTTATCCCATTAACCTCTCGAATATAAATCGGCATCTCTGCCCGGTTCCCATCTGGGTAAACTCCCACCGAATCAATTCCCGCAGCTGCCAAATAGTTGACAGTTGACTGCAAACCGGACAAGTGAGAATCCAAAATATGGTTGTGGGCCAAGTCCATGACATCATAACCAGCCTGCCCCATGGCCGTCGCAACAGAAGACGGTGCGTTGAAAAGAGGATAGCCAGCTAGAGGAAAGTCATCTGAGATGGTCCCTTCAAAGTCCCCAATGGCTAAATCAGCCTGTTCCAACCAAGGTTGAACATAGGTAAAATTTTCCGAAAAATCATAGCTACCATCAGCCTGCAAGGCACTGGCATAAATAATATCATGGTAAAGCAAGTCTCCATGCGCCATGATACGGGCAGTCTTGACCGTTTCAACGGACTGACTAGCCTCTGTTTCTGTCGACTGGTGGGTTGCCTGACTTTCTTGGGTTTGCTGGTTTTTTTGCCAAGGAAAGTAATCTTTGAGCAAGAAAACTCCAAGCGCTAGCCCCGCCACCATAATGATTGGACCTGCAATCCCTGCTTTCTTCCGTTTGCGCATATGCTTGCCTCTGCGGCTCCGACGTCTATCCATGTTCCACCTCATTATTCATTGTTCACATATTAGTATAATGCATTTTTCCTCAAAAATCTAGAGCAAAAAAAGAACTGATTGACACTCATCAACCAGTTCCACCACTGCACGCTAGTCTCTTATTGTTTGAAGTTTTCCACGAAAATCTTCAATGGTCTCGTAGCCTTTTTCCGCCATAAGGGCCTGTAATTCAGCTGTGATCCGCTCAAAAATAGCTGGTCCTTCCTTTTGCAAGGCCGTTCCAATTTGGACCATGCTAGCACCGCACAGGATATGTTCAAAGGCATCCCGGCCCGTCAAAACGCCTCCTGTTCCAACTATCTGAATCTCAGGTTTCAAACGTTGATAAAAAGCATGGACATTTGCCAGGGCAGTCGGCTTGATATACTCACCACCTAGACCACCAAATCCTCCCTTGGGTTTGATGACCACTTGCTCATCTTCAATATATAAGCCGTTTCCGATTGAGTTGACACAGTTGACAAAGACAATAGGGAATTGGTTAAAAATCGCTGTCGCTTGATCAAAATGAACAATGTCAAAATAAGGCGGCAATTTGATACCCAAAGGCTTAGTAAAATAACTGAAAACCTCCCGTAAAATGGTCTCCGTCGCTTCAAAATCATAGGCAATCTGCGGTTTTCCAGGAACATTGGGACAGGAGAGGTTGAGTTCAATCAAGCCCTTAAAATCGCTTGCTTCTACCTTTTTCAAAATCTCATGTGTCTCGTCAGGAGATAGCCCCACTAGAGATAAGATAAAGGTCCGCTCCGGTTCTGACCCTTGCAACTCCAATAAGTAGTCCATATAATAGTCCAGCCCTTGATTAGGCAGCCCCATTGAGTTGATGGAACCCAAAGGAAGATTGCGGTAGCGAGGCTCGGGATTTCCCTCCCGATAGGCAAGGGTTGCAGTTTTGGTCACAAAGGTCCCAGCTGCCGAATCCTTGACAGCTTCCAACTCCTCCGTGGTCATACACCACACACCCGCCGCATTCATCAAACAGTTGTCAAAGGCAAAGCCTCCCAATCGTGTTGCAGTTGATACCATACAATCTCCTATTCCTTATTTTTGAATGATTATATCATAAGCAGGATAAAAAATGAGGTAATTTGCTGTTATTGTTCGCTTTTTCCAGACAAACTTACCAACAATTTTCTGAATATTGCATTTTTTACTTTACAAGAAAAATCGGAAGTGCTATAATAATCAGCAGATACATTAAATTGTCTGACAATTTAATAAATTAAAAAGAAATCAGGTGACCACATGTCTAACGCAAAAGCTTACATCCAAGCTTCTTTTGAAGCAGTCAAAGCCCGCAACCCACATGAAACAGAATTCCTCCAAGCTGTAGAAGAGCTCTTCTCTACACTTGAGCCTGTTTTTGAAGCACACCCAGAATACATCGAAGAAAACATCTTGGCCCGTATCGTTGAGCCTGAGCGTATCATCAGCTTCCGTGTTCCATGGACAGACAAAGATGGAAATGTTCAAGTCAACCGCGGCTACCGCGTTCAGTTCAACTCAGCTGTAGGTCCTTACAAAGGCGGTCTTCGCTTCCACCCAACTGTAAACCAATCCATCTTGAAGTTCCTCGGTTTTGAGCAAATCTTCAAAAACGTCTTGACTGGTCTTCCAATCGGCGGTGGTAAAGGTGGTTCAGACTTTGATCCTAAAGGAAAAACTGATGCTGAAATCATGCGCTTCTGCCAAAGCTTCATGACTGAATTGCAAAAACACATCGGACCTTCACTTGACGTCCCTGCTGGTGACATCGGTGTCGGTGGTCGTGAGATTGGTTACATGTACGGTCAATACAAACGCCTCCGCCAGTTTGATGCTGGTGTCTTGACTGGTAAACCTCTTGGCTTCGGTGGTTCATTAATCCGCCCAGAAGCAACAGGCTACGGTTTGGTTTACTTCACTGATAACATGTTGGCTGCAAACGGTAAATCCTTCAAAGACCAAACAGTCCTTATCTCAGGTTCTGGTAACGTTGCCCAATATGCTGTTCAAAAAGCGACTGAACTCGGTGCAAAAGTCATCTCTGTTTCAGACTCAAATGGTTACATCATTGACGAAACTGGTATCGACTTTGACCTCTTGGTGGACATCAAAGAAAAACGCCGCGCTCGTTTGACAGAATACGCTGCAGAAAAAGCAACTGCTAAGTACTTCGAAGGTTCTGTATGGAACTACGATGGTAAGGCTGACATTGCCCTTCCATGTGCGACTCAAAACGAAATCAACGGCGAGCAAGCTGCTGCCCTTGTGAAAAATGGCGTTTACTGCGTGGCTGAAGGTGCCAACATGCCATCTGACCTTGATGCTATCAAAGTTTACAAAGAAAATGGCGTTCTTTACGGTCTTGCTAAAGCAGCCAATGCTGGTGGTGTAGCCGTATCAGCCCTCGAAATGAGCCAAAACAGCCTTCGTCTTTCATGGACTCGTGAAGAAGTAGACGGCCGTCTTAAAGACATCATGGCAAACATCTTCAACACAGCTAAAGAAACTGCTGAAAAATACGACCTTGGTACAGACTATCTTGCAGGTGCTAACATCGCAGCCTTTGAACAAATTGCGGATAGCATGATTGCCCAAGGTTTGGTATAATACAAGTCATAAAAAAATACACAAGTACATCACTTGTGTATTTTTTCTTATATACCTTGACCAACAACTTGGGTCCAGGCAAAGCTATCGTAAACAAAATAGAAAGAGGATTCGCCATCCACACCATAGACCAGTTTTACCTTCAGAGACTGACCAGGATCAATTTTTTCAGGGATGTTAACATCGTAGGTCGCATAGTCCAGCAAGAAAGTCATATCGGTACCAGCATCCACCAAGGAGAAGGCATATTCATCGAAGTAATACACCTGATCACTGGTATTGGTCATTTCAACCTCTACAACAAAAGCATTGGTGTAGTATGTATCAACCAGTTCCAAGGAAGAATCCTTTTCCATACGCGTAACAACCATTTCAAGGCCAGGCTGAACCTCCCTACTTTCTCCAAGAGAAATAGTCTCCAAGCTACTGGTATCTTCATAGTAATAATCGCTATATGTGGACGAATCATACAAGGAAGAATAGCTTTTTTCTGCTGTGAGCCCCAAGGATAAAAAAATGCAGATAATGGTTAAAATAAAACTCAGCAAGCCTCCGACAAGTGTTGTCCAGAACAAGACCTGTTTATGCAATGGTTTCTTACGGTAATAGACCAAACCATCTTCAACAACGAACTCTTTTGGATTCATCTAAATAACTCCTCTTTTTCTTAATGTGCTGGGCCGCTTGGCAAGTCAATACCAGCAGTACGCAAGGCTTCTTGATACAAGCCATAAAATTGATGATAGATTTTGCCTTGTTGGCCACTGGCCACAAAGAGATTGACCCGAAACGAGAATTGCCCCGTCTGTAAATTTTGCGGTCCAAGAATGGTCACATCCTTGACCAGCTGATTAGTTGGTAACTCCCGGGCATTGACCTCCTCGATCACCTGATAAACCTTTTCCAAGTCTGTATTGAGTTTGAGCGGAATATCAATCTGCGCCCGCATGTCTCCACGAGATTGATTGGACACCACTAGGATATTACGATTGGGGATAAAATGCAAGGTTCCATCCGCATCCCGAACTTGAGTCGTCCGAATTCCGACACTGACAATGGTCCCCGCGATGGTAATGGGACCATTGGTTAATTTGACCACATCCCCCACATCAAACTGTCTCTCTAAAAGGATAAAAAAGCCATTGACCAAATCTGAGAGAAAGCCTTGCGCTCCTAAACCAATCACAACACCCGCAATTCCTGCACCAGCAAAGAGACTGGAAACAGGAAGACCAAGAATCGCTAGAATACAGTAAATCAGTAGGAAATACAGCAAATAATTAAGCACACTCTCCACCAGACGGCTGATGGTTTTCTGGCGACCGATGTCCTGGGTCGAAATCTTTAAAGACGGCACCAGAATGCGTTTTACAGATTGCTTGGCTAGTTTTTTCACCACATAAAAGGAAAGGAACAAGAGAACCAAGGATAATAGCTTGTTCAAAATACTCGTCAAGAGCTGTTCAAGATTAAATTGTGCTAGGTAAATTGAGATAAAATCTGTCATAGAACTCCTTCCTAGCCACTATTATACCAAATTTTCTCAAAGTAACGAAAAGACAGCCAACTTAGCTGTCTTTTCTAATCTTTCACTGACTTAAAAACAAAGGGAATCCCCTATAGCCTAAGCATAGCCAAAGGTATCACCCTTATTTCTTTTTGGCAAAATACTGGCGCGTCTCCTTGATAATCACTGGTGAGAGAGCTAGTAAGGCAATCAAGTTTGGTAGAGCCATAAGCCCATTCACAATATCTGAAATGGTCCAAATCAAGTCAAGCTTGAGAAAACCACCCAAAGCAACCATGGCTACAAAGACCAAACGATAAGGCAAGATAGACTTGGTCCCAAATAGAAACTCGATACAGCGCTCCCCATAGTATGACCACCCCAGAATAGTCGTATAGGCAAAGAGAACCAGACTAATGGTCAAGGCCAAAGCACCTGATTGACCAAAAACTGTCGCAAATGCTGCCTGAGTCAGCGGAGCACCTTCCAAGCCAGCAACTGACCACTGACCGGTCACCAAAATCGTCAAACCTGTCAAGGTACAGATGATGATGGTATCGATAAAGGTACCTGTCATGGAAATCAAGCCCTGTTCCACTGGGTTGTCTGATTTGGCAGCTGCAGCTGCGATGGGCGCTGAGCCCAGACCAGACTCATTTGAGAAAACCCCACGCGCAATCCCACGTTGGATTGCCTGTTGCACAGTCGCGCCTGCAAATCCACCTACAGCAGCAGCTGGTGTAAAAGCTGATTTAAGAACTAAGGCAAGGGTTGGCAAGAGCTGATCCAAATGCAGAGCCAAAACGGTTACACTTGCCAAGACATACAAAATCGCCATAAATGGAACAATTTTGGTTGAAACATCAGAGATTTTTTCAATCCCTCCAAAGATAAAGAAGGCGATAGAGATAGCTGTAACAATGCTGACCAACTGGGGAGCCAGACCAAAGCTAGAAGACATGGATGAGGCAATGGAATTAACCTGAGAAAAGGTTCCCATCCCCATGAGAGCCACTAGGACACCTGAAATGGCAAAGAAAACTGCCAAAGGCTTCCACTTTTGTCCCATCCCCAAGGTGATATAGTGCATCGGACCTCCCGCTGCTTGCCCATTGGCATCCTTGGTACGGTATTTAATCGCTAAAAAGCCTTCTGCATATTTGGTTGCCATCCCGAAGAAGGCCGCCACCCACATCCAGAAGAGGGCACCTGGTCCACCTGTCGTAATGGCAGTCGCCACCCCAACGATATTTCCCGTACCAACCGTCGCCGCAAGAGCTGTACACAGAGCCGCAAAGCTGGACACATCTCCCTGGCCAGTCTGGTCACTGGAAAAAATCAGACGAAAGGCCGTTGGCAACTTACTGATTTGAAAGATTCCCAACCGAAGAGTGAAATAGACACCCGTTCCGACCAATAGTAATAAGAGGGGGGGACCCCACACAAGGTTATTGATGTTTTGCATCAATTCTAACATAGCTTCCTCCTAAATATGATTCCTAATCCGATAAAGCTGCCGGAAAAAAACAAAGAGGTTGAATAACTTCAACCTCTAGAATCAACGCGAAAGACAACAGAAAATCCCCTGTCTCCTAATCGCTCTGTCCTTTTACCTGAGAGTTTCAGCAATTCTACTTTTCCAAGCAGAACTACCTTGCCCCTTCGGTGCCTTATGGTCTCTCCAGAGTTCCGTCCTTTGGACAGTCAGTTGCCTTTCTGCCCACTATCAACCGGTTATTCAGTTTTATCACGCTCTATTTTAGACTATTTTTCAGAAAAAATCAAGAATGTTTTTTGAAAAATTATTCTAACAGCTTCAAAAACAAGCCATAGCCTGCTACTTCCATCTCTTCTCTCGGTATGAAGCGAAGGGCTGCTGAGTTGATACAGTAACGTAATCCACCCTTGTCACGCGGTCCGTCATCAAAGACATGGCCTAGATGAGCATGACCAGCTCGACTGCGGACTTCAATGCGGTTCATGCCGTGGGAGAAATCTTGGAAATAAGTCGCAACCTCTTTGCTGATTGGTTTGGTAAAGGAGGGCCAGCCGCAGCCTGAGTCGAATTTGTCTGTTGAGAGAAAGAGGGGCTCACCAGTCGTAATATCGACGTAGATGCCAGCTTGGTCACTATTCCAAAACTCATTTTCAAAAGGTCTTTCCGTCGCAGCTTCTTGAGTGACTTGATACTGGAGGTCGGTCAAGCTGTCTTTTAAGACTTGCTGGTCTGGCTTTTGGTAGTCTGCAACATCAATCAGAGGGATTTTTGCCTGTGCAAGATCGATATGGCAGTACCCTTGGGGATTTTTCTTGAGATAATCCTGATGGTAGTCTTCGGCGGGGATGTAATGCGCGAGTGGCTCCACTTCAACGGCTAGGGGGCGTCCGCCAAAGAGCTGAGACTGCTCCGTCATGACCTGCTCGATGGTCGGCAAATCAGCCTCATCTGTGTAATAGATACCAGTCCGATACTGGCGCCCCTTGTCAGGCCCCTGCTGATTGACAGAGAAGGGATCAATGACGCGGAAATAGTAGAGGAGAATTTCCCGCAAATGGATACGAGTCTCATCATAGGCTAGATATAGTGTTTCTGCGTGATCTGTTTGTTTGAGGAGTTGATAATTGGTCGTCCCCACCTGTCCATTGGCATAGCCAACGCTGGTGTCAAGAATACCATCGATCTGGGAAAAGTAGCCTTCCATTCCCCAGAAACAACCGCCTGCTAGATAAATTTCTTTCATGTGAGATTCCTTTCGATGCAGAAAAAGGTTGAGTTTCCTCAACCTCCATAATTAACCAATCTCTGCCAAGATTGCTTTGATTTGGTCTTTGGTGTGAACACCAGCAACTTGTTTCACAACTTGTCCATCTTTTTTGAACAAAAGGGTTGGGATCGACATGATACCGAATTGACGGGCTGTGTTTGGATTCTCATCAACATCCATCTTGTAGATGCGCAATTCATCTTCATCGACTTCACCTGCTAATTGCTCTAAGATTGGCGCTTGCATGCGGCATGGACCACACCAAGGTGCCCAAAAATCCACTAGGACTACGCCTTCTTGTGTTTCAACTTCAAAGTTTGCATCTGTAATAACTTGAACCATAATTTTCTCCGTTTCTGTTTTTCTACTATCATTCTACACCAAAAGAAAATAGAAAGCGAATTTTTGCTACGGGATGAGATGTTGAGTAGGATATCCTAGAAAATTGCGACCTAAAAAGCGACTTAGTCAAGCTAAACTAGTTCGCAGAGAGCAAGTGTAGACTGGAAAATAGCTTTTCTTATCAAATCTAATTGTGGGAATGAGACAAAGGTGACGAATATGTGCTACGGAGATAAAATCGAGGCTGAGCTCAAACCCAGCTCCACTACTCAGAGTTCATGTCAACATCTCAGCGCAGTGGTTGATTGGCAGATTTGTTCGTGTTTCACACTCCAAATCTGACCTAATCAACTGTGCGGGGGTGGGAAAACGAACTCTTTTAGACTAGTCGAGTTCTTTCCCACTCCTATGATTTTTTCAGATGTAAAAACAAATCGGACAGGCTAAACTAGTTCGCAGGGAACTTATACCAAATCCACCACATAGGTTAATTCTTGATAGACATCTTCTATATCAAAGAGCTCCAAGCCAGCTTCTTCACTGACTACATAGACACCCTCTCTCAAATAGTAGGGAACCTGCTGACCTTCCATATCTGAAAAGGACAATCTACCTCGCTCTAAATCGATTCCAAAACGGAAGGTTGGGATGTCCTTGGGTGCTCCGACAACTAGATAGTCCGAGCAAACTAGCTGTCCGCCCCATTTTTGATACAAGTGATTGGCTACATCTCCTTCTCGAGTAAAGATGGCTAATTTCTCGACAGCCTGTTCACGCAATTCCTGCTCTGCTTTTTCAAAAAGCGCCTGGGCAATGCCCTGCCCTTGAAAATCAGGGTGGACTGCTAGGTTAGTAAAATAAGCTGTTCGCTTACTTGGTGCGTAAATATAAGACTGGCTGCACTCTTCCGTATAAATATCGATGTCAATTAGACCAACGATTTGTCCGTCTACTTCAGCCACCCACTCTACACGGTAGTCATAAACGTCTGTCATTAGTTCGGGCTTCTCTGTCTCTCTATCATCAAAGAATGGAGAGAAGAGGTAGCTGAGTGCCTTACAATAAACCCAGCCTTTTTCATCACTGGTTTGATATTTTCTGATAATCATATAAACCTCCTTATTCATCCTATATAAATTGATCGCATATTGAGTATCAATCTGCATTCCCTAATTCTAGATAAGATTCTGCCTTTTCTTTCACAACTTGTTGTACCTTTTTTGAAAACTCGCCTTTTATACTTGTATCAAAACTGTTTGCAATCAATTTTACGGAATTTTCTCCATCATTTCCAATTGTTTGAACTTTCTTCTTGTGTTGTTTTAAAATTGCATTTTTTTCTCGCAGTTTGAGTGGAGCATAGATAGAGCGAATCAGCCAACGTTCAATTTCTTTCTCTATAGCATTAATCGTCGCGTAGTCTATCTGGTCAGCTTTGGTATATAAATCTTGCAACATTTGATAAAGTTGATGCATTGGCTCTCCCTTCTATTCTCGATATTTTGTATAAATTTCGTCAATCTGATCTTGCATTTTTCGGTACTGGTTTTTGTAGTAGGTATCCAAGTCCTCTTGTTTCTGATCCAATCGGTGAATGGAGCTGTATCGCTCTTGATCGATTGCGGTATGCCATTCGGACATGCAATTGTTGAGTAACTGGTGCAAGTCTCCTGTCTCATCTCCGACTTGTCGCAATTCAAACAGAACTTCTTGATACTTTTCTTCCAACATTCGAGTCAATATTCGAGTGGTTTCTTCAACATTTTCATAATGTTCTTGTAGTTCTTTTTGAGCTTTTCGTTGTTGGTTCTCAATATCCTCCCATTCCCACTCTTTCTTCATTAACTCTGTCTTTAATTTATCGTACTGGTCCATTCTTGTATCCTCTGTGCTAACGTCTGGTCTTCCGTTACTTTCTGCTCGATCCCTGCTTGGATTTGACTTTCTAAATCTACTAAGTCCTGCTTGAGTTGATTGGAGCGAGTGATAAACTTCTCGACTTGATTGGTGCCATCTCCTACCAGGCTATGATAGTCAACACCTGCACTGCTGTAGGCCTGTCTCACTTCATCAGGACTCAAAATGAAGCCAAAAGGGACGTTTCCTAAGCTACTGTAGACTTCATTCACCTCTGTAAGGGTGGAAGTGGTCTCTTTTTCGAGTGTTTGGTGAGTAGTTTCCGCAACCTTAACCAGTCCTTGAGCCAGGATGCGGGCTTGTTCGCTGTCCAGATAGATGGTTTCACGCGAACTGAAGCCACCACGGGATAGGGTTGCTTTTAAAGTAGCATAGTGGTACATTTCCGACGAGACATGGTGGAGAGCATTGGAATAATGTTGTTCTAGTTTTGAAGAACCTTCCTTTACTTTTAGGCTGCCGTCGGTGTTCCATTGATAACCACCCCACACGTGTTGATCAATAGGATTGAGATTAGTCTTGCTGTCCACACGATAGACTATGCCGATTGCCCCCTCACTCGTTCCTACAGGTGATTTATAGCCGGGAGCATCTTTCCCTGAATAGCCAATAGGAACGAAATCCTTTTGATCAATGTAATTATGAATACGGTATTTCAGAGCATTCACTCTGGCTTTTTCTGCTTCCGTCAAAGCAGGATAAACATTTGGGCCGTTATAGATATAAGCCCCAGCAATGCGGTCAATATCCGAAACAGTGGCCAGAGCATATTGAGCATTCATTGAGCCTAACGAGTGACCGTAGACTGTAATTTGAGCATTAGGGTAGTCCTTCAGAACCTGGTTCAGACTTCTGGAAGCAGACTGAAGTTGGGGCGTCACTTCTGACTTATTAGATATAATATTGTGCGCCATCGGCAAATCATTATCCAGCCAATCTGCTGCAGCGCCTTCCTTCCCTGGACCTTTAGAACCTTGGAACAAGACTATCACATTGCCGTCAGGCTCTTCAACAACATAACCATCCAAACCTGTTGCATCTTTGAGTACCTTACGGACTGTGCCGATGGTTAGTTCTTCTTTGACATTGGTAAAAATCTTAACAGGGTCGCCAACTACATAATCTGTATACTCCTCCTTAGCTATTCTTTGTCTCTCTTGTTCAGTGTACATATTATTCCCTCGTATCTTTTGTTATTAGATTCTCAAACCTAGAGGAATTCCCTCCACCTTCAAGCACTATTTTTTTTGTATTAGAATCTTTATTAATTGTATAAAAAACATACAGTCCACTATCATTATTAACGTGAACCGTAAAGCTAATTCCTCCCATTGGATTACGGCGAATTGAGGAACTATCTATAGAGTAGGACCTTATTGCTCCCTCTTCAGTTAACGCTCTTGTATCATAAGAAATTAACCTTTCTTCGATAATCTCCCTCACTTCCTCACTCTTCACAACCTCTACCATATAATCGTGCTCGATTTTTTGCATCAACTTAAATCCTCCTATTCCAAGTGCTATAGCGACAATAACGCCGACAAGTATTTTGACAACTGTTTTCATCTTAGACCTCCTTAGCATAAACCTGTTCACCATTGCCATTCTCATTGTCGAAGTCGAGGGTGACTGTACCGACAAAGGAACCATTTTGAGTCCAAACAGGTGCTCCTTGAATCATATACTGATTGTACTGAGTCATGCCAATCTGAAGTCGAGGTTCGTTTATGTATTTTTTAGTCATTGATATTCCTCATTTAAAAATTCTAGCAGATCTGGGGAGCCTATATAATAAGCAGAATGGTATGTTCCGTCCCCATTATCAATTAAATTATAACTGATGTATATGTTCTGTTTACCATTAAGATATACGTCTACCATCAACCCGCCCATAGGATTGTATTTTAAACTGTTCGTGTCAATTTCATAAGATTGAATGACTCCATCTTGTTCAAAGGCATCAGGATCTCTCTTTTTCATGAAATCCTCATAAACCTTTTTCGCCTCTTCACTAGTAGCAATAGCGACCATCTTTTCATGTTCCTTGTGTTGCATGTATCCAATTCCTCCTATTCCAATCCCGATTACTAACAAAATGCCGACAATGATCTTCATTACTTTTTTCATCCTAGACCTCCTTTATGAAATCCTATCAAGCAATAGTATTCCTTGCCTTATAGTATACCATAACATAGTAGGTGGTGAAACTGTGTTATGATCCATCCTATTTCTTGTATTACAGAAATACAAAAACAAGAATAGACTCGACTCTATCCTTGTTTGCTAATTCCTTACTTAAAAGTCACAATAGTACAGCCTGAGCCACCTGCATTTTGTGGGGCGTAGCCGAATTCCTTGACCTGCTTGTTGCGGCGAAGGTACTTGGTCACCCCTTCTCGGATAACCCCTGTACCAATACCGTGAACAATATCGACTTGGGCTAGGTTATTGAGCAAGGCTTGGTCGATAAATTCATCCAGCTCCATCATTGCCTCTTCGTAGCGTTTGCCACGGAGATCTAAGCGGGCTTTTGGTCCTCGTACATTGGCACGTTTGACTGTGTGAACCTGGCGTTTCTTAGGCTGCTCTGCCTTTTCCGCCTTGACTAACTCAAACTCATCTTTGGCCAAGGTCATCTTAATCAAGCCAACCTGAGCTTCCCAACGCCCGTCCTTAAGCTGTTTGGTCAAGGTCCCACGTTGTCCATAAGCCGTAACGATAATGTCATCACCCACCTTGGCTTCCCTCTGAATTTTGGCTTTTTTCAAGACTTTGTTCTTAGACAGATCCACCACTTCAGGCGCCAACTTTTTCAGCTCTGCCTTGGCTTCAATAATCTGGTGGGGCTTAAGACTAGCTGCAGCATGAAGATTTTTAAGAATGTCCTCGCTTTCTGCCAATGCCATATCGACAATTTCCTTGGCCTCCAAGCGTGCCTTGTTGAGCTCATTTTCCCGCTCACGATTGAGCTCGTCATAGAGCTTACGAAGGGCTCGGTTCATCTTGTAATTTTCTTGCTCCACATCACGAATCTTATCCAGACGCTGACGACTTTCAACCGTCTGGCTTTCCAATTTCTCGATAATGCGGTTGACATCGCTATCTGTATCCGTCCAAGACTGGGCTGACTGGATAATAATATCAGATAGACCAAGACGGCGGGCAATTTCAAAGGCATTGGAGCGACCAGGAACACCCTGCATAAACTTATAGGTCGGTCGTAGGCTATTGGTATCAAATTCCATGCTGGCATTTTCAATACCAGAGGTTTCTATCCCGTAGGCCTTGAGCTCAGGATAGTGGGTGGTTGCCATGGTCTTGATTCCCCGCAAACGAAGGTCATCCAAAATAGCCATTGCCAAAGATGCACCCTCCTGCGGATCGGTCCCAGCTCCCAACTCGTCAAAGAGAATAAGGGAATCTTGATCCGCCTCCGCTAAAATCTGCACCGTGTGGGTCATGTGACTGGAGAAGGTTGATAAACTCTGCTCAATCGACTGTTCATCACCAATATCCGCAAAAATTTCTTTGAAGATAGCTACCCGACTGCCCTTGTCAGCCAAGATAGGCAAACCAGACTGAGCCATCAGATGGGTCAATCCCAAGGTCTTGAGCATAATGGTCTTACCACCCGTGTTGGGACCTGTAATCACGATGGCTGTCAAATGACTACTAAAATAAAGGTCGTTGGGAACAGGTGCTTTTAAGAGCGGATGGCGGACATTGAGCAGAGCGATATCTTGCTTATCTGAAATCGTTGGGACGACGGCCTTGTAATCTCGTGCAAAAAGGTGTTTGGCGCGGATGAAATCCAAATGCCCAATCACCCAGGCATTGTTGCGGATAATACCGCTATGAGGCCGCAACATGTCGGACAACTCTTGCAAAATCCGACTGATTTCATGACGTTCCTCTGCCTTGCTATTGGTAATATCTTCATTGAGCGCAACAACCGCTCTAGGTTCAATATAAACGGTCGAGCCAGAAGCGGAAATATCATGGACGACCCCTGCTATCTTATTGCGATAGGTATTTTTGACAGGAAGGACATTGCGCCCATTACGACTAGCCAAGATGCTGTCGGATAACATATCCCCCTTATTCTTCAAAATATCCTGCATGACCTGACGGACCTGATCTTCTGATTCACGGATTTTTCTGCGGATTTTTGCTAGCTTTTCAGAAGCAAAATCCTCGACAAAGCCTGCATCATTGATAGACTGGAGCGAACCTTGTAAGTGGGGAAAGAGCTCGATTTTCTCAAAGAGTTTATCCAGCTGGCTCAGGCTGACATTTTCCAGATTTCCATAAAAGTCCAAGAGAGACTTGGACACTTCCAAGACCTTCTTGACGGCTAATAATTCAGAAATATTGAGATCGGTGTCCAGTTCCAAGCGGCGCATGGCTGGATTGATGTCATTGGTGGCTGAGAGGCTAAAATAGGGACTTTCGACAAAGATTTGCCCCATGTCCGATAATTCATCAAAGGCTTGTTGGATACGGTGGACCTCCACCATGGGTTCCAACTGCCTGAGTTCTTCCAAGCCCTGTTCGGTCAAGACAAAGGGCTGAACCAATTCTCTTACCTTGTTAAATTCAAGGGTTTCTAAAATTTTTGTATTCATTTCATTTACTTCATACAGAAAAAGTCTGCCTAAGGCAGAACTCTTTCCTCTTTTTATTCTTATTGTGCTGAGATGGCACTAATCCATAGATTTTTAAAGACTGCGCTAGTAATTGGCGTAAAATCAATCATTGCCTTGGCCAAGATATCCTTGTTCAAACTGTCTTGGATCAGTGCTAAAGGAACCGTTGCCGCAATAGTCAAGACTATCTGCAGAGAAATCCACGTCACCAAGACTGCCAAGCCTCCTGCGATCAGTTTGCTGGTAGCTGTATCTGGGTCAGCAAAGGTCAAGAGATGGACGAAAATGCCAAGCAAGCGCATGATGACATAGACCAAGAAATAGACCAAGAGAAAACCGAGACCAGCATAGAAAATCTGATCTAAGTCAAAGAGGTACTGGCTATCAAAGAAATAGCTGGAGCTACCTTCAGTTGCATTTGCAAAAGGCACCCAGAGATACAAGACCTGTGCCACTTGCTTGTAAAATCCTGCTGCTACAATCATGGCAAAGATACTTGAAAAAGTGTAAAAAGCCTGTACAATCAGCCCTCGACTGTAGCCAATATAGAAACTCCACGCCAAGACAATCAAAATAAGCAGACTAATCATGGGCGGTCCTCTAATTCATCTAAATCAACCAGGGTCACATTTTTCTTCAAGACCTTTTCCTTCATCGTAGCCAACTCAGCCTCTGTTTGGGCATAGGCCTTTTCACGGTTCAATTGAACAGAAAGAGCATTGATAGCTAGGAGCAAGGCCAAAGTCTCAGAATCTGCTGAGGGCATTTTTTCCTTTAAAGCCTGATATTTTTCATTGGTAATTCGTTCGATTTCTTCCATGAACAGATTGTCATGTTCTGTCGTTAGCGTTAGTTGTTTTTCACCGAAGGAAAATTTATAACGATTTATATTTGCCATAGTTCACCTCATCTATCATTATACCTTAAAATAAGGAGAGATTCAACGATTGACAGTCTTAGAGAGAATGCTTGCGGCGGGCAAAATCCACGAAACGGAACTTGTCAATCTTATGCTTGCTCTCAGTATATTGGAACTGACGGGTATCCCCTAAAAAGACTCGGGATTTGATCAAGACCAGATAGTCATCCTGGCTCTGAAGTAGGGCCTTTTCCTCTCGGTTGGTTGGTTCAATTGTAATCTCTTTTTGGGCAAAAGAAATATCCAGGCCAAGTTTATTTTCCAAATAATCATAGATAGACTGACTAGCAATCTCTCTGGTCATATGGGGAACCAAGTCATGGGCAAGGTAGTCCGTATCGATTACTGAAACCTTCCCATCGATAGATCTTGTACGGACAATCTTCCATACCTTGCTGTAAGCCTCAAAGCCTGTTAGTTTTGACAAACTAGTTGAAACTGAGACCACGTCCAACTCCACTACATTCGTTTGACTTTGTAGTTGTAAGGATTGGGTCAACTCCTGATAAGAAGTCAAACCAGAGACTGGAAAATTCAAGAGTTCTTGCTTCAAGACCAGCGAACCTCTCCCTTGAACCTTTTGAATCATGCCCCGTTCGGTCAAAATCGCCAATGCCTTACGAACCGTGTCACGACTGACCCCATAGAGCTCCTGCAGGTCCTTTTCTGTTGGCAAGGAAGTTCCTGCACTGTAGTAATCACTCAAAATCTTGTCTTTAATATCGTTAAAAATTTCTTGGTATTTTTTCATATTTTCCTCTTCGTTGTCGCATTCTTAACAAATAACCTATCCCATATTATAACAAATTTAAAATTTTTTTTGCAAAAATACTTGCAAAAAATTATGAAATCGGATACAATAACCTCAAGCTAAATTTGTCCGTACAAATTTTTCTTAAAAAATATAGGAGGGACAGTGAAAAACTGTCGGGGAAGGAAAATATATGGGAAAATTTGAAAAAGACGCCAAAGTCCTTTTGGACGCTATTGGCGGCAAGGAAAACGTCACAGCCGTAACGCACTGTGCAACACGCATGCGCTTCGTCTTGGCGGATGAGAATCAAGGTTATTGAAGACATTCCTGCAGTAAAAGGAACCTTTACCAATGCTGGTCAGTTCCAAGTTATCATCGGTAACGATGTACCAATCTTCTACAACGACTTCACAGCCGTATCTGGTATTGAAGGCGTATCAAAAGAAGCTGCCAAGTCAGCAGCTAAGAGCAACCAGAATGCCATCCAACGTGTCATGACTATGTTGGCGGAAATCTTCACACCAATCATTCCAGCCCTTATCGTCGGCGGTTTGATCCTCGGTTTCCGAAATGTTTTGGAAGGCGTACAATTCCAAGCACTTGGTCAAGCAATGCAAGATGGAGAGCTCCTCTTTGACGCAAGTGGCAAGCCAGTCTGGAATACCATCGTTCAAGTATCACCATTCTGGAATGGTGTCAACCACTTCCTCTGGTTGCCAGGTGAAGCCATCTTCCACTACCTACCAGTAGGTATCACTTGGTCTGTATCTCGTAAAATGGGTACATCACAGATTCTCGGTATCGTCCTTGGTATCTGTTTGGTATCCCCACAATTGCTCAACGCCTACGCTGTACCAAGTACAGATGCTGCAACCATTGCTAGCGACTGGTCATGGAACTTCGGTTTCTTCTCAATCGCTCGCATCGGTTACCAAGCCCAAGTTATCCCAGCCCTCTTGGCAGGTTTAGCCCTCTCTTACTTGGAAATCTTCTGGCGCAAAGTCATCCCTGAAGTGATCTCAATGATCTTTGTACCATTCCTATCACTTCTACCAGCCCTTATCTTGGCTCACACTGTCCTTGGTCCTATCGGTTGGACAATCGGTCAATGGTTGTCAACAATTGTATTGGCAGGTTTGACAGGTCCTGTTAAGTGGCTCTTCGGTGCCATTTTTGGTGCCCTCTATGCGCCATTCGTTATCACTGGTCTTCACCACATGACAAACGCGATCGATACTCAATTAATTGCCGATACTGGTGGTACTGGTCTCTGGCCAATGATCGCACTTTCAAACATCGCTCAAGGTTCAGCAGTATTTGCCTACTTCATCATGAACCGTAAAAATGAAAAAGAGGCACAGATTTCGCTTCCAGCAACTATCTCTGCCTACCTTGGTATCACAGAGCCAGCCCTCTTCGGTGTCAACGTTAAATACATCTATCCATTCGTAGCAGCTATGGTCGGCTCAAGCATCGCTGGTTTGCTCTCTGTAACCTTTAACATCCAAGCCGCTTCTATCGGTATTGGTGGTCTTCCAGGCATCTTGTCTATCAAGGCAGAATACTGGGGAGCATTTGCCATCACTATGCTTGTCGCAATTGCTGTACCAATGGTATTGACCTTTGTATTCAAGCGTGCAGGCTTGTTTGCAAAAAAGGATGAGGCTCCTGAAGAAGTAAAAAGCGTGACTCCAACCGTTTCATCAGGAGCAAAAATTGAATTGGTAAGTCCACTAACTGGACAAGCCAAAGAATTGTCACAAGCGACTGACCCTGTCTTCTCTTCTGGTGTCATGGGTACAGGTTTAGTCATCGAACCAAGCCATGGCCTCTTAACAGCGCCAGTTGACGGAACAGTCTCTGTGCTCTTCCCAACAAAACATGCTATTGGGATTACAACCGCCCAAGGCTTAGAACTCTTAATCCATATTGGTATGGATACTGTTAGCCTCGAAGGCAAGGGATTTGAAGCCCACGTCAAACAAGGCGACAACATCAAAGCTGGTGACAAATTGATCAGCTTTGACATTCCAACCATTCAAGAAGCTGGATTGGTGACCGAGACTCCAATTATCGTAACCAACCAGGCTGACTTCTCCGTGGAGATCCTGGAACAATTGCCAGCTGCAGTTGAAAATGGACAAAAACTCCTAACTGCAAGCAAGCTTTAATCAATCCTCAGGAGGTGCAGGTTTTCTGTCCCTCCTATGATTGTTTTTCCCCCAACCGTAATCGATTAGAAAGCGAGACAATCATGACAATTGACAAGCGAAAAGTTGTCTATCAAATCTACCCCAAATCTTACAAGGACACGACTGGAAACGGTGTCGGCGACCTGCGTGGAATTATTGAAAAACTACCTTATCTGAAGGAGCTAGGGATTGACATGATTTGGCTCAATCCCTTCTACCCAAGTCCGCAACGGGACAACGGCTATGACATTTCAGACTATACAGCCGTCAATCCTGATTTTGGTACCATGGCTGACTTTGAAGAAATGGTGGCTGTCGGTAAAGAATTAGGTATCGAATTTATGTTGGACATGGTTCTCAACCACTGCTCGACAGACCACGAATGGTTCCAGAAGGCCCTAGCTGGCGATAAATACTACCAAGATTTCTTTATCCTGCGTGACCAGCCAACTGACTGGGTTTCCAAGTTTGGTGGCAATGCCTGGGCACCCTTTGGCGATACCGGGAAATATTATCTTCATCTCTTTGATGTGACCCAAGCAGACCTCAACTGGCGAAATCCACATGTTCGGGACGAACTCTTCAAGGTGGTCAACTTCTGGAAAGACAAGGGCGTCAAAGGCTTCCGCTTCGACGTTATCAACCTGATTGGTAAGGATGAAGTCCTAGAAGATTGCCCAATCAACGACGGCAAGCCTGCCTACACCGACCGCCCGATCACCCACGACTATCTCAAGATGATGAACAACGCCACTTTTGGAGCAGAAAAAGGCTTCATGACCGTTGGGGAAATGTCTGCCACGACCATTGAAAACTGCATTCTCTACACGGCTCCTGAGCGGGAAGAGTTGTCCATGGCCTTCAACTTCCACCACTTGAAAGTGGACTACAAGGACGGTCAAAAATGGACCATTATGGACTTTGACTTTGAGGAACTCAAACGCCTCTTTCACACTTGGGGCGAGGAGATGTCAGTCGGAAATGGCTGGAATGCTCTATTTTACAACAACCACGACCAGCCTCGTGCCCTCAACCGCTTTGTTGATGTGGAGAATTTCCGCAAGGAAGGAGCAACTATGCTGGCTGCCTCTATCCACCTGTCACGCGGTACGCCTTACATCTACATGGGCGAAGAAATCGGTATGATTGACCCCGACTATGACAGCATGGACGACTACGTGGATGTGGAGTCTATCAATGCCTACCAGATGCTCTTGGACCAGGGGCACACACCTGAGCAGGCCTTCAAGATTATCCAGACCAAGTCCCGTGACAATTCCCGCACCCCGATGCAATGGGACGCTTCTGACAATGCAGGCTTCTCAACAGGCACTCCTTGGCTGAAGGCTGGCAAATCCTACCAAACGATTAACGTTGAGCAGGAAAAAACAGGCCCAATCTTTACCTTCTACCAAGAACTCATCCGCCTACGGAAAGAGCTCCCTCTCATTTCAGAAGGGGACTACAAGGCCGCCTACAAGGACAGCCAGAAAGTCTATGCCTTTGAACGCTTGCTGAACGGCGAGAAACTACTGGTCCTCAACAATTTCTTCGCAGAAGAAGTTGAACTAGACCTGGCAGACGACTACGCCCACGGCCAAGTCCTCATCAGCAACTACCCTGACAGCACGTTAGGTAAGAAAATCACCCTCAAGCCTTATCAGGCACTGGCGATTTTGGTGAAATAATCAAGAAAAGAGGAGGCAACTCCTCTTTTATGATAGAATGAAATAAAAAAGAAAGAAGACTCCCATGCTCCAAGAATTTTTGAACAAGGTTAAAAACCCTGTCTTGAAGGACAAACTGGAAGGCATTTTCAATCAGATTCAGCAGGAATTTCCAAGTCTGACAACTGAAATCAAGTGGAACCAGCCCATGTTTATCATGGACGGGACCTTTATCATCGGCTTCTCTGCTGCCAAGGCCCATATTTCCATTGCACCCGAAACGGTTACTATGGAGACCTTTGCCAAGGACATCAAGGAAGCCGGCTACGATGCAACTTCCAACCTCTTCAAAATTAAGGAAGACCAAGAAGTCAACTGGGACCTACTCCGCAATATCATCGCCTTTAACATGGAAGATAAGAAGGGCTATGAAAAGTTCTGGAGATAGGCGTTTGACCTAGCACTATATAACAAAACAAGCCCTGATGCAATCAGGGCTTGTTTTAGGAGAGAATGAAAAAGAAAATGTTAGGATATAGTCAGTATAAGCGAGCCAGCTTAAACAAAGCTGAATCCAACTTCCCCAGACTCCTCGATAAGTAAGCATATCTGACACAAATCAAAGGAACAGGCCCCCCCGCCTGTTCCTTTTTTGAAATATTATCTGACGAATTATCTAGTCCGCCAGTCAATTTCCTAGCAGGAAGTATCTTTTCTTTTTCTAGCTACCATACCCAAACCTGAGAGCAAGCCTAGGGTTCCTAAGAGGGCTAGGGCACTTGAGTCTTTCAGACCTGTTGCTGGAAGAGTCTTGCTTGTTGACTCTACTTTTTCCACAGGTTTTGCAGTTGGAACAGGGGAACTAGATAGTTTCTTATCCGTTAGTTGTCCACTATCTGAAAGCCGCAAGGAAGGTAGGCTGTGTGTCAGGTTTTCATTTAAGCTAATACCTCCTTCAAAGGCTGGCAAATGATGGGTCAGATTTTCATTAAGGCTAATGCCTCCTTCAAAGGCTGGTAGCTCTGGTGCATAGGCAGGTTCTCCTTTTGCTGTATGAAGGGGCGTCTCATCTACTGGATTTGGAAGAGGTTGAACAACTGGACCGGCTGGGCCTTGTTCACCACGTTCACCTTGTGGACCCGCTGGGCCTTGTTCACCACGCTCGCCTTGTGGACCCGCTGGGCCTTGTTCACCACGCTCGCCTTGGGGACCGGCTGGACCTTGTTCGCCGCGCTCGCCTTGGGGACCGGCTGGACCTTGTTCGCCGCGCTCGCCTTGTGGACCCGCTGGGCCTTGTTCACCACGCTCGCCTTGTGGACCCGCTGGACCTTGTTCACCACGCTCGCCTTGTGGACCCGCTGGACCTTGTTCGCCGCGCTCGCCTTGTGGACCCGCTGGACCTTGTTCACCGCGGTCGCCTTGTGGACCCGCTGGACCTTGTTCACCGCGGTCGCCTTGTGGACCCGCTGGACCTTGTTCACCGCGGTCGCCTTGTGGACCCGCTGGACCTTGTTCACCACGCTCGCCTTGTGGACCCGCTGGACCTTGTTCACCACGCTCGCCTTGTGGACCCGCTGGACCTTGTTCACCACGCTCGCCTTGTGGACCCGCTGGACCTTGTTCGCCGCGCTCGCCTTGTGGACCCGCTGGACCTTGTTCACCACGTTCACCTTGTGGCCCCGCTGGACCTTGTTCACCACGCTCGCCTTGTGAACCTGCTGGACCTTGTTCACCGCGCTCGCCTTGTGGACCCGCTGGACCTTGTTCACCACGCTCGCCTTGTGGACCCGCTGGACCTTGTTCACCACGCTCGCCTTGTGGACCCGCTGGGCCTTGTTCACCACGCTCGCCTTGTGGGCCGGCTGGACCTTGTTCACCACGCTCGCCTTGTGGACCCGCTGGACCTTGTTCGCCGCGCTCGCCAGGTTCACCTTTTGGTCCGCGGAGATTGGATAAAAGTGTCCAAGATCCATTGACCTTAGAGTAAAGGTCTCCTGTTTGTGTATCGATATAGAGGTCTGCATCTTGTCCTAGTTCAGAAGCAGGTGCTCCAGAACCCGTATGGATAAAGTTAGATGGCCTATTTTCCTGATTGCTTGTATCCGGTTGTTGCTCCCCTTGATTATCGCCTGAAGGTTTCTTCAACTCCAAGTTATCAATAGCTGATCGAACTGCCGAAAGGTAAGCATCTACTTGATCTTGTTCATCAAGATGATGGAACCAATTGATCCCTTCTAATACACGTTCAAATTCTTGCTTGCTTTCTTCCTTGAAGTCATCATAACGAATCAAAACAGAATCCACTAGCTGATCCAATTCTGAATAGTTCGCTTTGAAATGCTCTCTATTTTGGTTTTTAAGTGCAGTAATCAGTTCTGTTACTAATTCCTTGCGGTAGGTTGCACGTGGCTGGTCTGCCCAAATGGCTACCATACTACCAATGGAAGGAATTTTTTGACCTTCATTTTTCGCTACGACATCGATCGGCGTTGTCCGGACACCGTTCAAACCTTGGTCCAAATTATAGTACTGGCTGCTACCATGGTCACGGCCCAACACATAGTACCAAGCATCATTGGTATTCAAAATCTCATGTCCCTTTTCCGCAATAAACTTGGACGATGCAACATTGAATCCATTCCAACCAGCTGTCCAATAAGACACGATAATATCTGTATCAAATGTACCGCCTTCTGTGTTATTGTTGAAATAGATACCATCATTAAAGGCCATCGGTCTCATGTTATTTGCTTTCACAATACCTGCCAACTGGTTGGCATAATCAACAAATTTATTGTACTGGTTGAGACGGTTTTGCAGGACATTCCAACCATAGCCATATTGATCGGTTACATCGTTGGCGTATTCATCCAGACCGATATTGAAGACAGCTACCTTATTGGCGAAATAGTTAGCATATTTTTCAATCAGCGCCTTGGTGAAGGCAACTGCTTCTTCGTTTTCCAAATTGACCGTCCGCTTGGATTGACGGAAGCCAAAGCGGAATTTCGGATCACGAATGCCCAATTCTACCATCCCATCCAAAATCGCATCCATGTGGCCTGGACTGTTAATCGCTGGAATAATATCAATCTTCTTAGAAGCTGCATAGTCTAGCAATTGATCCATCTCGTCCTGGGTCAAATGATTGCCATTTGGATCATTGTAGTAGGCATTGGTACCATTTTGCATGGCACGTTTCACATCGTCGCTACTATAGGTACGGTCTCCCACACGAATTTCCATATCGTCCAAGAGGAAGCGAAGACCATCATTACCAAGCAAGACGTGTAGGCCAGTGTAGGAATGTTCACTTGCCAAATCAACCAACTCTTTCAGTTGTTGCAAGGAGAAATACTTCCGACCAGCATCGATGGAGATAACCTTCATCTTAGCAACTTTTTGTTGGGCTTCCGTCAAGGCAATTTCTGGGCTTTCTGCTTCAGTTGTTCCTGGCGCCTGATCTTGCGGTAAATCGGCACTATCTGGGTCAGTTGAAGCTGAATCAGATGGATTCTCTGGTGCATCTGCACTACCATCTAAGCGGCGCAATTTCGCACGCGCTTCTCTCAATGCCTGAACATACTGTTGGATTTGGTCTTGGTTTTCTAAACTTGCAAACCAGTCAATGCCATTGATGACAGACAGAAGTTCTTGGCGACTTTCTTCAGTGTAAAGAGCAAGGTCTTCTGGTAATTGAGCATAGACCTGATCCAGTTCGGTATAATCTGCACGGAAGAATGCTTTGTTTTGATTCTTCAGGGCGGTTACTAACTCTTCGACTAATTCTTTGCGATAGGTCAAGCGTGGAATATCTGCCCAAACAGCTACCATACTACCCACGATTGGAATGTTATGCCCATCATTTTTGGCAACTCGGTCCAGTGGGGTATTGGACACGCCTCTCAATCCTTGATCCAGGTTATAGTAGTCCTTGCTGCCATGGTCACGCCCGATAACATAGTACCAAGCATCATTTGTGTTTAAGATGGCATGCCCCTTGTCAGAGATGAATTTGGAGGATGCAACATTGAAGCCATTCCAACCCGCTGTCCAGTAAGAAACGATAATATCCGTATCAAATGTTCCTTTACTGGTGTTGTTATTGAAATAGATACCGTCATTGAATGCCATTGGCCGCATACCGTGGTTTTTCACAATGCGTGCAAGGTCGTTGGCATAGGTTACGAATTTATCATACTTGTTGAGGCGGTATTGCAGGACATTCCATCCATAGCCATAGTTTCCTGTAATATCGTTGGCATATTCATCCAAACCGATATTGAAAATATCTACTTTCTTGGCAAAATAGGCTGCATATTTGTCAATCAAGGCCTTCGTAAATTCAATCGCCTCTACATTGTCCAAATCAACGGTTCGTTTAGACTCGTTAAATCGGAAGCTAAATTTTGGATTTTGAATGCCCAGTTCAACCATACCATCCAGGATTGCATCCATATGGCCGGGACTGTTAATCGATGGGATGATCCCAATTTTCTTGGATTTGGCATAGTCCAACAATTGATCCATTTCTGATTGGGTCAAGTGATTGCCATTTGGGTCTCGGTAATAGAGGTCTGTCCCTTTTTGCATGGCAGTCTTCACATCATCACTTTCATACCGTCTTTCACCAACCTGAATGGTCATATCATCCAAAAGGAAGCGCAATCCATCATTCCCAAGCAACACATGCAAGTCGGTATAGGAATTTGCTGCTGCTAAGTCGACCAGTTCTTTCAACTGATTCAAAGAAAAATATTTCCGACCTGCATCAATTGAGATCACTTTTTTCAGAGCCACTTTTTCCTGGGCTTCAGTTAATTCTTCTGCTTGCTTGTTGAGTGCCAAATCAACTGGTTTCAGCGAAGCCCTTTCTGGATTTGGACTAGCTTCTCTCGATTCTCCGACTCCTTCATCACTGACTTCTGCTACATTCGTCAAAGCAAGAGGAGCAGGGCTGACAGTTTCTGTTACAGCTGTATCTTCAGCAAGGTCCTCCGAAACTGGAGAGACCAGATCAGTTTCTTCAATAGTTCCTTCTCGTAAGTCCACCGCCGTCTCTAGAGTTGGCTCTTCCACAGCCACTTCATGGATAGCAGCAGTCGGTTCATCACTTGTTAGACCAGCCTCACTTGCTGTATTGGCATGAATGGTCTGACCCGAAAAGATTGCTGTTCCGACTAATACAGATGCGACGCCGACGGAAAATTTCCGAATTGAAAACTTTTCTTTTTTGATGTGTTTCATACTTTCCTCCATAAAATTTGTTGCCAAGCGAAATTCTTTCTCCTCCCTTCTCACGCCCAGCTTTTGTTATGTTGACATATTATTACAACAATTGTAGTGCTTTTTGTTTCTTTTTACAAGTAAATAATTGTTTTGTAACGGTATTGTAACCATACTATAATATTATTGAATATTCCAAAATATTGTCATTTTTTGACTAAAAAGCTCAATATTGCACTCTTCTTCCTATTTAAAAGACCTATAATATTTTTCTCATTTTTCATTGATTTTTAGGCAAGATACAAAAAAAGAACAGGCTACCTATCCTGTTCTAAATGATTGCTTTTACACTGACTTTCTTCTTTCGAGCTGGGGTTCTATTCTTCTTCTGGATAAACCAAGCCCCATTCTTTTCGGAGTTGGGTCATGATCTCCATGACATCTTGGGTGTAGGCTAGGTGCATGGTGTTTTCGATGCCTGCGACAGCTTTTTCCATATCCGCCACTTCATAAGAAAGAGCCTTGGCTGTCTCGCCCGCTTCGATTACTTCTTGACTACCGTTTTCAGTATAGGTAATGACTGCTTTCTGACCACGAGGATACTCGTAAAGCTCGATGTAGCCCTTGTCGTAGGCAATGGTGCCCCGTTTTGGCTGTTTGGCATGGAGGGTCAGGGCGATGGTCGCCATTTCTCCTGCATCATTGCTGAGCAAAATCCCTACCTGCTCGTCCACACCTGTCGGAGCTAATTTGACCTGGGACAAAACCTGGCTAGGCTTTTCCGTCATAAACCAACGGACAAAGGACAGGGCGTAGACCCCAATATCCAAGAGGGCACCGCCTGCCAAGCTCTTATTGAAAAAGCGGTTGGTCATGTCGTATTCCTTGTAGCTACCAAAGTTCATCTGGATCATCTTCAATACACCCAGTTTGCCACTGGCAACTACTTCATGCAGCTTACGGTAAATAGGCATATGGAAAATGGTCATGGCTTCTGCCAGGATAACCTGGTTTTCCTCTGCCAGTTGAATGGCTTCTGCTAATTCTTCTGAATTAAGCGTAATAGACTTTTCACATAGGACATGTTTGCCCGCTTTCAAGGCCTTTCTCAAATAATTGATATGGGTATTGTGAGGCGTAGAAATATAGATAATATCTACCTCAGGATCCTCAAATACTTGATCGATTTCTTCATAAACTTTCTCGATGCCATATTTTTGCGCAAATTCCACACCCTTGTCATAGGTACGGTTAGCTACAGAGTAGAGGTTGCCCCCCATAGCCTGCAAAGCCTGAACCAATTCGTTGGCGATGATGCCTGTTCCCAGAGTCGCCCAGCGAAAGTTCACTTCTTGTCCCATCCTAAATCTCCTTTACTTTTGCTTCTTCTACTATAGCAAAAACTAAGGTTTTCTGCACACTCTAACCAGCATTTGTGATACAATAAAAACATGAATACAGTCGTACTAAAGGTCTCTCCACAGGAAGCGACCAAGATGGCCAGTCACTACTCTGCTTATCAGGCACCCAGTAAAAATCCCTATATCACCGCCTTTTTCAAACTGAATGGAGCCAGCCTCTCCATCTATACTTCTGGAAAGGTCGTTTTCCAAGGGGAAAAAGCAGAGCAGGAAGCAAGTCGCTGGGGTTATAAACCAGAAAGCTCTGGACAGGCGACCAGTCTTGGTCAAGACCTGCCCATGATTGGAACAGATGAGGTTGGAAACGGGTCTTATTTTGGAGGTTTGGCAGTCGTTGCTAGTTTTGTCCGCCCAGAAGACCATGCCTTTCTCAAGTCGCTTGGTGTGGATGATTCCAAGAAAATGACAGACCAAAAAATCTGCCAGATTGCTCCTCTCTTAAAAGAAAAGATCCCCCACCAAGCTCTGCTATTGTCACCGAAAAAATACAACGAAGTCATCGAGCAAGGCTACAATGCGGTATCTGTCAAGGTTGCCCTACACAATCAGGCTATTTTCCTACTCTTGCAAAAGGGTGTCCAGCCTGAGAAGATTGTCATTGACGCCTTCACTTCCAGTCAAAACTATAAAAAGTACTTGAAGAAGGAAACCAACCAATTTGCCAACCCCGTCACTCTAGAAGAAAAGGCCGAGAGTAAGTATCTGGCTGTAGCAGTATCTTCTATTATTGCTAGAGCTATGTTTTTAGAAAATCTTGTCCAGCTTGGTCAACTAGTTGGGAGGAATTTGCCATCAGGAGCCGGAAGCAAGTCAGACCAAGTCGCAGCCAGCATCTTAAAACAATATGGTATGGCAGGACTCAACCAAACTGCCAAACTCCACTTTGCCAATACACAGAAAGCACAAAAATTAGTGAAATGAGGAAATCGTTGAAATGAAAAAATTGTCATTTGCAGGCTTTTTAGCAGAATGGGGACTCTTTACCCTCTTTATCGTCGGTTTTATCTTGAGCCGTCTCTATATTTGGAGCCCGGTGACAGTTGATGGCCACTCAATGGACCCGACACTTCTGGATCAAGAGCATTTGATCATGGTACGGACAACAAGCATTCAACGATTTGATGTGGTTGTAGCTAGTGAGACAGATACCAATGGCAAGGAAAAACTGATTGTCAAACGGGTCATCGGGATGCCAGGCGACACCATCCGCTATGAAAATGATGTCCTCTACGTCAACGACCAAGAAGTGGATGAGCCTTACTTGGACCAGTACCTGGCAGCTTACAGCCAAGACAAGCTCCAGTCCGTTTACTCTTATAACGCGAATTTTCAAGCCCTCGCTCTTGAATCGACAGCCTTTACCATGGATGCCAACAAGTACGCGAGCTTTACCATCCAAGTCCCTGAAAACCAATATTTCTTGCTAGGGGATGACCGTCTGGTATCACAGGATAGCCGTCATGTGGGCACCTTCTCTGCTGACCAGATCGAAGGGGAAATCAAGCTACGTATCTGGCCATTCAACCGAATTGGTACCGTTCAGTAATCACAAGTTCGCTTGTGATTTTTTCGTAAGGATAGACTATGACAGAATACTATTTCACCGGAAGCATCGACCGAATCATTTTTGAAAATCCGGCAAACTTTTATAAAATCCTTCTCTTGGAAATTGATGAAACCGACGCTGACTATGATGATTATGAGATTATTGTCACAGGAACCATGGCAGATGTCATCGAGGGAGAAGACTATCGTTTCTATGGCAATCTAGTCACCCATCCCAAATACGGCCAGCAGCTTCAAATCTCTCGCTACGAACGTAGCAAGCCTACTTCTGCTGGTTTGGTCAAGTATTTCTCCAGCGACCATTTCAAGGGAATCGGGCGCAAAACAGCAGAGAAAATTGTCCAACTCTATGGAGAAGATACCATTGACAAGATTTTGGCAGAGCCTGAAAAACTAACCCAAATCAGCGGACTATCGACTGCCAACCGCCAAGCCTTCCTAGAAAAACTTCGTCTCAATTATAGCACCGAGATGATTCTCTCACGCTTAGCAGAATACGGCATCCCAAACAAGCTGGCCTTCCAAATCCATGAAATCTACAAGGAAAAGACCCTTTCTGTCCTTGAAGAAAATCCCTACCAGCTGGTTGAAGATGTACAAGGGATGGGCTTTACCCTGGCTGACCGAATGGCAGAGAACCTGGGTATCGATAGCCAGTCTCCCCAGCGCTACCGGGCAGGCTTGCTCTACACCCTCTTACAGCAATCCCTAGAGAGCGGAGACACCTATATCGAAGCACGCGCACTCCTAGAACATAGCTTAGACCTGCTCGAAGCAGCCCGTCCAACAGAATTGGACCCCGCGGCCCTTGCCCAGGAAATCACCAATCTCCTTCAAGAAGGAAAAATCCAGCAAGCAGGGACCAAACTCTTTGACAATAGCCTCTATTTTGCAGAAGAGGGCATCCATAAAAACCTCCACCGCCTACTGACCAAGTCTTCTACCAAGACCTTTTCGAGAGAAGAGATTGATCTAGCCATCAAGGAATTTGAAGAGATGGCCAAGATCCAGTATGATGCCATCCAAAAGGATGCCATTCGTCAAGCCATCAGCCACCCTGTCTTTATTTTAACAGGGGGACCAGGAACAGGAAAAACAACGGTTATTAATGGAATTATCGCTGTCTATGCCATCTTACACCAAATTGATTTGACCCAAAAACGGGACGACTCCCCCATCTTACTGGCTGCTCCAACAGGTCGGGCAGCCAGACGGATGAACGAGTTAACAGGCTTACCGGCAGCAACCATCCACCGGCACCTCGGCTTAGTAGAAGGCCAAGAAGAGACCTACCGTGACGACTATCTAGATGCTGAATTTATCATCATCGACGAGTTTTCGATGGTGGATACCTGGCTGGCCAACCAGCTCTTTCAAAACATCTCCTCGAATACCCAAGTGCTGATTGTTGGTGATGCCGAACAACTCCCTTCTGTCAGTCCTGGTCAGGTCCTTGCCGACCTCCTAAAGATTGAACAGCTACCCAGCATCACCCTGGAACGGATTTACCGCCAGTCAGATGATTCTACCATCGTCACCCTAGCCAGCCACATCCGCCAAGGAGCCCTACCGCAAGACTTCCGGGAAAAGAAACCAGACAGGTCCTACTTCGAAGCCAGCAACCAGCAGATTCCTGCTATGATTGAACGGATTGTCAGCGCAGCCGTCAAATCGGGCATCCCAGCCTCGGAGGTGCAGATTCTGGCCCCCATGTACAAGGGGGCTGCAGGTATTGACCAGCTCAACACCATCACTCAAGCCTTGCTCAATCCCAAGGAAGAAGGCACACTTGAATTCCTCCACAATGACCAAGCATTTCGCCAAGGAGACCGCGTCATCCACCTTGTCAACGATGCCGAAGCCAACGTCTTCAACGGAGATTTGGGCTACATCACCGACCTCTTACCCGCTAAGTATACCGACTCCAAGCAGGATGAACTGACCATCAACTTCGACGGCAACGAGGTCACTTACCCACGAAATGAATGGTATAAAATCAGCCTAGCCTATGCCATGTCCATTCACAAGTCCCAAGGGAGTGAATTTCAAGTAGTCATTCTGCCCCTGACTCGTTCCAGCAGCCGGATGCTCCAGCGCAACCTCCTCTACACGGCCATCACCCGCTCAAAGAGTAAATTGATTCTCCTCGGTGAAAGCAGCGCCTACCAGATTGCTGTTCAAAACGCCGGTACGATCCGAAAAACCTATCTGGTCCCTCGTTTCCAAGGGGAAAAAGCAGAGCAGGAAAGCAAAGATAGCCTGGCAGAGTTGAAAGAAAGCCCAACTAGTCCAGCTAGCCAACCCACAATAACAAGCCCATCCTTATCCCAAACAGCCACAGATTCACAGACAAGGGATCGTCAACAACTGACCCTTCTAGAACAAGAAGAGCCAGAAAGGACAAGCACCCACCCTAAAGAATACATTCTGACGGTGGACAACCTGCTAACCATCGACCCTATGATTGGCATTCGAGAGGCAGATATAGAGGAATTTTTCAAAAATAGATAACAAATAGATTTCTTTTGTTACAAATATATTACAAATGTTACAAAACTGTGTTGACAATGCATTGTTTTCCTGATATACTTTATCTATATTTGGAGGTAATGAAAATGAAAAAGACTACAATGAACACTCTCATCCTACTAGCTGCTAGTTGCTTATTGGTAGCCTGCTCATCAAAAAAACAAGAAAGTCAGACAACTCAATCAAGCACTACACAAACCAGCACTAGCTCAACAACCGTTTCCAGCTTAACGGAAACGACGACATCAAGCAGCGTTTCAACAGAAACAAGTCAACAGAATCAAGAAAGCCAAAGCTCACAGGGAGTTGAGAGTCTTGTAAGTAGCACAACAACCCATAGTCAACTCCTTACCCTACCAGCAACCAGTATCCCTAATGACTTAGTGGGAACATGGCAAGGAAGTAGCCAACAAGCTCGTCAAATTGATATGGTCGTTACTGCCGATGGCACCGTTACCGTAACAAACGACTTCCGTCAAAATGAAAACCAAGATGCAAATGGACTAGTCCAGACCTTTACTGCAAAAATTTCTGACCTTGTCGAGTACAAGCCTAATCATTTCATCATTCGGAATGCGGAGAGTGAAATAGCAGCTCTTCTTCCAGGCATGACTGGACTCGGTGGGCGGATTACACCTGGATTTATTTTGGAAAACAGTCAGTATAAGGTCATCTTGTGGGGAAATCCTATTGACAGTTCAGAGGCAGTATATGACTTAGAAACAGAACCAACTATTCACGTCACGCTCAATAAGTTAGACTAGAGATTCGCTACATCTTGCTGGCTTATCTGAACAATCGAGTGCATGTAAAAATTATCATGAGCAACATATCGTTATTCTATGTCCCAAAAAGAATAATCCTATAAAGTACTCACTATATAAAAAGACTAGGTCGCCAATGAACTGCCCCCAAAAAGTTGGACAAATAATTATTGAAAGGATTTAGTTCTGTATTGGACAGGACTAAGTCCTTTTAATTTTGCTTTTATTCGTTTGTTGTTGTAGTAAAAAATATAATCTGTAATAGCTTCTTCAAGCTCATCAAGTGATTGATAAGATGTCTCGAGTCCATAAAACATTTCAGATTTGAGAATGCCAAAGAAAGACTCCATCATCCCATTATCTGGGCTATTCCCTTTGCGGGACATGGATGGTCGAATGCCTTTGGTTTCCAAAAAGTAATGGTAAGACTGGTGCTGGTATTGCCAACCTTGATCGCTGTGGAGAATAGTCCCACTGTATAAATCTGCTGGAAAAGCCTTCGCAAGCATGGTTTGAACCTGTTTCAAGTCAGGTGACCGAGACAGGGTAAAATCAATAATCTCACTATTATAGCCGTCAAGAACAGGCGATAAGTAGAGTTTCCCTTCAGGCAAAGCAAACTCCGTCACATCGGTATAACATTTTTCATAAGGCTTAGATCCCTCAAACTGACGTTTAATCAGATTATCAGCCTTCTTACCCACCTCACCTTTGTAAGAAGCATACTTGCGCTTACGACGAATACGAGCCGCTAAGCCCATGACTGTCATCAAGCGCTGCACCTTTTTGTGGTTGATGAAGAAACCTCGATTTCTGAGTTCTAAATAAATCCGACGATAGCCGTAATTACCTTTATGGTCATCATAAATGGCTTGAATTTCAGCCTTAATGGCTTTGTTCTTGTCGGGTTTCTCCAGTTGCTTGACTTGATAATAATAAGTTGAGCGAGGCATTTTAGCTGTCGCAAGTAGGAGGTCTAGTCGGAATCCTCCTTGGACCATATCTCTAATTGTTTCTGCTGTTCGCGCACTAGTGTTTCGTCCCTCAAGCGAAGTTCTCTCAACTTTTTTAGGAAGGCCACCTCAGTTCGAAGACGTTCATTTTCCTCTTGAAGGCGCTCTAATTCCGTCATCTCTTCCCAGGTTTTCTTGCGTTTACGTCCCATCTTGCTCGGTCTCCCTCTTGGTTTTTCAAGAATAGTATACCCGTTTTTCTTGTATTGTGCTATCCAATTGGGAAGCATTCCTCGATTTGGCAAGGCATAATCAAGGGAAACTGAGAGTTGAGAGCACCCATGAATCAAGACCTTATCCATTATTTCTTGCTTTAATTCAGGTGAATAATACCTATTTTTACCTTTTTCAACGCTTTCCACGCCATATCGATCCATGAGTTTTATCATGTATGTGAGATTGGCAATAGTGACCTTGTATATCTGGCTAAGGTTGACCCACGACACGCCACTCTTTCTCAGCTCATATATTTCTAGTTTATCTTCATAACTTAATTTCATAAGAAAAACACCCCAATCGTTAGATTTTGTGTCTAACTTTTGGGGTGCAGTTCACAATGGACCTAGTCTTCTTTCATTTTCTTCTTTTCTATTTAGATTGGATAATGGCCTACCATAGCCTTCTTGGCAGGATTCATATTGATTCGGTGCCATTGATTGATCACATAGGCAAGAGCAACGACCTGATTGTAGCCAAATCCATCAATTTCCAGATCGTCTTCTGAGGCTCCGCCAAAGTTTGCCGTATAAAGGGCGATGCTATATGGCGTTTCCTCCATCACGATGGCATCGATATTCAATGCTTCCCTGACATAACCTGGTTTTTGATAGACGGTCACACCGTGAACGTATTCCTCATACCAGTCTCCAGCAAAAGCTAAATCTAGGTAAAGCAACAGGTCGGCATACTTGTTTCGATGATTGTAGAGGTAGTCCAAGACCTGGCTGTAATAACTACTAGTTGTCTTGTTTCCTTCTAGCGAAAACGTTGGAATATCAGGATTTTTGGATTGCCCGTAGCGTCCAAACATACCATAGGCGGCAACCATCCCTCCGATTCGCTCTGATAAGGCATAGGCTGGCGTATTTTCTGACACAACAATGGACCCATATTGCATATCTGCGATGGTCATTTTGCCATTATAATTGGCGACATAGGCATCGTGTTCAGGTTTGTATTCGTAAGGAGTTGAGGTGATATCATAGGCCTCCGTTTCCGATACTTCCCCCTTTTCAATGGCATCCACAACCAGCATATTCAGGGGGAGTTTGTAGGTAGACCCCGCTGTCATCGGCTGGGTGTCGTTCATAGAAAAGACCTCATTGGTTTGGAGGTTTTTATAGGTAAAGGCCACCTGAGAGGAATCCAACCCCTGTTCTGCTAGAAAGGCTTGGACTGTCTCTTCCAAACTCAAATGAACATAATCATAGTAGAGATAGAGGCTGTCCATATAAGCCAAATCTTCTTGTAGAGTCAATTCCCGATCTGCCAAAGACTTATAGACAGGACGGACAGTAGGCTCAGTTTGGGATGTATCTTCTTCTCCATCCGAATCTGTTTCTGCTTGATCCGTCGACGTTTCAGTAGTTTGGTTTGAAGGGCTTACTACCTGTTGGCCCAACCATAGGAGACTCCCTGCCAGAATAACGGCTAGAAGGCCAAGTAAGTAGGGCAGGCGGAACCAATCTTTAACGAAAAAAACTTTTTTTCGCTTCCGTCTCATTAGACCTTCACTAGATTCAGGCGGAAGGTCTAATGGAACTGCAACCAATTCTTGGTCATTCCTAACCTTATCTTGCTTCCATAATTGATCAATGGTTAGATTTGTTCTAGGAAATCGTTTATAAATATGGCTTCGCTTGCGTCTAGTTGGTACCCTTCTTGGGCGTCGTCTTTTAACTGACCTTGACCGAGCTTCACGCCTTAATTTTCTTTCATATTTCTCATTTGTCATAACTGTTATAGTATAGCTGATTTCTAAGCGCTAGACAAGTAACTCTACTCACCGAATAGCCCAACATTCGTTTTGACCCTCTGTTTTCCTAACATTCAAAACCATCAAAAAGAACCTTCCTAGCGAAGGTTCCTGTTCCAAAATGTTTTTTTATTTTTTAACAAGGGTTTTCCGAATATCGAGGGCAACAGCAACGATGATGACAATCCCTTGGATAACGTTGGTCATATCTGGTGTCACTCCCAAGTAGGTCAAGCAGACTTTGAGCAACTCAAAGACGAAAACCCCAAGGAGAATACCCGGTACGGTACCTTGACCTCCGGCAGTTGATACACCACCGATTGTAGCAGAGGCAATGGCATCCAGCTCATAGCCCATACCGGCACCTGCACCAGCTGAACCTGTTTTAGCAGATAAGAGGAAACCAGCTAAACCGTAGAGCAAACCTGCCAAGAGGAAAATCTTGATTTTGGAGAAGCGAACATTGACACCTGAGACTTCTGCGGCGTTCTCATTGCCACCGATGGCATACATGTACTTACCATAGCGGGTTTTATTATAAAGCACCCACATGGCCAGACCAACTAGGGCTGCAATGATGGTGATATAGGGAATGAAACCAAATAACTTGCCTTGACCGATTGCCACAAACTCATCCTTAAAGGTACCGATTGGTTTGGATTGCGAGTAGATAAGGACAAAACCATAGGTCATAATCTGGGTTCCCAAGGTCGCCAAAAATGGTGGCACGCTGAGGAAAGAAATGATTGCACCATTAAGCAAACCGAGAAGGGCACCGACAGCTAGGGCTGCCAAAAGTGGTACAAAAATCGGCATGTCTGGTAGGTCTGGGAAAAATTTTTGGGCAAAGTCTGGTCGCTGCACCAAGGTCGCTGTGATAATAGCAGTCAAGCCCACAATCCGACCAGCGGATAGGTCTGTACCACGAATAATCAAGCAGCCTGATACACCCAAGGCAATGATAAAACGAACAGAGGTATTAGCCATGATATTGGCAGCATTTCCAAGGGTAAAGAAATTATCCTGGGTCAGGCCAGTATATAAAATCATGGCAGCGACAACGATATACATGGAGTTCTTAGTCAAGAAATCTCCTAGATGAAATTGAGATGGTTTATCTGACAGAAGTTTAGGCATCTGTTTCTCCTCCTTGCTGATTGGTCATAAATTTAGTTGCCAGAGTCATGACGGCCTCTTGGGTTGCCTCTTCACGATCAAGGAAACCGGAGATCCGTCCCTCACACATCACCATGACGCGGTCAGATACGCCAAGCAATTCCGACATTTCTGAGGTAATCATGATGATGGATTTGCCTTCTGCGGCTAGGTTGTTGATAATCTGGTAGATTTCATACTTGGCACCGACGTCGATTCCTCGTGTCGGCTCATCCAAGATCAGAATATCTGGATCATTGGCCAACCAGCGGGCAAGAATCACCTTCTGCTGGTTTCCTCCTGACAAACTTTCAATATGCGTCTTGGTCGAAGGGGTTTTAACCCGCAAACGGTCCACACTTTGATTAACAACCTGGCTGATTTGCTTCTCGTTCAGCAAGCCCAAATGTCCCAAATATTGGTGAAGGGAGGCAATCGAAGCATTATCAGAGACCGATAAGACACCAAAAATTCCATTAAAACGACGGTCCTCCGTCACCAGAGCGATCTTATTGGCAATGGCTGCGGCAGGATTTTTAATTTTGACTTCTTGGCCTTTTACAAAAATCTTCCCTTCTTTCAAGACCCGCATACCATAGAGGGCTTCCATCAGTTCCGTCCGTTGGGCCCCAACTAGACCACCAATCCCTAGGATTTCGCCTTTTTTCAGGTCAAAACTAGCGTTCTTAAAGGAGAGGGGACTTGGAGAAGTTAGATTTTCCAGTCGAAGAACGACTTCCTCTTCCACCTTATTGGTTTTCTCAGGGAAGAGACTGGTCAGTTCACGACCAACCATAGCCTGGATGATTTTTCCTGTCGTCATCTCAGCTGCAGGCCATGTACCGACATATTGGCCATCACGCATAACCGAAATATCATCCGAAATTCGTAAAATTTCATCCATCTTGTGGGAGATGTAGATTATGCCAATATTTTTCTCCTTGAGCTGCTGGATAATGCTGAATAATTTTTCTACTTCCGAACTGGTTAAGGAGGAGGTCGGCTCATCCATGATGACCACCTTAGCCTTGTGGGAAATGGCTTTGGCAATTTCGACAGACTGCATTTGAGAAACTGTCAGATGATGGAGCAGGGTCTTGGGATCGATCTGCAAGCCCACCTCATCCAATAAGGCCTTGGTATCCTGGTTCATCTTGGCATGGTCAACCAAGTTAAACCGCCCCAAGGGATAGTTGCCCAAAAAGACATTCTCAGCGATAGTCATCATCCGTATCGGTTGCAGCTCTTGGTGAATCATGGACACACCTGCGTCAATTGCTTCCTTGGAATCCTTGAAATTGACTTCTTGACCGTCAAACAAAATGGTTCCACCATCTCTGTGATAAATACCAAACAAACATTTCATCAGGGTGGATTTCCCTGCGCCATTTTCTCCCATCAAGGCATGAACTGTTCCCGGACGAAGTTTGAAACTAACATCATCCAGGGCCTTGACACCTGGAAATGTCTTGGTAATATGTTTCATTTCTAAAATATATTCACTCATTCTCCCGGCTCTCTTTCCAAAAAAATATGTTCTCACTATACGTACAATCACCATTTTTCAAGGGAATCATAGATAGTGAGAACGCACTAATCGTTTTGCAAAATTGATTACTTAACAGGAAGCTTATTCAGCTGAACGTTTTGCGTAACGTTCTTTGATTTCTTCGATTGTTTCAGTTTTTGCTTCTGCTTCTTTCAATTCAGAATCAGCTTCTGAAGTCACTTTCACATAGTCAACCCAGTAGTAAGGAGACACATCTTCACCATTCATCAACTTAACTGCTACTTGTGCTGCAGTGTGTGATTGGTTGAAGTGGTCGTTCAATACAGTACCAGTCAATTCACCCTTAGCCAACAATTCCATCGCATCTGGAATCGCGTCAACACCGACTACAAGGATGTCTTTGCCAACTGTACGGCCAGCTGCTTTGATCGCAGTTACCGCACCAACTGCCATACCGTCGTTGTTTGCAAAGATAACTTCCAACTTGTCACCGAATTGTTCCAAGGCTGCAGCAGTCACTTCTTGACCTTTTGCAGTATCCCAGTTTGCGAGGTAAGGCTCAGCCAAGGCTTCACGTTTGATACCTGCATCATCAAGGGCTTTGACAGAGTAAGTTGTCCGTTGTTGTGCGTCAACGTTTGCTGGGTCACCAAAGAGGGTGATGTAGCTCACTGTACCGTCACCGTTGATGTCACCCTTGCTGTCAGTAGCAGCAATGATTTCACCTTGGAAGGTACCAGACTGAGTTGCATCTGCACCAACATAGGTTGTTTTACCTGGCCAGATTTCCAATTCAGCAACTTCTGGCTCACGGTTGATCAATACAACTGGGATATCTGCAGCTTTTGCAGAGTTGATAATGGAACCTGCAGCAGTTGGGTCAACCAAGTTTGCCAAAATCACATCTTTACCTTGTGCAATAAAGGTATTGATTTGTTCTGTTTGTGTCGCTTGGTCTTGCTTACCATCTTGGATATCCAAGACATAGGTATCGCCTGTTTCTTCACTCAATTTTTTGAAGTAGGAATCCAATTCTTCACGATAGAGTGTCATAAAGTTGTCATCGAATTTGTAGATGGCAACACCAACTTGATAGGTCTTACCAGACCCTGACTCTGCAGTACTGCTTTCTTCTGACTTACCACAAGCAACCAAGAGCAAGCCAACGAATGCTAGCGCCAAGAGCTTCAATACTTTTTTCATTCCTTAATCCTTTCTTTTTAAGCATAAAGCAGTCGAAGCAATCAACTTTGTAAACGGTTTCCTATGTTGATATAATATAATATTGTCCGAAATATGTCAAGAGGGTTTAGGAAGGATTTGCCAGCTCCTCCACCGCTACTTCCTGTAAAACCGATAAAAATTGATGGGGATGAACCTCTGGAAAATCGTTGAGACAGTTAGCTGTTGCAAAGGCTGCAGCCTCTGCTAGATAGATTTCAGGTGCTTCATTTTGCACCAGACCTTTGACCAAAACACCCAAATAAAAGTCGCCTGATGCAATCGGGTTGCGGGTGATTTTTTTCGGTGATTGCACACGGAAAATGTGCTTGCCAATCTTTGCTAGACTCCCCTTGCTACCCAAGGTCACAATCAAATTTTCATGAGGAACTTGGTGGCGCAAGAGGTTTTCAATAGCTGCTGGGTCGTGTTCGTCTAGGTCAGGATAGATGTCTTTCAACTCTTCATTATTGATTTTAATCAAGCTGGGTTGAGCTTGATAGGCTTGGATCAAGGCTGCGCCGCTGGTGTCAACAATGGTATGAACTTCTGGATGCTCTTCGATAAAACGACGGATATAGTCATCTGGCATTCCTGTCATCAGTGAACCTGAAAAGACCACAAAGTCACCTGGAGATAAGGACTCTTTTAACCGGTCAGTAAAGGCAGTCAAGAGACTTTCAGTCAACTCCAAGCCCTTCTCATAAACCAAAACTACCTGACCAGTAGCCTCCTCTAGATAGATGGTACAGATGCGCGTGTTGCGGTCATGTTGGGTCAAAACCAGGGGGTTCTGTCTTTCTATGTTTAGCGTCTGTAAATAATCACCAATAGGACCACCCAAAATTGTATGGATGCAATAGTCTGACTGTCCCCTTTCTCTCAGGGCATAGGCCACATTAAAGCTCTTCCCTCCTGGAAAGTCTCGCACTTCCTTAGGGCGGTTTGGAATCTCTTTCTTCAATTGATCGACAATAATGGTGCGATCCAAAGCTGGATTGGGACAAATTAAATGAATCATATGTTACTCCTTTCACTCTTATTTTATCATGAATTCTTTCAATAATATATCTTTATATATAATTTTAAATAAAACAAAAACATACTAAGATTAGTAGTGAGGAAATCTCCGACGGGAGAGAGTACTCACTACTTTTTCTTTATGATAAAGTAGAGGTGTCTTGTTAAGTCGTAGGGCTTTTTGACGCTAGACGTCGCAACAAAAACTGGCAAGACACCTGTTTTAGAAAGAATGTTATCAAAGTATGTGGGACGCCAGACGTCGAGTATTGAAAATGACATCACTAAAACAAGGAATCATTCAAGACAAAGAGGTAATATCATGCGTGCAGTTTTTGGGATTGATGTGAGTAAGGTAAGTTCAGAAGTGGCCATTCTAGTCAATGGTGAGAAAGTTCATGGCTATACCATATCCAATGACGCCTTAGGCTTTGCTTGGCTACTTGGCGATTTGAGAACCGTCCATAAGCCAGAAATCATCTTTGAAGCAACAGGTGTCTACTCTCGCCGTCTCCAAACTTTTCTAGAAGATAATGGCTATGCTTATACACGGCTTAATCCCTTAGAAGCTAAGAAGCAACTGGATAGCTTGCGTGTGCGGAAAACAGATCAAATTGACGCCGAAAAACTGGCTCAATCTCAATTTGTGCTGAATCGTAAACCCACTTATGTCCAAGAAGAAGTCTACCAAAACTTGCGGGATCTTAGCCGTTTCTATCAGAATCTGACCGAGGACATTGTTCGAGCTAAAAACCGTCTGCACAAGGTCTTACAAGTCACTTTTCCTGAATTGGAAAATATCTTATCAACACCATCTGGCGAACAATACTGGAACCTGGTCATAGCTTTTCCTTGCAAGGACTTCGTGCTTCATTTAAGCAAGGACGAACTCTCAGAGAGCATTCGTCAGTCCACCTCAAAACGGATTTCTGACAAGCGTGTGGCGTACTTAGCTGAGAAGCTGATAGCACTAGCTAATCAATCTTATTGTGCCGTCAAGAAAACCTCTCCAATGCTGGAAGAGGTGCGTTACTATGGAAAAGAATTGCTTCGGCTTTCTGAACAGAGACAAACTGTCCTAGACCAAATGGTGGAACTAGCTCAGCCATTACCTGAATATGACATTCTGCTCTCTATTCCTGGAATAGCTGAGACTACTGCAACAAGTATTATTGGTGAACTGGGAGATATTCGCCGTTTTCAGTCTGCCAATCAAATCAATGCCTTTATCGGTATTGACCTGAGACACTATGAATCTGGTAACTTCCTCGCTAAGGAACACATTACCAAGCGTGGCAATCCCTACGCTAGAAAGATTCTGTTCAAATGCATTCACAATATCGCTTCAGCCAGTCACACCAATCCTTGCCATATCGCCGACTTTTATGAGAAACGAAAAAGACAATCGCAAACGACTTCTACAAAGCCACACACGATTGCCTCCATACATCGTCTCATTCGGACAATGTATTACCTCATAACGCATAACAAACTTTACGATTACACTTTAACCCAAAATCAGTAAGATTGTTTATGCAATATTATTGTAACACCTTATCAAAAATTTTCAACATAAGGTGTTAATTTCGTGTACTCTTTTTTACACGAAACTTTAGTCCAAAAGAAAACAATTTCCTTATTTTGACTATTGAACTCAAAATATTTTTCATCAAATACCTTGATAGGCTTGACAAATGGTAGAAAAAGCCTAGGAATGAACTGCACCCCAAAAGTTAGACACAAAATCTAACGATTGGGGTGTTTTTCTTATGAAATTAAGTTATGAAGATAAACTAGAAATATATGAGCTGAGAAAGAGTGGCGTGTCGTGGGTCAACCTTAGCCAGATATACAAGGTCACTATTGCCAATCTCACATACATGATAAAACTCATGGATCGATATGGCGTGGAAAGCGTTGAAAAAGGTAAAAATAGGTATTATTCACCTGAATTAAAGCAAGAAATAATGGATAAGGTCTTGATTCATGGGTGTTCTCAACTCTCAGTTTCCCTTGATTATGCCTTGCCAAATCGAGGAATGCTTCCCAATTGGATAGCACAATACAAGAAAAACGGGTATACTATTCTTGAAAAACCAAGAGGGAGACCGAGCAAGATGGGACGTAAACGCAAGAAAACCTGGGAAGAGATGACGGAATTAGAGCGCCTTCAAGAGGAAAATGAACGTCTTCGAACTGAGGTGGCCTTCCTAAAAAAGTTGAGAGAACTTCGCTTGAGGGACGAAACACTAGTGCGCGAACAGCAGAAACAATTAGAGATATGGTCCAAGGAGGATTCCGACTAGACCTCCTACTTGCGACAGCTAAAATGCCTCGCTCAACTTATTATTATCAAGTCAAGCAACTGGAGAAACCCGACAAGAACAAAGCCATTAAGGCTGAAATTCAAGCCATTTATGATGACCATAAAGGTAATTACGGCTATCGTCGGATTTATTTAGAACTCAGAAATCGAGGTTTCTTCATCAACCACAAAAAGGTGCAGCGCTTGATGACAGTCATGGGCTTAGCGGCTCGTATTCGTCGTAAGCGCAAGTATGCTTCTTACAAAGGTGAGGTGGGTAAGAAGGCTGATAATCTGATTAAACGTCAGTTTGAGGGATCTAAGCCTTATGAAAAATGTTATACCGATGTGACGGAGTTTGCTTTGCCTGAAGGGAAACTCTACTTATCGCCTGTTCTTGACGGCTATAATAGTGAGATTATTGATTTTACCCTGTCTCGGTCACCTGACTTGAAACAGGTTCAAACCATGCTTGCGAAGGCTTTTCCAGCAGATTTATACAGTGGGACTATTCTCCACAGCGATCAAGGTTGGCAATACCAGCACCAGTCTTACCATTACTTTTTGGAAACCAAAGGCATTCGACCATCCATGTCCCGCAAAGGGAATAGCCCAGATAATGGGATGATGGAGTCTTTCTTTGGCATTCTCAAATCTGAAATGTTTTATGGACTCGAGACATCTTATCAATCACTTGATGAGCTTGAAGAAGCTATTACAGATTATATTTTTTACTACAACAACAAACGAATAAAAGCAAAATTAAAAGGACTTAGTCCTGTCCAATACAGAACTAAATCCTTTCAATAATTATTTGTCCAACTTTTTGGGGGCAGTTCAGAATCCCTAGGCTTTTCACTTGAAACTCATCCAAACGACACTTACTAACCGAGAACTGACAAACGGACCTGATTGTGCTCGAAATTTTCCGCCAAATCCAGCAAGGCGAGTGCATAATCACGATAAGAAATGTAGCTTTCACCTTTTTCATTGACTTGGAAAACCTCACCCGCTAGGGTGTAAACACCTGTCTTTTCACCAGTTGCATCGAAATCTGCTGCTGGACTTAGGTAGAGCCAGTTGACATCCTGTGCTTGGCGGTAGATTGCCAAGCCCTCTCCCATTGCTTCTGCAATCGGAAGATACTCAACTGGAAAATCTGGACTATCTTTCAAGGCAAGTTGACCGGTTTCATCAAGAAAGAGACTACCCGCTCCACCGACAATCAGCAATCGAGTTGGACTTGCTGCCAGGAGAGTGGTCAAGTGCTCTGCCAACTGACTATGCTGCGGCAAGGTCTCAACTGTCCAAGCACCGAAGGCATTGATAACAAGATCAAAACCAGCCAAGTCTTCTTTGGTAAGAGCAAGAGCGTCTTTTTGGATCACTTCCTGGGCTGCACTCTTGTTTTCAGAACGGACAACGGCTGTCACCTGATGACCACGTTCTACTGCTTCTTTGGCAATGGCTTGACCTGCTTGACCGTTTGCTGCGATAATGGCGATTTTCATATTGATTACCTCACTTGTTTTGTTGTAATGTTTTTGTTTACAATTATTAGTTTATACCATGTTCGTTGTAATGTCAAGTGTTACAACTCAAAAGTTTAAAAAAATCATCACGAGGATGATTGAATACCTATAATTCTGCCAATAAATCAGCAATTGTTGTTTGTCCCAACTCTTTTTCCAGAGCCGACTGGGCATTTTCCAAACGGCTATCTAGCAGGGGATGAATCTTACGACCAACCTGACAGGCTGGATTGGGTTGTTCATGAAAGCCAAAAAGTTTCCCCTTTTCTCCAAATAACTCTACAGCCTGATAGACATGAAAGAGGGTAATTTTGTCTGGAGCTTGGGCCAAACGTGCACCACCTACACCACGCGCCACCTGAACCAATCCAGCCTCTTTCAACTGAGCCAGGATATTGCGGATGATGACTGGATTGACACCTACACTGCCTGCAATGCTAGTACTGGTCTGTTTTTCCTTGTCTCCCTCCAAGGCTAGCAAGACCAGAATGTGGCTGGCAATAGTAAATCGACTGGATATCTGCATAGCAGTCCTTTCTCCTATTCTATAAAATTAGTAAGGGTCACTCCTAAAAGACGAATCCCCTTTGCTGGTTGGGCAACTTGGTCAAACATTGCCCGAACTTCTTTTTCAATCTGCTCCATCTGATTGATTGCTTCCGTAAAGCTATGGCGCTTAGTCAAGGTTGTAAAATCGCCGTAGCGGATTTTCAGCACAACTGTTCGTCCCTTTTTATCGTGTTTATGTAAACTTGTAGCAACCCGCCGGCAGAGACTGATTAATTCTTTTAAGGCATCCTCTTCCCGATAGAGCAACTTGCCATAGGTCCGCTCTTTACCGATGGACTTACGAATGCGGTTAGCTTTGACGGGTGAGTTGGAAATCCCACGCGCCTTGCGATAAAGGTCATAACCAAAACGACCAAACTGATCGATTAAGACCATTTCTGGGATGGCTAAGAGGTCCTTGCCTGTATAGACTCCCATTTCTTGCAAGCGGGCGACTGATTTTTTTCCAACGCCATGAAACTTTTCCACAGGTAAACCCGACAGAATCTCAACTGCCTCTTCAGGCAAAATCAAGGTTAAACCCATTGGTTTTTTCATATCAGAAGCAATTTTTGCTAAAAATTTATTATATGATACTCCAGCTGACGCTGTCAAATGCAATTCATTCCAGATGTCATATTGGATCAACTTGGCAATTTTGACTGCAGAACTGATCCCTAGCTTGTTCTGGGTCACATCCAGGTAGGCTTCGTCAATCGACATGGGCTCGACCAGATCGGTATAGCGCCGAAATATGGCACGGACCTGCAAACCGACTTCCTGGTATTTGTCATAGTTTCCCGAAATGAAAATAGCCTGTGGGCAACGCTGATAGGCTTCCTTGCTGGACATAGCTGAGTGAATGCCATATTTTCGTGCCTCGTAGTTACAGGTGGAAACGACTCCTCTACCGCCCGATTTCCGAGGATCCCGTGCAATCACGACGGGCTTGCCCTTAAGTTCAGGATGATCTCGTTCCTCTATGGCTGCAAAAAAGGCATCCATATCGATATGGATGATTTTTCGTGAACGATCATCAATCAATGGGAACTCTAGCATCCTGCCCTCCTTCTCTTTATTATAAACTATCCTGTCGGATTTGTGTTTTTCCAAATTCAAAAAAGAGAAAGGAAATCCTTTCTCTTTTGAGCTTATTTATTGCGACGACGACGGCTTGCTAAACCGAGGCCTGACAACAAGCTTGCAGTTCCCATTACCAGAAGAGCTGTTGATTCAGCAGCTGCTGTGTTTGGTAAGGTCTTCGCGTTTTCACTTGTTTCTTTCTTGTTTTCTGCTACTTTTGCAGTTGGAAGTGGTACTTTCTTCGTTAACAAGTCCCCTTCATAAGCTGGAATGAAATGGGTCAAGCTTTCATTCAGAACCAAACCACCTTCAAAGGCTGGAAGTGGCTCAGCATAAGCTGGCTCTCCCTTAGCAGTCACAAGTTCTTCTTCGGTTGTAGTGCCGGCGTCTCCTCCAGTTGTCTCGCCAGTATTCCCAGCATCCCCGCCGGTGTTTTCGCCTGCGTTGCCAGCGTCACCGCCAGTCGTTTCACCTGAGTTACCAGTATCACCACCAGTCGTTTCACCTGCGTTACCAGTGTTATCTGTATTTCCAGTAGTTCCACCAGTTAGACCTGCCAACCAAGTTTCCAGCATTTGAACAACTTCATCTATCGTTGACTGATCTTTGCTTTCAATCGCTTGGGTAGCCAACTCGAACAATTCAGCAAGTTGAGCTGTCTGAGTTTCATTGAGGCTTGTTTGATCCAATCCCTCTGCGTCTGCTAGCAATTTCTCAAGCGCTGCAGTATTGAGGGTTTGCTCACCACTTGCATTACCACCTGTTGAGTCACCAGTTGTTGAACCACCTGTATTGTCCGTTGTTTCACCGTTTGTTGTGCCAGTATTGTCGCCAGTTGTAGAGCCACCTGTGTCTGGTTCAGCACCGTTCAAGCGTGCAACTGCTGCTGCCAAACTTGTCTCTGTCAAAAGGTTGGCTGCTTCAACTCGTGCTACATAGGCTGCTACTTGGTCTGCCAAGACAGTTTTACCAGCTGTACGAGCTGCTTGTAAGGCTGTTTCATAAGCAGAACGGTCTAGCTCTGCCTCTTCTTCAACAGGCATCAAGAAGCGGAATTCAGCTGCGGACATGAAGTTGTTGACAGGGTTACCGTATGATTCCTTACCTGTGATAGACACGCTTGCGATACGGATTGGTGTCTCAAATTCGATACGTTTGGTTTGACCATTGTTTGCCCAATCTCTTGCTGTAAAGGTATGGGTTTGACCTTGGTCATCGGTCACCACCAAATCAAGGGCCTTCAAGATGCCGTTTGGACCAGATTGGCGTGGTACATACTCAAAGGCAGTAATCAATTCTGGCTTACGGAGACGGAAGGTTGCAGGAACATTGATGGTTGGAGTATTCCAAGGTGTGTGCCATAGAGTTGACGTATCTCCGTCAAAGGCTTTGAGCAAGTCTTCCCCTTGTTGACTTGGAGCATTTGGCACAACAATATCATCTTTAGTCACCGCAGTCTTACGGATTGTCAAACCTTGACGCGCTTGGTTGACCGCATCAATCAAGGCTTGCGCTTCTTCAATGGTCACATCTTCTGAAACAGAACCAAGGTTGAGAAGAGCATCCTTGTATGGTTTCAAGCTAGACTTGGTGTAGGATTCATCCAAAACTGGTGTGTTGATATTGTAGTAGTTCATAGCTAACATATGACCTGTCAACTCGACTTCTTCAATCACCAAATTATCCAACATAAAGTCGTTGTAGCCACGGAAGTTGGCATTACCTTGGGTATCTCCCTTGGTATCACCAGGACGACGTGTTGAGAAGATACCAACCCAGCTATCGCCAGATGCTGCACCCGTTACAAGGAAGTTAGCCTTACCAGGTGTCTGGCTATTTTCCCAAGTGTTGTTCAATGGTGTCAACAAGAGGCTACCTGAGCGGCCATTGTACTTGCCTTCACCGATGGCAAATGCATAGGTACCATTTGAACCAGCTTCATAATCAAAACTTACACGGTAGGTCTTACCTGCTTCAAAGCGGAAGTTTTGTGGAATAGTTTGGTAAACCAGACGGTCGCGGGCAGTCAAGCCATTTGTCTTCAATGACCAGTCGCCTTCGATAACATCGTTGACTTTCTTACCATTCCAACCACGTTGGGTATATGGTTCGTGTTTTTCGGACAAGTGAGTACGGTTGTCCTCAACGCCTTCGATACCACCAATAACAAATGGGAAGATACCTTGTGGTACATTTTCAAAGTCTTGACGGAAGACACCTGTGCTTGTATTGTGATTGCCACCAAACATGCTTGAATTATTTTCAAAGATGCGGATTTCGTCGAAGTAGGTTGCCGCTGCATCCCCTTCTCTTGAAAGGGTCAAGCGAACGTTGTCCACATTGTCTCCTGTTGTAAAGAAGACATACATGTTTTGGAAGTAACTTGTGTTATCAACAGTCGCATTGCGCTCCAGGGTATTGTGGGCATATGCTTTGACATAGTTGAGGGCAATGGACTCTTTAGTGTAGTTAGAAACAGCTTCACTGCCATTGTGAACCGTGATGGTTGCCTTAGCCTGGCTACGGTTATCCACACCAACATAGGCTGCGTAGCTTGTATTTGGTTTCAAGCCAGTTAATGTTTGGGTCAGGCTAACTGTCTCTGTGTTACCTTGGATGCGCAACATGTCGTTGGCACCTTGGGATTTCACGATTGTTGCCTTGCTTTGGTCACCAGTAATGTTCCAGTGAGACAAGCTACCTGAGTTGAAGCCTTGGTCATAGATGTGCATACCATCGCTCCAAGACACGTCTGCGTTGGTCTGTTGCGTACGGTAGAGTACGTATGGCATGTTGGCTTGAAGGTCCAGCGTGATGCGGCCATTGCTTACTTGGATAGCTTGTTCTTCTACTTTTCCAAGCTCGGTCAAGCGATAGAGGTAAAGCGTACCGGTGTTCCAACCTTCTGGCATATCCCACGTAGTTGCTCCAGCCTCTTCGTTGAAGTAGTACATCTTTTGTTTGTCATTTGCCAAATCTTTACCGTTGGCATCCCAGTTCCAAGGCACCAAGTAAGCTGCACCATCTTGGATCTTGCGACCATTGAGGGTTACTGTCCGTTGACGGTAGCCAGCATTGTTGACATCATTTGACTTACGAGTCAAGACCAGGGTATTGTCAGACTTGTCTTTCAAAGTGATTTCCATCTCTGGTGTCCAAGTATAGGTTTCTCCGTTGTCCGTCATACGAACAGGGTCACCATTCTTCCAGTTGGTTACTTGGAAGTGTTGGATATACTTGGTCATCAGGTTGTTGGCAAACAAGTTGGTAATGTAGCCATTGTAGTCGCTACGTCCTTGCCAGCCTTCGAAGTCTTTCATATCGTAGCCGCCAAGCAATGGATAGTTGGCAGCGCCACCGTAAGCTGGGTAGTCACCAACCCACGAATCTTTTTGGTGGTTACGGATAAAGCGAGCGATGTTTGAGTTGATCCCTTTCAGAGTGTAGCCACCGTAGGTCAAATCTGCTGCCCAGTGCTGGAAGGTTGAATCATACTCACCTGCATAGCCCCATTCAAAGGCAACACGCCAATCTTGGGCATTGATTTCCTTAGCGAGTACGTGTGTCTCCCAGGCATTTTCACCACCTGCTTGTCCATTGCCCCAAACATCGACATAGATGAAGTCAAGGCCTGCACCGAGGGCTTCTTTCAAATCTTCCCAACGTTTCAAACGGTTATGGGCAAGATCATAGTGACCACTGATGTTGATTCCTTGGTCAATCCAGTTCCAGCCGTAAGCGTAGCTACCGTTTTGGCCACGACGCAAGATTTCTTCACTGAAGTATTTGGATTCAGGATAGGTTTCGGATGCGTTCACGTGGATACCTAATTTTGCACCATATGGTTGGGACTTTTCAATCAAGGTCTTGAAGTCTTCCACCCCACCAATCCGTTTACCAATATCTGCATAGTTCAAGTGGCCAGAGTCATGACCTTCACTACCATAACCTTTCAAGAGGATGCTTTGTCCCAAGCCATCTGTATGAAGAGCAATTTTCTTAATACCATCCAAGGTCATCAAGAATGGGTTTTGAGCCTGTGATCCAAAGTTCATGGCAATCCGGTAGGCAACCAGTTCTGGTACAGATTCAAATCCTTTCGGATTATTCATGATGTCACGGTAAGCAATGGCACCATCCTGCCAATCAACTTTGTTGTCATTGTTAGCATCAGCTGTAAAGACAACTTTTGCACTTGGCTTATCGAGTGTATACTCTGGATAGACGACGCCATTATGGGCACCTTGCCATCTCCATGGAGAAGAAGCAATACCCAAATGAACACCTGTTTCACCATCAACTGTATAGCGATGACTATTTGTTGTCAAGCGTGTAAAGTCACTTGCACCACCACCATAGCTATTTTGCGAATTACTCCAAACTGCCGCCGCAAATTGATCTGTTGATACAAATCCATACATGTACCCTTGACGTTGATAATTTGCACCATCTTGCAATTGGATATGCTCATCACCTGTACGGTGGGTGTGAGTTGACATGCGGCTTCCATCAAATTTGGCATCTGTTTGATGGCTAGCTACGGAAACCAAATTATTTTCATCAAAGGCAATAGTTTGAATCAACTTGGCAACATCATCAATGGCTGCGCCATAAGTCACTTGGTTGCGGTTTGTAACTTCCAATACATCAAAGTGAAGTTCTTTTCCTTCCACCTTGATTTGAACTTTGATAGAAGCATTGATTTTGTTCGCTTCATCCACAACATCCAAGACATAGTGAGCTGTCTTGTCATCGACTTTGTTATAGGTAACAGTTGGTGTCACCTTCACATTGTTGATGCGTAGTGAGTTGAGAGAATGGACTTGGCCAAATACCTTGTTTCCGTTGAAAGTATATTCTCTAACACGAGGGAAGGCACGGTCAATCTTGGCAGTTAATTCACCTGAATTAAGTTCATCATATTCAACTGCTGCATCATTCACCACAAATGCTGTTGTTGGGGTTTCCTCTTTGTCATCTGCAGGCGTCACACCTGTTTGGTTGTCCGCCTTGATATCAATTTTGGTCAATTCAGAATTGTAGGTTCCCAATTTCAAAGCAACACGTTTTTCAGCTGCCAAGGCTTCTTTCACAGCTGTCTCTAGGTTCAATGTGTCAAATAATTGCACGTCATTGTTGGTCGCATTTAGCTGACCGTCAGCCTTATAAGAAATAGACAAGGTGTTGCGGCTATTTTTTGCTGGTGCAGTTGTGACTGTCCGTTCACGGAGCCAGTTTCCTGTACCATTGACTTTATACTCCCAGAACCAACCTAAGTTGTCGTAACCAACAAAGAGGAAGTTATTTACATCTTTGTATTTGACAAAAACCCCAAAACGGCCTTGGTTGGTTTCGGAACGCTCTACAAATTCCAAGTTTACATTGACATTGCCTTCTGAACTTGCTTCCAAACCAGCTTTTTCAAAGACAGCAATATTTGCGGCATTATTGTTTTGAGCTGTTGAAGAAAGGGCATTGTAGCGAACGCCACCTTCTTCCTTGATGGCAACAGTTCCTTTAATAGTTGAAGTAGAGGTCCACTCTGGTTGAATATCAGCTGGTGTCGGTGTCTCTTCAACTGGTTGTTCATCAGTATTTGCTTCATCGCTATTGAGACCAGTTTGGTTGGTTACCTTGACATCCACAATGGTTCGGTCTGCACTGTAGCTGGTTACTTTCAATTTAGCAGCATTGCTCGAACGAAGATCTGCCAATACTTCTGCCGGAATTTGAATAGCATTGAAGAGAGCTGTTTCACGGTTATCTGCTGACACGATGGATGCAGACAACTGGCCCCCTGTAGTCAGATTGACATTGAGACGGTAAGCCGTATCTTTCACTGGCTCATCCACACGTGTGCCACTATACCAAGTTCCACCATTGGTAGCCACAGGAGACTTGTACTCCCAGAACCACCCCTGCTTATCATAACCAACCAGAATATGTTTGGTGTGGCTCGTATGGTTCAAATACACCCCAAAACGACCTTTTTCGGCATCTGAACGTTCGATCAGGTCTAGGGAAATCGCTGCACTGCCATCTTCGTTCATCTTCAAATCTGGACTAGTAAATGTACCTGTTGAAGCGCCATTATCTTGGCCACTAACAGAAGACAAGCGGTTGTAACGAACACCGTCTTCTTCACGAACTTCAACAGTGCCTGCTGGGTTGGAGCTTGCAGTCCACTCTGCGACAACTGTTTCTGTTGCATTGGCTGCTGGCGCAAAGTTGATTTCTGGAGCTACTGCTGCTTCATTAGTTTCTGGCGCAGCACTCTCTTCGACCACCTCTTCAGCCGCGGCTTCCTCCGCAGGTGCCAGAACAGCTTCTCTGGTAGCACCTTCTGCTAAGGCAGTTTCCTCAGCCTTGATTTGAGCACCAGAAAACAGGCTCATTCCAACAATGACCGATGCTGCACCAACGGTTAGTTTTCTAATTGAGTAGTGATTTTTCTTAGAAAACAATTCTTTCGAATAACTTCTCATTGTTTACCTCCTTATGATATGTTGAGAAAGTTGGTTTATACAGCTTCATTTTACAAAAACGCTTTCACAATGTCAATATGTTAACATGTTTTATATTTTTTAAATTTGATTCTCCTTGCAAAGAAAGATTGAGACTATTTTCACAATTTTTGAAATCTTTTACCACACTTTTCATTTATTTTCAAGTATTTTGACCTTGAAGAAAGTGCTTACACATGATATAATGAACTATGTGAATAAAAAAACTATTTTGAAGGAGAACCCTCATGTCAACAAAAGTAAAAACTAAAAATGTTACTGAAGACATTTTCGCCCAGGCCTGGGAAGGCTTCAAAGGTACAGACTGGCAAGATAAAGCTAGTGTCACTCGCTTCGTTCAAGCCAACTATACGCCTTACGATGGAGATGAAAGTTTCCTTGCTGGCCCAACTGAGCGTTCGCTCCATATCAAGAAAATCATTGAAGAAACAAAAGCTGGCTACGAAGACACTCGCTTCCCAATGGACGTAGATCGCGCTACTTCAATCGCAGATATCCCAGCTGGTTTCATCGATAAAGAAAACGAACTCATCTTCGGTATCCAAAACGATGAACTCTTCAAATTGAACTTCATGCCACGTGGTGGTATTCGTATGGCTGAAACAACTTTGATCGAAAACGGCTATACCCCAGACCCACTTCTTCATGAAATCTATACAAAACACGCTACAACTGTAAACGATGGTATCTTCCGTGCCTACACGGCTGACATCCGCCGTGCTCGCCACTCACATCACGTTTCTGGTCTTCCAGATGCTTACTCACGTGGCCGTATTATTGGTATGTACGCTCGTTTGGCTCTCTACGGAGCTGACTACTTGATGGAAGAAAAAGTAGCTGACTGGAACGCGATTACTGAAATCGATGAAGAGTCAATCCGTCTTCGTGAAGAAATCAACATGCAGTACCAAGCATTGCAACAAGTTGTTCGCTTAGGTGATATGTACGGTGTTGATGTGCGCAAGCCTGCGATGAATACCAAAGAAGCAATCCAATGGACAAACATCGCCTTCATGGCAGTCTGCCGTGTTATCAATGGTGCGGCAACTTCTCTTGGTCGTGTGCCAATCGTTCTTGATATCTACGCAGAACGTGACTTGGCTCGTGGTACATTTACTGAATCAGAAATCCAAGAATTTGTTGATGACTTTGTATTGAAACTTCGTACAGTGAAATTTGCTCGTACAAAAGCCTTCGACGAAATCTACTCTGGTGACCCTACTTTCCTTACAACATCTATGGCAGGTATGGGTAACGATGGTCGTCACCGTGTTACCAAGATGGACTACCGTTTCTTGAACACACTTGACAACATCGGTAACTCTCCAGAGCCAAACTTGACAGTTCTTTGGTCTGACCAACTTCCATACGCTTTCCGTCGCTACTGTATGGCAATGAGCCACAAACACTCTTCTATCCAATATGAAGGTGTAACAACAATGGCCAAAGACGGTTACGGTGAAATGAGCTGTATCTCTTGCTGTGTGTCTCCACTTGACCCAGAAAGCGAAGACAAACGCCACAACATCCAGTACTTCGGTGCGCGTGTTAACGTTTTGAAAGCCCTTCTTTCAAGCTGGAACAACGGTTACGATGATGTCCACAAAGACTATAAAGTATTTGACGGCGTTGAGCCAAACACTTCTGAGATCTTTGACTACGATCAAGTTATTGAAAACTTCGAGAAAGCCCTTGACTGGTTGACTGACACTTACGTTGATGCCATGAACATCATCCACTTCATGACAGACAAGTACAACTACGAAGCGGTTCAAATGGCCTTCTTGCCAACTCACCTTCGTGCAAACATGGGCTTCGGTATCTGTGGATTTGCAAACACTGTTGACTCCTTGTCTGCTATCAAGTACGCACAGGTTAAACCAATCCGTGACGAAGATGGTTTCATCTACGATTACGAAGTAACAGGCGACTTCCCACGTTACGGTGAAGACGATGACCGTGTAGACGACATCGCGAAATGGCTCATGGAAGCATTCTTCACTCGTTTGAACAAACATAAACTCTACAAGAATGCAGAAGCCGCAGTTTCTATCTTGACCATCACTTCAAACGTTGCTTACTCTAAACAAACTGGTAACTCACCTGTTCACCGTGGTGTATTCCTCAACGAAGATGGCTCAGTTAACACTTCTAAAGTGGAATTCTTCCCACCAGGTGCTAACCCAACTTCTAAATCACGTGGTGGTTGGTTGCAAAACTTGAACACCCTTTCTAAGCTCAACTTCAACCATGCCAACGACGGTATCTCATTGACTACTCAGGTTTCTCCAAAAGCACTTGGTAAGACCTTCGATGAGCAAGTATCAAACTTGGTAACCATCCTTGACGGTTACTTCGAGCAAGGTGGCCAACACGTCAACTTGAACGTTATGGACTTGAACGATGTTTACGAGAAAATCATGGCTGGTGAGGATGTTATCGTTCGTATCTCTGGATACTGCGTAAACACCAAATACCTCACTAAAGAACAAAAAACTGAATTGACACAACGTGTCTTCCACGAAGTTCTTTCAATGGATGACCACGCTGCTGAAGTTTCAGGTCAAGCTTAAGAACAAAAAAAGAACACTCCTAATGAGTGTTCTTTTTTACTAATAAGCTGGAGGATAAATGTAGGAAACACTTCCCTGGTATACTGTCGGTGTAAACCATCCACGATAGTTGTCAATCCATTGCTGACCGTTATAGTTGGCTTCCAAAACCTGGATTTGCCCCCACTGATTCACTTCTGTCACGTAGGCAACGTGACCATAACCACCATCATCCCAAACCACAATCGATCCAACCTGAGGCTGACTTCCAACAAGGAACCCTTGCGCAGCAGCATTACGAGCCCAATCTGCAGCATTGCCCCACCAGTCACCTGCCCAGCCAGTTAATTTCTGCACAGCCCAGGTACATTGACCCACAGGGTAATTGATACCTGCTTCATAGGTAAAGCCTGGCAGGTAGTAATCTGAGGTAGCTGTTTGCACTTGTTGAGCGGTGGCTGTCACTGTCAAGACTTGACCAGGCAACAACAAGCCATAAATATCCATTCTATTGAGTTGGGCAAGTTGGTACATGTCCATTCCAAACTTGGCTGCAATAGCAGATAGGCTGTCACCATATTGAACTGTATAGCTTGTCTCCTGACTGGCAGACGGACTAGCTACCCAGTTATCTGCAACCTGTAAGACCTGTCCAGGCAATAAAAGATCATAGATGGTCATCTGATTGGCTTCCGCCAATTGATACATATCCATCTGGTGTGCCGCAGCAATGGACGAAAAGGAATCGCCTGCCTGAACCTGGTATTCCGCTGCTTGAGCAGTCAACCCCGAAATCAAACCTGTTCCCAAGAGAAGACTGCAGAGGCTCATTTTTTGTTTCATAGAATCTCTCCTTTACTTCTCTTCCACTCTATCACGCTAAAATCTCAAGCAAATTGAAAACTGATGACAATTTGATGTCAGGAATGTGAAAAAGGAAAACAGTCACAAGTCGTTTCCCTTCATTTTCTTCTTTATTTTTCCAAAAACTCCGCCAATTTGACAAAGGTCTTGTGATTGCGGATGGTTAAACTCTTGTAGAAAACCTGATGGGCAAGCTTCTTGTGATAAGCTGTTTGCAGATAGGAATCCTCATCATATTTGCCCCAGTAAAGAGCCTTTTGCCCACAATGAACAATCTCCTCTCCCAAGTCCAGCTGGCTCACCCAGTCTTCAATCAGAGTCTTCTGGCTCCTATCTGTATAGAACAGGACATCCTTCCGAGCCATGCCATCCTCCCACCAAGTAGGGAGCTGCCCTACTTCTGTCGCATAATCCTCAGCACTCAAAAGAGAGAATGCTTCAACAAAGGGATAGTGACTAGCAAAGAAGTCGTGAAAGTCCGCCACAATCTCCTCTAGCTCCTTTTCCGTATCAAAGAAGAGATTGCCGCTGTTGATGTAGGTTTCAACATTGACACAGCCCAAATCTGCCACTGCTTGACGCAATTCAGCCATCACAACCTTATTACGACCGCCAACATTGATCCCTCTCAGCAATAGCACATATCTCATTGTCCCTCTCCCTCCAAGACCTGACGAATCAGAGCCATAACTTGGTTTCGATCCAACTTCCACTGAGCTCGCTCATCCTTGTCAAAGGTCCGGTTGGAGAGGAAAATCGCGGCCTGTTGCAAGGGACGATTGTACATGATAAAGGTTCCCGTATAGCCCGTGTGGGACAACCAATCACCCTTCTTATCCCAGGCCAACGACCGCTTGCGCTTGTCATCAAAGCCATAGTCCTGAGTCAAATCTGCAGCAAAATTCTCAGTTAGATAGCGCTCCAAAAAGATTTCCAAATCCCTGACCGTCGAAAAGAGGCCTGCACTCCCTGCATGAAGCCCCAAAACACGCGCCTTAGGATCATGCACCACACCTGCCTTGACGCCACGCACCGTCGGCACCGCCTGACTGACTGGTCCAAAGGAGGTTTGGAACATACCAAAGGGCTCTAGAACGTCTCGACTAATCAGCTGGTCTAGACTGTCTCTACCCAGTTCCTCCAACAAAAAGCCCAGCAAGAGAAAATTAATGTCAGTGTAGAGGAAATCTTTCTTATCCGTTACGGTAATCTTCAAAATCGCTTCCTTGAGCTGGTCGGCGTCCAGACTATCCCGATTGGGAATGAAGGGATCGATACCACTAGTATGGGTCAATAATTGCCGAATGGTAACCTTACTATTCTGAAAGGCTGGATAATAGGACTGCAAGGTCCGATCTAGCTCCAAAGCTCCGCTATTAACCAGAAAAGTCGCAAGAGTCCCTACTCCAACCACCTTGGAAACAGACGCCAAATCATAGGTCAAACCTGCCCCAACTGGCGTATGGCCATCCTGGGTCCCTAGATAGTACTCCTTCCACTGGCCCTTAGAAAAAAGAGCCAGACTGGCACCAGGATAGACTCCTTGCCCAATCTGCTCTGAAATCTTGTCTAAAATTGCTTGTCTCATTTTTCAAACCACAATTCAATGCCACTTAGGTCCCTTGTCTGAATAAAACGCTCACGCTTGTCCTTGAAATATCCAGCTGACAAAACTGCTTCCAGGGGAGCCCAGTCGAAGTCCTGTCTCACCGCAAAACGCAAGCTATCTAAATCCCAAACTTCCTCAGCTGGTGTCTGCAAATCATCACCCTCTGCCTGTTCGAAACGAACAAGCTCCTGATCTCCCAACAGTTTTTGGTAAAAGGCTTGACTAGCTACCTGATCAGGAGTTCGCAGTACAACCTCCTCTACCAAAGCCTGACTGAAACCTACAAAGCCTTCTTTAGAAGCAAAAGGATAGGGAGCCAGTATTTCAACCAAATCCTCACGGCTCTCTTCGCCATGAATCAAGAAGCGGTCTCCTTCTGGTGATAGACATTCAAAAGCAAGGCCACGTTTTCCTTTATACAATGTTGAATAAGAGGCACCGGTAGCCAAAAGCGCTTCAACCTCTTCTACCTGTGCCACTTTCAGCACTAGAAGAGCCAGTTTTTTCAAGCCCTTAACCTGATGGGTACGGGCACTAGGTGATTCCATCAAACTCAAGACCAATTCTTTTGATTGGTGGCTTGAAAAATCAGCAAATGGTCCATCTTCTAATAGGGTCTTCAAACCCAAATTTTTCTCGATAAATTCTTGATTGATAGCCCGGTTATTAACACGCAAAACAGGGACTACATGCTTGTCTCGTAACATCTCATACTCCTCAATACTATACCATACTATTGTAATGGAAAATGTCGAATTTTACAAATAATATATAAAAATCGACTTCCGTTTTTTCTAACTTTTTGACCTCATTTTGGCAAATCTGTCCCAGGTTTGAACAAGTTCCAATTTTCCACACAAACGATACTTGACAAGCCTCGCTACTTTCTTTATGCTAACAGTAGCGTGAAAACGAAGTAAGGACCATTCTATCAACAATGGTCTCTAAAGTAAAGGATTTATACAAGAAAGGAACATGTATGCGTTTTAATGCCTATTCCTACATTACAAGCCCCCTGGGTCAGATGATTGAGGAACTCCACCAGATTGGCTTTACTCTGGATTCTCAAGTTTGTCCTAAGGTCACTCTCGAAACCTTTGTCAGAAAGTGCCAGTTCCTGACAGCAAACACCGACTTTGCCCTATCCAACATGATTGCGGATTGGGAGACAGATCTCTTGACCTTCTTCCAATCTGACCGTGAGCTGACAGACCAGATCTTCTATCAAGTGGCCTTTCAGTTGCTAGGCTTCGTGCCTGGTGTAGATTATACAGATGTGGAGGAATTCCGCAAGTCCAGCCAGTTTCCTATTGTTTATGGAGACGTTATCGACAACCTCTACCAGCTGCTCAATACCCGCACCAAGTCTGGAAACACCTTGATTGACCAGCTGGTCAGCGACGACCTAATCCCAGAGGACAATCGCTACCACTTCTTCAATGGCAAATCCTTGGCAACCTTTTCGACTAAAAACCTTATTCGTGAGGTGGTCTATGTCGAAACACCTGTTGATACGGCGGGGACTGGACAGACTGACATAGTCAAGGTTTCCATTCTCCGTCCTCACTTTGACGGGAAAATCCCTGCGGTGATTACCAACAGTCCCTATCATCAAGGAGTGAACGATGTAGCCAGCGATAAGGCCCTGCATAAGATGGAAGGCGAGTTAGCACAGAAAACTGCTGGTACCATTCAAGTCAAGCAGGCCAGCATCATCAAGCTAGACTTGGACCAGCGGGACCTGCCTGTCAGCCCTGCTACTGAAAAACTGGGGCACATCACTTCTTACTCCCTCAATGACTACTTCCTCGCTCGCGGCTTTGCCAGCCTCCATGTGTCTGGTGTCGGAACGCTGGGCTCGACGGGCTACATGACATCTGGCGACTACCAACAGGTGGAGGGCTATAAAGCGGTGATTGACTGGCTGAACGGTCGCACCAAGGCCTACACAGACCATACTCGCTCGCTTGAGGTCAAGGTCGATTGGGCCAATGGTAAGGTGGCGACGACAGGACTATCTTATCTCGGTACCATGTCCAATGCCTTGGCAACAACTGGCGTGGACGGATTGGAAGTCGTTATCGCAGAAGCAGGTATTTCCTCTTGGTACGACTACTACCGTGAAAACGGGCTGGTGACCAGCCCTGGCGGCTATCCTGGCGAGGATCTGGACAGCTTGACCGCCTTGACCTACTCCAAGAGTCTGCAAGCAGGGGACTTCCTCCGCAATAAAGCAGTCTACGAAAAAGGACTGGCGGCAGAACGTGTTGCCCTGGACCGCACCAGCGGCGACTATAATCAATACTGGCATGATCGCAATTATCTGCTCCACGCTGACAAGGTCAAGTGCGAGGTGGTCTTTACACACGGCTCACAGGACTGGAATGTCAAGCCGATTCACGTCTGGAATATGTTTCATGCCCTACCAAGCCAGATCAAAAAGCACCTCTTCTTCCACAACGGTGCCCACGTGTATATGAACAACTGGCAGTCTATCGACTTCCGCGAGTCCATGAACGCCCTGCTCAGTCAAAAACTGCTGGGCTACGAGAGTAACTACCAACTGCCAACGGTCATCTGGCAGGACAACAGCGGTGAGCAGACTTGGACGACCTTGGACACCTTTGGCGGCGAAAACGAGGCTGTCTTGCCACTAGGTACTGGAAGCCAGACCATTTCCAATCAGTATGCCCAAGAAGATTTTGACCGCTACGGCAAATCTTACCCAAGTTTCCACCAAGACCTCTATGCAGGCAAGGCCAACCAAGTCAGCATCGAACTGCCTGTAACGGAGGACCTCCTGCTCAATGGACAGGTCACGCTGAAACTCCGTGTAGCTTCTAGTGTAGCCAAAGGCCTCTTATCTGCTCAGCTATTGGACAAGGAAAATAAAAAACGCCTAGCCCCGATTCCAGCACCGAAAACGCGGTTGAGCCTGGACAACGGCCGCTACCATGCCCAAGAAAATCTGGTGGAGTTGCCTTATGTGGAGATGCCGCAACGCTTGGTAACCAAGGGCTTTATGAACCTGCAGAACCGCATCGACCTGATGACTGTCGAGGAAGTGGTGCCAGACCAATGGATGGATCTGAGCTGGAAACTGCAGCCGACCATTTATCAGCTGAAAAAAGGCGATGTCTTGGAGCTGATTCTCTACACCACTGACTTTGAGTGTACTGTTCGAGATAGTAGCGACTGGACCATTTCGATTGATTTGGAGCAGTCTAGCCTTCATTTGCCATATTAAAAAAGAGCTTCCTCTTATGGAAGCTCTTTTGGCACGCTTATGGCAGTGGGTGAATGATAACTCCCTGTACGACACGGTTGACTGTGCCAGTTGGTGATGGTGTATCTGGCAAGTTTTTGCACTTGAGAGCTGCCATCACGGAGAAAGTTTGGGCAAAAAGGATATATGGGAAAGTCAAGAAGACATCTGGTAGATTTTCTCCGCCAGAAGCCAAGACAAAGTTAGCTGCTTCTGTACCTTCCAATTGGCTCGCAGATAGAGCCACGATACGCGTAACAATGCCATCACCGTACACCTCATTGATCAAATCAACATCGTATTGACGGGTGTATGGATCGTTGGATGTGAACACGATGACAACCGTTTTTTCATTAATAAGAGACTTTGGTCCATGACGGAAGCCAAGTGGTGATTCATACATGGTGGCAATCTTACCAGCTGTTAACTCCAAAATCTTCAGCTGAGCTTCATGCGCCACACCGTAGAAACCACCGGCACCAAGATAAATAACCCGTTCAAAGTCTTGACCGACCAATTCTTCCACATAGTCTTCACGGTCCAAGACATCTTGTCCCAATCTAACAATCGTCTCCACCCAAGCAGCTTTCTCTTCTTGGCTAGCTGGCGAGAAGACAAGTAGAGCAGTTAGGGCCATGCAAGAGTATGAACCTGTCATTGCAAAGCCCTTATCGTTTGAACCCGCAGGTTGCAAGAGCAGGAGATTTTCTTCATCACCTGCAGCTGCCTGCGCCAATTTGCCCTCTGGAGCACAGGTAATAGTCACTTGATAAAGTTTATCAACGATTTGTTTGGCAACTTCTACTGCCGCCACACTTTCAGGTGAATTTCCGCTGCGCGCAAAAGAAACCAAAATCGTTGGAAGGTCAGCTTGCAAGTAGTCATAGGGTCTGCTCACCAATTCAACTGTCCCAACTGTTGTGAAACGAATCGATTTCAAATCATTGACTTGGTTTAAGTAGTTGGCAATGGACTGACCAACAAAATCAGATGTCCCTGCACCTGCAAAAATAACATGGACAAAATCATGACGTTCTTTGATCGCTCCGATAAAACGCTCAATAGCCTCTAGTTGCCCTTGATATAGTTCATGCGCCTCCTTCCATAAACCAGGTTGTTGGAAAATTTCTGGCACTGTAATGCTAGCGCCCAGTCTCTCCAATTCTTCTTTAGCTAAACGAAACATAGCTCCTCCTTTGCTGGTTATAACCAGTTTTTCTTTTATTATACTACGCCCACCAGTAAAGGTCAATAGAAAATAGGTTGATATATTGTATTCAAAAAGCGTCTATTTCCCCCTGACAGGAAAAATGGTATAATACAGTATTAGCATTTAGGAGGACATGAAAATGATGAATATGCAACAAATGATGAAACAGGCACAAAAACTGCAGAAACAAATGGAAAAGAGCCAGGCGGAATTGGCTGCCATGGAATTCACAGGTCACTCTGCCCAAGAACTCGTTTCTGCTACGGTTACAGGGGATAAAAAATTGGTAGCTGTCAGCTTTAAACCAGAGGTCGTGGACCCTGAGGACCTCGAAACCTTGCAGGATATGACTGTCCAAGCTGTCAATCAAGCCTTAGACTTGGCAGACCAAGCAACCAAAAAAACTCTCGGTGCCTTTGCAGGAAAATTACCATTCTAAATAACAAGAAAAAACGGACAGTCGTCCGTTTTTTTCTTGTTACCCTTCAAATTGGTAGAGGAGTTTTTGGAATTGAACCAGGAAAAGGTCACTATAAGAAGTATTCTCCTGAAAGTTCTTCATCAAGTCTTGCATTACAGCCAGCTGGTCGGTGATAATCCCATCCACTTGCAACAAGATCATTTGAGTCATGGTTTCTTCATCGTTAGGGGTCCAAGCATAGACAGATTTTCCATGCAGCCAGGACTTGACCATAAAGTTTTGGTCCAAAGAAGAATATTCCATAGTATAACCATCCGCAAGGGTCTGTGGATAAATCGAGTTAAAGGGCAAGATAAAGAAAGAAACAAGGGCTTCATCGTATTCCTTTACCTCGATAATGGTTTGATAATCCAGCGACTGAATCTGGTGCCCCTTGTCTAGTAGGCGTTGCCCGTATTTTTCTAGGAAAGTTTTAGTCAAATCAGGGGAATCTTGGTCTGTTACCTTGATTTCTACTAGCAGTTTCTGCCCCAGCTGATCTGCCTTGTCCAAGTAAGCATCGAAAGAAGGAACCGGACTGGACATGCCGTTTTCTGAAGCTGTCATCTTAGTCAATTCTGCTAGAGTGTAATCATGGGTCCCTCCTGGATTGCCTGTGAGGGCCTGAAGGTCTGTATCGTGCATAACGACAAACTCAAGATCCTTGGTTTCCTGAATATCCATCTCAACAAAATCAGGTGATAATTGGGCAGTCTTTTCCAAGGAGTCTAGGGTATTTTGCACTCCGTTCGCATTGTCAACACCCCTGTGGGAAATCGTGATAGGCAAGGTTTCCAACGGATAATAAAAGGTCACCGCCCCTTGAATCCCATAATAAAGACTCGCTGTTGCAACAATTGCCAGACGAAGTCGGTGACGTAGGCGCTTACGACGATAGCTCGGCAAATGTTTGCCTGTCACCAAGGTCACAAACTTGGTCATAAACAAGGCAATGGCACTGTAAAAAGCCAACCGCAGCAAGACATAATGGACTATGACCATCGGATAGGCCAAACCCGGAACAAATCGTTCCACCAAGACCTGAACAGTATAGAAACAAAGACCACTCAAGAAAAAGAGCAAGGTCGATTGTAAGATAATGCCAATCAAGGAAAAGAAATGTCCTACCTGATTCCGACCACTTGTCTTGTCCCAAGAATAGCGAATGGACTCTTTCACACTTCGGTGCTCAAAGTAAACCTTTGGAATGGCATACATCAGTCTAGATGCCAACCAGAAAAAGACCAGGAGGGCTAACAAAAAGAAGAGGCTGACCAGCAAGATATTGGTCAAGTAATCGACGACAAACTCAGGAATGACCAGCTTGTTAAAATAATAGATATTCAGAAGCCGCCTCAAAAAAGGCAATAATATGACGGCATAAAAGAGCAGGAAAATCAATTTTGGAAGGCTGATATGTCGCAAAATCGCCAACATACTCCTGCCCACATCCCGCAGATAATCAGGTAGGTGCTTCACATTTTGATCCAGTAACTGCCAGACTCCTGTAAACAAAAGGGCCAGCTCCAAGTAAGCCACGAAGATATTGGCAACAAACAAGAGGAGGAACAAGAGAGTTACAAAGCCATTTTCTGAAAAAACTGCCAGAGCATTGGTCGGTGATAGATAGGCGTGACCTGTCAAACTCAGAAGCGCTTCTGCCAACCAAGAATTTAAGGGAATCCATATAAATTCCATAAAAGCAAAGGAGGAGGCAAAGAGGAGGAGGATCTTGTCTAGATTGTAATAAATTTTCTGAAATTCTCGTCTTATTCGTTTCATGAATCTAGTTTCCCACAATTCAAATGCTTTTGCAAGACCTTCTTTGTGAAACAACTTGTTTTTTTGCAAAATTCTGATATAATTGAATTATCTGACAATTTAAAAGGAGCCAATTTATGACAAAACAAATTCATTGGGATGGCCAACTTTCACAAGAAGGCCTTGATATTATCAAAGGGGAAGGCGGCGTTATCGTTTGCCCGACTAAGGTAGGCTACATCATCATGACCGCAGATAAGGCCGGTTTGGAACGCAAGTTTGACGCAAAAGAGCGCAAGCGCAATAAACCAGGTGTCGTTCTCTGTGGTAGTATGGAAGAGTTGCGTGAATTGGCCCAGTTGACTCCTGAGATTGATGCTTTCTACCAAACCCACTGGGATCAGGATATCCTGCTAGGCTGTATCCTTCCGTGGAAGCCAGAAGCCTACGAAAGGCTCCAAGCCTATGGAGATGGGCGTGAGGAATTGATGACCGATACTCGCAAAACCTCTTGCTTTGTCATCAAGTTTGGTGTAGCTGGTGAGCAAATCGCCAAGGAAATGTGGGAAAAAGAGGGACGTATGGTCTATGCTTCTTCTGCTAACCCATCTGGCAAGGGAAATCGTGGCAAGGTAGAAGGAATTGGCGAGCGCATCGCTTCTAAGGTTGACTTGGTGATTGAGGCGGATGACTATGTCGCTTCAATCCAACCTGATAAAACGATTGAAACCCGCTATGAGCAAGGGGTTATGGTGTCCATGGTTGATAAGGATGGTAAACTTATTCCAGAACAAGGTCCTGCCAGCCGCTCTATCAGCCCTTGTCCAGTCGTGATTCGCAAGGGATTGGACATCGATAAAATCATGATGAATCTTTCTGATCATTTCAACTCTTGGGATTACCGCCAAGGAGAATACTACTAGTCACGCTTTTGTTGTGAGGAAGCACAAGATGCCAACTATCACTCTACAGCCATTTACAACTGATCGACTCCATCGCTTGTGGGAAATCGGCTATCGCCAAGCTGCTCCACGCTGGAAGGAATTTGCAGCTCCCTATTTTGATGACTACCATGCTTATGCTCGCTTTGAAGACTTTCAAGCAGCCCCACTCTACCAGTGGTTACAAAAAGAGGCCGTTAGAGCCATTCTCCTGGATGACCAGCCGATTGGCTTTGTAAGCTATTACTGGGAATGCCAGCCAACACGCTGGCTAGAAGTCGGGATCGAAATCCATGACGACAGTATCTGGGGAAAAGGGTATGGGACAACTGCCCTCAAAATTTGGCTCAACATGATTTTTGACCAATTTCGCGATTTAGAACACATTGGTCTCACAACCTGGTCCGGCAATCCTGGCATGATGCGTGCCGCTGAAAAGCTAGGCATGACCAAGGAAGCCCAGATTCGAAAAGTCCGCTATTGGCAAGGTCACTACTACGATTCCGTCAAATATGGAATCATACGAGAGGAATGGCTAGAACAAAAGAAAAAATCAAGTTCCTAATTTGGAACTTGATTTTTTCGCATTTCCAACCTCAGGCTGAAACAATCTAGTCCCAGACTGAACCTCGCTTTCCGGTTTCTGGGCTCAGGCTGAAACAGTCTAGCCCCAGACTGAACCTCGCTCTCCGGTTTCTGGGCTCGAGCTGAAACAGTCTAGCCCCAGACTGAACCTCGCTCTCCGGTTTCTGGGCTCAGGCTGAAACAGTCGAGCCCCTGACTGAACCTCGCTCTCCGGTTTCTGGGCTCGGGCTGAAACAGTCTAGCCCCAGACTGAACCTCGCTCTCCGGTTTCTGGGCTCGGGCTGAAACAGTCTAGCCCCAGACTGTTTCACTCCCCCAGACCTGATTCGCTTTCTAATTTTCAAGCTCATGATAAAAAGGTCCACTGGACCTTAATTCGCTTTCTAAATTTCAAGCTCATGATAAAAAGGTCCCCCGGACCTTAATTCGCTTTCTAAATTTCAAGCTCATGATAAAAAGGTCCACTGGACCTGATTCGCTTTCTAAATTTCAAGCTCATGATAAAAAGGTCCACCGGACCTTTTTATTTACCAAACAATCTTGCGAAAAAGCCTTTCGCTTTGACTTCTTCTACGTGTGCCTTGGCTTCTTCCAATTCTAATTTTAATACGTCCTTGTCTGCCATGGCTTTCAAGGTGAGTTGCTGTTGCTGGTCTAATTGCTTGTCTTTCTCTGCAATTTGGACATCCTTAATTCGCAACTGCTCATCTTTTTCTGCAATCTGCTTGTCCTTGGCCAAGATTTGATCGTAGAGTCGGATGATTTCATCATTTTTTTCATCAATCCGAATCTCTAAAATCTCGCGTTGGCGGACTTCGTCACTGACTGGCTCATCTTCAAAAATCGTTGTCTTGTAGATTTCTTCAAGTTTCACCAAACCAGCGCGATTGACAACTGTGACACCCTTGTCATTTTTTTCCACGTATTCCTCTGGCAAAGATTTCACACGGTTATTCATGGCCTGTCGGCTAACTCCTAAGATCTCAGCTAATTCGCTGACCGTTTTCTCAATTCCCATAATTTCCTCAATTATATGTTCATTTTCTCATTTGTCTGTATCATTAAAATATTACCACAAGAGGAGTTTGCTGTCAAATTTACCAAAACGAATAAGGAAAAAGCCCTCCAAAGGAGGGCAATTTTTTACAGTTTGACGATGTTGCTTGCCTGAGGGCCACGTTGACCTTCTGTCACATCAAAAGTCACTTTTTGACCTTCATCCAATGATTTAAAACCATTGGTTTGAATTTCTGAAAAGTGTGCAAATACATCTGGTCCGTTTTCCTGAGCGATGAAGCCGAAGCCCTTCTCAGCGTTGAACCATTTTACTGTTCCTTGTGCCATGTCACTACTTCCTTTCTCTAGATTTGTAAAACTAGAAAGGGTAAAGCAGGTGAAACACAAACAAAACTCAAAAACTAATCTACCTGCCTACTCTAACAGGAAAGGTGGACAAAGTCAAGGAGGAGCCTTCATTTTGAAAAACTTTCCTGAATTTGTGTTACAATAAAGCTATGAATACAGTAGATACCATTATTATCGGAGCGGGGCCAGCCGGCATGATGGCCGCTATTTCTTCTAGTTTTTACGGCAAGAAGACCCTGCTCCTCGAAAAAAACAAGCGTTTGGGCAAGAAACTGTCTGGTACAGGTGGCGGACGTTGCAATGTGACCAACAACGGCACCTTGGAAGACCTGCTAGCTGGCATTCCTGGAAATGGCCGCTTTCTATACAGCGTCTTTTCTCAGTTTGACAACCATGACATCATGAATTTCTTTCAGGAAAACGGGGTCAAGCTCAAAGTGGAGGACCACGGCCGTGTCTTTCCGACCACCGACCGTTCCCAAACCATTATCAAGTGCCTGGAAATGAAGATGCTGGAAAATGGCGTGGACATCCGCACAGGAACTGAGGTGGTTTCCGTCCGCAAGATTGACGACCTCTTCCATGTCAAGACCAGCGAGGAGACCTTTACAGCTCCCCAGCTGATTGTCACCACTGGTGGCAAGACCTATCCTTCCACTGGCTCGACTGGCTTTGGTCACGACATTGCCCGCCACTTCAAACTGGAAGTCACGGAGATTGAGGCCGCTGAGAGCCCCGTTCTGACCGACTTCCCCCACAAGAAGCTCCAAGGCATTTCCCTGGACGACGTCACTCTGACCTACGGCAAGCACGTCATCACCCACGACCTGCTCTTTACCCACTTTGGCCTGTCGGGACCCGCTGCCCTTCGCTTGTCCAGTTTTGTCAAAGGCGGCGAAACCGCATTTCTCGATGCTCTGCCAATCCATTCTGAACAGGATTTATTTGAACATTTAGAAGCCAACAGGGAAAAATCCGTCAAGAATGCCCTGCGAGAACTCATGCCAGACCGCCTAGCAGACTTTTTCGCTGAAGATTATGAGGGCAAGGTCAAACAAGTTTCTCAAAAGGACCTGACTGAACTGGTCACCCTCCTCAAAGCCTTACCTATCAAGATTACAGGCAAGATGTCCCTAGCCAAATCCTTTGTGACCAAGGGTGGCGTTGACCTCAAGGAAATCAATCCAAAAACCTTGGAAAGCAAGAAAATTCCTGGCCTTCACTTTGCCGGTGAAGTCTTGGACATCAACGCACACACCGGTGGCTTTAACATTACCTACTGTCTTGCAACTGGCTGGGTGGCAGGAAGTTTACATTATTAATAGATTAAAAACCACAACATTCAAGCAAAATTATGCTTGAATTTTTTTGTTCTTTTCTGTATGATATATTTATAACAATATAACAAAAGGAGATTGGCTATGCAACTGAAACTTTCTTCTATTTCTAAAAAATTTGATCACAAGATTATTCTAGAGGATGCCAGTTTTCAATTTGAACAAGGCAAGATTTACGGCTTGCTAGGACGCAACGGGGCTGGTAAGACAACCTTGTTTAACTGCATTGCCCGTAATCTGACCTTGGATAGTGGCTCGATTCAGTTTGTAAAAGGCGAAGAAACATTTGACTACGATAATATGGACATCGGTTTTACCCAGACCTATCCACAATTACCTGCTTTTATGACGGCCTATGAGTTTGTCCGTTTCTATATGGACATTCACAAGGATAAACTCAAATCTCCTCGCAGTCCAGAAGAATGGCTAAACTTGGTCGGCATCGGAGAAGAAGACCAGCACCGTCTGCTCAAGGATTTTTCCCACGGTATGCAGAACAAGGTCCAGTTACTTCTGTCTTTGATTGTCCAGCCACCTGTCCTTCTCTTGGATGAGCCCCTGACTTCATTTGACCCTGTGGCTGCCCACGAGTTTAAGCAGCTAATTCGGGAGGCTAAGAAGGATTCCGTCATTATATTTTCCACCCATATCTTACAACTGGCTCAGGATCTCTGTGACGAGATTGTTTTGCTCCATCACCAAGAATTGCAGGCAGTTCCAAGCGACAAACTCCACGACCCTGACTTTGAACAGGAAGTAGTCGCCTTGCTGACAGTAGATTAGGAGGAGCTTATGGATACACTACTACGCTACTATTGGAACCAGGAGAAATTCAAACTATACCGCAATATCAATGGCCTGTTTTATTTTATCCGCAAAATACCTGGCCTAGGATCTATCCTTCCTGAGACAGTATATAAGTCTTACAACTTTAAAACTATCCTCTTTCTCTTCCTACGGATTTTTTCCCTACCAAGCCGTTTTCTCATAAAAGGTTTCTGGATCCTGCTTCATTTTATTTTCGCCTGCTTTTGGTTGAACCTCCTGTTGACCGGCGAACCATCTTTGGTCCATATCCATCCCGACACCTGGCTTTTGGGTTTTCTGCTCCTTTGCCTCTCCGTCGGTTTTATCAATCGCTTCAGCCAGAGCTTCCAACCCTTCATAAACAAGTCTGATAGGGAGTTCATGCAGCAGTTTAGGCTGTCACATGCCCAGTTTATCCAAAGCCAACTCTTTGTTGAGCCCATCTTGACTAGTCTTTACTACCTTCCAGCCTTGTTGGTTTATTGTGTGCTCACCAAAAACCTCCTCTATTTACCAGTCGGCTTACTGATTGTCCCTAGTGGTCATTTTAGTGGACAGGCACTCAATCGCCTTCTCTTCAATCGAAAAATCTATTTCAAACAACATTCCTGGCCAGTCTGGGCTTCAATCGCAATCGGCTTCGGTAGTTTTTTCTTGTTGATTCTCTTCCGAGATAGCCTCTCAACCAGCCTCTTGATTCCGATTTTTATCAGCCAACTGATCTTGACCTGGCTGGGTTTTCGGTATATCCAAGGCCAAACCAACCACCTAAACTATCTTCAATACTGTATGGACCAGTCCATGCAGCTGGATCAAAAAATCTTTGAGATGACCAAGGGAAATGAATACACCCGACAAGGGTTGCAGATGCAGGCAAAACTCAATGCGGAAACAGGAAAAGACCTGTCCCACCTGTCTGGCATGACCTACCTAAACGCTCTGCTATTTGACCGCTACAAAAAGGTCCTCTATAAGAAGGTACAGAACTGGGTCTTGGCACTAGTAGTCATTTTGGCAGCCCTGGAGGGGATTCGTTACTTTCTAGAGCCGTTTACCTTTGCGGAAGACTACTTGCTCCAATTCTTACCGCTTTCCTTCATGATTATGTATGTAGCTTCGTCAGGCAAAGTGGTGGCTCAGATGGTCTTTGTTAACTGCGATATTTCCATGCTTCACTATCCTTTTTATCGTGAGGCTAAGACCATTATCGCTGGTTTTAACTACCGATTTCTGCAAACCTGCAAACTCAATCTCATCTTTGCGACCAGCCTCTTTTTGGTAATCCTGATCCTGTGGCGGTTTGCTCTCAGCTGGGAAACCATTCTTCTGACCGCCCTACTTCTGCTGAGTTTGACAGCTCTCTTTTCCTTCCACGACCTTTTTATCTACTACATCCTCCAGCCCTTTACAAAGGATATGGAGGTTGTCAACCCAGTCTATAAATTCCTCAGTGGTGCTCTCTACTGGGTGGCCTACCTCAACACCCAGCTGGACCTAGGCAGTCACTTGTACATCCTACTCATTTCCCTGGCTATGATTGCCTATGTCAGCATAGGTTACTGGATTTTGCTGAAAAAAGCTCCGCGGACTTTTAGATTGAAAGCATAAAAACTGCCTTCCCATAACGGGAGGCAGTTTTCTTTGGCTCTGTCTCGAAGCCTGTTGGAAAAATCCGTGACCAAGCAATCGAGGTACAAAAAGCCTTGAAACCAAGGTCAATAAATATGGCAATATCTTCCGTATAGCGAAAGAACAAGGCCAGATAAAATAAGTCAATCTGTATCTGATAAAAAATGGTATACAATAAAAACTCCCAAAGATAGTTGCTAGAAACAACTATTTTTGATATACTGTTAAAAAATTAGTTTCATTTAGCAACTAAATGCCAGAGGTGTCTATTGGAAAATTTAATTATACAACTACGACAGTTTAACCGCTCTTACCTGCCTGTTTTTCATTTGCTTGGAAACAAATACCTAGGGGAACGCTACAATCTTACTGAAGTTCGGATATTATTTGAAATCTATGAGAACTCAGGCTGTACTGCCTCTTTCATTAGCCATTCTCTCCAATTGGACAAAGGCTACATCAGTAAAATTCTCAAACAGTTTCAAACATCAGACTACATCATTAAAAAAATAAGCCAAATCGATGGACGTCAACACAGTCTATTTCTGACGAAAATAGGACTAGCTGCTGTTGAGTCATATATCAACAAAGCAAATCAGCAAATTACTGAACAATTGAGCCATTTGACCCCTCAACAACGTTCCGAATTTCAAGAAGCAATTGAAACACTTATCCCCCTCATAAAAGAAATGGAGAAGAAAAATGAACATTGAAACCTATAAACCTGAATACAAGGAAGCATTTATTGCTATGAACCTCGCCTGGATAGAAGAAATGTTTCAAGTAGAAGATGAAGATCGTATGGTCCTAGGAAGCATTGAAGAGCGTCTTGCAAATGGTGGGGAGATTTTCTTCGCCATCAATGATGAAGGCGAGATTATGGCATCTTGTATGGTTGCACCACTCCCATCCGGTGAGTGGGAAATTGAAAAATTTGCTGCCAAAAAAGAATTTGCTGGTCAAGGGGCTGGCAAGGCTTGTTTGCAAGCTTGCATGGATTTTATTAAGGAGAAACAGATTCAAAAAGTGATTATCGTTTCGAATCGAAAATGTGTGTCCGCCATCCATCTGTATAGAAAATTTGGTTTTATCGAAATTCCAGTTGACAAAAACAAATTCCCTTATGAACGTGCAGACATTGCTTTTGAACAATATTTCTAATAACTTAAAAGAACAAGATCAAGCAGACAAAAAATCCTAGTACCATGTACTGACCCCAAAAAGTTAGATAAAAAATATTAGTGAAAGGATTTAGTTCTGTACTGAACAGGACTAAGTCCTTTTAGTTTTGCTTTAATGCGTTTATTGTTGTAGTAAAAAATATAATCAGTGATAGCTTGCTCTAGTTGATCGAGAGACTTGAAAGTCTTCTCAAATCCGTAAAACATTTCTGTTTTCAATATGCCAAAGAAGGACTCCATCATACCATTATCCGTGCTAGTTCCCTTGCGAGACATGGAAGGACGTATAACTTTACTGTCAAGAAAATGATGGTAGGCTTCGTGTTGGTATTGCCAACCTTGGTCACTATGGAGAATGGTATTTGGGTAAGTTTCCTCAGGAAAGGCCTTCTCAAGCATGGACTTAACTTGCATGAGATTAGGTGAGCGGGACAAGGTAAAATCAATAATTTCGCTATTATAGCCATCCAGAACAGGTGACAGATAGAGTTTTTCAGAACAATTTGGCAGAGCGAACTCCGTCACATCTGTATAGCACTTCTCAAAAGGCTTAGTCCCTTCAAAGGCTCTCTCAATGAGATTAGGAGCTTTCTTGCCCACATCCCCCTTGTAAGACTTGTATTTCTTACATCGGCGAATACGAGCTGATAAGCCTAGTTCTTTCATCAGCCGTTGTACTTTCTTATGATTGATAGAAAATCCACGATTTCTTAACTCAAGGTGAATGCGACGGTAACCATAGTTTCCCTTATGTTCATCATAAATAGCTTGAATTTCAACTTTTAAGTCCTTGTCTTTATCCGGTTTGTCCATTTGTTTGACGTGATAGTAATAGGTAGAAGGAACTAATTGGGAAATAGTCAGAAGGATGTCTAGTCGGAATCCTTCTTCGACCATCTCTCTAACTGTTTGAGTCTTTCTTGCTCTCTGGCTTCGTCCCTTAAACGAAGCTCCCTCAACTTTTTTAGGTAAGCTACCTCAGTGCGTAAGCGTTCATTTTCCTCCTGAAGTCTCTCCAACTCCGTCATCTCTTCCCAGGTTTTCTTTGATTTACGCCCCATTTTTGGTGGCCTCCCTCTTGTTTTCTCAACAATAGTATACCCGTTTTTCTTGTATTGTGCTATCCAGTTTGAAAGGGTTCCACGATTTGGCAAGGCATAATCAAGTGAGACGGAGAGAGCTGACTGCTTATTAAGAAGTACTTTGTCAATCATTTCTTGCTTTAATTCTGGGGAATAGTAGTTATTGTTCTCTTTTTTAACAATACTTAAGCCATATCTCTCAATCAATCGAATCATATATTTAATACCAGATTGAGCAATACCGAACTGTTTTGACAAGGAATTGAGGGAGTTACCATTTTGACGTAACTCATAAATTTGGACTTTGTCTTCATAACTTAATTTCATAAAAATAGCACCCCATAAGTTAGATTTTTTCATTCTAACTTTTGGGGTGCGGTTCACCAACTAGGATTTTTCTATTTTTTACCAAATTCCCAAGATTGCCTGCCAAACCAATGTCAGCAGGGTCACACCTAGCCAACAAACTAGTCCGACAAAAAGAGCAGCTCTGCCATTTTTCACCAAAGCAAATACATTGGTCCGCAAGCCAATGGCTGTCATGGCCATGCAAATAAGAAACTTAGATAGGGTTTTGAGCGGAGTAAAAACCGCCGCACCCAATCCAAAGTGACCTGCAAGACTTGTCACCAAACTGGCTAGGATAAAATAGAGGATAAAGGTTGGAAAACCTGCCAAGAGCGTACTTTTGTCTGCCTGAACTCCCTTCCCTCGAGCCTGCCATATCGCCAACACCGTCGTAATGGGAATAATAGCCAGAGTTCGTGTCAACTTGACTGTCACAGCCGTGTCCAAGGTCTGACTGCCCAGGCCGTAAAGGCTATCCCAGGTGGCTGCTGTCGCTGTGACCGACGAGGTGTCATTGACCGCTGTTCCGGCGAAGAGCCCAAAGGCTTGACCCGAATCGGTCGAAAAACCAAGCCAGGTCGCCAAAGTTGGAAAGACCAGGGCCGCCAAGACATTAAAGAGAAAGATGACCGAGATAGCCTGTGCCACATCTTCATCATCTGCCTGAATAATGGGAGCCGTCGCCGCAATAGCAGAGCCGCCACAGATAGAGGTCCCTACACCAATCAAGGTCGCCAGATGAGATGAAATGGGCAAGATTTTCCACATCAGAAATGCCAAAAACAAGGCAAAACTAATTGTTGACAGAATAATTGGTAGAGATTGGCGACCGACTGCAAGGACCGCAGATAGATTCAAACCAAATCCCAAACAAATCACAGCATACTGCAAAATCTTCTTAGAGGTAAAGGTCAAACCTGACTGAAAGGCATTCTTCCTTGAAATGTAAGAATGCAAGCTCATCCCGATTAGAAGGGCAAAAACAGGCCCACCAACTAGTGAAACCCAACTTCCTAAGCACTGGCTGATTGCAGCTAAGACCAGACACAATCCGATACCTCTGGCATTTTCCTTAACCATAAGCCCCTCCTAGAAAATCAAGCGGAGAGCAGCTGTCGTCAAGACACCAACCACTACTGCGAGGAGGATATTTTTGGTCCTCAGGACCACCAAAAAGGTCGGAATGAGGGCCAAACTTTCGACGGGAAGAAGGCTGGGAAGGGAGCCCACCTTTTCGTCCATGATGCTAGACAGGGTCAGAGCAAAGATAATGGTGATGGGTAGAAAGCTGAGAAATTTCACCAACTTTGGAGGCAGGGATTTGTTCTGCGTCAGTACAAAAGGTAGGACGCGTGGCACCCAGGTCACCAGGGCCGCCGCCAGAATAATCAGTAGAATACTAGTTTTTATCATCAATCATCACCCCCACAAAACAACCCAAAAGCGTCGCCAGAAGTACCGCCACATAAGACGACACTAGCACAGACAGACCGACATAGGCTAGACCAACCGCCAGCAAAATCAAGCCGATTTTTTTCAAAGGAACAGTCCGAGCCATAGCCTCCAACTGACCTGAGAAAATGCCGACAAACATGGCAACCAAGGCAAAATCCAAGCCAAACTGCTCGGGATTTGGAATCAAACCTCCGATGAGATTGCCCAGAGTGGTAAAGATAACCCAAGAAGCATAGCCAGCAAAGTTGTTGCCGTACATCCAGCTAGGGGCAATCTGCTTTTCCTCAATGTGTTTCCGCAAGAGAACCGCATAGGATTCATCTGTTAAAAATGAGCCAATCAAGATGTTGGAGCCCAGCCTATTCCCCTGAAAAATGGTCGTCGTATGCAGGCACATGAGAAAATTCCTCAGGTTGACAAAGAAAACCGTCACCGCAATCGACAACAAGGGGGCACCTGCCAAAATCATGGCACACATGACAAATTGGGCACTCCCTGCATAGACCAAGAGGCTCATCAAAGCCATCTCCACCGCAGAAATGCCTGAATTGACCGATACCACTCCACAGGCTAGACCGATACTGGCATAGCCCAGAGCTGTGGGAATAGCATCCCGCAAACCCTCACGAAAGTCCACTTCTTTCATCTTCTCTCCTTTGAATAGCAAGTTATAGTCGAATGAATTAGCTTTCAGACAAGGAACTGAGGTGCAGGCTGTACTAGAGTACGGCAAGCCGAAAGTGACGATGTATCAAAGCTAATTCAAATGACTATATATCATTCTAGTATAGAGGACCAGCCCCCCTCCGTCAATAGAAAAAGAGGCTGGACAGACAGTCCAGCCTCGCTTCTCAGTGTTCGTGTCAACATCTCAGCGCAGTGGTTGATTGGCTTTAACAGTCCAGTGGACTGTTAAAGGTTGGAGATAAGATTTGCAAAGCAAATCTCAGCAATTCGTGTCTCACACTCCAAATCTGACCTCTACGACTGATGCGAACAGAGTTCGCTTCATTTCCAACCTCCAACAGTCACTACTCTGACTGTTGGAGCTGTGCGGGGGTGGGAGTGAAACAGTCTGGGGATAGACTGTTTCAGCTCAACAACTAGAAATAAAGACTTGTTGACGAACTCTTTTTAGACTGGTCGAGTTCTTTCCCACTCCCCCTTCTTACAAATTTTCAAAAGCTAGACTTGGTTTGGCATTCAAATCCCAACCAGCAAAGTTTTCTTTGTTGTATTCACTAACGGCTGCCAAGGCAATCATACCAGCATTGTCACCGCAGAGGCGAAGCGGGGGAATGATAACCTCCACATCGGTGATTTCAGCTGCCAACCGCTCTCGCAAGCCCTGATTGGCTGCTACACCGCCCGCTACGACCAAGGTTTTAACAGGGTATTGCTCCAAGGCCTTCTTGGTCTTAGCCATGAGAATGTCCATAACACAGGCTTGGAAAGAGGCTGACAGGTCCGCATTGGACAAGGTTTCCCCTTTCTGCTGGGCATTGTGGTAGAGGTTGATAAAGGCGGATTTCAAACCTGAGAAAGAAAATTCCAGATTATCCTCTTTTATCATAGCGCGAGGGAAATCATAGATATCCTGCCCCTCATGTGCCAACTCATCGATGACACGACCAGCTGGATAGGGCAGTCCCATGACCCGCCCCACCTTATCGTAGGCTTCGCCGACCGCATCATCTCGCGTTTCACCGACAATCTTGTAGTCGCCCGCCTCCGACACATAGACCAATTCCGTGTGTCCACCGCTGACCAAGAGGGCCAAGAGGGGAAATTCCAATTCCTTAACCACCCGTGCCGCCATTAAATGCCCTGCCATGTGGTTGACAGGAATGAGCGGCAGACCATTGGCCCAGGCAAAGGCCTTTGCAGCCGAAATCCCGACCAGCAAGGCACCGACCAAGCCAGGCCCATAGGTCACAGCCACAGCCGTCAAGTCCTCTGCCGTCACCTCCGCCTCCAGCAAAGCCTCCTCGATACAGGCCGTAATCACTTCCACATGGTGACGGCTAGCCACCTCGGGCACCACCCCACCAAACCGCTGGTGGCTGGCAATCTGGCTGGCAATGACATTGGACAAAAGCTCCGCCTCATTTCGCAAAACAGCCACCGAGGTCTCGTCACAGGAGGTCTCAATCGCCAAAATCAATCTATCTTTCATTCCGTTCTCTCTTCATTAGCACCGCGTCCTCGACAGGATGGCGGTAGTAGTCTTTTCGTTTTCCTATTCTGGTAAAATGCTGGCGTGTATAGAGGGCCTGAGCTGCACTATTGGACTCTCTCACTTCGAGGAAGATGTCCCCATCCCAGTCCATCACAGCAGCCATCAGCTGACTGGCGATTCCCAACCTCTGAAAATCAGCCCTGACAGCAATCTGCAAGATTTCCATCTCATCCAGCACCGTCTGCACGGCCAAAAAACCGACTAGCTCCTGACCCTCATAGGCCAGATAATAGTCCTCATCCTGACTAGACATGCTAGAGGCAATCTGCTCCAGGGTCCATGGAGATTGATCATAGACCGACTGCATAACTGCCAAAACAGCCTCTGCCAGATTTTCCTGACCGTCGTAGTGTTTAATCTCTATCATACACGATTGATATAACTTTCTGAGCCAGCTTGGTTGTCCTTGAGCCAATTTTCCTCTGCCTCTACTCGCTTGAGATAGTTGGGCTCAAAGCTAGTAATATCTACCGCTGGCAAGTCTTGACCAATCACCGCCAGCTGATAGGCAGACGGCAGACTAGCTTGATAGTGGGCAGTCGGCAGAGCTTGTTCAATCTGCTCCATAAAGTTTTCTACTTCTCCGACAAAGGTGATGTTTTCCTTGCCAGACAGGCTAGAAAGCAAATCTTCGAAAGACCAGTAGCGGTCTGCCTCGACTGCTCTGCCATTTTCATAAACACCTGCATAGACGCAGTTACGGCGGGCATCGATGAGGGGGACCACCAGACCCGTCAGGCTAGGCGGAACCAGGGACTGAAGACTGGATAGCCCCACCAAGTCGATCTTGAGGGTGTAGGCCAGGGTCTTGGCAGTCGCCACCGCCACCCGCAGACCCGTGTAGGATCCAGGCCCCTGAGCGACCGCAATCCTATCCAAGTCTTTGGGCGTCCAACCCACCTGTGCCACCAAAAAATCGACCACAGGCATAAGGCTGATGCTATGATTTTTCTTGACGGCCAGCAGAGTTTCCGCCTGCAAACGACCGTCCTCCACCAAGGCAACCGATAGGGCCTGGTTGGAGCTGTCCAAAGCTAGTATTTTCATAAGTTTCTCTTTCTTTACAAGTCTACTCTCTATTGTAAGCTATCTTGGATATTTTTTCAAATAATGAAAAGACTGGGTTGTGCTTTCGAGTAGGTTAATAGATCGAACCGATTTGTCATTCTAGTAAGTCACATCACTATCTGGCAGTTGACAGGCATTTTCTCGGTACAATTGAACTTAGTCTTAGTAATCCCAACACACGCGGAATCTTAACTCACTTCTTTGATTCATCCCCCTCGGAAATGCAGAATTTCTGAAAACCATAACACTTTTCCATTTTCTTACCATCCTCTTTTACCATTAGCCTATTTTATGATATAATGAAGAGTACATTTAGACTGAATAAATTGACAACTCGAGAAAATTGAATAGACATTACCAGACAGACCCAACTGTTTGGGGCTTTTTTCATAGTTGCCAGTCAAAAAGAAAGGATATACCCAACCCATGATTTATAAAGTATTTTACCAAGAAACTAAAACGAGCCCACGCCGCGAGCAAACTCGCTCTCTTTATTTAGAAGTAGAGGCAGCTAGTGAACTCGAAGGCCGTATCATCGCTCGTGAATTGGTGGAAACCAACCGTCCTGAATACAACATCGAGTTCATCGAATTGCTATCAGACAACCATTTGGAGTACGAAAAAGCCCACGCAGATTTCACATTAACGGAGTTCTAATCCATGTCATCAGTAAATCTAAAACCTCATGAAGTTGGCGTTTTCGCCATCGGTGGTTTGGGAGAAATCGGGAAAAATACCTACGGTATCGAGTATAAGGATGAAATTCTCATCGTCGATGCCGGTATCAAGTTCCCAGAAGATGACCTCTTGGGCATTGACTACGTTATCCCAGACTACTCCTATATCGTTGAAAACCTAGACCGCGTTAAGGGACTGGTCATCACGCACGGACACGAAGACCACATCGGAGGCATTCCTTTCTTGCTCAAGCAAGCCAATGTCCCAATCTATGCAGGTCCATTAGCCCTTGCCCTTATCCGTGGCAAATTAGAAGAACACGGACTGCTTCGCGATGCAACCTTGCATGAAATCAACCACAAAACTGAGTTGACTTTCAAGCACCTCAAGGTCAGCTTCTTCCGCACCACCCACTCCATTCCTGAGCCACTCGGTATCGTCATCGATACACCTCAAGGAAAAATCGTCTGTACCGGTGACTTTAAGTTCGACTTCACGCCAGTTGGTGAACCCGCAGACTTGCACCGCATGGCTGCCCTCGGTGAAGAAGGCGTCCTCTGCCTCCTCTCCGACTCGACAAATGCTGAAGTCCCAACCTTTACCAACTCGGAAAAAGTGGTCGGCCAGTCCATCATGAAGCTGATTGAAGGCATTCATGGACGTATCATCTTTGCTTCCTTTGCCTCCAACATCTTCCGTCTGCAACAGGCGGCTGATGCAGCGGTTAAGACCGGACGCAAGATCGCTGTCTTTGGACGCTCCATGGAAAAAGCTATCGTCAATGGTATCGAGCTCGGCTACATCAAGGTACCTAAGGATACCTTCATCGAGCCAAACGAGATCAAAGAATACCCTGCCAGCGAGATCATGATTCTCTGTACAGGTAGCCAGGGTGAACCTATGGCAGCCCTATCCCGCATCGCCCACGGTACCCACCGTCAGGTTCAGCTCCAGCCGGGCGACACGGTTATCTTCTCGTCCAGTCCTATTCCGGGAAATACCACAGGTGTTAACAAACTCATCAATATCTTGATTGAAGCCGGTGTCGATGTCATTCACGGCAAGATCAACAACATCCACACCTCTGGACACGGCGGCCAGCAAGAACAAAAACTCATGCTTCGCCTGATCAAGCCAAAATACTTCATGCCTGTCCATGGCGAATACCGTATGCAAAAAATCCATGCTAGCCTAGCTGTTGATACAGGCGTGCCAAAAGACAATATCTTCATCATGGAAAACGGTGATGTCCTAGCGCTGACCAAGGATTCTGCACGCTTAGCAGGGCACTTCAATGCTCAAGACATCTATGTGGATGGAAACCGTATTGGTGAAATCGGTGCAGCTGTCCTCAAAGACCGCCGTGACCTCTCAGAAGACGGCGTCGTCCTTGCTGTCGCAACCGTTGACTTCAAGTCCAAGATGATTCTAGCAGGTCCAGACATTCTCAGCCGCGGCTTCATCTACATGCGTGAATCCGGAGACTTGATTCGCGAGAGCCAACGCGTCCTTTTCAACGCTATCCGCATCGCTCTTAAAAACAAGGATGCAAACATCCAGACGGTTAACGGCGCCATCGTCAATGCCCTACGACCATTCCTATACGAAAAAACAGAGCGTGAACCAATCATCATCCCAATGATTTTAACGCCTGATCACTAAGAAAGAAGCCTCGGCAACTGCCGAGGCTTCACTTGTTTTCCAATAGGAATACCTTACAACCACTTGATAAAATGATATTTGGAAATTCCTTTTTTCGGCACATCTGTTAGATGAGCATAAATAGAATATCCAGCCTTCAGATAAAAATCCTTAGCCTGATAGGACTTAGTTGACAGTGTGATACTCTTTACTCCATTTTGTCTAGCTTCATTTTCCAAACGAATCAGCAAACGCCTCCCCAATCCTTGACCTTGCTTGTGTTTGACAACCACCAAAGCCTTTACATGAATCGTTTCCAAGGTCTGCTGGGCCTGCAAGACAGCTACTAATTGACCTGCTTCCTCTTCTACCAAAACAATTTCCTGCTGACTAGGAGCAAGGTCTTTCCCTTCTCCAAAAACCACTCTATACTGTTCATCAAATACAGCTTTTACAAATTCATCCATCCACATCGCCTCCAATTTTTTTAATCTATATAAGGGTAGTCTTTTTCAAGCTCGTGAAAAAATGACCCACCAGGGTCATTTTTTTAATACATATCCAAGTAGTTGTCGATTTCCCATTGGGAAACGTAGGTGGCATAGCTTGCCCATTCGATTTTCTTTGCTTCGACAAAGTTGGTGTAAATATGCTCACCCAAGGCTGCTCGAACGACTTCATCTTTACGAAGTGCCTTCAAAGCATTGTGAAGCGTTGAAGGAAGATCTGTAATTCCTGCCTCTCGACGTTCTTCATCAGACATGGCATAGATATTGGATTCAACCGGAGCTGGTGCATCAATTCGATTTTCAATTCCAGACAAACCGACTTCTAAGAGCACTGCCATAGCCAAATATGGGTTTGCTGTTGGGTCAACGGAACGCAACTCCAGGCGAGTGCCCATTCCACGGGATGCAGGTACGCGAACCAGTGGCGAACGGTTCTTTCCAGCCCAAGCAATATAAACAGGGGCTTCAAAACCTGGAACCAAACGCTTGTAAGAGTTAACTGTTGGGTTTGTAATCGCAGTGTAGTTGTAGGCATGATGAATCAAGCCACCAAGGAAATGGTAAGCAGTTTGAGACAGCTGCATACCGCGAGGATCTTCTGGATCAAAGAAGGCATTATTCCCATCCTTATCAAAGAGTGACATGTTACAGTGCATACCTGAACCAGCAATACCAAACTTAGGCTTGGCCATAAATGTCGCATACATACCGTGCTTACGAGCTATTGTTTTAACAACCAATTTAAAAATTTGAATATTATCACAAGCTTTCAATACATCTGCATATTTGAAATCAATTTCATGCTGACCAACCGCAACTTCATGGTGGCTGGCTTCTACTTCAAATCCCATTTCCGTCAAAACATTTACGATTTCACGGCGTGTATTATCTGCCAAATCTGTCGGTGCAAGGTCGAAATAACCACCCTTATCATTTACTTCGAGGGTTGGGTTGCCAAATTCGTCCAATTTGAAGAGGAAGAACTCTGGTTCTGGTCCCAAGTTAAAGGAAGAAAATCCTGCAGCTTCCATATGGCGAAGTGCTTTTTTCAAGTTACCTCGCGGATCCCCTGCAAATGGCTCACCTTCTGTTGTGTAAATATCACAAATCAGGCCAGCCACACGGCCATTCTCATCTCCCCAAGGGAAAATAGTCCATGTATTCAAATCAGGATAAAGATACATATCTGATTCGTTGATACGTACAAAACCTTCAATAGAAGATCCGTCAAACATAGCCTTGTTTGACAAAACCTTATCTACCTGTTCTTCAGTCGCTGGAATTTCAACGTTTTTCATAATACCGAGAATATCGGTAAACATCAATCGAATAAAGGTTACGTTTTTTTCTTGAATGTCGCGTTTGATATCCGCTACTGTAATTGCCATTAGAGTCTCCTTTTAAATAGATAACTGAGTTAGGATGAACGAAAAATGCTACTGGGACTTGAAAAACGTCCTTGGTTGCGAAGCTCATCGTGCAGAATACGGCGTACATCTTCATCTGTCAAGGTCTTCTCTTGCTTTTGGACCTTGACCTGACGACTAGCATATTCCTTCTTGATGGCCGCGATATTTAATCCCTCATCCAAGAAATCCTTGATTTCCAACAAGAGGTCCATGTCATTTAAGGAATAGAGACGACGATTGCCTTCGTTGCGATCAGGCTGAATCAAGCCTTGCTCTTCATAATAGCGAATCTGTCGAGCTGTCAGGTCCGTCAATTTCATGACACTTCCAATCGGAAAAATTGCTAAAGATCTACGAAATTCCTTTTCTCTCACAAAAAGCTCCTTTCTGCCTTCCATTATAGGGGAATTTAGGGAGACCGTCAACTGAATATGTCAGAAAATCTGACATCACTTTGTTTGAAAACGTTTTTTTAATAAATTGAGGTCATAATTAACCAAAATCGCAATAAAAACCCCTACAAACGTTTCAAAAACACGAATAAACACATATTCAATGGCATTGCCAGACGGAATGGATAAGGTGATGATCAACAAGGCCGATACTCCACCGATAATGCCTGCCTTATTGTTCATGGCAACATTGGTCATGATGGTCAACATGACACAGAGCGGTACCACAAGCAGCGTGACCAAGAAGTGATTCCTGAAGCAGGCATCGACAATGAAGAAAAGCAGAGCGTAAAAACCACCGATAGAATTACCCAAAATCCGTGATGTCCCAAAATGAACACTCTGATCAAAATCCTCTCTCAAACTGAAAACCGCTGTTAAGGCTGCAATCTGAATGCCTTGCCAGCCCAGCAGCCCAAATAAGAGAATCACCAAAAATACAGCAAGACCAGACTTGATTGTCCGCATGCCCAATTTAAATTCCTTCGGATTAAAACGATATTTCTTAAACATGCTTCTATTCTAACATGATTTCAGAAAATAGAATAGCAAATACTTGCCCAGCTTTTCATTTCTCCAAAACTCGATTGGAAATTCCTCCTGCTTACGCCAGTTTTCCCAAAAAGCAAACAATTGGCTACTCTAAAGAAGTTTCAAGCCAACCAACTGCAAAAGGTCCGAAACTGAATAAACAAAAAAAGACGCTTTAAAAACGTCTTATTCTAGCCTTTAAACTAGAAAAGAGCTGGTCTCCCAACTCTTTTCGTTGTTCATCTTTCATAGGCAGTAGCTGAATAGCAGGTCACTTTGCTACGCTTGTGACCAACCTATTCAGCCTTGTGGGGTTCAAATAGTCCAGTGAACTATTTGAAGTTGTCACCCAATAAAAACAAAGTGACAAGCTACAGAATCATTTTTGACAGAAGCTTCGCTTCTTCTATTTCTAACCTCAACATATCTCCCAGATATGTTGAACTGACTCAGCGCCTATTTTTCAGTCAATGCTACACCTTGCTAGACTTTCTAATCCGCTTAGCTTCGTAGAAACTCTACGCGATGCACCAGAAAAGAGCTGGTTGCCCAACTCTTTTCATCGCAATTTTTTACTTTTCAGTAAGTGCTGCAAGTCCTGGAAGCACTTTGCCCTCAAGAAGTTCCATAGATGCACCACCACCTGTTGAGATCCATGAGAACTTGTCTGCACGGCCAAGGTTGATAGCTGCTGCTGCTGAGTCACCACCACCGATGATTGATTTCACGCCTGGTTGTTTCACGATAGCATCCATTACACCGATTGTACCAGCTTGGAAGTCTGGGTTTTCAAATACACCCATAGGACCGTTCCAAACAACTGTTTTTGCACCAGTCAAAGCTTCGTCAAACTTAGCGATTGACTTAGGACCGATGTCAAGACCAAGGAAGCCTTCTGAAACTGCTTCACCTTCAGTGTCGCGAACTTCAGTGTATCCAGCAAATGCGTTAGCTTCTTTTGAGTCAACTGGCAAGATCAATTTACCGTTAGCTTTTTCAAGAAGTGCTTTTGCTACATCAAGCTTGTCTTCTTCTACAAGTGAGTTACCGATTTCGATACCTTGAGCTTTGTAGAATGTGTAAGTCATACCACCACCGATAAGAACTTTGTCAGCTTTTTCAAGAAGATTCTCGATAACACCGATCTTATCAGATACTTTTGAACCACCAAGGATTGCCACGAATGGGCGCTCTGGAGTTTCAACAGCTTCTTGGATGTAAGCAATTTCGTTTTCCAAAAGGAAACCAGCTACTGCTTTTTCTACGTTTGCTGAGATACCAACGTTTGATGCGTGTGCACGGTGTGCAGTACCAAATGCATCGTTAACGAAGATACCGTCACCAAGTGAAGCCCAATATTTACCAAGTTCTTCGTCGTTTTTAGATTCTTTCTTACCATCAACATCTTCGAAACGAGTGTTTTCAACAAGGAGAACTTGTCCATCTTCCAAAGCATTGATAGCTGCTTCCAATTCAGCACCACGAGTAGCGCCAGCGATGAAAGCAACGTCTTGACCCAATTTAGCTGCTAAGTCAGCTGCCACAGGAGCCAATGATTTACCTTCTTTATCTGCTTCTTCTTTTACACGTCCAAGGTGTGAGAAGAGGATTGCACGTCCACCTTGCTCAAGAATATACTTGATTGTTGGAAGAGCTGCTGTAATACGGTTATCGTTAGTGATAACGCCATCTTTCAAAGGCACGTTGAAGTCCACACGGACAAGAACTTTTTTGCCTTTCAATTCTACATCTTTAACAGTCAATTTTGCCATTAGATAAGAACTCCTTAATTTAAATTTACCCTACCATTGTACCATATTTTCTGTATTTTTTCTTGTATAAAGATATTTTTTTCACAAATCTGCTAAAAGAACGAATGACACAAAAAAAGAGGCCGAAGCCTCTTTGATTTTCACTAAGGATTATTTAGCGATTTTTGCGAAGTACTCAAGAGTACGAACAAGTTGTGCAGTGTAAGACATTTCGTTGTCGTACCATGAAACAACTTTCACCAATTGCTCGCCATCAACGTCGATAACTTTAGTTTGAGTAGCATCGAACAATGAACCAAATGAGATACCTACGATATCTGAAGAAACGATTTGATCTTCAGTGTAACCAAATGATTCAGTAGCAGCAGCTTTCATAGCAGCGTTTACTTCTTCAGCAGTTACTTTCTTGTCAAGAGTTGCAACCAATTCAGTTACAGAACCTGTTGGAACTGGAACACGTTGTGCAGCACCGTCAAGTTTACCGTTCAATTCTGGGATTACCAAGCCGATAGCTTTAGCTGCACCAGTTGAGTTTGGAACGATGTTTGCAGCAGCAGCACGTGCACGACGAAGGTCACCACCACGGTGTGGTCCGTCAAGAACCATTTGGTCACCAGTGTAACCGTGGATTGTAGTCATCAAACCTTTTTGAACGCCAAATGCATCGTGAAGAGCTTTAGCCATTGGTGCCAAACAGTTTGTAGTACATGAAGCACCTGAGATAACTGTTTCAGTACCATCAAGGATGTCGTGGTTAGTGTTGAAAACAACAGTCTTAACATCGTTACCACCAGGAGCAGTGATAACAACTTTTTTAGCACCGTTAGCGTGGATGTGTTGCTCAGCAGCTGATTTAGAAGCAAAGAAACCTGTAGCTTCCAAAACGATATCTACGCCATCAGTAGCCCAGTCGATGTTTCCTGGCTCGCGCTCAGCAGAAACTTTAACGAATTTACCGTTAACTTCGAAACCACCGTCTTTAACTTCAACAGTACCGTCGAAACGACCTTGAGTTGTGTCATATTTCAACAAGTGTGCAAGCATTACTGGATCTGTAAGGTCGTTGATACGAGTAACTTCAACACCTTCTACGTTTTGGATACGACGGAAAGCAAGACGACCGATACGTCCGAAACCGTTAATACCAACTTTAACTACCATGAATGATTTCCTCCTTATGAAAATCGAGTTCTATATTTTAAAAGGCAAGCCTTTTAATCCTTTTGTGAAAATTTTAACTTGTAAGCCTACAAGTTCCTTTTCAACATTCTCATTATATAACTATTTATGAAAAATAGCAAGTTTTTACAACCCCTGCCCCATCTATTTCAACAAATTTTAAGGGACTGCATTGTCAAATGAATCAAAAAAAGCACCCGTAGGTGCTTTCTATTGGGCTTGGTATTTCCCTTCATATAAATCGCATTCTTCAGTCTATTTAACAGATTCCAAGGCTTTTGATAGAACTTCCTCTGTTTGATTGCTACGGAAGACTTGAACGACTTCCTGCTGACCATTTAATACGAACATCGTTGGAATATTGGTTACTTTCAAACTATCTGCTGCCACCAAATCTTTGTCTTGGTAATAGGTAAACTCATAGTTAGCCGCCAAATATTTTTGACCACTTTCTTTAGTCTCCCTGGTTTGATCCACAACATTTAGGAAGATGAAGTCAATATCCTCACTATATTTTTTATACAATTTTGCAAGAATCGGCAACTGAGCTTGACAATCTGGACACCAACTTGCCCAAAATACAACAATGGCTGGTTTTGTCGTAACCTCTTTCACGCTTGTTTCCTGATCATTCTCATCTAGGAAAGAAATGGCTTGCATGCTCTTGGTTAGACTTGCCAATTCCTCCTCTGTTGGTTGACTGGTGCTTGTCGCTACTTCTGTCGTAGTGACATCCTGTGTCAAGCTACTGGTTGTCACTAGGTAGATGATGCCACCTACTAGGAGAATGACAATTGCCAAAGCTGCCACTAGTTCTCTTTTTTTCATATCTCTCTCCGAAATTCTATTCTATTTTACACCTCATCTGAGTCTGTAAAAACCAAAAACAACTCGGGCTCTTTTCATAATGAACTGGAACCCGAGTTATCTTTGTCAAAGCATCTTACTGATGCCTTTTCTTGTTCCTGGAGTCTATCTTACTGCTTTCGCTTTTGAAACGCAAGCGTAAGTGCTCCAAGCATCAAGCCAACAAGGGCATACAGACCATTTGCATCTGAGCCTGTTTTAGGAAGATTTGTTCCTGGTTTAGGCGGTGTTGATGTAGATGGCGGTGTTGTAGGCGGTGTTGGTGGGGTTGGTGGAGTTGGTGGAGTTGGCAATTCTCCTTTTGGTTTTTCAGGTGTTGTTGGAGGTGGTGGCGGTGTATCATTCTTAGGAGGTACAACCGTTACCTTGTTAGTTTTCTTCGTCAATTGCTCACTTGGATCATGATTGAATTGTACGGTTGCCGTATTATCAATACCTGTTGTGAAGTGATCTTTCGTCAATGCATTCACATCAGAGATGCTTGAGTAAATGATCACATTGACAGTGTAACCTTTCAGGGCTTCCATTGTGTATTCATCAGTGAAATCAACTGTCACCAATTGTCCTTCAACTTTGATGCTTCCTCCCAATGCAACAATCGCTTGAGCTGTCAACTCACCTTTTTCATTGACATTTGCCAATTGTGCAATGCGTTCTTGAACCATAGCTTGACGTTTTTTCGCTTCATCAAGAACAGTTTGCTTCTCTGCTACTACTTTCTCTTGGTTCTCTACTTCAACCTTCACTTCAGCTGCTGTTTTTGCAGTTGACAGTGCAGCTTGTGCAGTCTGTACCTGAGTCTTAGCTTCATCCAACTTAACTTGGAGTTCCGCCATGAGAGCTTCCTGTGCTGCAATTTCTGAAGCGTAGTCAACTGCCGGAGTTTCAACAGGAGCTTCTGTCGATTCTTCAGTGGTTGAAGCTGGTGTAGAACTTGTTGTTGCAGTGTTTGCAGCAGTTAATTCTGCTAACTTCGCTTCTGCAGCTATCCATTCAGCTTCAAGTGTTGCGAGAAGATTTTGTGCTTCAGTCAAGGCTGCGGCACTTGCGTCCGTTTGAGCAGACTGTTTAATTTCCTCAAGTTTTGCAACCTCAACATCAAGTGCAGCCTGTGCTTTCTCTACATCCTCATCAATATAGTTTGCATTTGCAGTTGGTGCATTTGTCACCTTCACAGCTACCTTGTCAGGAGACACTGTGAAGAGGTTGTCCATCTGGTCTGTGATAGTAAGACTTGTCAAATTCAAACGCTTATCATCAGCTTCATCCATTGGAACAACTGATTTGATATCGAAGCGGAAGTTTTCTGTTGCAAGTAGGAGAGCCAAGTAGTCAGTTTGTTCCAAACCATCTACACGACTAACTGTTTTCACAGGTGTTCCTGGTTGTGGTGGGTTCACCGGTGGTGTTGGTGGCGTATCAGGTGTTGGAGGAGTAACGGTTACTGGGGTAGTTTCCTTGCGTTTCTTCACACCATTGCTGTCTGTGAAGTCAAGAGAAGCTGTGTTTGGAATGCTTGCAGCATTATCCTTCATGTAAGCTGTCAAATCAGCATCTGACTTGATGTAAGCAGGGATATACAATTGGATTTGCTTAAAGCCTGCTAATCTCGTAAAGTCAACAACTGATGCAACCACACGGTTGCCTTCAACAGTCACTTTCACAGCATCTGTCGCGTAACCATCAACATATGCAACAACTTCTCCGTTGATTGCAAGAACCGGTTCTACGATATCCGTCACAACAAATTCTTTATATGTTGCAATGTCTTGAGGAAGATCTGCAGTGACATTATACATATAAGATTTGTTGACTTCTACATCAAGATGGGTCAAATCACGATTGATTTTCTTATCTACGCCTGGATCATTTGGTGTAGGAGGATAAACTGGAACAGTATTTGAATCTTTCTTCGTTGATGGGTTATTGTTGATGATGTAGCTTGCCGTATTTGGCACGCTAGTTTGTCCATCCGTCATATATGGTGTCAAATCAGCACCATCTTTGACTTTAGCAAAGAAGACAACTTGAAGTGGTGCACCAGCTTGCTGGCGAACTTGTTCTTTGGTCAATTTCACGGTCACTGTTTGACCAGCTACTGTGATTTGATTTGCAGAGAGTGCCTTGCCTGCCAAGGTCGCTGTCACTTCTCCTTCAAATGCCAATACATCTTCAAGTGTATCGTTTACTTCAAAGGCAAATGCCCCTGTCGGAACAACCGTATCAATTGTATATGTAAATACTTCTTGACGGCTTGCCAATTCTACACTTGCCGAACCATTTACCTTCTTCTCAATCGGTGGAGTATTTGGTGTTGGTGGCGTTACAGTTACTGGCTTGGTTTCTTTTTCACCAGTTTGATCAGATTTATTAGTGAATTCTACTTTTGCGGTATTCGGGATATTTGGACGTGTAATTCCTTCACGAACTTGTGCTGTAATCACCAATTCAACCTGCTTGCCTGCCCATTCTTTAGCTTGCTTGAAGTCCTTCATAGTCGCAGTAACAGTTTGTCCATCTACTGTCACATCAAAGAATTTCGCTGCTTCACCCGTAATGACTGGTGTACCTTGAATAGCTAGGTCTTGATCAAGTGTATCTGTTAGAACATAGCGCTTGTAACTTGCAATATCAACCGGCAAGATTGTCGTGATATTGTAGTTATAATCTTTCTCTGTTTCGATATCCAAATGATCCAAGTCGCTGTTGATTTTCTTCTCAACCGTTGGTGTCTCACCAGGAGGTGTTACGGTTACTGGTGGAGTTGGTGGAGTGGTCGTCACATCACCTGGAGTACCATCTGCCTTAGCCTTGTTGGTGTAGCTGATGGTGGTTTGGTTCGGAATCGCTTGACGGGTTACCCCTTCGCGGATTTGAGAAACAATCACCAATTCAACTTCTTTGCCGGCCATCGCTTTAGCTGCTTCGAAGTCTGTGATCGTTGCCGTCACCACTTGACCTTCTACCTTCACATCGAAGAACTTAGCCGCATCTCCAGTCAGGGTTGGGATGCCTTGGACAGCCAATTCGCTCTCCAAGCTATCCGTAATCACGAAGCGCTTGTAAGTCGCAATATCAGTTGGAAGAACTGTCTTGATGTTGTAAGTGTAGTTGGTTTGTGTCGCTGTATCTAAGTGATCAAGGCTTTCATTGATCTTCTTCGTTACAGGAGGTGTTGTCACAGTGACTGGCGGTGTTGGTGGGGTTTCGCTATCTGGCTCACCATCCACATGGTTCTTGTTTTGGTAGGTCACTTTAGCAGTGTTGTCAATCTTCGCAGCGGTGCTCGTTGCTTTGACTTGAGCTGTGATGACCAATTCAACCTGCTTGCCTGCCAAGTCTTTGGCCTGCTTGAAGTCCTTCATAGTGGCTTTCACAGTATTGCCTGTGACGGTCACATCGAAGAATTTCGCCGCATCTCCCGTCACAACTGGTGTGCCTTGGATGGAGAGGTTCTCATCCAATTCATCGACAATCGCATAAGCCTTGTAGCTAGTGATGTCAACTGGGAGGGTTGAAGTAATGTTATAGGTGTAGTTAGACTCTGGAAGAACAACTGCTTCTGTCAAGTCGCTGTTGATCTTCTTCTCAACCGTTGGTGTCTCACCAGGAGGTGTTACAGTTACTGGTGGAGTTGGTGGAGTGGTCGTCACATCACCTGGAGTGCCATCGGCCTTAGCCTTGTTGGTGTAGCTGATGGTGGTTTGGTTCGGAATCGCTTGACGGGTTACCCCTTCGCGGATTTGAGAAACAATCACCAATTCAACTTCTTTGCCGGCCATCGCTTTAGCTGCTTCGAAGTCTGTGATCGTTGCCGTCACCACTTGACCTTCTACCTTCACATCGAAGAACTTAGCCGCATCTCCAGTCAGGGTTGGGATGCCTTGGACAGCCAATTCGCTCTCCAAGCTATCCGTAATCACGAAGCGCTTGTAAGTCGCAATATCAGTTGGAAGAACTGTCTTGATGTTGTAAGTGTAGTTGGTTTGTGTCGCTGTATCTAAGTGATCAAGGCTTTCATTGATCTTCTTCGTTACAGGAGGTGTTGTCACAGTGACTGGCGGTGTTGGTGGGGTTTCGCTATCTGGCTCACCATCCACATGGTTCTTGTTTTGGTAGGTCACTTTAGCAGTGTTGTCAATCTTCGCAGCGGTGCTCGTTGCTTTGACTTGAGCTGTGATGACCAATTCAACCTGCTTGCCTGCCAAGTCTTTGGCCTGCTTGAAGTCCTTCATAGTGGCTTTCACAGTATTGCCTGTGACGGTCACATCGAAGAATTTCGCCGCATCTCCCGTCACAACTGGTGTGCCTTGGATGGAGAGGTTCTCATCCAATTCATCGACAATCGCATAAGCCTTGTAGCTAGTGATGTCAACTGGGAGGGTTGAAGTAATGTTATAGGTGTAGTTAGACTCTGGAAGAACAACTGCTTCTGTCAAGTCGCTGTTGATCTTCTTCTCAACCGTTGGTGTCTCACCAGGAGGTGTTACAGTTACTGGTGGAGTTGGTGGAGTGGTCGTCACATCACCTGGAGTGCCATCGGCCTTAGCCTTGTTGGTGTAGCTGATGGTGGTTTGGTTCGGAATCGCTTGACGGGTTACCCCTTCGCGGATTTGAGAAACAATCACCAATTCAACTTCTTTGCCGGCCATCGCTTTAGCTGCTTCGAAGTCTGTGATCGTTGCCGTCACCACTTGACCATCTACCTTCACATCGAAGAACTTAGCCGCATCTCCAGTCATGGTTGGGATGCCTTGGACAGCCAATTCGCTCTCCAAGCTATCCGTAATCACGAAGCGCTTGTAAGTCGCAATATCAGTTGGAAGAACTGTCTTGATGTTGTAAGTGTAGTTGGTTTGTGTCGCTGTATCTAAGTGATCAAGGCTTTCATTGATCTTCTTCGTTACAGGAGGTGTTGTCACAGTGACTGGCGGTGTTGGTGGGGTTTCGCTATCTGGCTCACCATCCACATGGTTCTTGTTTTGGTAGGTCACTTTAGCAGTGTTGTCAATCTTCGCAGCGGTGCTCGTTGCTTTGACTTGAGCTGTGATGACCAATTCAACCTGCTTGCCTGCCAAGTCTTTGGCCTGCTTGAAGTCCTTCATAGTGGCTTTCACAGTATTGCCTGTGACGGTCACTTCGAAGAATTTCGCCGCATCTCCCGTCACAACTGGTGTGCCTTGGATGGAGAGGTTCTCATCCAATTCATCGACAATCGCATAAGCCTTGTAGCTAGTGATGTCAACTGGGAGGGTTGAAGTAATGTTATAGGTGTAGTTAGACTCTGGAAGAACAACTGCTTCTGTCAAGTCGCTGTTGATTTTCTTCTCAACCGTTGGTGTCTCACCAGGAGGTGTTACGGTTACTGGTGGAGTTGGTGGAGTGGTCGTCACATCACCTGGAGTACCATCTGCCTTAGCCTTGTTGGTGTAGCTGATGGTGGTTTGGTTCGGAATCGCTTGACGGGTTACCCCTTCGCGGATTTGAGAAACAATCACCAATTCAACTTCTTTGCCTGCCATCGCTTTAGCTGCTTCGAAGTCTGTGATCGTTGCCGTCACCACTTGACCTTCTACCTTCACATCGAAGAACTTAGCCGCATCTCCAGTCATGGTTGGGATGCCTTGGACAGCCAATTCGCTCTCCAAGCTATCCGTAATCACGAAGCGCTTGTAAGTCGCAATATCAGTTGGAAGAACTGTCTTGATGTTGTAAGTGTAGTTGGTTTGTGTCGCTGTATCTAAGTGATCAAGGCTTTCATTGATCTTCTTCGTTACAGGAGGTGTTGTCACAGTGACTGGCGGTGTTGGTGGGGTTTCGCTATCTGGCTCACCATCCACATGGTTCTTGTTTTGGTAGGTCACTTTAGCAGTGTTGTCAATCTTCGCAGCGGTGCTCGTTGCTTTGACTTGAGCTGTGATGACCAATTCAACCTGCTTGCCTGCCAAGTCTTTGGCCTGCTTGAAGTCCTTCATAGTGGCTTTCACAGTATTGCCTGTGACGGTCACTTCGAAGAATTTCGCCGCATCTCCCGTCACAACTGGTGTGCCTTGGATGGAGAGGTTCTCATCCAATTCATCGACAATCGCATAAGCCTTGTAGCTAGTGATGTCAACTGGGAGGGTTGAAGTAATGTTATAGGTGTAGTTAGACTCTGGAAGAACAACTGCTTCTGTCAAGTCGCTGTTGATTTTCTTCTCAACCGTTGGTGTCTCACCAGGAGGTGTTACGGTTACTGGTGGAGTTGGTGGAGTGGTCGTCACATCACCTGGAGTACCATCTGCCTTAGCCTTGTTGGTGTAGCTGATGGTGGTTTGGTTCGGAATCGCTTGACGGGTTACCCCTTCGCGGATTTGAGAAACAATCACCAATTCAACTTCTTTGCCTGCCATCGCTTTAGCTGCTTCGAAGTCTGTGATCGTTGCCGTCACCACTTGACCTTCTACCTTCACATCGAAGAACTTAGCCGCATCTCCAGTCATGGTTGGGATGCCTTGGACAGCCAATTCGCTCTCCAAGCTATCCGTAATCACGAAGCGCTTGTAAGTCGCAATATCAGTTGGAAGAACTGTCTTGATGTTGTAAGTGTAGTTGGTTTGTGTCGCTGTATCTAAGTGATCAAGGCTTTCATTGATCTTCTTCGTTACAGGAGGTGTTGTCACAGTGACTGGCGGTGTTGGTGGGGTTTCGCTATCTGGCTCACCATCCACATGGTTTTTGTTTTGGTAGGTCACTTTAGCGGTGTTGTCAATCTTCGCAGCGGTGCTCGTTGCTTTGACTTGAGCTGTGATGACCAATTCAACCTGCTTGCCTGCCAAGTCTTTGGCCTGCTTGAAGTCCTTCATAGTGGCTTTCACAGTATTGCCTGTGACGGTCACATCGAAGAATTTCGCCGCATCTCCCGTCACAACTGGTGTGCCTTGGATGGAGAGGTTCTCATCCAATTCATCGACAATCGCATAAGCCTTGTAGCTAGTGATGTCAACTGGGAGGGTTGAAGTAATGTTATAGGTGTAGTTAGACTCTGGAAGAACAACTGCTTCTGTCAAGTCGCTGTTGATTTTCTTCTCAACCGTTGGTGTCTCACCAGGAGGTGTTACAGTTACTGGTGGAGTTGGTGGAGTGGTCGTCACATCACCTGGAGTACCATCTGCCTTAGCCTTGTTGGTGTAGCTGATGGTGGTTTGGTTCGGAATCGCTTGACGGGTTACCCCTTCGCGGATTTGAGAAACAATCACCAATTCAACTTCTTTGCCTGCCATCGCTTTAGCTGCTTCGAAGTCTGTGATCGTTGCCGTCACCACTTGACCATCTACCTTCACATCGAAGAACTTAGCCGCATCTCCAGTCATGGTTGGGATGCCTTGGACAGCCAATTCGCTCTCCAAGCTATCCGTAATCACGAAGCGCTTGTAAGTCGCAATATCAGTTGGAAGAACTGTCTTGATGTTGTAAGTGTAGTTGGTTTGTGTCGCTGTATCTAAGTGATCAAGGCTTTCATTGATCTTCTTCGTTACAGGAGGTGTTGTCACAGTGACTGGCGGTGTTGGTGGGGTTTCGCTATCTGGCTCACCATCCACATGGTTCTTGTTTTGGTAGGTCACTTTAGCAGTGTTGTCAATCTTCGCAGCGGTGCTCGTTGCTTTGACTTGAGCTGTGATGACCAATTCAACCTGCTTGCCTGCCAAGTCTTTGGCCTGCTTGAAGTCCTTCATAGTGGCTTTCACAGTATTGCCTGTGACGGTCACTTCGAAGAATTTCGCCGCATCTCCCGTCACAACTGGTGTGCCTTGGATGGAGAGGTTCTCATCCAATTCATCGACAATCGCATAAGCCTTGTAGCTAGTGATGTCAACTGGGAGGGTTGAAGTAATGTTATAGGTGTAGTTAGACTCTGGAAGAACAACTGCTTCTGTCAAGTCGCTGTTGATCTTCTTCTCAACCGTTGGGTCTTCACCAGGAGGTGTTACAGTTACTGGTGGAGTATCATTTTTACCATCTGGTGTGCCTTCTACATGGCTTCTATTCTGATAGATAACCTCTGCAGTGTTAGGGATATTTTGTGTTGTCACTCCCTTGCGGATTTGAGAGACAATCACCAACTCAACTTCTTTGCCGGCCAATTCTTGTGCTGCAGCGAAGTTTTTCATTGTAGCTGTTACCAACTGCCCTTCGACTTTGACATCGAAGTATTGAGCTGCTGGTCCTGAAATAACTGGTGTGCCTTGAATCGCTAAATCAGCATTCAATTCATCACGAATGACAAATTTCTTGTAGCTAGTGATGTCAGCTGGCACTTTGACTTTAATATTGTAAGAATAATCTGTCGCTGTTTCAGTATCTAAATGCTCAAGGTTGCCATTGATTTTCTTAGTAATCGATGGATTTTCACTTGGTGGAGTTACTGGAACGTTCTCAGATTCTTTGGTTTGGTTAGGTTTGTCTCCAACTGTCAATGTCGCACGGTTCGGAATGGAGCCAGCTACATTGTCTGCAGTGACATATTTTGCTAACTCTTCAGCAGTCACACCATCTTTAAGACGTGCTTTGATTGTCAATGTAACAGTCTTGCCTGCGAATTTCGCAATGTCATTAGACGAAAGACTAGCTGTTACATTTCCATTTGCAGCATTTGCTTCTTCTGGACTTGTAACTGTAACTTTCTGATCCAATGTGGCATCACCAACTGTTGCACTGGTTTCAGTAACAGTCAAGATGTCTTCCAAATCATCTCTGAGTTCAAACTTGGTAAATCCAGCCGTATTTGTTGGAACTTGAGCAGTTACTTTGTAGGTGAATACTTCCTCAAGGTTTGACAATTGAGCTGACTGTTGATCATTAACTGTCTTCTGCGGCTCAGATGTTTCTCCTGGAGGAGTTACTGTAACAGGTTTTGTTTCTTTTTTAGTCTTAGGATCTGTATTAATGATGTAGCTTGCAGTGTTTGGAACTTTTGCAACGCCTTCCTCAATATAGTTAGATAAATCAGAACCCTCAATTACTTTTGCATTAAAGGTTACAAGAACTTTCTGGCCAACGTTCTTCTTCAATTGATCCGTAGACAATGCCACTTCAAGTGTTTTATTCTCTGCAGTAATGGTTGTAGCAGCAGTGACATCTGTTCCATTGATTTGAACAGTTACGCCACCTTTTTCACCATCAAATTCAAGAACATCCACCAGTTTATCGCTAATTACAAAGCTAGTTGCCCCGTCTGGAACTTGTGTCTCGATGGTGTATGTAAATGCTTCTTTAGCTTCAACGAGGTCGTAATGATTCTCATTATTAACTTTTTTATCAATCGTTGGAGGTGGGGTTACATGAACTGGTGGTGTCGGTGGAGTTTCTTTTTCACCACCACTTGATGGCGTTTGATAGAAGATGGTCGCAGTGTTTGGAATCTTTTCAATCGCTGTGCCATCTTTAATCTTAGCTGGAATGACCAACTCAACCGTTTCTCCGCCCGTCATAGAAGCCAGACTTGCTGTTTTCGCTGTCGCAATAACAGTATGACTTGCTTCATCGTATGTCACATTAAAGTATTGGGCAGCGTCACCTTTAATATAAGGAGCGGGCTGGTTCGTCAACTCAAGACGATTATCCAGTTTATCTGAGATTTTGTAAGACTGATACTTCTGGATATCGCTTGGAAGTTTGGTTTGAATGTTAAATTCAAATGCTTCGTCACTCTTCGTTGTATTCAAGACATCCAAGGTAGAATTAATCTTCTTGCTTGGAGCAGGCTCATCTGGCGTCACATAGACTTCATTTGATTCTTGTGGCTTGCCATTCAATTCAACCTGAGCCTTGTTTGGAACCTTAATCTGTCCGCCCACAGCGTATTTCGACAAATCGGCTCCATCTTTGATTTTAGCTTTAATCGTTAACTTGATAATCGCCGGGCCATCATTTCCTTTGTTGGCAGCGGCAATTTGTCGTGCAATTGCACGACCTGTGAAGTCGGCTTTTGTCAATTCCAGTTTAACAGTGTTTCCAGTAACGACTAACTTATTTGTCAGTGCAGCTACATCATTTCCATTAACTGTAATCTTAGCTCCGCCCTTACCATAAGCTGTTACAAATTCCAATTCTGGCACCAAAGTATCAGAAAGAATATAGCTATCTGCAAGGCCTGGCCAAACCGATTCTACATTATAGAAGTATTCCTGCGTCCGTTCGCTGAGGTAAAGCTGCTCTTGCCCTTCCACATAGGCCCCGGTTGTCCCTTCTACAGATTGAACATCTTTTTTGATGTCTGTCTTAACTGGCGGAAGGACATAAACGGTGTTAGAACGACGTGTTTTTGCATTTGGATCCACTGGGTCTTCAGAGCCATTCCAAAGGATTGTCGCCTGGTTCATCAGACCAAGACCATTATTTTCTTGAAGAATCTTCTTGTATTCATCTGGGTTGTTGTCAAATGAATATTCATCCTTCAATTGTGCCTCAACTACTAGATAATAGCGTTTGAACTTGTGGTTACCATATTGACCTTCCTTGATCGTCTCGGTATTAACACCAGGATTTTCAGGAATTGTCGCATATACAACTGTCTGGTCTTCTCCAGTTGTTGGATCATCTACAACTGTTGTTTTAACCACAAAACCATCCAATCGCTTGCCATTTTCATCTGTTACATATGCATTTTTATAGGCAATGCGGTAATCCAAACGGTCAACCAACATAGCATTCTTATCAAATTCAAGTGGCGCATTATTCATGCGGTAAAGAATCTTATAAGTAAACGTCTCATTGTCAGTTGTTAAGTTTGCAGCATAGGATTTTTTCTTCGCGATGATGGGGTCATCAACTGTTCCAAGGTCATTCGATGCATCGGTATCTTTTACATCTTTTGATACGTTTGGATAACAGTATTTCAAATCAGTAACTGTTACTGTAGTTGGCTCTTTTGATCCAATCTCAGCAGACTCATAGTCACCAACCTTAAATGTACCCGTCAATTGTCCAACTTGACGTTCAACTTGTTGCGGAGCATAGTCGTCAGAAGGCTCTTCTTCATCTTCTTCTGCTATATTTTCAACATCTTCTGTACGAGACAACAAATAATCAAACTTGTTGTTTCCAGGGTTGAAGACACTTTCCGGAACGGAAATCGTCACCGTTGTGCCGTTTTGAGTTACTTTTCCTTGTACCTGGGTTGCTTCATCCGTTACGTTCTCAACAACCGTTTTGTCATTGATTGTAACAGAGTCAACTTTGTACCCTTCTGTAATTTGGAAAGTTCCTTCTACATTTTCTTTCACCATGGCTGCTGTTACAGCTTTAAGAATTTTTTGTGCAAAGGCATTTGCATTGCTTTGCTCATTAACATAGAAGGATACCGACTCGCCATTCACCTCTTTAGCTGGAGAAGCAACGCTTTCCAAAGCTGTATGGAAGACTGTTTGGACTGAACGGTTGTCACCGTTGGTGTTAAAACCATATCTTGTAAAGTCTCCAAGGTAACCATCTGCATACTGGCTTGTCTTTTCAAAGTTTGCAACATCTTCCCAGAAGCCTACAACCACTGTTCCGTTAGATCCGATCGCTTCTTTAATGCGATCGCCAGCTTCCATCACTTCTTGCGAACGATTCAAATAATCGTTTGTAACTTCTAGGTTATTGATGTTATGAACCGCTGCAAAGGCCTGGCGGCGTCTGAGACTGGCATCAAAGTAAACTGGACCACCATCTTCTGAACGGTAACCATTGGCTACTCCATCTGTCACCAATAGGAAGACCGTCTTACGGTTGTTAGCCATTCCACCGCCAGTATTTTTACTTGCATTATACCGAGCAATGGTATCGTCAATAGCGGGAACTGTAGGAGTACCACCTCCGACAGAAAAGCTATTGATAAAATCTTGAACTTGACTGTTACTTGTCAACAAGCCTGAGTTGCCATAAGTATACACAGTACCTGCCGCACCCGGTTGGGAAACGCTATTCAAACTACCGTGATCCGATGCCGCTGTTGGGTTATAGTAGCGAACCTGGTCAATTCCTTGGAAGGTCGCAACCATGACACGGTCTGTTGTTTTCTCATCGCCTGTAAATACCAGACGAGGATTTTTCTCATCGTAATCCGTCAAAGCGACCGGAGTTGTTAACTCACGAAGGGCTGTCTGAACGCTTCCAATCGTATTTGCAAAAGATCCACTCGTATCTTGCAAGATAACTAGGTCGATTGGTTGCCTCGGCAACTCCCACTTGATTTCTTCTGTTTTTTCAATTTTAAGTGCACAGCCATTTTGCGTTACCTTGATTGTCGGATCCGACGTCGTCAAAGGTATCTCCGCAGCTGCATAAGGCGTCGATGATAGCAACATACCCATTTGAGAAATGAGTAGGACAATTGCCATCACAAATTGCCGCGCCCTTTTACTTATTTTCCTAATCATTTTTTCTTTCCTTATTCAAACTTCTTTCCCTCAAGAAGGTTTTTGGTAAAAATTTGAGGAGATTATGATTTTTTATTTCTCCTCAAGATTGTTGCCAATCCAAGAGTCACCCATCCAATCAGGCTTGTCCAGAATGTTGTAGCAACCACATCTCCTGTTTTTGGAAGAATCTTCTTACCAGTCACCTCTTTTTGTGGAGCAGTATCTCCAACTGTTTCATTAGTAGCTTGTGTGTTCTTCTCATTAGAAGCTTTCAATTCTTCTTTCGAATCTGTCACACTTGCTGGCTTGGTACCAACCTTGATGACCTTAGCGGTCGCTGGGGTAGTGATACTGTCGCTCTTAACTGTGCGAGCTGTTTCAACACCGTCTGTCTTCGTAACAGTGTAAACAATTGTACGCTCACCATTGACACCTTCGATTTCGACAACTTCTTTACCTACTTCAAGGTTTGGATCATCTTCACGAATCGTTTCAAATGCCACGACTTGGGTTTCAACAACTTCTTCTGTTGTAACAACTGGAACGTGAACTGGCTTGGTACCAACCTTGATGACCTTAGCGGTCGCTGGGGTAGTGATACTGTCGCTCTTAACTGTGCGAGCTGTTTCAACACCGTCTGTCTTCGTAACAGTGTAAACAATTGTACGCTCACCATTGACACCTTCGGTTTCAACAACTTCTTTACCTACTTCGAGGTTTGGATCGTCTTCACGAATCGTTTCAAATGCCACGACTTGGGTTTCAACAACTTCTTCTGTTGTAACAACTGGAACGTGAACTGGCTTGGTACCAACCTTGATGACCTTAGCGGTCGCTGGAGTAGTGATACTGTCGCTCTTAACCGTGCGAGCTGTTTCAACACCGTCTGTCTTCGTAACAGCGTAAACAATTGTACGCTCACCATTGACACCTTCGGTTTCAACAACTTCTTTACCTACTTCAAGATTTGGATCGTCTTCACGAATCGTTTCAAATGCCACGACTTGGGTTTCAACAACTTCTTCTGTTGTAACAACTGGAACGTGAACTGGCTTGGTACCAACCTTGATAACCTTAGCGGTCGCTGGGGTAGTGATACTGTCGCTCTTAACTGTGCGAGCTGTTTCAACACCGTCTGTCTTCGTAACAGTGTAAACAATTGTACGCTCACCATTGACACCTTCGGTTTCAACAACTTCTTTACCTACTTCGAGGTTTGGATCGTCTTCACGAATCGTTTCAAATGCCACAACTTGGGTTTCAACAACTTCTTCTGTTGTAACAACTGGAACGTGAACTGGCTTGGTACCAACCTTGATGACCTTAGCGGTCGCTGGAGTAGTGATACTGTCGCTCTTAACCGTGCGAGCTGTTTCAACACCGTCTGTCTTCGTAACAGCGTAAACAATTGTACGCTCACCATTGACACCTTCGGTTTCAACAACTTCTTTACCTACTTCGAGGTTTGGATCGTCTTCACGAATCGTTTCAAATGCCACAACTTGGGTTTCAACAACTTCTTCTGTTGTAACAACTGGAACGTGAACTGGCTTGGTACCAACCTTGATGACCTTAGCGGTCGCTGGGGTAGTGATACTGTCGCTCTTAACTGTGCGAGCTGTTTCAACACCGTCTGTCTTCGTAACAGTGTAAACAATTGTACGCTCACCATTGACACCTTCGGTTTCAACAACTTCTTTACCTACTTCGAGGTTTGGATCGTCTTCACGAATCGTTTCAAATGCCACAACTTGGGTTTCAACAACTTCTTCTGTTGTAACAACTGGAAGGTTTGTAGTTTTGGTTCCAACAAGGTAAACCGCTGCTGTTCCCTCTACAATTGTTTCAACTGGAGCATTCGCAACTGCAATACCCGTCTCTGTATTCAAGGTATAGGAAGTTGTTGTTGTTTTTGCCCCTGGAACTGCTGCTTTTTTTAATACACGAGCACCAACTTCAAGGTTCGCATCCAACTCTTCAATATCTTTTGGAGCAGGAATTGATTCCGTCACAACTGTTGACTTAGTTCCAACCGTTACTTGTCTTGGCTGCATAGCAACCGTTACAACACCTGCATCCTCAACGCCATCTGTAGTTGTGTAGGTTTTTACACCTGCAACACCCGCAAAAGTCTCAACTTGTTTATTAGCTTCTAAGTTTGCATCTGCCGTATAGACGGTTGTAATAGCAATCGTCTCTGTTCGTGTTGTCACAACAGGATCTGGATTGGGAGTTGGAGTTGGCGTACTACCTCCTCCGTTTAATCGAGCAACCAAGGCATCCCAACGAGCAGCTTGAGCTTTTCCGTCTGCTGTTTGAGCAAGGTAAGCTTTCCACCGATCAACCTTAGCCTGTTCGTCTTCCACTAAATAACCTGCTTCTTCAGGATTGCTATCGATTAAACTTTCCAACTCATCATTTAGTTTAGTGAAATCGATGATTGCTTTTAGCTGATTAGCATCTGGAAGAATCTCATCTTCAGGCGGTGTTTCTTCTTCCGCAGCTAAAACCTTAGCTGATTCAAGAAGACCTGACTGACCAAGCCATGGAGCAGGATTTACCAAACTTGCAATGAGTGCTAGCCCAACTAGACCCTGAAACTTTTTCTTCTTCATAAGAATTTCCCTTTTTGTATATTAGTTTAGTAATTTATATATACTATACTAGTATAGCGCTTGGAGGGGTAAAAAGCAATAAAACCAAGAACAGACGAACCCTTAGAAACCGCATAACCACGCGGTTTCCGTCTGTTTTTTGTGTGATTTTTCACTACTTATGGATTTTAGATAAAATAAAGTGTGTATGTATATTAATATATGTTAATGTTTGCGATGGTTTTTGCAAATAAAAAAGGCAGCCGAAGCTGCCTGGGTTAGCAATTATGCATTGCCACCGTTTTTCTTGATGATTTCATCTTGTACAGATTTTGGTACATCTTCGTAGTGGTCAAATACCATCATGAAGGTACCGCGACCTTGTGTTGCTGAACGAAGTACAGTTGCGTAACCGAACATTTCAGCAAGTGGCACATAAGCACGAACGATTTGTGTGTTACCACGAGCTTCCATACCATCAACGCGACCACGACGTGCAGTCACGTGACCCATAACGTCACCAAGGTTATCTTCTGGTGCAGTGATGGTTACAAGCATCATTGGCTCAAGGATAGTTGGTTGAGCTGATTTAGCAGCTTCTTTAAGGGCAAGAGATGCTGCCACTTTGAAGGCTGTTTCAGATGAGTCGACATCGTGGTATGAACCATCGTAAAGCTTAGCTTTCACGTCAACGATTGGGTAACCAGCAAGAACACCGTTAGCCATAGATTCTACGAGACCTTTTTCAACCGCTGGGATGAATTCACGTGGAACCACACCACCGACGATAGCGTTCTCGAACTCGAAACCTTTTCCTTCTTCGTTTGGTGTGAATTCGATCCAAACGTCACCGAACTGACCTTTACCACCAGACTGGCGTTTGAAGAAACCACGAGCTTGTGTAGAAGCGCGGAATGTTTCACGGTATGATACTTGAGGAGCACCTACGTTTGCTTCAACCTTGAATTCACGACGCATACGGTCAACAAGGACATCCAAGTGCAACTCACCCATACCAGAGATAACTGTTTCACCAGTTTCAACGTTTGTTTCAACGCGGAATGTTGGATCTTCTTCAGCCAATTTAGAAAGGGCAATACCCATCTTATCTTGGTCAGCTTTAGACTTAGGCTCAACCATCAATTGGATAACTGGTTCTGGAACGTGGATTGACTCAAGGATTACTTTTGCTTTTTCATCTGTCAATGAGTCACCAGTTGTAGTATCTTTCAAACCAACCGCAGCGGCAATGTCACCAGCGTAAACAGTTTCAATTTCTTGACGGCTATTTGCGTGCATTTGAAGGATACGTCCGATACGCTCACGTTTACCTTTAGAAGTGTTCATTACGTATGAACCGCTGTTAAGGACACCTGAGTAAACACGGAAGAATGTCAAACGACCTACGAATGGGTCAGTCATGATCTTGAAGGCAAGAGCTGCAAATGGCTCTTCATCAGAAGCATGACGCTCTTCTTCAGCATCTGTATCTGGGTTGATACCTTTGATAGCAGGGATATCAACTGGACTTGGAAGGTAGTCAATAACCGCATCAAGCATCAATTGAACACCTTTGTTTTTGAAGGCAGAACCACACAATACTGGGAAGAATTCAACATTGATAGTCGCTTTACGGATAGCAGCTTTCAATTCTTCGTTTGTGATTTCTTCACCTTCAAGGTATTTCATCATCAATTCTTCATCAGTTTCAGCAACTGCTTCAACCAATTTTTCACGGTATTCTTGAGCTTGGTCAAGGTATTCAGCTGGAATATCTTCTTCAAGAATATCTGTACCAAGGTCGTTAGTATAGATTTCAGCTTTCATCTTGATCAAGTCGATGATACCACGGAACTCGTCTTCAGAACCGATTGGCAATTGGATTGGATGAGCATTTGCTTGAAGACGCTCATGAAGTGTGCTTACTGAGTAAAGGAAGTCAGCACCGATTTTATCCATTTTGTTAGCGAATACGATACGTGGAACACCGTATTCAGTTGCTTGACGCCATACTGTTTCAGTTTGTGGCTCAACACCTGATTGTGAGTCAAGAACGGTTACCGCACCATCAAGAACGCGAAGTGAACGTTGTACTTCGATTGTAAAATCCACGTGTCCTGGTGTGTCGATGATGTTTACACGGTGGTTGTTCCATTGAGCTGTTGTCGCAGCAGATGTGATAGTGATACCACGCTCTTGCTCTTGCTCCATCCAGTCCATTTGTGATGCACCTTCGTGAGTTTCACCGATTTTGTGGATTTTACCAGTGTAGTAAAGAATACGCTCAGTTGTCGTTGTTTTACCCGCGTCAACGTGCGCCATGATACCGATATTACGAGTTTTTTCTAATGAAAATTCGCGTGCCATGAGGTTTGTTCTCCTATATTTTTAGATTTCTATTCTGATTATACCATATTTTAAGAAAAGCGAGTGGGCAAATCCCACCCGCTTAAGTTCTTACTAAATGGTGTGAAGTGGATGAGGCAAGCCTCAATCCGATTTGTGATGATTGAACGATAAGTTGGTACCATAATCTCAATTGATTTATGTAGAACTGACTTAATGTCCTCGCATCTTAATTGAACTCGGACTAAACGCTTGGCAAAAAAGATAAATCCTCCTAGAGTCCACAGACTCTTCGTCGCATTTCCTATTTTTGCTATGCGTTTTATACGTCCTCGTATCTTAATCTTACCAGCGGAAGTGTGCGAATGCGCGGTTTGCTTCTGCCATTTTGTGAGTATCTTCACGTTTCTTAACAGCTGCACCAGTGTTGTTTGCTGCATCCATGATTTCTTTCGCAAGGCGATCGATCATAGTGTGCTCACCACGGTTACGAGCGATTGTTACCAACCAACGAAGACCAAGTGTTGTACGACGCTCTGGACGAACTTCAACTGGAACTTGGTAGTTAGAACCACCAACACGACGTGCACGTACTTCAAGTACAGGCATGATGTTTTCCATTGCTGTTTCAAATACTTCAAGTGCATCGTTACCAGTTGCTTCTTTGATTTGGTCAAAAGCACCGTAAACGATTGATGCAGCAGTACCACGTTTACCGTCCAACATAACACGGTTGATCAAACGAGTTACCAATTTTGAGTTATACAATGGATCTGGCAATACTTCGCGCTTAGGCGCTTGATTTTTACGACTCATTTATATTTCCCCTTTCTTAGCCTTTTGGACGTTTAGTACCGTATTTAGAACGGCCTTGCTTACGATCGTTTACACCTGCAGTATCAAGCGCACCACGAACGATATGGTAACGTACCCCTGGAAGGTCTTTTACACGTCCACCACGAAGAAGAACAACGCTGTGCTCTTGCAAGTTGTGACCGATACCTGGGATGTAAGCAGTAACTTCGATAAGGTTGCTCAAACGTACACGAGCAAATTTACGAAGGGCTGAGTTAGGTTTTTTAGGTGTCATTGTTCCGACACGAGTTGCAACACCGCGTTTTTGTGGTGATGAAACGTTTGTTTGAACTTTTTTACGGCTGTTGTAACCAACGTTCAAAGCTGGTGATTTAGATTTTTCTACTTTAGACTTACGTGGTTTACGTACCAACTGGTTAATTGTAGGCATCTACATTCTCCTGTATATATTTTTATTTTTGGTGATAAGGCATTGGTGACAACCCCTATCTGTGTGTACTTTTGCAACATTTGTCAGCACGTCCCTGTACACTCTTGAGAGACCAAAAGTAAAAAGTACCGTCTAATATAGTACCACATCCCAAACCCATTGTCAAATAGATATGTTTGAAATTTTCAAGAAAAAAACACAGCCAATCAGCTGTGTCATTTTGCTATTTCTTAGTAACCCATACCCATTCCATCCATACCTTGTGGCATAGCTGGAGCGGCTGGTTCTGGCTTGTTGGCAACGACTGCTTCTGTCGTCAAAATCAAGCTGGCTACGGAAGCCGCATTTTGAAGAGCAGAACGAGTCACCTTAACAGGGTCGATAATTCCTGCCTCAATCATGTTGACCCACTCACCTGTCGCAGCATTAAAGCCTGTTCCAAGCTCAGAATTCTTCAATTTATCAATGATAACTGAACCTTCATAACCTGCGTTATAGGCAATCTGACGCACTGGTTCTTCCAAGGCGCGCAGGACAATATTGCGTCCTGTTTCATCATCACCGGTCAATTCAAGCTTGGCTACGCTATCAATAACATTGACAAGAGCTGTACCACCACCAGCAACGATTCCTTCTTCAACTGCGGCACGTGTTGCGTTGAGGGCATCTTCGATACGGAGTTTCATTTCTTTCAACTCAGTTTCCGTTGCGGCACCTACTTTAATCACTGCGACACCGCCAGACAATTTTGCCAAACGCTCTTGTAATTTTTCACGGTCAAATTCTGAAGTTGTTCCCTCAATTTGTGACTTGATTACGGCGACACGGTTGGCAATGGCTTCTGGATTGCCAGCACCTTCAACAATAGTTGTACCATCCTTGTCAACCACAACCTTGGCAGCTTGACCAAGGGCTTCAATAGTCGCATCTTTCAAGTCCAAACCAAGGTCTTCTGTAATCACTGTACCGCCTGTCAAGATCGCGATATCTTCCAACATAGCTTTACGACGGTCACCAAATCCTGGCGCCTTAACAGCAACAACGTTGAACGTACCACGAATCTTGTTGAGAACAAGGGTAGGAAGTGCTTCACCATCCACATCGTCAGCAATAATCAAAAGCGGACGGTTGGTCTGAAGAATGCTTTCCAAGAGTGGCAAAATGTCTTGGATATGAGAAATTTTCTTATCTGTAATCAAGATAAATGGATTTTCAAGTTCTGCCACCATTTTCTCATTATCTGTTACCATGTATTGTGACAGATAACCACGGTCGAACTGCATACCTTCAACCACATCCAATTCTGTCTCCATACCGCGAGATTCTTCAATAGTAATAACGCCGTCTGTTCCCACGCGCTCCATGGCTTCTGAAATGTACTCACCAACTTTTTCAGAACGTGAAGATACGGCTGCTACCTGAGCAATTTCAGCTTTATTGGATACAGGACTTGCTTGTGCTTTCAATGCTTCAACTGCCGTTACAACCGCAGCTTCGATACCACGACGGATACCAATTGGATTGGCACCTGCCGTTACGTTTTTCAAGCCTTCACGTACGATAGCCTGGGTCAAAACAGTTGCAGTTGTTGTACCGTCACCAGCGATATCATTGGTTTTTGACGCCACTTCGGATACCAGCTTGGCACCCATATTTTCAAAATGATCTTCCAACTCGATTTCTTTAGCAATGGTTACACCATCATTAGTAATAAGTGGTGAGCCATAAGCCTTTTCCAAAACAACATTGCGACCTTTTGGACCCAAGGTTACTTTGACTGTATCCGCCAGAATATCGACACCACGGACCATACTTTCACGCGCATCTGCTGCAAATTTGATTTCTTTTGCCATTTTCCTACCTCTTATTCTACAATTGCCAAAATGTCTGCTTCACGGATGATGTGAACGGTTTGGTCTCCGTCTTTGACTTCCAATCCTGCATGAGCATCAATCAAAACAGTATCTCCAACTGCTACCGCTGGGGCAACCAAGTCCCCATTCAAGGTACGAATCCCTTGTCCGATCGCTAGGACACTTGCTTCTTTTGTCTTTTCTTGACTTGCACCTGCTAGGACAAAGCCACCAACTGTTTGTTCTTTTTCTTTAATTTTTACGACGATACGATCGCCCAATGGTTTCAACATGGTATTACCTCCTGGTCTTTTTAGCACTCTTTACCTCCGAGTGCTAATTCACATTTCCTATTGTATCACTTGGTCAAAAATAGTCAAGAAAATTCTATTACGAATTACAAAATCCGTCTGAGGTCTGAAAACAATAAAACACCAAGCGCGCTTGGTGTTTTAAGGAGATTATGAAAATATTTAGGATTGAATAAAGTATACCCTATTTCTCCACACTCTCCATCGGTCTTGGGACTGATTTCACTTTAAAACGGCAATTCTTCCTCTTCCAAGACCAGATCAGCCAAGTCTTCACCGGCATTGTTTTCACGCATGGCACGTTGAGCGCGGCTTTCGAGCAACTGGAAGGTATTGCCCAAGATTTCCGTTACATAGTGGTTGCTGCCGTCTTTTTCATATTTACGGGTCCGCAACTCACCGTCAATAGAAATCAGACTGCCCTTGCTGCCATAGGAGACTAGTGTTTCTGCCAGTTTTCCCCAGAAAATAACATTGAGAAAATCTGCCTCACGTTCACCATTTTCTGTCTTAAATCGTCGATTAACTGCGACGGTTACACGAGTCAAATTTTTGCCGTTAGGGGTTTGAGTGAGTTCAGGTTGGGCCGTCAAACGACCGATTAAAATTGTTTTATTGTACATATTATGTCCTCCTACTTATTCTATTCGTAGGAAAATGAAAAAAAGTGGGAAAACCCACTTTCTTTTTTCTATCCCTTCCAGTGTTTGGCTGGATCAAAGGCTTCTCCGACCACTGCGGAGTCGTCCAATTCGATAATGCCACGCACTTGTGGTGCGTTTGGCAGAGCCAATTCACGTGGACTGCACATCATACCAAAGCTATCTTCACCACGCAACTTCCCTGGGAAAATCAGGCTACCGCTCGGCATCATTGCCCCTGGAAGAGCCACAATGGTTTTCAAGCCTTGGGCTGCATTTGGCGCACCTGCTACGATTTGCACTGTTTTGTCACCAACATTGACTTGACAGATATTGAGGTGGTCGCTGTCTGGATGAGGAACCAATTCCACAATCTGACCGACCACAAACTTCGGTGTCGCATCATTGACCAAGGTTTCTGCAAAACCTTCTTTTTCCAATTCGGCATTCAAGGTCGCAACTTGCTCGTCTGTCAGGAAAACCTGACCATTTCCGGCAATCTCAACCAAACTTGATGCTTCAAAAATATTCCAGGCTACTGTTTTTCCTGTTTCTTCTAGGAAAACACGCGCCACTTGACCCTTACGTTCAAACTGGATAGCCTGCCCCTTGTCTTCTGCTACGATGACCATGAGAACATCACCGACGTGTTCTCTATTATATGTAAAAATCATTTCTTTTTCATTTCTCCTTTATGCAAATAGACCGATCAAGCCTTTCCATAGATTTTCAAAAAAGGCACCGATTTTTTCTAAAATCCCTGAATCTTGTAGATTCTTATAGGCTTCTGAAATTTGTTGCTCCGCCTGTTGCTTGAACTGGTTGAGCTGGGCAGCAACCTCAGCCGAATCAATGGCAGAGGTTTCCTGATAGGCTTTGGCAAAGGTAACTAATTTTGAAACTTCATCCGCCGTGATGACATTTTCCAAACCGTTATTGGCCAAGACATCGTTAATAATAGTATTGAGGTCTGATTCGGAAGCTACCTGACCGTTGGACTGTTTATAGTCGGCAAGAGCAGTCTTGATTTCCGCTACCGCCTTATCCAAAGCTGAACTATCAAAATTGGAGTCACCTGTATGAGCCGTCGCCACTTCATTGACTGTCTCTAGCTCTTGTTGAGCTACTTCGGTTCGGGCTGTATCAACTGTTTCACCATTGGCTGCAAGAGCCTTGTAAACACCTGTCAAAGCAGACTCCCCCGTTACCTGAATCGGAGAAGCTACATCAATCAAGACATCCGTCGCACCAGCTGTGATAGCTGCATTGGCATACTGGGTCTCTGTTATCAAAGTGATATTGTTTGGAGTCTTGATATCAACCACCACACCTGTTCCCGCATCCTGTTTTTGAACCAGAACTGACGAGAACAAGGATGAGGTAGCAGCGCCAGATGTTCCCAAGTACAGGTCCATATCACTGCCTTCGACGACTTGACGGTTCACATTTTCAATCGTGGAAATTCCGAAGAGTTGATTGACTTCTGTCGCTTGAGCATCTGACAAGCCTCCCCCATAAACCAAGGTGGGCTTGCCCCATTTTTCATTGATAACATCTGTCTGGATCGCTGCCTGGGCCGCAGGTGCTAAACTTAAACCCAAACTAAGAACCAGAGGAGTTAGGAGGACTTTTCCAATCTGTGCTGATTTCATCGTTCTTTCCTTTCTCTGCGCCTTATGCTTCCAAACCTTGCAAAAATGCTATGATTTGTTCTTTGGTCTTACGGTTTTTATCCACAAAACGACCGATTTCCTTGCCATCTTTGACCACCACAAAACTTGGAATTCCTAAGATGGCCCACTCCTGAGCTAGTGGCATAAAATCATCTCGATCCAACTCGACAAAGCGATAGGCTGGAAATGTCTCTTCAATCGCCGGCAAATGCGGCTTGATGTAGTGGCAATCCCCACACCAGCTGGCTGTAAAAAGAAAGACTGTCACTTGTCCATCTTCTAATAAGGTTGCTACTTCTTGGTACTCTTTAGGGTAAATCATTTTTCCCCTCCTTCAACTTGTAGTTGGCCATGGCAATAATCAAATTGGAACTGACGCCCATCCTCCATGACCACTCCTCCTATCAAATGGTCTGGGCTGGACTTGGTTTGATCGACATAGACCGTTCCAATTGGACCCATAGCTTCAAATTGCTCCCTTACCTCTTTCAAGGCCTGGGCTTCTTTTTTATCCCTTGCTCGATTGTAAAATCTGGTCGCTGTCAACACACTAGCCAAGCTAACCACACCTGCAATCCAAGCCATACTTTTCTTTTTCATAGTAACGATTTTATCATATTTCGCCAGATTTTTCTTAAAAAGACCTTTGAAGCCTGTGACTGCTGAAAAACCGACAAGCTCCCCCTGTCTCCCAACTTTTTCAGGACAAGTTTGAAACTTCGTGTTACAATAAACAGTAGCAAGTTCAAAGGAGAAAAACGATGACATTATTTGAAAAAATCCAAGAAGTCACTGAATTACATGGACTGCCAGGTTTTGAAGGCTCTGTCCGTGACCATATCCGCCAAAAGATTACTCCTCATGTCGATCGGATTGAAACCGATGGATTGGGAGGCATTTTCGGTATCAAAGATACTAGCCTTCAAGATGCCCCACGCATCCTGGTAGCTGCCCACATGGACGAGGTCGGCTTTATGATTAGCACAATCAAGGAAGACGGGACCTTCCGCGTTGTCGAGTTAGGCGGTTGGAATCCTCTTGTTGTTTCAAGCCAGGCTTTCCACCTCCACCTGCAAGATGGTCGCGTCATCCCAGCGATTTCAGGCTCAGTTCCCCCACACCTGACCCGAACCAGCGGTGGGCCCAGTCTCCCAGCAATCGGCGATATCATCTTTGATGCTGGCTTTACTTCGAAAGAGGAAGCTTGGAATTTCGGAGTACGTCCAGGTGACCTACTTGTTCCCAAAAACCAAACCATCTTAACAGCAAATGGCAAAAATATCATTTCCAAAGCCTGGGACAACCGCTACGGTGTCTTGATGGTGACCGAACTACTGGAAAGCCTATCCGGTCAAGCATTGCCAAACCAGTTGATTGCCGGTGCCAATGTTCAAGAAGAAGTTGGCCTGCGGGGAGCCCACGCTTCTACAACTAAGTTCAATCCAGATATTTTCCTTGCTGTTGATTGCTCGCCAGCTGGAGATATTTATGGCGACCAAGGAAAAATTGGTGACGGAACGCTACTTCGTTTCTACGACCCAGGTCATATCATGTTAAAAAACATGAAAGACTTCCTCTTAACGACTGCTGAGGAGGCTGGGGTGAAATTCCAATACTACTGCGGTAAAGGTGGAACAGATGCTGGTGCAGCTCACTTGAAAAATCAAGGTGTTCCATCAACAACCATCGGTGTCTGCGCTCGCTACATCCATTCACATCAAACTCTCTACAGCATGGATGACTTCTTAGAGGCCCAAGCCTTCTTGCAAGCTATCGTTAAAAAGTTAGACCGCTCAACGGTTGATTTGATTAAAAACTATTAAAACAAAAGACTTTGCTAGGTAGAATGCCCGGCAAAGCCTTTTTTCTATAAAATTTCCTCTAAAATGTACTTCCTCACATAGGTAATGAAATACAATGAGCCTGTAATCAGGTAGAGTTTTTTGGGATTGTCCAAGTCCGCCTGCTCCAACCACTCTTGATAGGTCTGAACTCTTTCATAACCTGACGGATAATCTTCTAACTGTACCGCTCTGAAATCGTCAAAAGTCGTCACGCTAACAGGTCCAAATTGGCTAAGCTGGGACAACATCTGGTCCACTGGCTTAGTATTGATAGCTGCAAAGAGGATTTCAATATCCCTGTTCGCATACTTTTCTTCCAAGAGTTGTGTCAGGACTGCGATACTTTCATTATTGTGGGCTCCGTCAATCATAAGTGTAGGCTTGATCAATTCTAAGCGGCCTGGCCATATGGCTTGGGACAAGCCCTGGCTGATGGTTTCATTGGTAATCTTTGGAAAATGAGGGTTGAGAAGCTGAGCTGTTGTCACTGCCAAGGCTGCGTTGACCTCTTGGTGATACCCCTGCATCTGTAGCCTCAAATCCTCAACTCGGCCGAAGGGGCTTGAAACCGCAAAGCCTGCTCTGCTATTTTCCAAAACAATCTCCCGCCCTACCGCATAGGTCGGACTCTGAAGCTGACGGGCCTGCTCCTCAAATACTGCCACCACTTCTGGCTGGTCGGTCGCATAGAGGAAGGGAACCCGCTCACGCAAGACAGCAACCTTGTGACGGGCTATGGCGGCGTGGGTCTCTCCCAAAAAAGCCTGATGGTCCAAGCCGATGGATGGGCAAACTACTGCCAAAGGAGCAAGGACATTGGTCGCATCCTGCAAACCGCCCATGCCCGCCTCCACCAAGAGAATGTCGGGACACCGGTTGTGGGCAAAGTAGACAAACATAGCCACTACTACAATCTCAAACTCCGAGATGGCATCCAGTCCAGCCGTCTGGTCCAAGTCCTCAATCAAAGGCCGCAAGTCTGTCACAATCCTCGCAAAATCTTCCTCTGAAATCATCTCTTGCTCAAAGACAATCTGCTCTCGAAAATCAATGATAGACGGCGATGTAAAGCGACCGACGGTGTACCCCGAAGACTGTAAAATAGACTGTAAGGCATTCAAGGTCGAACCCTTGCCATTTGTACCTACGAAGTGAACGGTCGGCACTTGAAGCTGGGGATTGTCCAAGCGTTCCAAGAGCCAGCTAACACGCGCAACACCGTTTTCTAAATCTGATGCAGGGCGATTCGATAGCCACTGCCTAATTTCTTGATAATCCATGATTCCCTCTCTACAAAAGCAGCAACAGGGGGATGACCTGTTGCTCGATACTGTTTTTATTTAATGCCCATTAACTTGGCCAATTCAGGTATTTTTTGTAAACTTGGCAAGACAAGCATGGTCACGACAATGCGTAATGGAATTTCAAAAATAGCCTTAATCAAACGACTGCTATACAAGGCAATCCAAGGTGTTCCAAAATGGAAATGGAGGGCGATAGGCGTCATGATAAAGGAAATCACAACCTGAATCAAGACAACAACCCCTGCAACATAGAGCCAATCAGCCTTGTTCTTGGTGTCTAGCGATTTTCGATAGAAGAACCAGCCGTAGATAAAAGCCGATACCGCCTCAATCAAAATCCAAGTGAAGAGGACAGTTTGCCCGCTAAACAAGACAAAGACTGGGTCTGAAATAGCCGCAAAGATCGCTGCCCAAACTGGACCTGCAATAGCTCCCAAAATAGTATTGGGAATAAAGGTAAACTGGACTTGCAAGGTTTCTGAAATCCGAATGGAGAAATAGTTCTCCACAACCATAACCAAGGCAAGGGTCATCGCAATAGCAGTCAATAACTGCACTGTTAGTTTTGGAATCTTCTTTTCCATAAAAAATGCTCCTTTTTCAAAAAATGGAGCTGTCGTGTGTATTCGACAGCGGATGCAATGGTTTACCGCGCTAGTCTCAGCCAGGCCTCAATGTTCCTACTCTAGGAGACATCAGATACAAGCCAAAATCAGCTTCGTTATGTGGCAACATCCCATCCACATACACTTGACGCAAACCATCTACTCTGTGCAAATTTCTTTGCCAATTTATTCTATCACAAACCTAGGTATTCGGCTATAAGAAATAAACTATTGACCCTTCTATTTCCAAACTATAGTGCATTCATCTCCCTTCAAGCAGGACTCGACAAACCAAACAACAAGATAGCAAAAAGGCCAGTCAAACGACCAAGCCTTTCTTCTTTTCGCTTATTTTAGGCGTTCTACATCACGCGCAATAACCAATTCCTCATCAGTTGGAACCACCAAGACTTTCACTCGGGAATCAACTGTTGAAATATCTCCGCTATAGCCGAAGACGTTCTTTTCTGGATCCAATTCCATACCGAACCAAGTCAAGCCATTGACTACTGCCTCGCGGACTTTCACAGAGTTTTCACCAATACCCGCTGTGAAGACGAGGGCATCTGCACCATTCAAAACAGCAAAGTATTGACCAATGAATTTTTGCAGACGGTTTACCAACATGTTGAAGGCCAAGGTGCATTTTTCATCACCCGCTTCAACACCTGCTTCTACCTCACGCATATCACTTGAAATCTCCGCAATACCAAGAATGCCGGACTGTTTGTTCAAAACGTTGATAACATCCGCAGCATCTTTCAACTCATCGACATTTTCAATCAAGTAAGGAATGATTGCTGGGTCAATATCACCAGAACGTGTTCCCATCATTGGACCTGCAAGCGGAGTGAAGCCCATTGAGGTATCTACTGATTGACCACCATCAATAGCAGAAATCGAAATACCATTTCCGATATGAGCTGTAATGACTTTCGTTTCTTCCAATGGTTTGCCCAAGAGTTTAGCAGCTTCGCGTGAAACATAGAAATGAGATGTTCCATGAGCACCATACTTACGAACCTTATGTTCATGGTAGAATTTGTTTGGCAATGGGTAGCGGTAAGCAACCTCTGGCATTGTTGCGTGGAAGGCCGTATCAAACACAGCCACACTGGTCACTTCTGGCAAGATGTCCTTGAAGGCCTTAATACCCGCCGCATTAGCTGGGTTGTGAAGTGGTGCAAGGCTAGATAGGTCTTCAATTTGCTTCAACACTTCATCCGTAATGACAACTGAATCCTTGAAAATTTCACCACCAGCTACCACACGGTGACCAACACCTGTGATTTCAGAAAAGTCCGCGATGATACCGTGTTTCAATAAGTCTTCCAAAAGAATTTTTACTGCTTCAACGTGATCTGGAATATCTAAAACTTGCTCAGCCTTTTGATCTGCAAATTTTACAGTAACAATTGAATCTTTCAAACCGATACGCTCGATAATTCCTTTAGCAAGAACTGTTTCTTCTGGCATTTGATATAATTGCCATTTCAGACTCGAACTACCTGCGTTGATCGCGATTGTTTTTGACATAGTGTTCCCCTTTTTTAAGCGTTTTCCTAACTAGTATAGCAGATTTTCGACTAAATTGCATTTTCTTGCTTCCATTTTTTAAAATTGACCATAAAGTCTCGAATAGTTTCTGCTTCTTGGACACTTTGAAGTGGATAAACAAAAGCTGCTGGTGCCTGATTGGTCTTTTTCTGTAAGACAAAAATCGATTTTGCCATAGCCTGTTGCCCAAACAAACTTGGCGGCAAAGCAATCATAGCCACAATGCTAGCCTGCTCCTGCAACCATTCTTTCAAAAGAGAACTTTGCGGACTAGACAAGAGGTCATTGGGAGCTAGTAGAATCGCATACCCATCTTTTTCCAGATACTTGAGGGATTGCTCCATTAGCAAATGGTGGGCGTAGGTATGCTCTGTCTGGCTCGCCACCTGATAGCGACTGGCAATCTGGTCATCTGGATAAAAACCAATCGGCAGGTCCGCAATAATGACTTGGCTTTCCTTCAAAATCTGCGGACGTACCGCATCGCCCTGGGCAAAAGAAATCTCTGCCTGCATAACGTCTGCCATGCTGGCCGACAAATCAATCAACAAGTCGTCAATTTCAATTCCTAGATAGTCTAGCTTCTTTTGGCTGGCATTGAGAATAGTTTGCGCCAAATTCCCAGTCCCCGAACCAATTTCTAAGACAGTCACAGAGTCTTGAGACACCAACTGGTCCAAAAGGAAGGTCAAAATAAACCCAATACTGTCAGGGGTGAACTGGTGATTGTACTGCATGGGCTCTGTCTGATTGGCCTTTATAAACAAAAATTGGAAGGCACGGCGCCATTCTTCCTTGGTTAAATCCAGTTGTTTCAAGGCCTTGTTATTAGTAACAACAAGGTCCGTTTCATGCTGACCAGCTACGTAAGCAGCATTTTGCTCAATCATGGCGTCATAGATATTGGTGCCAAGCTGGTTTTGGATAGTCTGTACGTTTTCTAATAGCAGGTCGTAAGCCTGTTCGATCTTTTCAAAATTCATACTCTTATCTTATCAAAAATTCACCAACTTTGCACCAAAAAGGAAGCGACTAATCACTCCCCTCGGATACTATTTTAACCGGAAATCGATAGTGATACTTCCCTCCATTTCTTAGATTCACGTTAACCGATACATTTCTGTTTTTAACATGATAGCTAACCTGACCCTCTCGAAACAACATGCTCCCTTCAGCCTCTATTGGTTTGCTTTGCTCAGAACTTGCGTGAACTGTTTTTTCAGCGTTTTCTTGAGTCTCACTAGTGAAGCCTCCATCCACCATCTTTTCCTTCCCATCAACAGTCTCACTAGCAACTATTCCATCCCCTTTCTCATCTTCTGTTTGGATAGCCACCTTTTCATCAACTACTTGACGCCTCTGCAAGTCCTCTTCGACTTGGTCCAAGACCATCTGAGCCATGATGTAGGCCGTCTTTTCTTGCCTCGCCACCTGAACCAAGCGACTCTCAGCCTCTTGGCGGTGGAGATAAAACTGAAGCAAGAGACTAAAAACTGCCAGCATCAAGAGGGCATAGAGCAGAATTCCAGCCTTAACTTTTTTCTTTAAAAGCATAGATAAAGGTCCTCTCCTCTCCGTTTTTAAAGCTAAAGTCGATGCGCACCAGCTGGTTTTCTTGGGAAATAGCTGCGCTGTCTAGATGATAGAGCATGGGCTGGTAGCCCTGTCCCCTGTCATTTGATTTCCGAAAATCATCCGACCGTGACTTACCAAAGGCCAAAGCCTGACCTCCCTTATCAACATAGACCTTGCCATTTTCAACCTTGACCAAGGCAGCCTGGTCCCACTCCGACCGCAACTGACTAGAGAAGACCAACCATTCCTTTTGAATGGTTTGATTTTGATAATGCGCTTCTTGGACTAGCAGTTTTGACAAGCCTTCAAAAACCAGAAGACTACCTGAAAGAATGACTAAGGCTACCAAGCATTCCAAGAGAGTAAAAGCAGGAATTTTACTTTTTAACAACCGATAAAACCTCCTTTCCCTCGTGGAAAACAATGATCTTATCCGCTGTTCGTTGAACCTGAACTGTAACACCGTTTAAGGCTAGGTTATCTTGCTCGGTCTGAACAGCCATCTGTGCTAGATTGAGAACCTCCTGTTGTTCCAATTCCCAATCCTGTCGCCTACGTCCCGCATCCACAGCTGACAAAATCAAGCTGCAAATGGTTACCAGGGTCGCAAGGGCAACCAGACTTTCTAGCAAAATATAAGCCTTATTCTTCTGTTTTCTTATAGCGACCACTCCCTATATATAATTGATACGTGACTGTCTTTCGACTAAGCCGAAAACGAATCTTGGTCAGAGAAGAATTTCCACCATCTTCTTCAAATGTGATGGTCTTCCCTTCCAATACTTCTACACTTCTGGGTACCTCTACAGCCTGATAACCATTTGTCACTTCCTGTCCGCCGATAGCTAGACTCACTGTTTGGTGGGAACTGGCTGCCAATTTCTGACTGTCTTTGTAGATAGCTTCAAACTCCCAGAGAAAAATCTCTTCCTGAATAGACCGAAAGGCCGTTTGTACCGTTCCCGACAGGCTGATTGCCAGAAAGCTGACGACAAATAAGGTCAGCAGGCTTTCAAGCAGGGTGAAAGCCTTATTGTTTCGCCTCAGCATACTGCTCCGCTTGTTTTTCAGTAATATAGCCTTTCGCCTGCAGGTCTGCCACTGTTGCTTCCTTGTCATGTTCCAATTCATAGAGCTCCATCTGGCTTTCCACTACTTTGACAACTGCCGCATTCCCCTTCTTCTGAATAGCATCCTTCTGCTGGCTCAAATTTGGCACAAAAAGAAGCAAGAGCAGGCTAATAATTCCCAAAACGACTAACATTTCCACCAGAGTGAACCCTTTTACCTTCATTTCAATTAATTTTTTCATTTTATAACTCCATATTTTGATAAATCGGCAGCAGCATGGCTGCGTAGATAAGAACGACCATTAGGGCTACAAAGAGAAAGACCAGCGGTTGAATCAGCTGCATGGCTCTATTGACCCGAGAGAAAAAATCCTCCCAACACTCGGCTGCATAAACTGTCAACTCGCTCCCCAACTTGGACTTGACCTGACCATACTCGACAATCAAACTCAGCTCTCGCTTAAAAAAGACGTAAGTCTTGATGTGTTCGTGAAAGCTCTGACCATTGGAAAGCGACTGCTCCAGGTCCTGTCCAATCTCCTGAAAGAGCTGCGATTGCTGCTCCTGCATCAAGCCCACAATCTGCGGTAGGTCCAAGCCTTGCCCAATCAAACTCCCCCACTCCCTGGCGTAATAAGCCGTCAGATAGGTTTGGATGAGTTTTCCGAAAAATGGCAGAGCTGCTAAGCAGGAAAAGACCTTGATTTTGTTAGTTTTGCGAAACCAAACAAGACCAGCCAAGACCGCCACCAAACTAAGTCCACAGAGGGACAAAAAGATAGTCGGCAGATGATTAATCAGCACGGTCGCTGCATTGCCCTCCTCCAACTGGGGCAAAAGATAGTTTTTCAAGCCCAGCATAATCAAGAGCAAAAAACCTAGTAAGATAATCGGATAGGTCGCCACCTCAATCAGTTTTTTACGAACCTTGCTGACATTTTCCAGATAGGACTGGATATGGCTCAAACTCAGGCTGGTATTGCCATGAACTTCTGCCAGAGCCACCTGTGTGACCACCGCATCTGAAAACCGCAAATCCGAAAGCAAACTTGAAAAGGGTTTGCCTGCTAACAGCCCATCCGACAAGACCTGGGTATAGGGATCTGCCAGAAGCTGACTGCGTTTGAGGAAATCAACAATCTCCCCCAGATGAAAACCGCTGGCAAAAAGATTATTGAAAAGTTCAATGACCTTACGCTGGCGATCAAAAGGCAATTTTTTCTGTTTCTGCCTGCCGAAGACTGATATGTCCTGCTGCAAAAAGGCGATCAATTTGCGCATTCCACCGGTCTGCGGAATGGTTTTGGTAATTTCCCTTTGCAAAATCTACTACACCTCCTCCCCCAATCAAACGTTGATAGGCAATCCCTTGAAGGGCATTGTTTAACTCCTCAGGGCTGACACCTAGTTCTAACATACGGGCATAGACACCTGAAATAGACCGTGCATGAACTGTTGAGAAAACGGTAGCTCCTGTCAGGCTGGCTCGAATGACTGCTCGAGCGGTTTCCGCATCCCGAATCTCACCAATGATGAGCAAGTCTGGTCGATGGCGGAGGGACAGTTTGATCAGATTGTCGTAGGTGGCTCCGATGGCTTCATTGAGCTGGAGTTGCAGCATGTCCTCCTGTTTGATTTCGACAGGATCCTCGATGGTCAAAATCTGCTTGTCTGGGAATTTCAGCCTGGCAAGATGGTACATAAGTGTGGTCTTACCAGAGCCGACTGGACCCGAAAAAAGGTAGAGCCCTCGTCCCTTGATTTCTTCTGCAAGCCGCTCGGCCGCCTCAAACCAGAACTTGAGTTCCTTGTCATTGTCATAGAGCAGGCGGATAACCAGACTTTCCTTGCCACGATAATCACCGACAGTTGATAAGCGAAGCGAAATCTCTCCGCTACCATAATCATAATCACAGGAACCCTGCTGACTACGGCGTTTTTCACCGACATTTAAGCCTGCTAAAAACTTGAAATGGCTGATAATGGCTGTTACTTCCTCCTCAGCCAAGTCTTGCACAAACTCTCGCTCGTCCATGATACGATGGTAGACTTGGTAGCCCTGACCACGAGGAACCAGATAGATGTCACTGACCCTATCTGCCACCGCCTCTTCAATCATCTTTCTTGCTTTTTCTTGAATCATAAAACCTCCTCACCCTATCTATTCGCAAGAAAACTTGATTTTCCATACTTTTTTGTTAAAATAATAAAAAAGTTTGGAGGTTCTTATGAAAAGATTAAAAAAAGGCGACCACATACGCGTAGTCAGCCCCTCTTCATCTATTGAAAGAATTGGTGGTTTTGAAGCCAATCTTGCCGCCAAGGAAAAATTGGAAGAACTGGGCTTCAAACTCTCTTTCTCAGAACATTATTTTGAAAACGACATCTTTGACTCTGCTCCGATTGCCAATCGTGTTGCGGACTTGGAAGCAGCCTTTGCGGATGAGTCGATCGATGCCATTCTGACAACCATTGGCGGTTTCAACTGTAACGAACTGCTACCTTATCTGGATTTTGACCTAATCGCCCGCCATCCAAAAATTTTCTGCGGTTATTCGGATACGACTGCCCTGCTCAATGCTATCTACGCTAGGACAGGCATGCCAACCTACATGGGTCCAGCTTATTCAAGCTTCAAAATGGTGCAAGCCCAAGAGTATCAAACAGAGGCCTGGCTCAAGGCGGTGACACAAGACTCCTATGAACTGACCCCGAGTCCAGAATGGTCTAGCGATGCCTGGTACCTACCAGACGCCCCTCGCACCTTTTACCCAACAGAGTGGAAAATCTACAATCCAGGCAAGGCCTCTGGTATTGCCATCGGCGGAAACATCTCAACCCTCAACCTACTGACTGGAACAGAGTTTGCTCCCAGACCAGACGAATATATTCTATTTTTAGAGGAAGCGGAAGACGACGATTATCTCATTATCGCTCGTCACTTGACTGCCCTGTTGCAAGCCTATCCCAATCCTCAGGCGGTCGTCTTTGGACGTTTTCCAAAAGAAACCAAAATGACAGAGAAAATTTTGCTGGCAATTCTGGACAAACATCCTATTCTCAAGACTATTCCTGTTCTCTACGATTTGGACTTTGCCCATACCCAACCTCTTTTTACCATCACAATCGGAGGTCAAGTGGAAATCGACAGCCAGACCATGAGTCTACATTTTAAGACAAGAAAAAGCTCGGACTAATCCGAGCTTTTATGCTAATTTATCTTGCTTCATGCGACAGATTCGTAGACAGCTTTCTCCCGAATGGATCAACTCTTTTTTCAAATGCGGCTCTTCTACTTCAAGCAAAAGCAAGGAGTGATAGCGTTGCAATTCTTCATCACATTCTTCGCACCAATATCTATCTTCTTCATCCCAAAATGCCACCAAATGATCTTCTTTTTGCTTTGTTTTTGCATATTTTTCAGAAAAACGGTCACATTCTTTCCGAAAATATCTCTCAGCATCCTGCAAATCGTCAAAAGTTTCTTGGCTAACAATATCTTTTTCCCAGCCATCTACAAACCACCAGGGCTCAAAGTCCCCATACATTTTAATTACTTGATACATACTCTTACTTCCTTTAATGGATTTATTATAACGAAAAAAAAGAAGAGATGAAAAGATTTGGCTTGTAAATTATTTTACAAAGTATGGTCTTTTGCGACAATCCCAAAATAATAGGAAAACACAGCCCAAATCGAGCTGTGTTTTGTTGATTATTCTGTTACCATTTCTTCGGCAAGTTCTTGTGCTACTGTGTCTTCAATGATTTCAACTTCATTGACTGCTTGTGGTTCAAGATTACGGTAGCGGGCCATACCAGTACCTGCTGGGATAATCTTACCGATAATAACGTTCTCTTTCAGACCGAGAAGGTTATCTCGTTTACCACGAATAGCAGCATCTGTAAGGACACGAGTTGTTTCTTGGAAGGATGCGGCAGACAAGAATGAGTTGGTTTCAAGGGAAGCCTTAGTGATACCCATTAGGACTGGACGAGCTGTTGCAGGAATGCCACCAGCAATAACCACGTCAGCATTGGCATCTGTAAAGTCAGTGATATCCATGAGGGTACCCATGAGAAGATCTGTGTCGCCTGGATCCATGACACGAACTTTACGAAGCATTTGACGAACCATTACCTCGATGTGCTTGTCGCCGATTTCTACACCCTGGCTACGGTAAACTTTTTGAACTTCAGAAAGAAGGTAAGTTTCAACCGCCAAGACATCACGGACTTCAAGCAAGCGTTTTGGTTGGATAGAACCTTCGGTAAGAGCTGCTCCACGTGCAACTTGGTCACCAACTTCAACCTTCATACGGGCTGTAAATGGAACCACATATTCGCCTTCGCCAGTTTTACCTTTAACAAAGACTTTCTTGGTACGAGTTGCTGCATCTTCTTCGATGGCTGTAACTTCACCTTTGACCTCAGTGATAACCGCTTCCCCTTTCGGATTGCGGGCTTCAAAGATCTCTTGGACACGAGGAAGACCCTGCGTGATATCGCTGTTTGAGGCTACACCACCCGTGTGGAAGGTACGCATTGTAAGCTGTGTACCAGGCTCACCGATCGATTGGGCAGCGATTGTACCAACTGCTTCACCCACTTCAACCGCATCACCTGTTGCCAAGTTGATACCATAACAATGACGGCAGACACCGTGACGGGTGTTACATGTAAATACGCTACGGATAGTGACTTGTTCCACACCTGCATTGACAATTTCACGAGCAATGTCTTCGGTAATCAATTGGTTTGGACCAATGATAACGGCACCAGTTTCAGGGTGTTTAACAGTTTTCTTGCTGTAACGACCTTGTAAACGCTCTTCAAGTGGCTCGATCATTTCCTTGCCATCTGTGATTGAACGGATGTCAAGACCACGGTCTGTTCCACAGTCATCTTCACGAATGATGACATCTTGGGCAACGTCAACCAAACGACGAGTCAAGTAACCTGAATCGGCTGTCTTCAAGGCCGTATCCGTCATACCCTTACGGGCACCGTGAGTTGAGAAGAACATTTCCAATACAGAAAGACCTTCACGGAAGTTAGACAAGATAGGCAATTCCATGATACGTCCGTTCGGAGCTGACATCAGACCACGCATACCGGCCAACTGGGAGAAGTTGGAAATGTTACCACGGGCACCAGAGTCCATCATCATAACGATTGGGTTCTTCGGATCTTGTTTTTCAACCAGACGTTTTTCCAATTTTTCCTTAGCCGAACGCCATTCATCTGTAACAGCTGCATAACGCTCATCGTCGGTAATCATACCACGACGGAATTGTTTCTTGATTTGTTCCACACGTTCGTGAGATTCTTCAATGATTTCAGCCTTGTTGTCGATAACTGGGATATCGGCAATACCCACTGTCAAACCAGCAAGTGTTGAGTGATAGTAACCCAAGTCTTTCAAACGGTCAAGCAGGGCTGAGGTTTCAGTTGTACGGAAACGCTTGAAGATTTCAGCGATGATGTTTCCAAGATTTTTCTTCTTGAATGGTGGGTTGATTGGTAATTCTGCGATAGCAGCCTTGATATCTGAACCTGGTTCCAAGAAGTATTTATCAGGTGTTCCCTCTGTCAAGTTGGCATTGTTTGGCTCTTGCAAGTATGGAAGGCCCTCAGGCATAATCGCGTTGAAGAAGATTTTACCAACAGTTGTCATCATGACCTTGTGTTTTTGGTTGTCTTTCCAAGGCTTGTCTAGGCTATCTGTTGCGATACCAACACGGGTATGCAAGTGAACATAGCCGTTGCGGTAAGCCATAACAGCTTCATCCGCATCCTTGAAGACCATACCTTCACCTTCACGACCAGCATCTTCCATGGTCAAGTAGTAGTTCCCCAAAACCATATCCTGAGATGGTGTTACGACTGGTTTACCATCTTTAGGGTTAAGGATGTGTTCTGCTGCAAGCATAAGGATACGTGCTTCTGCTTGTGCTTCTTCTGACAATGGAACGTGAATCGCCATCTGGTCACCGTCGAAGTCGGCGTTGTAGGCTTCACAGACAAGCGGGTGCAAACGAAGGGCTTTACCGTCGATCAGAACTGGCTCAAAAGCCTGGATACCCAAACGGTGAAGGGTAGGTGCGCGGTTCAAAAGAACTGGGTGTTCTTTGATCACTTCTTCCAAGATATCCCAGATACGATCATCACCACGTTCAATCAAACGTTTCGCGGCTTTGACGTTACCAGCAATATCACGGGCAACGATTTCGCGCATAACAAACGGTTTGAAGAGCTCGATTGCCATTTCACGTGGCACACCACATTGGTACATTTTCAGCGTTGGACCAACGGCGATAACGGAACGTCCTGAGAAGTCAACACGCTTACCAAGCAAGTTTTGACGGAAACGTCCTTGCTTACCTTTAAGCATGTGGCTGAGTGATTTAAGCGGACGGCTACCTGGTCCTGTAATTGGACGACCACGACGACCATTGTCAATCAAAGCATCCACAGCTTCTTGGAGCATCCGTTTTTCGTTTTGCACGATGATACCTGGAGCATTGAGTTCCAAGAGGCGAGCCAAACGGTTGTTACGGTTGATAACACGGCGGTAGAGTTCGTTCAAGTCAGATGCGGCAAAACGGCCACCGTCCAACTGCACCATCGGACGCAAATCTGGTGGAATAACTGGAAGGATATTGAGAATCATCCACTCAGGCTTGTTACCAGATTTGTAGAAGGCATCCAATACATCCAAGCGGCGAACTGCTTTAATGCGTTTTTGACCAGAAGCTGTTTTCAATTCTTCTTTCAAGGCTGCAATTTCTTTTGGAAGATCAACCTGTTTCAAGAGGTCTTGGATGGCCTCAGCACCCATTTTGGCAACGAAGGAACCATGACCGTATTCACGCAAACGCTCACGGTATTCGCGCTCTGTCATGATAGATTTGTGCTCAAGCGGTGTATCTTTCGGATCGATCACCACGTAAGCTGCGAAGTAGATAACTTCTTCCAAGGCACGTGGGCTCATATCCAAGGTCAAGCCCATACGGCTTGGAATTCCTTTAAAATACCAGATATGTGAAATTGGTGCTTTCAACTCAATGTGTCCCATACGTTCACGACGGACTTTGGCACGAGTCACTTCAACACCACAGCGGTCACAAACGATACCTTTGTAACGGATTCGCTTGTATTTTCCACACGAACACTCCCAGTCTTTAGTTGGACCAAAGATGACTTCGTCAAAGAGTCCATCGCGCTCTGGCTTGAGTGTACGGTAGTTGATTGTTTCAGGTTTTTTAACCTCACCATAAGACCATGAACGGACTTTGCTTGGTGAAGCTAACGTGATTTGCATACTTTTAAATCGATTTACGTCAACCACTAATAATCCCTTTCTTTTCTTGTGAGAGGTGGATGAGTCACACCTCGAATTCTTGAATCATTGACATCAGGTCGCTGAAAGCAGAAGTCTGTTCTCCTCCCAGTCATAAAACCGAAGTCCTCAGTTAGTCCTTCTTTCCTCTTAAAAGGGGAATAGGACCAACCGTTTCCTTCATTTTGATTATTCTTTTCCTGCTGCCTCTTCTGCTGCAAAGGCTGCCGCTGCGTCAGCTGCTGCTTTTGCACGTGCTTTTTCAAGATCATCTACGTGGATGATATCATCATCTTCACCTTCATCAAGGTCACGCAATTCTACTTCATTATCATCTTCATCAAGGACACGCATATCCAAACCAAGTGATTGCAATTCTTTGACAAGAACGCGGAATGATTCTGGAACACCTGGTTTTGGAATTGGTTTACCTTTTGTGATGGCTTCATAGGCTTTAAGACGGCCTGTCACATCATCTGACTTGTAAGTCAAGATTTCTTGGAGGACGTTTGAAGCACCATAGGCTTCAAGGGCCCAAACCTCCATCTCACCGAAACGCTGTCCACCAAACTGAGCCTTACCTCCGAGTGGCTGTTGGGTAACGAGTGAGTATGGTCCGACTGAGCGAGCATGAAGTTTATCATCAACCATGTGGTGAAGCTTGATCATGTACATGACACCGACAGATACACGGTTGTCAAACGGCTCACCTGTACGTCCATCGTAAAGAATGGTTTTGGCATCTGAGTCCATACCTGCTTCTTTAACAGTTGACCAGAGGTCTTCTGAACTTGCACCATCGAAAACTGGTGTTGCGATATGAATGCCCAAGTTGCGAGCCGCCATACCCAAGTGAAGTTCCATAACCTGACCGATGTTCATACGTGATGGCACCCCGAGTGGGTTCAACATGATGTCAACTGGTGTTCCGTCTGGAAGATATGGCATATCCTCAACAGGTACAATACGTGAAACGACACCCTTGTTACCGTGACGACCGGCCATCTTATCTCCGACCTTGATCTTACGTTTTTGAGCGATGTAAACACGAACCAACATGTTAACACCTGATTGCAATTCATCACCGTTGGCACGAGTAAAGATTTTCACATCACGAACGACACCATCTGCACCGTGAGGTACACGAAGAGATGTATCACGTACTTCACGTGACTTGTCACCGAAGATTGCGTGCAAGAGGCGCTCTTCAGCAGAAAGATCTTTTTCACCTTTTGGTGTAACTTTACCAACAAGAATGTCGCCTTCTTTAACTTCGGCACCGATACGGATAATACCCATTTCATCCAAGTTGCGAAGAGCATCTTCACCAACGTTTGGAATTTCGCGTGTGATTTCTTCAGGGCCTAACTTGGTATCGCGTGTTTCTGATTCGTATTCTTCCAAGTGAACAGATGTATAGACATCGTCTTTCACAAGGCGTTCAGACATGATAACCGCGTCCTCGAAGTTGTAACCTTCCCAAGTCATGTAGGCAACGATAGGGTTTTGACCAAGAGCCATTTCCCCACGTTCCATAGAAGGACCATCTGCGATGAAGTCACCTTTTTCAACGACATCACCCAATTTCACAAGGGTACGTTGGTTGTAGGCAGTACCTGAGTTTGAACGACGGAATTTCTGAATGCTGTAAACATCCAAGGAACCATCTTCACGACGTACTTCTACCTTGTCCGCATCTGCGTAAACAACCTTACCATCATGTTGGGCAATAACTGCCGCACCTGAGTCATGGGCAGCCTGGTATTCCATACCTGTACCAACGTAAGGTGCTTTTGGATCAATCAATGGAACAGCCTGACGTTGCATGTTGGCACCCATGAGGGCACGGTTGGAGTCATCGTTTTCCAAGAAAGGAATACATGCTGTCGCAACGGCAACTACCTGTTTAGGTGAAACATCCATGAAGTCTGCTGAATCTGCTGGAAACTCTTGGTTGTTACCTTGGTGACGTCCCATAACAATCTTATCAACGAAACGGTTGTTTTCATCAAGTGGTGAAGTTGATTGTGCTACGATGTAGGCATCTTCTTCATCCGCTGTCAACCAAACGATTTCGTTCGTTACTGTACCAGTTGCACGGTCGATCTTGCGGTACGGTGTTTGGATGAAACCATACTTGTTAAGGTGTCCGTAAGAAGACAAGTTGTTGATCAGACCGATGTTTGGTCCCTCAGGTGTTTCAATCGGACACATACGACCATAGTGGGTGTAGTGAACGTCTCGAACCTCATAACCAGCACGGTCACGAGTCAAACCACCAGGTCCCAAGGCTGACAAACGGCGTTTGTGAGACAACTCAGAAAGCGGGTTGTGTTGGTCCATGAACTGTGACAACTGAGATGAACCAAAGAATTCTTTGATCGCGGCTGTAACAGGACGGATATTGATGATTTGTTGTGGCGTCAATACTTCATTGTCTTGAACAGACATACGCTCACGCAAGTTACGTTCCATACGAGTCAAACCGATACGTACTTGGTTGGCAAGCAATTCACCAACGGCACGAATACGACGGTTACCCAAGTGGTCAATATCATCTACACGACCAAGACCTTCAGCCAAGTTGAGGAAGTAGCTCATCTCGGCCAAGATGTCCGCAGGTGTTACTGTACGTACGTTTTCCGCCGGATTAGCATTACCAATCACAGTGACTACACGATCTGGATCTTTTGGTGCAACAATCTTGAATTTCTGCAAAAGAACTGGCTCAGTTAAAACAGCGGAATCATTTGGAATATATTCCACCAAGTTGAGCTCGTCAAACTGATCTTCAATACGGTCCAAAATATCACGGCTCAAGACTGTACCTGCTTCCAAGACGATTTCGCCTGTTTCACCATTGATCACGTGCTCCGCAAGTGTTTGATTAAACAAGCGTGTACGAAGGTTGAGCTTTTTATTGATTTTGTAACGACCAACAGGTGCTAAATCGTAACGACGTGGGTCAAAGAAACGAGCAGTCAAAAGGCTACGAGAGCTTTCAGCTGTCTTTGGTTCACCTGGACGAAGGCGCTCATAGATTTCCTTGAGGGCTTCATCTGTACGAGAATCAGCAGGGTTCTTGTGGATGTCTTTCTCGACAGTATTGCGAACCAATTCGCTATCACCAAAGATATCGAAGATTTCATCGTCACCTGAGAAACCAAGCGCACGCACCAGCGTTGTAAATGGAATCTTACGCGTACGGTCGATACGGGTATAGGCAATATCCTTAGAATCTGTTTCCAATTCCAACCAGGCACCACGGTTAGGGATAACAGTTGAGCCGTAACCAACCTTACCGTTTTTATCCACCTTATCGTTGAAATAAACACCTGGTGAACGTACCAACTGAGAAACGATAATCCGCTCTGCACCGTTGATGATGAAGGTACCCATTTCAGTCATGATTGGGAATTCACCGAAGAAGACCTCTTGGGTTTTAATTTCACCAGTTTCCTTGTTGATCAAACGGAAGGTAACGAAAATTGGTGCAGAATAGTTGGCATCGTGTGCACGCGCCTCTTCCAAGGTATATTTTGGTTCCTTTAATTCGTAACCAACAAATTCCAATTCCATGGTTTCTGTAAAGTTAGAAACCGGAAGCACATCTTCAAAGACTTCCTTCAAGCCATGGTCAAGAAAATCCTGGAAAGAATCCGTTTGGATTTCAATCAAATTTGGTAAATCAAGAACTTCCTTGATTCTTGAAAAACTACGACGGGTACGATGTTTCCCGTATTGAACGTCATGTCCTGCCAAGTTAATTCTCCTCTATTTTTCTATTGATTTTTCTGCAAAATCAAACACATTTGCCTTTTGTTAGAATTTTTAGAATCTTTAAGAATACATTACAATTCCTAAAAATCCATCAAATAGACACAAAAAGAGCAGTTAAATCTTCCTTGTTCAAGTATGATTTAACTGCTGTAAGCCTTGATTGGACAATATTTCAACCAAGACACACGACAAATAATTTAATCTATTTTACCATATTTTCTGCAAACTTGCAAGATTATTCCCCATCATTCGCCGTTGAAGTTTCTGTGTCAGAAGATGTGGATGTTTCTGACGAAGAACTATTTCTTGAGGCACCTGATGAAGAAGAGCGACTCGATGAAGAACTACTGTTTTTTCTCGTCTGCGAGCCAAAGAGAGAATTCCAAGCTGTTGCATAGTCACTATCTGTTCCGCCAATCATAAACTTATAGCTCGCTGTAGGCGCTCCATTCTTAGCCCAGTAACTCGTAGTCATAGCTCCCGAAACATTGTAGGTAAAGCCATTGACCTGAACACTTCCTGGACGTTGACCAGTCGAAGCCACCACACTAGAGGAGATCACGGAGTCATCCAACTCGAATCGACCTTCAAATAATTCAGGTGCCGCTTGATAAATAGCGTTTGATAAATATGCAACATAATGTGGATTGTTGTTATAGCTAGCTAGGTCAGCCATCCTAGTATTATCATCATAACCAGCCCAAGTTCCTAATGTAATCTGTGGCGTTGCTAACATCAGCCAAGCATCAGCTGCTCCACTACTAGTACCTGTCTTACCAACGATATCTGTCTTTGCCATAATTTGAGGATTTATTGACTGCATCCAAGTAGCATAGTTTGTTGTTACACCAGAAGAAATAACTCCTTTTAACAATTGCATCATAATGCTTGAAGTAGCTTTAGAGTACACCTGTACAGGTTCAGCAATATGTTGATAAATAACTGTGCCATCTGGAGCTGTTATACTTTCAACGATATAGCGCTCGTTGTAAACCCCACCATTTGCTAAGGTTTGATATGCATTTGTATTCGTCGCTACAGAAACCTCTACACCTCCACCAAGAGGGAGACTTTCAATATCATAGTTAGAAATCTGATAATTCATTTTTTCCATATAACTCTGAACATCAACACCGGACTGTTGCAATAACTTATATGTCCAAAATGCCGGAATATTCACAGACCGATTAAGAGCCGTCTGTAAATCTATTTTCCCAGTACCAATACTATTGACATGCATAATTTGCTCGCCACTTGAGAAGGTTGCAGGATAATCTGACAACACACTGGCAGACCCCATCAACCCTTGATCAATAGCAATTCCATAAGCAAGAATAGGTTTTATCGTCGAAGCCGGCGAACGTAATGTACTAAAGGCATGGTTGTTTTGGTTCTGAGAATAATCTCTACCTCCAACAAAACCTAAAACTGCACCTGTCTTATTGTTCAACAATACTGAGCCAGTTTCAACTAGGGCACCACCATCATCAAGCAAATATCCATAATTAGCAGTAGCTGCTTGCATAGCATCATAGATGGTCTTATTGACAGTACTTTTAATGATGTAACCACCTAAGCTCAACTCTTCGGCAGCCATTTCTCTATAAGCTGCGACCGTTTCGTCATTTTTCAATTCACTCTCTGACACCTTGTCCCGAGTCACCAAGTAATCGTACATCCGCTCCTTGGCCTCATCCATAACAGCGTAATACAAGAAGTCTTTGGTATCTCCAGTGACAGGGTTCGGAGCAAGGAAATCCTGTGTAATGTCATAGGCTTGATAGGTTTCGTACTCTTCCCTTGTCAGGTATCCCGCACGATACATGTTGTACAGAACGTCCTTGTAGCGAGCAAGCCCGTAACTCATATTTTCAGCGGATTTCAGGCTACCATCTGATGAGTAAGGCGAGTAAACAATCGGACTCTGGGGCAAACCGGCAATAAAGGCCGCTTGCGGAACTGTCAATTCACTAGCAGGTTTTCCAAAAATCCCTTGGGCTGCCTCTTCTACCCCTGCGATGTTCTTACCTTGGTTATTACGGCCAAAGGGCGAGACATTGAGATAGGTTGTTAAGATTTCTTCCTTGGTCATAGTCCGCTCCAAGGCAAGGGCTGAGACAATTTCATTTGCCTTTCGAGAAAAGGTCGGTGCATCCCCTACTAGCTGCTGTTTGATTAACTGCTGGGTCAAGGTCGAACCACCACTTGACGAACCGAGTCCTACTGAACCCAGGGCAGCTCGAATCACCGCTTTAGGCACCACACCATTATGGCTTTCAAAGGTCTCATCCTCTGTTGCAATGACCGCTTGCTTGAGGTAGTCCGAAATTTGAGCACTCTCAACTGGAGTACGCAGCAAATCCGAATTGACCTCCGACACCAGGGTCCCATCTTGATAGGTGACCGTCGAAATCCGTGTCAATTGTGTCACTTCCGAAACCAATTCCGTCGATTCTGGTACTTCAACAGAATCAAAAAGACTGCCAATGTAACCTAAACCGACACCCACACCAAATACCCCGATTAAGCCAAGGATAACGGTGATAGAATTGATCATCAATTTCATACTTCTCAAAAGAACACTTATCCAGTCACGTCCTGTAAAGTTCAAAGGCTCTTTTGGGCTGTTTTTCTTGTTTTTAGACATAAAAAACTCCTTATCCTATCCATTATACCAAATTTTGTTTCTTTTCAACGATTTCATGGTATAATAAGAGGGAATTTTTATGATACTAGCGGTTCAAAAACAGGGGAAATGATTTCCAGCCCCTGGCCTTGGTCCGTTAGTTTAGATTGTGAAGACTAGCACGCCCTATAAAAGGCCTCCTTTCTGTAGCCATCCAAGGCTTGCAGCAATTTGGTCTTGTTTTCTTTTGGCGTATTAGAAATCTCAAATCAGCTATAAGGAGAAGAGCATGAACATTTTTGAAGAACTAAAAGCTCGTGGCTTGGTCTTTCAAACGACAGACGAAGAAGCCCTAGTAAAAGCATTAACAGAAGGGCAAGTATCCTATTATTCTGGCTACGACCCAACTGCCGACAGCCTGCATTTGGGGCATTTGGTACCAATCCTCGTCTGCCGTCACTTGCAATTAGCAGGGCACAAACCTTACGCTCTAGTTGGTGGAGCTACTGGTCTGATTGGCGACCCTTCCTTCAAAGATGCGGAGCGCAGCTTGCAAACCAAAGACACCGTGGACGGCTGGGTAACAAAAATCCAAGGTCAGCTTTCTCGCTTCTTGGATTTTGAACATGGTGACAACAAGGCCGAAATGGTCAACAACTACGACTGGTTCTCAGGCATCAGCTTTATCGACTTCCTTCGTGATGTCGGCAAATATTACACAGTCAACTACATGATGAGCAAGGACTCGGTGAAAAAACGGATTGAAACAGGGATTTCCTACACCGAGTTTGCCTACCAAATCATGCAGGGCTATGACTTCTACGAGCTCAACGACAAGCACAATGTAACCCTACAAATCGGTGGTTCTGACCAGTGGGGCAATATGACTGCAGGTACTGAATTGCTCCGCCGCAAGGCCGACAAGTCTGGTCACGTTATGACTGTACCACTTATCACCGACTCGACAGGTAAGAAATTTGGTAAGTCAGAGGGCAACGCTGTTTGGTTGGATGCCGACAAGACTTCTCCATATGAAATGTACCAATTCTGGCTCAATGTCATGGACGACGATGCCGTTCGTTTCTTGAAAATCTTCACATTCTTGTCATTAGATGAGATTGCTGAGATTGAAGAAAAATTTGACGCAGCTCGTCATGAACGCTTGGCTCAGAAGATTCTGGCTAAGGAAGTCGTGACATTGGTACACGGTGAAGAGGCTTATAATCAAGCCCTTAAGATCACCGAGCAATTGTTCGCTGGTAACATCAAAAACCTGTCCGCAAAAGAGCTCAAGCAGGGCCTCAGCAACGTTCCAAACTACGCTGTACAGGCTGAAGACAACCTAAACATCGTGGAACTCTTGGTTACCTCTGGTATTGTCACCTCAAAACGCCAAGCTCGTGAAGATGTAGCAAATGGTGCGATCTATGTAAACGGTGAGCGTGTGCAGGACTTGGAGTATACTCTTTCTGACAGCGACAAGATTGACGGCGAGTTGACCGTTATCCGTCGTGGTAAGAAGAAATATTCTGTTTTGACTTATTAATATTTTTCAAGGAAATCCTATGTGATTTCCTTTTCTGCTAACCTAGGAGAAATGACATGACCTGTATTTTTTGTCACCAACTCAATGAAAATGACATTCTCTACCAGACGGAGCATTTCAAGGTCGTCTGGGACATTGACCCTGTCCAAACAGGGCATCTGCTGATTATCAGCAAGGAACACTATGACACGCTCAGCCAAGTCTCTCCTGCTATTCGCTATGAGCTATCAGACTTGGAAGTCTTTTTGACTGAGAAACTCTGTCAAATATTGGCAATTGACGGTGTGACCATAGCCTGCAACGATCGCTTGTTTGATGCTGGCACCCATTTCCATGTCCACCTGATTCCACGCTTTCAATCAGACGGCTTCTGGGACCAAATTTCACTTGCACAAGTGCAACTGGATCTGACTCACTTTCTCAAAGCATTATAAAAAGCAGCTCGCCGGCTGCTTTTTCGCTTATATTAACTCTTCCACTTCATAGATAGTGTCTTCCAGCACCTCTTGGTATCGCTCCAAGTCATAGGCCACAGAGGTTTCCACCTCCGCCAACTGCTGATCCAGCTGGATTTTCACTTCTTCCACCCCGTCCAAATCCAAGAGGTGATTGGTCACATGTTTGACACAGTTCTGACAGGATAAGTTTTTCAATTTCAAAGTTTGCTTCATGTTCTTTCTCCTTTTTTATACTCAATTAAAATCAGATTCAGACTAGGCGACGCAGATGCAGATAGAACTGAAGTTCATCAAGTCAAGTCAACAACATCTGAGGTTGATTTTCGAAGAGTATGATGATGCCCACAGGTACATTGACCCGCCAAGCATTGACATGCGATTTGCTCAGGTGCAGTCTTTTGTAGCTGAGAGATTTTGCTGGCTAGATTTTCTAGGCTTTTTTGGGAAAATGTCCCTGTGTCTAGCAGTTTTTCAACCAGTTGCCCCTGTTTTGTGGAACATATGGTAGCTAGTAAGAGCTCCACCTGCCCCTGCAAATGTTCTTCTTCACTGATCAGCGGATAATAGTGGTACTTGCTAGTTTCCTTAGCCATTCTCAAATAATTTTTCTTCCGCAAACGACCTAAAAGTGTCTTAATGGTCGTTGCCTGCCAATCAAAGCCTTCCTGCAAGGCCTGAATAATTTCCTGAGAAGTCGCACCAGGATGGGCCCACAGAACCCGCATGACCTGCCACTCCGCAGCAGAAATTGTCTGCTCCACACATTCACCTCCAATCACATTTCTACAATCAGTTTACATTTGTAGTCAAAAAATGTCAAGAAGAAAGACCGAGCAAGATACTCAGTCGATTTTCCTATGTTAGTGAGCCAGCATTTCCTGACCGATTTCCAAACCAGTCAAACCAACTGGATAGTAGGTCGGCCAGTTTTCCAATTCTTCCAATAGTTTTTCTTGGCTCTCTCCACCAAAATAGATATGGAAGTGTCCTGTCTTAACAGGAGCAATATTGTGGTCACTGAATTGCACATACTTGTAATCACCAGCATTTGGATCCGTTGCTTCAAATAAGAAACGAACACCACGGTTACCTTTTTTATAAGTCAAAATTTCATAACCCACGTACTTATAGGTATACTTGTAAGACTTGTCTCCCACTACAAACTCCATGGTATTATCTGTAATGTTGATTTGATCAACGTCTGTCTTGTAACCTGTGTCGTAGTATGCCTTATACTCTTCAGCTGTCATACCACCTTTGATCTTAGCCTTGTAATCCCAGACCTGATCTAGTGTACCATCAAGCAAGTATGGATAAACAGATTGCCACTCACCTGCATAATCTGAAAGAGTACGATCTTTTACGGCAGAATCTTCAAAATAACCATTATAAACAGTTTGCGCAGTCTCAGCACCTTCTTCTGGCAAAATTTCAGAACCTTCTTGGGAAGTTGTTTTTTCAAGGGCAGTCAGATTATCTTCCATAACAGAAATATAATCCTTACCATTTTTCATATCCTCATCCGTCAAACTTTCAAGAGGATTAAGAACGTCCAACTGAACCCCAGTCTCTTTAGCAAGTGTTTCTGCAACAGATTTTGACGCATTTTCTTCAAAATAGATATACTTAATACCATATTTATTGATATACTCTGTCAATTCTGCTAGACGTGATGGAGTCGGATCCTCATCTGCAGCAACACCTGTAATAGAAACTTGTTTCAAACCATAGTCCAAAGCTAAATATGCAAATGCAGTATGTTGTGTAACAAAGTATTTCTGTTTCGCAGCAGATAATGTTTCAGAATACTTCATATCTAAAGCATCTAATTTCTCAATATAGGCAGCCGCATTTGTTTCAAAAGCATCTTTCTTTTCTGGGTATTTAGCTACCAAACTATCACGAATATTTTCTACAAGTGTGATGGCACGCTCAGGAGACAACCATACATGCGGATCATAAGCATGGCTATGCCCCTCCTCACTATGGTCGTGATCCTCACCTTCTTCACTACCTGGTAACAAGAGCATCCCTTCCGTCGCACTAATCACATTAACCTTTGTTGTATCAAGTGATTTTTCAACATCATGAACCCATGTTTCCATATTTTCATTTTCATAAACAAAAGCATCTGCCTCTTGGATACGAGCAATATCTTTAGCTGACGGCTCATAACCATGAACTTCTGTCCCAGCCTTAACCAACAGATCAACATTTGCCTCATCACCTGCTACCTGCTTGGTGAACTCATAAACAGGATAAAAGGTCGTTACAATATTCAACTTCCCATCTTCAGAAGCTGTGCTATTGCCACAAGCCCCTAAAAGCAAAGCTGAGACAGACAATAATAATAAACCAACTTTTTTCATCTTAACTCCTTATTTTTTAAATTTTTGAACAACATTCACCAGTAAGAAAATACTAATGAAAATCAAGGTAATGCTAGCACTTGCAGGTGTTTCAGCATAGTAAGACGTCAACAAACCAGTGACCATTCCAAAGAAACCTATCGACATCCCAATCACAATCACCGACTTGAAATTTTTCCCTAGACGAAGTGCAATGGCTGCAGGCAAGACCATGATGGTCGATACCAAAAGAGCACCAGCCGCAGGAATCATTAGGGCAATGGCGACACCTGTCACCACATTAAATGCAATAGACATGGCACGTACTGGTAAACCGTCCACAAAAGCTGTATCCTCATCAAAGGTCAAGATATACATAGGACGTAGGAAAAGAAGCATCAACAAGATAACCGCACCTGCAATACCAAACAAAGCCCAGACCTGTTCTTGGCTAATAGTGACAATCGATCCAAATAGATATTGATCTAAACTCAAACTCGATTTACCGCCAGACTTATTCATGACAATAAGAGAAATAGCCAGACCTGTTGACATCAAAATAGCCGTACCAATTTCCATAAAGTTTTTATAGATCGTCCGCAAGTACTCAAGAAAGACTGCTGCCACAATCACAACAAGTAAGGTTGACACAGTCGGAGAAATCCCCAAAACCAAACCAAACGCCACACCTGCTAAGGAAACGTGACTAAGGGTATCTGACATCAAACTCTGTCTTCTGAGAATGAGAAAAACACCCAGGATTGGCGAAAACAAACTCATAGCAATAATTGCCAAAAAAGCCCGCTGCATGAAATCATACTGGAAAATAGACAGATCAAACATGGCCAACCTCCGTGTCTAGTTCCGCATCATGAACATTGAAACAACGCCAAGGTGAAGCCTGGTCACGAACCAAGTGAATATTACGATCTGCATACCGACTCAACTCATCAGGATCATGAGTAATCATCAAAACAGCCTTTCCATGCTTTTTAGCAGAATGGTGCATTAACTTATAAAAGGCATCCTTGGTACCACTGTCCATACCAGTAGTCGGCTCATCCAGAATGAAAATATCCGGATCAGATGCAAACATCCGAGCAATGACAGCCCGTTGCTTTTGTCCACCGCTCAGTGAACCCAGTTTTTTATCTCGATGATCCCACATACCAACTGATTCCAAACTCTTCTTCACATGTTCCTCATCGTGAGCCGTCAACCGTCTAAACCAACCCTGCCTTGGGTAACGCCCCGAACGAACAAATTCCAAAACAGTACTTGGAAAACCAGCATTAAAACTAGCAATCTGCTGTGGGAGATAGGCCATCCGCAATTTCTTACCCGAAATACTCTTATCAGAAATCACAACAGTGCCAGACAAAGGTTTCAAAATTCCCAGCGTCGCACGAATCAAAGTCGACTTTGCTGCTCCATTCTCTCCAGTAAGTGTTACAAATTCTCCACTATCCAAATGATAATGAATGTGCTCTAAGACCGGTTCTTGTTCATATGAAAAAGACAAGTCTTCAACAGTGATATATCTCATTACTTTTTAATTTTCCCAACTAAATCAGTCAAAAAACGACCGATAATCTCTTGTTCCTCTTGGCTATAAGCAGCCAAAACTTCGTCATAAGTAGCAATTGTTAATTCATGATGATGCGCATGTTCTAAAGCAATTGGCTTGGCCTTATCAGTCAACTGATACCGAATGATACGTGCATCCTTTTCATCCCGCATCCCCATCAACATATCTTTTGCCAATAAGGATTTAACAGCCTTGGTAATAGCAGCCTGGCTGACCCCCAATTCCTTGGCGATTTCAGAACTAGTATATGACTTATTCTCAATCAACATCAAGATATGTTCCTGTGTATTAGTCAGCGTTTCTTGACTCTGGCAAGCCCCAACCAAAATTTCCAAATGATTTTCAGAACTCAGGATAATCTCCTGTAATTTGACTTCTATTAAATGCGCAAGCTTACTCATAAGTATTTCCTTAATCAATTAATTGTTAACTTGTTAAGTATATCATAAAAAATTGAAAATGCAAGCAAAAAGAAAGAACTTTCAAGAAAAACTTGAAAGTTCTTTTCAACTATACCGGCGGCCGGGGTCGAACCGGCACGTCCTTGCGGACACTGGATTTTGAGTCCAGCGCGTCTGCCAATTCCGCCACGCCGGCTTATAGTTGTAACTGGGGTAGCTGGATTCGAACCAACGAATGAGGGAGTCAAAGTCCCTTGCCTTACCGCTTGGCGATACCCCATTAATAAAAATAGGCGAGTGAGGGGAATCGAACCCCCGAATGTCAGAGCCACAATCTGATGTGTTAACCACTTCACCACACCCGCCATCTACACGGGCAGTAGGAATTGAACCCACACTGAAGGTTTTGGAGACCTTAGTTCTACCTTTAAACTATGCCCGTAAAGGTATGGAGAGAGAGGGATTCGAACCCCCGAACCCGAAGGAGCGGATTTACAGTCCGCCGCGTTTAGCCTCTTCGCTATCTCTCCAGAATATTAAGTTAATGGCGCGAGACGGAATCGAACCGCCGACACATGGAGCTTCAATCCATTGCTCTACCAACTGAGCTACCGAGCCAAATTGCGGGAGCAGGATTTGAACCTACGACCTTCGGGTTATGAGCCCGACGAGCTACCTAGCTGCTCCATCCCGCGCTAATCAAAAGGAGGATGTGGGATTCGAACCCACGCACGCTTTTACACGCCTGACGGTTTTCAAGACCGTTCCCTTCAGCCGGACTTGGGTAATCCTCCAATAAATACAGTCCGTACGGGATTCGAACCCGTGTTACCGCCGTGAAAAGGCGGTGTCTTAACCCCTTGACCAACGGACCATATATGGGCACGAGTGGAATCGAACCACCGACCTCACGCTTATCAGGCGTGCGCTCTAACCATCTGAGCTACGCGCCCAAACAAAAGTTTGGGTAGAACATATTTAGTTCAAAGCGGGTGACGAGAATCGAACTCGCGACAACAGCTTGGAAGGCTGTAGTTTTACCACTAAACTACACCCGCTTAAAATGGGAGTTAACGGGATCGAACCGCTGACCCTCTGCTTGTAAGGCAGATGCTCTCCCAGCTGAGCTAAACTCCCTTGCGCTAAGCGACTACCGTATCTCACAGGGGGCAACCCCCAACTACTTCAGGCGTTCTAGGGCTTAACTGCTGTGTTCGGCATGGGAACAGGTGTATCTCCTAGGCTATCGTCACTTAACTACTGAGTCTTGTCAACTCAAAATTGAATATCTATATTCTAACAAGTTTTACCAACGCTGTCAATATTGACTCTAGTTTATTTTTTGGATAAGTCCTCGAGCGATTAGTATTGGTCCGCTACATGTGTCGCCACACTTCCACTTCCAACCTATCTACCTGATCATCTCTCAGGGCTCTTACTAACATAAAGTTATGGGAAATCTCATCTTGAGGTGGGTTTCACACTTAGATGCTTTCAGCGTTTATCCCTTCCCTACATAGCTACCCAGCGATGCCTTTGGCAAGACAACTGGTACACCAGCGGTAAGTCCACTCTGGTCCTCTCGTACTAGGAGCAGATCCTCTCAAATTTCCTACGCCCGCGACGGATAGGGACCGAACTGTCTCACGACGTTCTGAACCCAGCTCGCGTGCCGCTTTAATGGGCGAACAGCCCAACCCTTGGGACCGACTACAGCCCCAGGATGCGACGAGCCGACATCGAGGTGCCAAACCTCCCCGTCGATGTGAACTCTTGGGGGAGATAAGCCTGTTATCCCCAGGGTAGCTTTTATCCGTTGAGCGATGGCCCTTCCATACGGAACCACCGGATCACTAAGCCCGACTTTCGTCCCTGCTCGAGTTGTAGCTCTCGCAGTCAAGCTCCCTTATACCTTTACACTCTGCGAATGATTTCCAACCATTCTGAGGGAACCTTTGGGCGCCTCCGTTACCTTTTAGGAGGCGACCGCCCCAGTCAAACTGCCCGTCAGACACTGTCTCCGATAGGGATAACCTATCCGGGTTAGAGTAGCCATAACACAAGGGTAGTATCCCAACAGCGCCTCTGTCGAAACTGGCGTCCCGACTTCATAGGCTCCTACCTATCCTGTACATGTGGTACAGATACTCAATATCAAACTGCAGTAAAGCTCCATGGGGTCTTTCCGTCCTGTCGCGGGTAACCTGCATCTTCACAGGTACTAAAATTTCACCGAGTCTCTCGTTGAGACAGTGCCCAAATCATTACGCCTTTCGTGCGGGTCGGAACTTACCCGACAAGGAATTTCGCTACCTTAGGACCGTTATAGTTACGGCCGCCGTTTACTGGGGCTTCAATTCAGATCTTCGCTTACGCTAAACCCTCCTCTTAACCTTCCAGCACCGGGCAGGCGTCACCCCCTATACATCATCTTACGATTTAGCAGAGAGCTGTGTTTTTGATAAACAGTTGCTTGGGCCTATTCACTGCGGCTCAGTTTAACTGAGCACCCCTTCTCCCGAAGTTACGGGGTCATTTTGCCGAGTTCCTTAACGAGAGTTCTCTCGCTCACCTGAGGCTACTCGCCTCGACTACCTGTGTCGGTTTGCGGTACGGGTAGAGTATGATACAACGCTAGAAGATTTTCTCGGCAGTGTGACGTCACTAACTTCGCTACTAAACTTCGCTCCCCATCACAGCTCAATGTTATAGATACAAGCATTTGACTCATATCACACCTCACTGATTAGACGGGCACTTCCAATCGCCCGCTTTAGTTAGCCTACTGCGTCCCTCCATCACTTCATACTCTAGTACAGGAATATCAACCTGTTGTCCATCGGATACACCCTTCGGTCTCTCCTTAGGTCCCGACTAACCCAGGGCGGACGAGCCTTCCCCTGGAAACCTTAGTCTTACGGTGGATGGGATTCTCACCCATCTTGCGCTACTCATACCGGCATTCTCACTTCTATGCGTTCCAGCACTCCTCACGGTATACCTTCTTCACACATAGAACGCTCTCCTACCATAACACCTAAGTGTTATCCACAGCTTCGGTAAATTGTTTTAGCCCCGGTACATTTTCGGCGCAGGGTCACTCGACTAGTGAGCTATTACGCACTCTTTGAATGAATAGCTGCTTCTAAGCTAACATCCTAGTTGTCTGTGCAACCCCACATCCTTTTCCACTTAACAATTATTTTGGGACCTTAGCTGGTGGTCTGGGCTGTTTCCCTTTCGACTACGGATCTTAGCACTCGCAGTCTGACTGCCGACCATAAATCTTTGGCATTCGGAGTTTATCTGAAATCAGTAAACCGAGATGGCCCCCTCATCCAAACAGTGCTCTACCTCCAAGATTCTTAATGTCGACGCTAGCCCTAAAGCTATTTCGGAGAGAACCAGCTATCTCCAAGTTCGTTTGGAATTTCTCCGCTACCCACAAGTCATCCAAGCACTTTTCAACGTGCCCTGGTTCGGTCCTCCAGTGCGTCTTACCGCACCTTCAACCTGCTCATGGGTAGGTCACATGGTTTCGGGTCTACGACATAATACTAAGGCGCCCTATTCAGACTCGGTTTCCCTACGGCTCCGTCTCTTCAACTTAACCTCGCATCATATCGTAACTCGCCGGTTCATTCTACAAAAGGCACGCTCTCACCCATTAACGGGCTCGAACTTGTTGTAGGCACACGGTTTCAGGTTCTATTTCACTCCCCTTCCGGGGTACTTTTCACCTTTCCCTCACGGTACTGGTTCACTATCGGTCACTAGAGAGTATTTAGGGTTGGGAGATGGTCCTCCCGGATTCCGACGAGATTTCGCGTGTCTCGCCGTACTCAGGATACTGCTAGGTATAAAGACTATTTCGAATACGAGGCTATTACTCTCTTTGGCCTACCTTCCCAGGTAGTTCTTCTATAATCTTTAAGTCCACATTGCAGTCCTACAACCCCGAGGAGTAAACTCCTCGGTTTGCCCTCCTGCCGTTTCGCTCGCCGCTACTAAGGCAATCGCTTTTGCTTTCTCTTCCTGCAGCTACTTAGATGTTTCAGTTCACTGCGTCTTCCTCTACACTACCTTAACAGTAGTGAGTGACAGGCATCAACCTGCCGGGTTCCCCCATTCGGACATCTCTGGATCTTCGCTCACTTACAACTCCCCAAAGCATTTCGTCGTTTGTCACGTCCTTCATCGGCTTCTAGTGCCAAGGCATCCACCGTGCGCCCTTATTAACTTAACCTTATTAACCTAACTTTTTTTCAAAAATTAGAAAACTCATTAAATATTCACAGCGTTTTCGGTTTATTTTCTTGTTACTATTTCTTAATGTATCTTAATCGATACATCAGGAATGTTTGATAGATATTCAATTTTCAATGGACAAAACTTTAACAACTTCCGTTGTTAATGGAGCCTAGCGGGATCGAACCGCTGACCTCCTGCGTGCAAAGCAGGCGCTCTCCCAGCTGAGCTAAGGCCCCACAAGACCTCTCAAAATTAAAGAAGACTAACGTACAGGTTCCATTTCCTTAGAAAGGAGGTGATCCAGCCGCACCTTCCGATACGGCTACCTTGTTACGACTTCACCCCAATCATCTATCCCACCTTAGGCGGCTGGCTCCTAAAAGGTTACCTCACCGACTTCGGGTGTTACAAACTCTCGTGGTGTGACGGGCGGTGTGTACAAGGCCCGGGAACGTATTCACCGCGGCGTGCTGATCCGCGATTACTAGCGATTCCGACTTCATGTAGGCGAGTTGCAGCCTACAATCCGAACTGAGACTGGCTTTAAGAGATTAGCTTGCCGTCACCGACTTGCGACTCGTTGTACCAGCCATTGTAGCACGTGTGTAGCCCAGGTCATAAGGGGCATGATGATTTGACGTCATCCCCACCTTCCTCCGGTTTATTACCGGCAGTCTCGCTAGAGTGCCCAACTGAATGATGGCAACTAACAATAGGGGTTGCGCTCGTTGCGGGACTTAACCCAACATCTCACGACACGAGCTGACGACAACCATGCACCACCTGTCACCAGTGTTCCGAAGAAAAATCCTATCTCTAGGACGGTCACTGGGATGTCAAGACCTGGTAAGGTTCTTCGCGTTGCTTCGAATTAAACCACATGCTCCACCGCTTGTGCGGGCCCCCGTCAATTCCTTTGAGTTTCAACCTTGCGGTCGTACTCCCCAGGCGGAGTGCTTAATGCGTTAGCTGCGGCACTGAGTCCCGGAAAGGACCCAACACCTAGCACTCATCGTTTACGGCGTGGACTACCAGGGTATCTAATCCTGTTCGCTCCCCACGCTTTCGAGCCTCAGCGTCAGTTACAGACCAGAGAGCCGCTTTCGCCACCGGTGTTCCTCCATATATCTACGCATTTCACCGCTACACATGGAATTCCACTCTCCCCTTCTGCACTCAAGTTTGACAGTTTCCAAAGCGTACTATGGTTAAGCCACAGCCTTTTACTTCAGACTTATCAAACCGCCTGCGCTCGCTTTACGCCCAATAAATCCGGACAACGCTCGGGACCTACGTATTACCGCGGCTGCTGGCACGTAGTTAGCCGTCCCTTTCTGGTAAGATACCGTCACAGAGTAGATTTTCCACTCCTACTCCCGTTCTTCTCTTACAACAGAGCTTTACGATCCGAAAACCTTCTTCACTCACGCGGCGTTGCTCGGTCAGGGTTGCCCCCATTGCCGAAGATTCCCTACTGCTGCCTCCCGTAGGAGTCTGGGCCGTGTCTCAGTCCCAGTGTGGCCGATCACCCTCTCAGGTCGGCTATGTATCGAAGCCTTGGTGAGCCGTTACCCCACCAACTAGCTAATACAACGCAGGTCCATCTCATAGTGAAGCAGTTGCTCCTTTCAAGCATCTACCATGCGGTAAATACTGTTATGCGGTATTAGCTATCGTTTCCAATAGTTATCCCCCGCTATGAGGCAGGTTACCTACGCGTTACTCACCCGTTCGCGACTCACTTATCTCGGTGGAGCAAGCTCCGGTGATATAAGTGCGTTCCACTTGCATGTATTAGGCACGCCGCCAGCGTTCGTCCTGAGCCAGGATCAAACTCTCATAAAAAGTTTTGATTCAAACTCAAGCTATCACTAGCTTTCCGTTTTATTGTTTTTTTCGTTATTGACGATTTATCCTTAGATAAATCACCCTGCACGTTTGGTTCGTCTTCTTTAATTTTCAAAGGTCTTGTTCGTTATCGCTCTCTCGCGACAACTATCTTAGTTTATCATTTCTTGCGAAACTTGTCAACACTTTTTTGAAACTTTTTTTATTTCGTTTCTTCTCTGTTAACTGCTCGCTCGAGACAACTCCATTATTCTATCACCTTAACCTACCTTTGTCAATAACTTTTTGAAACTTTTTTTATTTTTTCTTTTCCTTTTCCTTTTTCTTCATCCCCCTTGTCACCTAAAATCTTTCAAGACTTCTCTGAGTTCTCTCACCATCTCTTGTCGGCCTTTGAACCGTTCGCCTCGGATTAGTTTCATATAGTTATCTTGTTGGGTTGGGGATAGCTGGTCATAATAGCTCCGTAATCCATCTCGTAGTGTCAATAAGTCATCTTGTAAGAGCCCTGGACTGCGTAAGCAATGGCTCAGATCTCCTATCTCTTCATGTTGCATGCGATCAAAGGTCCGTTTTTGGCTGGCTTGTTGGCGAAGTTTATCCTTAATGTAGTTCCGAAACCGGACTTTGAAGAAGCCGTATAGGTTCTGACTATCCTTAAGCCCTGGGTACTCCTGTATGAGTTGATAGAAGACCAGCATCCCCTCTTGGTGCCAATCGCTGTGTTCCCACCCTTTTAAATAATACTCTCTGCGGGTTTTATCAACTATTCCCTTAACTTTTCTGTACTCTGATGAAAACATATAGTCTACCTCTTCCTATTTTTGTTTTCATTCTACTAACAATATCATCTCCTGAACAGGACATAAATGTCCGATTACTCTAAAATACCAAAAAAACTAGACCTTTACTGGTCTAGTTTTTCTTTTAGAGATTGTAGATAAATTTCTTCCCCATAATCACGCATTTGTAGGCCTTCTTCTGCAAGGATCACTAGTTCTTTTGATAGCTGATGCATCTGAGACTTTGTGGTTGAATCAAGATACTTTTTAGAAAATAAATGACGCATTTGTGGAATATCAAATTTTTGCTCTCGGTACAGCAAATGGTTGGAAATCAATTTTTCTGCCTTTGTACGATTAATGAGCAGCCCTAATTGAAAGGCAGTTGGTACAAAGCTCTGGTCAAATGGTTGTGCGCAAACACTTCTTAGCTCGACTGTGCTGCGGGTTGTTAGCAGCTGATAATGATAGGCTCGATGATATTGGATGTCTTCGTTTTGCGGAATAAGAGCGCTAGTTTGTCCCAAAAGATCTGTAGCTTGGATGCTCTCTGCTTGAAAATAGTCAGAGACGGTCATTGGAGGAAAATAGTAATCAACACCGTCTCGTTGGCAGCAAAACATGGCGGACTGATCCAATACATCGAGGTAATCATCCAGCTGATCAAATCCCCAATCAAATGGCCCAACATTTTTGGAAATGACTCCGTGCATCGATTTTTCCCACAAGAAGTCACGTGCAATCGTCAGCCCTTGAACAATCTCATCTTGACCTGAATTGGCAAACAAATAGGCCTTAACAGGTTCCAAAAGGTTAAAAAAATTCAATACCGGCAGGACGGATGTTCGATCCACATCAAATTGCACTTGATTACCATGTATAAAGCCTGCATAATCTAGAAAGGAATGACAATCCTTTCTAGACTTTCCAAGGGCTAAATAAGCCATTAAAAGCTTGTAGCGGCCTATCGGTATTGGACTGTAGTCATTCTCCTTCCAATAAGGATGAAGCCCCTTGCCTTGTAGTTCATAGCCCTTTTCACTTAGAATACCTTGAATAATCGGGAGATAGTCTTGAAATCGATCTACGATTTGGTGAAGATTACTTGCTTTTTCGAAAGCAATTTCAAGCGTAGTATAAGTGACTTCAAAAACCAGCATGTCTTTTGCTGGCGTCTGAATTCCGATAATATTTCCTGCATCATCCCATGCAGTTGCAATTGCTTGCAAGGGGGCCATCAAGTCACTCAGTAAGGAAACCATGTCTTGGCTCTTAGTTCCTCTACCAGCTTTTGAAACGATGGGAAACTCTAGTTCTACTCCGATGTATAGTTCTTTTTCTTGTGGAATTGGCTGAATGTAACGCTTAAATAATAATTGTTTTGATAGAGACAAGGTCCTCTCCTTACTTAAAAACGCCTGCTTACAAAATCATTCTATTTTAGAGTGATTTCGTAAACAAGCGTTACGTCTATTCTGATGAGTGTTACCGCTGGGCAGAAGCCCAGCAGTAGACCAGAGCTAGACTAAGAATAGTAACTATTCCATCATCATAACACTCAACAAAATTGATGATTATTAAACTAATTCGATGATAGCCATTGGGGCTGCATCGCCACGACGTGGTTCAGTTTTAAGAATACGAGTGTATCCACCGTTGCGTTCTGCATAACGAGGTGCGATTTCTGAGAACAATTTTTGAAGTGCTGTAGTAGAAGTGTACTTATCAGTAGCTTCATCATAGTTTTCAGATGCGATTTCGTTACGTACAAATGCAGCTGCCTGACGACGAGCGTGCAAATCGCCACGTTTACCAAGTGTGATCATTTTTTCAACTGTTTTACGGATTTCTTTAGCACGAGCTTCAGTTGTAACGATTGATTCGTTGATCAAAAGGTCTGTCGTCAAATCGCGCAACATTGCTTTACGTTGTGAGCTAGTGCGTCCTAGTTTACGGTATGCCATGATTTCCTCCTATATTATTTATCTTTCTTCAATCCAAGACCGAGATCAGCCAATTTAACTTTGACTTCTTCAAGACTCTTACGGCCAAGATTGCGTACTTTCATCATTTCTGGCTCAGATTTCTCTGTCAAATCAAATACAGTATTGATTCCGGCACGTTTCAAACAGTTGTAAGAACGTACTGAGAGATCCAATTCTTCAATTGTGCGGTCTAACATCTTATCATCGGAAGCCACTTCAGTTTCTTTCATCACTTCTGCAGATTTTGCAACCTCAGTTAAGTCTGTAAAGAGACCCAAATGTTCCATCAAGATACGAGCAGATAAGCCAAGGGCATCTTCTGGCACAATTGTACCATTGGTCATGATTTCAAGTGTTAGTTTGTCAAAACCATCATTGCTACCAACGCGAGCTGGTTCAACTTGGTAATTAACTTTTTTCACTGGCGTGTAGATTGAATCCACAGCAAGTGTACCTACTGGTGCATCATCTTTTTTGTTTCCTTCAGCAGGAACATAGCCTCGACCTGAATTTACTTTAAGAACTGCTTTGAAGCTAGCTCCTTCAGCAATGGTGAAGAGATGATGATCAGGGTTTACAATTTCAATATCACTGTCTGTTAGAATATCGCCTGCAGTTACATCTGCTGGACCCACCACATCAAGTTCAATCGTCTTTTCGTCTTCGACATAAGATTTTACAGAAATCCCTTTGATGTTAAGAATGATTTGCATAACATCTTCACGAACACCTGGAACGGTATCGAATTCGTGCAATACTCCCTCAATTTTAATTGAAGTTACAGCAGCACCTGGAAGAGATGCCAAAAGTACACGACGAAGAGAATTTCCGAGAGTTGTGCCGTAACCACGCTCAAGTGGTTCGATTACAAATCTACCAAAATCTTTATTTTCATCAATTTTTGTTATAGTTGGTTTTTCAAACTCAATCATTTCCTACTCCCTCTTAAACGAAAAGCTGTGTATGGTTTGTATGATTATACACGGCGACGTTTTGGAGGACGAGCACCATTGTGTGGTACAGGAGTCACATCACGAATTGCTGTTACTTCAAGACCAGCGGCAGCAAGAGCGCGGATAGCAGACTCACGACCTGAACCTGGGCCTTTAACGGTAACTTCAACTGTTTTAAGACCGTGTTCTTGTGCAGATTTAGCAGCAGCTTCAGCAGCCATTTGAGCAGCAAATGGTGTAGATTTACGAGAACCTTTGAAACCAAGAGCACCAGCTGATGACCAAGCAAGAGCGTTACCATGCACATCAGTAATCATAACAATAGTGTTATTAAATGTTGCGTGAATATGAGCAATACCAGATTCGATATTCTTTTTCACACGACGTTTACGTGTTGGTTTAGCCAATTTTTCTACCTCCTATTTTATTTTTTCTTACCTGCGATCGCAACAGCTTTACCTTTACGAGTGCGGGCATTGTTTTTAGTGTTTTGTCCACGGACAGGAAGTCCACGACGGTGACGGATACCACGGTATGAACCGATTTCCATCAAACGTTTGATGTTCAAGTTAACTTCACGACGGAGGTCACCTTCAACTTTGATTGCATCAACTTCACGACGGATAGCGTCTTCTTGATCAGGTGTCAAGTCTTTTACGCGAACATCTTCTGAAATACCTGCAGCAGCAAGAATTTTCTTAGAAGTTGCGAGACCGATACCGTAAACATAAGTCAATGAAATAACTACACGTTTGTCATTTGGAATGTCAACTCCAGCAATACGAGCCATGTTTTCTCCTTTCTATTTCTTAACCTTGACGTTGCTTGTGTTTAGGGTTTGCTGGGCAAATCACCATAACACGACCATTACGACGAATAACTTTGCAGTATTCGCAAATTGGTTTGACCGATGGTCTTACTTTCATGTTTAATCCCTCCAAGTATTTCGACTATTTAAAGCGGTATGTGATACGGCCACGCGTCAAGTCGTAAGGACTAAGCTCAACAGTTACACGGTCACCGACTAAAATACGGATGTAGTTTTTACGGATTTTTCCTGAAACAGTTGCAAGGACTTGGTGTCCATTTTCCAACTCAACAGTGAACATAGCATTAGGCATAGTATCGACTACTTTACCTTCAATTTCAATCACATCTTCTTTTGCCATGCAAAAGTATCCCCTCTCTAAATTTCGATTTGATGCCCTCTGAACACAGAGGTAACAATTATAAGTCAGACTAGGCTATTTTATCATGTTTGTCAACAAAACGCAAGCCTAATCCCTTTAATTATTTCAAATTTGTTAAAACTGTATCGATCGCAGCAAAAACCACTTCGATATCTTGATCACCTTCGATATCATGAACCAAACCTTTGTTTCGGTAATGGTCGATGATTGGCTGACCTTGTGCAATATTGACTTCTAGACGGCGTTTTACAGATTCCGGTTTATCATCTTCACGTTGGTAGAAATCCTCTTCTTTATAATCACCAACTGGTGGATTGAAGATCTTGTGGAAGGTTTCTCCCGTTTCTTTATGAATGATACGACCACTTAGACGCTCCACCAATTTTGCTGGGTCGATTTCAATGTTAATCACCCCTTGCAATTCAATGCCCAAATCTGCCAAACTTGCATCCAAGGCATGTGCTTGCTCAATCGTGCGTGGATAACCATCCAACAAGAAACCTTTTTCTTTGATGTCATCTTGTAGCAAACGTTCTTTAACAATACCGTTGGTCACTTCATCTGGTACTAAATCGCCCTTGTCGATGTATGACTTAGCCAAAAGTCCCATTTCAGTTTGATTGGCCATTGCTGCACGGAACATATCTCCAGTGGAAATATGAGCAACATTAAATTTTTCAACAATCTTTGCGGCTTGAGTGCCCTTGCCTGCACCTGGTAAGCCCATGATTAAAAGATTCATGACAAACTCCTTATTTTGTTTTCACATAAATTTGCCACTATTGACAAACTTATCTAAAAACAAAATAGGAGCTAGACGACTAACAATCGTCACTTCAGCTCCTATTTCAAAATTCCCTAAAAGGGAAGCGACTAGCGTACTAGTCTGTAATTTCCATAAAACCTACATATTTTCTCTTAAGAAGGTAGCCTTCCAATTGCTTGATACCTTCGATACTTGTCATGATGACGATGATCAGACTGGTACCAAGGAAAGCGATGTTTGAAGATAATCCAAATAGATTTTGAGCCAAGATTGGAAGAAGGGCAATGAAGCTCAAGAAGAGTGAGCCGATTGCTGCCAATCGTTTCAAGAGGGTTGAAAGATATTTCTCTGTTCCATTTCCTGGACGAACACCGTGGATGTATGCAGCACTCTTTTGCAAACTTTCAGCGGTTTTCTCAGGGTTAACCTGAACAAAAGTATAGAAGAAAGTAAACAAAATGATGAGCAGGGCATAAACAACCATACCTTTAACGGTTGAATAATCAAAGTATTCCTGAATGTTCAATAACCAACCAATACTGCGGTTTTGACTTGCCAAGAATTGGATGATTGAAGTTGGAATCGCAGTGATGGAACCTGCAAAGATAACAGGGATAACACCAGCTGGGTTCAGCTTCAACGGCAAGTAAGAACTGGACGGTGCGCCTTGGGCGCGTTTGGTGTACTGAATTGGAATTTTGTATTCAGCTTGTTGAACAAAGGTTGTAAAGTAGATTACCACTAAGATCAAAACTACCAAAATCGCTACATAAATCGCAGACTCTACTAAACGACTAGATTCAATGTTGATGAAGCGATCTTCATAGATTTCATAAAAGGTTCCTGGCAATGATGAAATGATACCTGCAAAGATTATCATTGATGTACCATTTCCATAGCCCTTATCAGAAATCAACTCACCCAACCAGGAAACGATAACCGATCCTGTTGTCAGAATAGATCCGATAATGAGATAGGTTTTCCAATCCAAAGGCATGGATGTCAACTTAGCACCTGAGAGGGCATTAAAGCTGGCAATAATACCGATTGATTGAACAAAGGCCAAAACAACTGAAATGTATCGAGTAGCTTGATTTAGTTTTCGCCGACCGACCTCTCCTTGTCTGCCCCATTCTACAAATTTTGGAAGAATATCCATTTGTAGGAGCTGAACAATGATGGATGCGGTAATGTATGGACTCACTCCAAGTGCAAATACAGAAAAGTTACGCATGGCGTTACCAGAGACCAAACTCAACATGTTCAAAAATGGTACATTTGAGAGGGCCTCTAGGCTTTTCGCATTCACACCTGGAACAGTAATGTGAGTCCCGATTCGGAAGACAAAAAGGATAAACAAGGTAAAAAGAATCTTTTTACGTACGTTTTTGACCTTTAAGGCATCTTTTAAAAGTTTAAAAAACATAGGCTGTCACCTCTTAGATGACTTCTACTGAGCCACCTTTAGAAGTGATTGCTTCTTCAGCTGATTTAGAGAATTTAGCAGCTTTAACTGTCAATTTCTTCGTCAATTCGCCGTTACCAAGAATCTTAATTCCTGATTTTTCAGCTTTAACGATTCCAGCTTCGATAAGCACAACTGGTGTTACTTCTGCACCATCTTCAAAAGCGTTCAATTGATCAAGGTTAACGATTGCGTACTCTTTAGCGTTGATGTTTGTGAAACCACGTTTTGGAAGACGACGGAACAATGGTGTTTGTCCACCTTCAAAACCTGGGCGAACACCGCCACCGCTACGAGCTTTTTGACCTTTTTGACCACGGCCAGAAGTTTTACCGTTACCTGATGATGTACCACGACCTACACGGTTGCGGACTTTACGAGAACCTGTTGCAGGTTGCAATTCATGAAGTTTCATTATTTTTCTCCTCTTTTTTCAATGCTAGCGCCTGTGGAGACCAAAGAGTCTTCTTCCACAAACTCGCCACTATACTGACAGTAAGTCGCAAAGATTTCTCTATGCGACTTCGTCAATTGTTTAATTATTTAGAAGTTGCACAAACTAGGTTTGGCAAAACCAAGTACAATGACTTAGTTTACTTCTTCGACAGTTACCAAGTGAGAGATAGCGTTCACCATACCAAGGATAGCTGGGTTATCTTCCTTAACAACTGAGCTGTTCAATTTACCAAGTCCAAGTGCAACAACTGTTTTACGTTGTTCTGGTTTGCGACCGATTGGAGACTTAGTCAAAGTGATTTTAATTTGAGCCATGAGTATCTCCTTTCTTATGCTAAATCAGAAACTGAAATGCCACGAAGTGCAGCCACTTCTTCAGCACGTTTCAATTGTTTCAAACCTTCAACTGTTGCGCGAACGATGTTGATTGGTGTGTTTGAACCAAGTGACTTAGAAGTCACATCTGCGATACCTGCCAATTCGATTACGGCACGAGTTGCACCACCGGCAGCAACCCCAGAACCTTCTGAAGCAGGTTTCAACAATACACGAGCGCCGCCAAATTCTGAGCGAACTTCGTGAGGAATTGTTGTACCAACCATTGGTACTTCAATCATGTTTTTCTTAGCAGATTCAACTGCTTTACGGATAGCTTCTGGTACTTCTTGAGCTTTACCAGTACCGAAACCTACGCGACCGTTACGGTCACCAACAACCACAAGAGCTGCAAAACGAAGACGACGTCCACCTTTAACAACTTTTGTAACACGGTTGATGGCTACTACGCGTTCTTCAATTTCAACTGCGTTATCTTTGAATGCCATTTCTTAGTGTCCTCCCTATTAGAATTTCAATCCGTTTTCACGAGCTGATTCAGCCAAAGCTTTCACACGTCCGTGATAGAGATATCCACCGCGGTCAAAGACCACTTCAGAAATACCTTTAGCTACCGCGCGTTCAGCAACGAGTTTACCTACAACAACAGCTTGTTCTGTCTTAGTACCTTTTGAAACTTCTTTATCAAGAGTAGAAGCGCTTGCGAGCGTTACACCCGCTACGTCATCAATCACTTGAGCGTAGATGCCTGTATTAGAACGGAAAATGTTCAAACGTGGGCGAGCAGCAGTTCCAGAGATTTTACCGCGAACGCGACGGTGGCGTTTTTGGCGGATTTTGTTTTTATCTGGTTTTGAAATCACAATATTCACCTCTTAATGTATGATTCTGTTTCTTACGAAACAATTTGAGAAATAGTCAGCCAGGTGGCTAAGCCACCTCAGCAAGCTATTATTTACCTGTTTTACCTTCTTTACGGCGAACGAATTCACCAACGTAGCGGATACCTTTACCTTTGTATGGCTCAGGAGCACGAAGGCTACGGATATAAGCTGCTGTTTGACCAACAACTTCTTTGTTGATACCAGACACGACGATTTGTGTTGGTGTTGGAACTTCAAATGTAATACCTTCTGGTGCAACCACTTCATCTGGATGTGATTTACCAACAGCAAGTGTCAATTTGTTACCAGCCAATTGAGCACGGTAACCGACACCACGCATTTCAAGTTCTTTTTTGAAGCCTTCAGAAACACCAACAACCATGTTGTTGAGGTTAGCACGGCTAGTACCGTGAATAGTCTTCATTTCTTTTGAATCGTTTGGACGGTGAAGAGTAACTTCTGTACCTTCCACACGGATTTCAATAGCAGTTGGGAATTCACGAGTCAATTCCCCTTTAGGTCCTTTTACAGTTACCACGCCGTTGTTTTGAGCAAGCTCAACACCAGCAGGCAATGTAATTACTTTATTACCAATACGTGACATATTTTTTAATTCTCCTGTTAAATTATCAAGCCGTCTAGCGACTAGTTTTCACGGGGGCTCATGATACAGAGGGCGTTAAGAAGTCAATGTAAAAATAGGAATACTGACGCAGAAGCCTAAGCTTCGAGGAAGGATTGTCTTTTTTACACAGACTTTAGCCCGTGTTCGAATGAGCAGGTTTTATGATACCTTCAAATCAGATTATTAGATTTGAACCCGAGCTGTGACCTGTGTGAAAAAGATAAATCAAACTTGAATGCAAGTATTCTTCGTTTGATTTCCTATTTTCACTTGGGTCACTACGCTCTTGATATCATCCAATTACCAAACGTATGCGATAACCTCACCACCAACGTTCTTTTGACGAGCTTGTTTGTCAGTCAAAAGACCTTCTGATGTTGAGATGATTGCGATACCAAGTCCGTTAAGAACTTTTGGAATATCTTCACGTTTTGAGTAAACACGAAGACCTGGTTTTGAAACGCGTTTCAAGTTAGTGATAACTTTTTCACCGTTTGGTCCGTATTTCAAGAATACACGGATGATGCCTTGTTTGTCATCTTCGATGAATTCAACGTTTTTCACAAAACCTTCGTTTTTAAGGATTGTAGCAATACCTTTTTTGATGTTTGATGCAGGAACTTCAAGCACTTCGTGTTTTGCTTGGTTAGCGTTACGAATACGTGTCAAAAAATCTGCAATTGGGTCAGTCATAACCATTTGTTGTTTCTCCTCTTACTAGCAGTTTGATTGGATCACTTGCTAGTTAATGTGTGCCTGATAGGCAATGCAAAGTTTGAATTTGCTAGTATGATGCTATTGCATCCTAACATTTGAACACAGGCTACGGCCTGTGTGAAAAAGATAACTCTATCTAGAACGCAAGCGTTCTTCGCTAGAGTTCCTATTTTCACTTTGTCCGTCACGCCCTTAGTATCATGTTTTAATTGAGTTCGAGCTACAACCTTAGCAAAGAAGATAGATTTTCCTAGAAGTAAACTTCATCGTCAAATCTCCTATCTTTGCGTTGGTTGCTAAACGCTCTCACATCTTATCTTACCAAGAAGCTTTTGTTACGCCAGGAATTTGTCCAAGGTAAGCCAAGTCGCGGAAGCATACACGGCACAATTTGAATTTGCGGTAAACTGAGTGTGGACGTCCACATTTTTCACAGCGTGTGTAAGCTTGTGTAGAGAACTTAGCTGGGCGTTTGTTCTTAGCGATCATTGATTTTTTAGCCATTTATTCTCTCCCTCTTATTTTGCAAACGGCATACCAAGGCCAGTAAGCAATGCACGTGATTCTTCGTCAGTGTTAGCAGTTGTAACGATAACGATATCCATACCGCGAGTCTTATCAACATCGTCGAAGTTGATTTCTGGGAAGATCAATTGCTCTTTCACACCAAGTGTGTAGTTACCACGTCCGTCGAATGACTTAGTTGGTACACCGTGGAAGTCACGTACACGTGGAAGTGAAACTGTAACCAATTTGTCCAAGAACTCATACATACGTTCGCCACGAAGAGTTACTTTCGCACCGATCGCAACACCCTCACGAAGACGGAAGCCGGCGATTGATTTCTTAGCTTTAGTGATAAGTGGTTTTTGACCTGAGATCAAAGCCAATTCTTGAGCAGCTTTCTCAAGGTTTTTAGCGTTAGAAACAGCGTCACCAACACCCATGTTCAAAACGATCTTATCAACTTTTGGCACAGCCATAACTGAAGAATAGTTAAATTGTTCAGTCAAAGCAGGAACTACTTCATTAAGATATTTTTCTTTTAAACGATTTGCCATTATACTTCTCCTTTCCTTCGTGATTAATCAAGCACTTCGCCTGATTTTTTGTTGTAGCGAACTTTTTTGCCGTCTACAAACTTGTAACCAACGCGTCCTGCAACACCATTTTTGTCAAGAACTTGAACGTTTGACACATGGATTGGAGCTTCTTTTTCAACGATAGCGCCTTGAGGGTTTTCGCTGTTTGGTTTTTGGTGTTTCTTAACGATGTTAACACCTTCAACAATAACTTTGTTTACTTTTGGAAGTGCTGTTACAACAAGAGCTTCAACGCCTTTGTCTTTACCAGCGATTACGCGAACTTTATCGCCTTTTTTTACAAACATTTGATTTCTCCTATAATTTCTTACGCCCTAATGGGCACCCTGGTTAGTAATGTAACCAGGGGACTTAGTTTGTTAGATTAAAGTACTTCTGGTGCCAATGAAACAATTTTCATGAAACCGCCATCACGCAATTCGCGTGCCACTGGGCCAAAGATACGAGTTCCGCGAGGGTTTTTGTCTTCACGGATGATAACTGCAGCATTCTCATCGAATTTGATGTATGAACCATCAGCACGACGAGCACCTGTCTTAGTACGAACGATAACGGCTTTAACAACGTCACCTTTTTTAACCGCACCACCAGGAGTAGCTTGTTTTACTGAAGCAACGATGATGTCGCCGATGTTCGCGAATTTACGTCCTGAACCACCAAGAACTTTGATTGTCAAGATTTCACGTGCGCCACTGTTATCAGCAACTTTCAAACGAGTTTCTGTTTGAATCATGTCAATTTTCTCCTTTCAGGTTGATTAAATGATAACTGCCTCTTCCACAACTTCTACAAGACGGAAACGTTTTGTAGCTGAAAGTGGGCGAGTTTCCATGATACGAACGATATCGCCTTCTTTAGCAACATTGTTTTCATCATGAGCTTTGTACTTTTTAGAGTAGTTAATACGTTTACCATAGACTGGGTGGTTACGTTTAGTTTCAACTACAACTGTGATTGTTTTGTCCATTTTGTCAGATACTACGCGTCCAACAAGAACTTTACGATTATTGCGTTCCATTGAAATTCTCCTTTCCCAATCTATTATTTAGTTTCAGATTGCACAGTCTTGATACGTGCAATTTGTTTCTTCACTTCGTTCAAACGAGCAGTTTGCTCAAGTTGACCAGCAGCAGCTTGGAAACGAAGTTCGAAGAGTTCTTTCTTCAATTCGTTTTCTTTCTTAGCAAGTTCTTCTTGAGAAAGGCCACGAAGTTCTTTTACAAAATCTTTAATTTCTTGAAGTTTCATGTCTTCTCCTTATTCTGCTTCACGTTTTACGAATTTAACTTTAACTGGCAATTTGTGACCAGCAAGGCGGAATGCTTCGCGAGCGATTTCTTCAGAAACGCCAGCTACTTCAAACATAACCTTACCGCGTTTAACTGGAGCTACCCAACCTTCAGGAGCACCTTTACCAGAACCCATACGTACACCGATAGCTTTAGCAGTGTATGATTTGTGTGGGAAGATCTTGATCCAAACTTTACCACCACGTTTCATGTAACGCGTCATAGCGATACGGGCAGCTTCGATTTGGCGGTTTGTAATCCATGAGCTAGTAGTTGCTTGAAGACCGTATTGACCAAAGTCTACTTGTTTTCCACCTTTAGCTTCACCGCGCATTTTTCCACGGAATTCACGACGGTGTTTTACACGTTTAGGTACTAACATTTGTTATTTACCTCCTTTAGTGTTTTTACGAGCTGGAAGAACTTCACCACGGTAGATCCATACTTTGATACCAAGTTTACCGTAAGTTGTCAAAGCTTCTTCCCAAGCGTAGTCGATATCCGCACGAAGTGTATGAAGAGGAACAGTTCCTTCTGAGTAGCCTTCTGCACGGGCAATATCAGCACCGTTCAAACGACCAGAAACTTGTGTTTTGATACCTTTTGCACCAGCGCGCATTGCACGTTGGATAGCTTGTTTTTGAGCACGGCGGAATGCCACACGTTGCTCCAATTGACGAGCGATTGACTCACCAACAAGGTGTGCATCCAAATCAGGTTGTTTGATTTCGATGATGTTGATGTGTACTTGTTTACCAGTCAATTTGTTCAATTGAGCACGAAGTGCATCAACGTTGCTACCAGCTTTACCGATAACCATACCTGGCTTAGCAGTGTGGATAGAAACGATAACTTTGTTTACAGCACGTTCGATTTCGATTGTTGATGTTGACGCATCAGCCAATTCTTTTTTGATAAAGTTGCGGATTGCAAGATCTTCATGAAGGTAATCCGCGTATTCTTTTTCAGCATACCATTTAGCATCCCAATCACGGATGATGCCAACACGCATACCAATTGGATGTACTTTTTGACCCACGTTTTTACCTCCTTATTTCTCTGCCACAACTACAGTGATGTGAGCTGTGCGTTTGTTGATTGGTGAAGCAGAGCCTTTCGCACGTGGACGGAAACGTTTCAACGTTGGTCCTTCGTTTGCGAATGCTTCGCTGACTACCAAGTTAGCTTTTTCCAAACCAAAGTTGTTTTCAGCGTTAGCGATTGCTGAGTTCAAAACTCCCTCGATAATGCCTGCAGCTTTGTTTGGTGTGAATTTCAAGATTGCGATTGCGTCTGCTACGCTTTTGCCACGGATGTTATCCAAGACAAGACGTGATTTACGAGGTGAAACACGTACTGTGCGAGCAGTTGCTTTAGCTGAAGTAATTTCTGCCATTGTGTTTTCCTCCTAAATTATTTACGACGAGTTTTCTTGTCGTCAGCAGCATGACCTTTGTAAGTACGAGTTGGTGCAAATTCACCAAGTTTGTGACCTACCATGTCTTCTTGAATGTATACAGGTACGTGTTTACGTCCATCGTAAACTGCGATTGTATAACCGATGAAACTTGGGAAGATCGTTGAACGACGTGACCAAGTTTTAATTACTTTTTTCTTTTCGTCGTTTGCTTGAGCTTCAACTTTTTTCATCAAATGCTCATCGACGAAAGGTCCTTTTTTAAGACTACGTCCCATTTTAGTGTTTTCTCCTTTAAAATATGTACCACAGCGGCTTGCCCGCATAGCGGGCTACCGAGTTGGCGGATGATATAGAATGCTAAGCAACTAAGAATAGATTATTTTTGGTTGCGACGACGAACGATAAGTTTGTCAGATTTAGCTTTCTTGTTACGAGTTTTCAAACCAAGAGCTGGTTTACCCCATGGTGTAGATGGTGCTTTACGACCAACTGGTGCTTTACCTTCACCACCACCGTGTGGGTGATCGTTAGGGTTCATTACAGAACCGCGAACTGTTGGACGGATACCTTTCCAACGGCTACGACCTGCTTTACCAAGGTTAACAAGGCCATGTTGTTCGTTACCTACAGTACCAACAGTAGCACGGCAAGTACCAAGGATCATACGAACTTCACCTGATTGAAGGCGAACAAGAACGTATTTACCTTCTTGACCAAGAACCTGTGCAGATGCACCAGCAGCACGAACCAACTCACCACCGCGACCTGGTTTCAACTCGATGTTGTGAACAACAGTACCGACTGGGATGTTTGCAAGTGGAAGTGCGTTACCAACTTTGATATCTGCTTCTGGGCCTGAAACGATGCGTTGACCAACTTCAAGACCTTTAGGAGCAATGATGTAAGCTTTAACACCGTCTGTGTAGTGTACAAGAGCGATGTTTGCTGAACGGTTTGGATCGTACTCGATAGTTTTAACGATTGCTTCAACGCCATCTTTGTTACGTTTGAAGTCTACCAAACGGTAGAAACGTTTGTGACCGCCACCTTGGTGACGAACAGTGATGCGACCGTTGTTGTTACGACCAGCTTTGCTCTTCAAAGCAACAAGCAAGCTTTTTTCTGGAGTGCTTGTTGTGATTTCAGCGAAGTCCAAAGAAGTCATGTTACGACGGCCATTTGTCGTTGGTTTATAAACTTTAATACCCACGTTAATTCCTCCTTTGATTATTCAGCGTCAGCTGTAGCGAACAATTCGATCGCTTTTGAATCAGCAGCCAATGTGATGATTGCTTTTTTCACTTTGTTTGTGCGACCTACATAACGACCTACGCGTTTTGTTTTAGGTTTCACGTTGATTGTGTTAACATTTGCAACTTTAACACCCTCGAATGCAGCTTCAACAGCTTGCTTGATCAAGAGTTTGTGTGCACGAGTGTCAACTTCAAATACATACTTGCCTGCTTCGAGTTGGCCCATTGAGCTTTCTGTGATGACAGGTTTTTTGATAACATCATACAAATTCATTATGCAAGAACCTCCTCAATTTTAGAGATAGCTGCTTGAGTTACAAGAAGTTTGTCTGCATTTGCGATGTCAAGTACGCTTGCAGTTGTTGCAGTTGCAACTTTAACTCCTGGGATGTTACGAGCAGAAAGAGCTGCGAATTCGTTGCCTTCTTCAAGAATAACAAGGACTTTAGAATCAATGCTCAATGCTGCAAGTACTTTTGCAAATTCAGCAGTTTTTGGAGCTGTGAATTCAAGTGAGTTAACAGCTACAAATTTGTTTTCAGCAACTTTTTCTGAGTAAACAGATTTAAGTGCCAAGCGACGAACTTTTTGTGGAAGTTTGTACGCGTATGAACGTGGAGTTGGTCCGAAGACTACGCCACCGCCACGCCATTGTGGTGAACGGATAGAACCTTGACGAGCACGTCCAGTTCCTTTTTGACGCCATGGTTTGCGTCCGCCACCTGAGACTGCTGAACGGTTTTTAACTGCGTGAGTGCCTTGACGAAGGCTAGCACGTTGGCTGATGATCACATCAAATACAACTGCTTGGTTTGGCTCGATACCAAAGATCGCATCGTTAAGAACTACTTCACCAGCTTGTTTACCAGTTTGGTCAAATAATGTTACGTTTGCCATTTCGACTGATTTCCCCTTTCCTTATTATTTACCAGCTTTAACTGCTGACTTGATAGTGATAAGAGATTTCTTAGCACCTGGTACGTTACCTTTGATAAGGATAACGTTCTTTTCTGGAACAACTTGTACAACTTCAAGGTTTTGAATTGTTACACGGTTGCCGCCCATGCGACCTGCAAGGTTTTTACCTTTGAATACACGGTTAGGTGCAACAGGACCCATAGAACCTGGACGACGGTGGTAACGAGAACCGTGAGCCATAGGACCACGTGATTGACCATGGCGTTTGATAACACCTTGGAAGCCTTTACCTTTAGATGTACCAGTTACATCAACAACATCACCAGCTGCGAAAGTTTCAACTGTAATTTCTTGTCCAACTTCCAAGCCTTCAATGTTTTTGAATTCACGAATGAAGCGCTTAGGAGCTGTGTTAGCTTTAGCTACATGGCCTTTGGCAGGTTTGTTGCTCAATACTTCACGTTTGTCATCAAAACCAACTTGAACTGCTGCATAACCATCAGTTTCAACTGTTTTCACTTGAAGAACAACGTTTGGAGTTGCTTCGATGACAGTAACAGGGATAAATTCACCAGATTCAGTGAAGATTTGAGTCATTCCCACTTTTTTCCCTAAGATTCCTTTTGTCATGAGAAAAATATTCCTTTTCTTATTTTGTATTAAAAAGTTTTTAACGAGCGTTTTTCATGCTCAAATCAAGATACACAGAGTTTAGCCTGTGCTCAATTAGAAATCAGATTACAATTTGATTTCTACGTTCACACCACTTGGAAGATCCAATTTCATCAAGGCATCAACTGTTTTTTGAGTTGGGTTAACGATATCGATCAAACGTTTGTGTGTACGCATTTCGAACTGCTCACGAGAATCTTTGTACTTGTGAGTCGCACGGATGATTGTGTAGAGGCTACGTTCTGTTGGAAGCGGAACTGGACCTGCTACTTGTGCACCTGTACGAGTTGCAGTTTCAACGATTTTTGCAGCAGCTGTATCAAGTGTACGGTGTTCGTACGCTTTCAAGCGGATGCGGATTTTTTTGTTTGCCATCTTTGTCTCCTTTTCGTCTATTTAAGATAATAGGCTAGCTCCACAAGAAAACCAACACGGGTCGCGTGGCAATGCAACCGAGCGTGTCGCAACCTCTTGCATCAAAGCTACAGCCGTAAATTTTACGGCACTAGAACATTCTACCAGATTCTGTTAACCAATGCAAGAGATTATGCTTCCTTTTTTAAAAAATATTAAAAACTTTTTTCTGATATATCAACCGAGCCAAGTTCTTATCTTTTTGATTAATTATAATAGAAGAAAACAAACAGAAAACAGCCGGCAAAGGCAGTATGACACTCAGCAGTATAGAAATAAGGACCTCTCTTTAATGGAGTGTCCTTATTTTTAATTTTTATCTTTCTTCCAGAAAATCTGGGAGAATCAAATTACTATTATTGAGAAATGATTTAAATTGTTCTGAATCGTTTTGATATAAAGCACTTAAGATTATTCTAGCATCGTGTATGAATTCACTTGTGTTGATTGGATTACGAGTCCTATCAAACCTATCTTCTCCATGAGAGTACTCATTATTTATACGTTGTATAAATGCAGCATTCTCATTTCCAAAATAACTATTGATTTTATCGTCATTATTTGTTTTATAATCAGGATATTTAAAATACAAAAGAGTTTCAATAAATTTTCTACCGTTGTTTGGAAAATTATAAAAAACAGAAAAATTATTTTCATTTTCTTGTTCCGTCGCTACTCTATATATTTGTTCAAACAGAAATACAAACTCTGTAACTTTGTTAGATAAATATTTTGGTAGTTTTTTGATGTAACTCTTTGACGGTGTATTCTCAGCTTCTTTTATTTTTTCTATTAAGTAATAATCTTTATTATTTTTACCAGGAAATTTATTTGTATACTTCAAAAAATCCAAATTATGAGTAGAAAGAAAATACTGCAAAAATTCCTTTTTCTCAAGAAGTCTAAAGATAAGATTATAAATATAAAAAATATTATTCTCATCGAGACTAGAAATTGGGTCGTCAATAAATAAGATAGTTTTTTCCTTTTCTTCTACAGACAAACTTTCTAACCTTGCAATATAATAAGCAAAAGCTATTAATGATTTTTCCCCTTCACTTAGATTATAGGCTCTTTCTTCATTACGAGAAACTTCGAAGTATATACCTTCCTCATCATCAACTGATTTTAAGGATATCTCGGAATGTGCTAAAGAATTTTGAAGTATTATATTTATACGTTTTACCGCTTCAGATTCTGACTTCAAACTGCCTTCAAGTTCAACAATATCTTGCTCAAATTTTTCTTTTTCTTCCTTTAATTCTCTCTGTTCTTCGGATTTCTCATTTATATATTCTTCAAGTTGGTTAACTTTTTGAGACAGTTTGGTAAACTCAGATACGGGGAATTCTTTTACAATATAATATCTTCGAAGAAAATCTATACTTTTAATTTTTCTATCATCAAATTGGTCTATCTGCTTAATAGTGCTATTATATAGCGAGTCAATCTCAACTTGAATTTCAGAAAAATCACTCCAATTTAAATCATTAATCTCAATTTTTGAAAAAATATCTCGTTGTTTTTCAAAAATCTTTGATTCAAGTGTTTTCAAAGCTTCTTTTCTATCGCTAATGACATTTCTAATATCTTTATTTATATTTCGAATATCGGCTGCAGAATCATTAAAATAGTCTTCTTTATTAATATTTGGAATAAAATCTAATTTTTGGATTTCTGATTTTATCCTATTATTTTGCAGTGCTAATTCGTTTTCCAAAGAGCTTAACTCATCAGAAAAAGCCAACTTTAGATTTTGAATTAAGTCACTGTCAATACTGTTACCACAAAACACACATTTCTCTGGATTTTCCCCATGAATATCAACACCATGCTTAATCCAATTTATTTTATTTGGACTGTTTTTATATTCATCCAAAATATTACTTACCGAGACAACTTTAGATAATAATTTCTTCGTATTTTCTAAAAACAATGTAAAATTAAAATTTTTATCATAACTAACTAAATCTATTTTTTGAGGTTTATTTATGTTTTTTTCGAGAATTCGTATTTTTGCTTGTTTAATTTTCTTTTCTAACTCAGCTAGAGCATCCTTGTCACTTTGTGACGGTAGAATAGGAAATTGAGGTGAGTGTTCGCTGAACTCCTCCTTTATGTCTCGTATATCATATTTATTGCCAACTACGACCGAGGGATTCTTTAAATTCTTGATTTTTGAAGCAGTTGTTCTCAGTTTTGAATCTAAACTATCTTTGCTGATTTTTTTCTTTTTTTGCTTCTCAGTTATATCCGATTCAATCTGCAACAATTTTTCATTTCTAGGTTTAAGTTCGTTTAATTGTATATCTTCAATCTTCTTTAAAGTCTCATTAGTATCACTACCTATCGAAATTTGAAAACTATTTAATTTATTGTCATTGTGAAGATAAATATTATCATCAATAAATCGCTGGTTAAAAACCTTACAATCTATAGGTAATGTATGAGTAGCTATTTCATTTGACTTGATAAATGTCTGGTTAGCTAATTTGATTTCAAAATCTATATCTCCGTACTTTTCTGGAAGTTGCTTAAGTTCAATACTTTGAAAAATTTTCGAATAAGTGCTTTTTCCAGAATAGTTTCTGCCATAAAAAATATTAACTCTTCCATCATTGAAATCATTACCGATACCTGACCGACTATGCTGTTTGTAGTCTTTATAGCAACCAAAATCTTTAATGTCAATTTTTTTAATTTCTAAACTTAACATATTTAATACCTCTTTTTAATTATATCATATAGAGATAGCATTAACAGAACATATTTAAATTACTTTTGAGTAAAAATCGTTCTAATCGGTCTTCGAATCGTGTAGATGAAGAAAATTCTTTCAATCCCATAAAATGAGACTTTTAAGCTTAATCTATCACATGAAATACTACAAAACTTAGCCTAGATTTGTCAGCCCAAATCATTCCTAGAGTTACTTTAATCCTATTTCTGCCTTAACAGAAAAACTCACCAACCAACAATAAGATAGCTTGAATATCTCCAAGTTTATGACGAGAATTTCCAAATACACACAAGTTTCAAGATTAATCGTTGAAATAGTAAATGAACTAATTAATGAAATTGTGATTTACAAGTCAGCTGGTGTGAAACGCAATCGAATTATCCAGATAGACATTTATTACAACTTCATCGGAAAACTAAATAACGAAAAAGCGAGTCAGGCGGACTGACTCGCTACTATTACACCTTAATAATTAAACTGCTAGGTGTCAGATCGGCTAACTGCCAGCTGTTTTCAAGGAGATTATATGAAAAAGAAAAGTTTTAGGATAAGGATAGTATAGCCCGATTAGCTTAAGATTTCCTTAATCCTCAAATAATTCTTTGATTTCTAACAAAGCTCTGATGTTTTGATTCTGCTCCACACCATCAATTTGCAGGTTGATGCTATGAATCCCTGCGTTGATAGCTGTTTCTACATCGAGCAAACGATCGCCGATATAGTAGGTATTTTCTTTATCCAGTCCGTATTTTTCGATGAGAAATAGCAGAGCTTCTGGACTTGGTTTGCGGGCAAAACCAGAATCACTGGTCAAGATTTCTGTGAAATGGTGACGGACGCCAAGATCCTCCAAAACCTGAAAAGCATTGTCACTCTTGTGTGTATAGACGAAGTTTTGAATACCTTGCTGAGCTGTCCAGTCCAGAATTTCACGCGCACCTGCCATCAAGGGAATCTGCGTATTCTTCTCCTTCAAGGAAGTCGCACGTACGCGATTAAGCTCATCGCTATCCAGACCGTACTTGTCCGCATCACGCACCAGCAAATCCTTGACAGAATAGCGAAGAATGAAATTTCTTACTTCTTCGCGGTCAAAAGGAAGATCATATTGTTCATAGGTTTCCTGAATTCCAGCCAAAATCGCTTCATAGGAATCCAACAGCGTTCCGTCCAAATCCCAAATAAATATCGGTATCATCTTATCTCCATTCATATGCTTGATAGGGCTTGTTCAATTGGTAACCCAATTTTTCAGCCAGTTTCAAGGAAGTCAGAGTATGGGCATCCCAGCTAGGATAGAGATTACGGTCTAAACAAGCTAAGATTAACTGAGCAGCACAAGCTCTAGCTAAACCCAAACCTCGATAGTCTTCCCTAGTATCCACTTCTATCTCAATCCCACCTGAATAACTGGCATAGGATGAGGCACCTGACACCACCTGTTCCTTATGCAAGATGACATAGCCTAGACCCAAGTCTAAAAACTGCTCCACATCAGCATAATTGCCCACCAAATCGCGTGACCATTCTTCTACCAGACAGGCATCATACAGATTACGGTCAATCACTTTCAGGTCAAACTCTTTAGGTAGGGCATCATTCAGTTTCTGCAAATGCCCAAGGTCAAAACTAGTATCTTTTTTCGTAGCATAACGGGTAAAGGACCGGATACTGTCTCCGTAAGTCCCTTCTATCAAGTCTGACCAGGCTTGGTTTTGAGGTACTAAAATAATATCCTTTCCCTCACACATTTTTAGCAAGTCCGCATTTGGTTTTCCGGCCAAAAAACCAAAGAAGCTCTGCCGTCCATAGAGAGCTAGGGCTGACTGGGGTGACTGGGCATTATCGACATGAATCTGTCCCATTCTGCCTTCTAAACAGGTCCAAATAATTGCCTCAGGCCAATCTCCAAATAAACTAGCTACTCGTCTCATCTGCTCTGCCATTATTTTTCCGTATAGGGATAACCCAAGTGCTCGTAAGCCTTAGCTGTCGCGACCCGCCCTGTCCGTGTCCGCATAAGGAAGCCCTGCTGAATCAGGTAGGGCTCATACATATCCTCCACCGTTTCACGCTCCTCGGCGATATTGACCGACAGGGTGTTGAGGCCGACGGGACCGCCGCCGTACATTTCAATCATGGTACGGAGAATCTTCTGGTCCACATAGTCCAGACCTTCACGGTCCACATCTAGCATGGTCAGGGCCTTGTCCGTAATGCTATCGTCAATCAGGCCGTCGCCCATAATCTGGGCAAAATCCCGCACTCGCTTGAGCAGGCGGTTGGCGATACGTGGGGTCCCACGGGAACGACGAGCCAGCTCGATAGCTGCTTCATGGGTAATCTCCATGTCAAAGATGTCCGCTGTCCGCTCGACAATCTCGGTCAAATCAGCCAGTTCATAATACTCCATGTGTCCAGTGATACCAAAACGGGCTCGCAGGGGATTGGACAGCATACCCGCACGAGTGGTCGCTCCAATCAGGGTAAAAGGTGGTAACTCCAAATGCACGGAGCGACTGGCCTCCCCTGCTCCAATCATAATGTCAATGTAGAAGTCTTCCATGGCTGAGTAGAGAATCTCCTCAACCGCCATGGGCATACGGTGGATTTCATCGATAAAGAGGACGTCGCCAGGCTCCAAGTCGTTGAGAAGGGCCACCAAATCACCTGCTTTTTCAATAACAGGACCACTGGTCTGCTTAATGTTGACCCCCAATTCGTTGGCAATAACAAAGGCCATGGTGGTCTTACCCAAACCCGGAGGGCCAAACAGAAGGGTATGGTCCAAGGCTTCATCACGGAGCTTGGCTGCCTCGATAAAGATTTTCAGTTGGTCCTTGACCTTGTCCTGACCGATGTATTCATTTAATTTCTGTGGGCGCAGAGTGCGTTCTACGAACTCCTCGTCCTGCATTTGTTCCATGTCTAAAATTCTAGTCATGAAACCATTATAGCATAAAATGAAAATACCAGACTCAGTGAGTCCAGTATTTCCAGGAGATTATATGATACCTAGCTCTTGTCGCTTGCGACTTAGAGCTAGGGACACCTTTAGGTGAAAAGGAAGTCTGCTATTTCTAGCTTGAATAGAGTATAACTCGTCAAGCTTAAGGGAAACTAAAACAGGATTTACGCTTATTTCTTTTCAATAATCCGTAAAAATCGTTCTAAATAGTGCGGATCTAACTCATTATACTGACTGCCTTCTGTTGAACTTTCTTTGGGAATGCCCAAATTCATCAGTCGCCGATCAAACTCCTCTAGTTCGATGTAGGTATCGTCAGGGATCAAGTTCTGATTAACAGTTGGTTGCATAAACACAATCTTTTTCCCATCCAGTTGAATTTGATAGCTAAACTCCCCTTGCCTTTCAGCTCTGTTCACTGTCACTAGCTTGGTCCCAAAGCCTGTCCAGACAGACTTGACATCGCTGTAAAGATATTCCTTGGACGGTGTCAACAGATTGACATCGATAATCTGGTCTTCGGTCACTGCTGTCGTGGTAGAAATCAGCAGAGCGGTAACCATGATACAACCGCCTGCCAGACCCAAGCCGTATTTCCAAGATAACTTCACCAGCCTCGCCAGTTTTCCCAAAAGAAAAACGAGAAAAGCCATGATAAACAATATAGCAACCTTGTCCAGACCAGTCGAATACTCATAGAAGAGCCAATCGCTTGGTAGGAAAAATCTTTCGGTCAACCAGCCGACAAGGACAAAGTAGGCAATCCCACCTACGAGGGAGATGAGACCAATCGGAATCCACCAGGCATGACTACGATTCTTCTGGCGGATCTTGTCCCGATGTTTCCACCAGGTTACAAGGTAGTCTCGCCAGAGAAGCATTATCCAAGCGGTTGCTAGCAGGGAAACCACTGCTAGTAGGAAAAGATTTTCCTGACGACCCTCTTGGATTCGGGTAAACAGCCAGAGAATCGGACCTGATAGCGACAAGGTCTGCAAGAGAGTCATCCAAATACTTGGTAGCAAGGCATCTTCTAAATCTTGTTTGAAGTCTTGAAATTCACCGCTTTCCACAAAGGCAATGGATTCCTGTGCTTCTTCCAACCAATCCATTTTCTTACCCAAATCCCTGACCACCTGGTCCAACAAATCAACCTTGTCTGTCAATTCTTCTGCTTGCTGGCTGATTCCCCGCTTTTTCCCACGCAAGGCTGACTGCAAGTCCTCCTCTGGCAAGGCTAAGAGGTCCGTAATCTCTGCTAGGGAATACTCAAAATAGCGGAGCAACTTAATCAAGCGAAGCTGCCGCACATTTTCCTCTGAATAATCACGGTAATCGTTGAGCGGATTTCTCGCCACTTCAATCAAGCCCTTTTCTTCATACAGCCGAATCGCCTTAGTTGACAAGCCTGTCAACTTCTCCACATCTTTGACCTGCATAAACAACCTCCAACTGTTTTGATAGTCCTAGCATACACTATTCCCCTAGGGATGAGTCAAGGATTTTTTGATTTTTTATACAAAAACAGTCAGCTAATTCTTGCCGACTGTTTTCTGGAGATTATATGAAAAAGAAATTTCGCTATTTCTAGCTTGAATATAGTATAACTCGCCAAGCTTAAGGGAAACTAAAAAATTCTCTGGAAAATCCAAAGAATTTTAATTTTTCATAATCCAAGTCGTTCAAAGATGTCATCAACACGCTTCGCATAGTAGTCTGGGTTGAAGAGTTCATCGATTTCTTCCTGACTAAGTTTAGCTGTCACATGCTCATCCGCTTCGAGAAGGGGCTTGAAGTCCACTTGATTATCCCATGATTGCGCAGTTTTTGGTTGCACCAAGTCATAGGCTTCCTCACGGGTCATACCTTTCTCAATCAAACTGAGCATGACACGCTGGCTATAAATCAAGCCAAAAGTTGACTCCATATTGCGTTTCATATTTTCAGGGAAGACCGTCAAGTTCTTGACGATATTGCCAAAACGATTGAGCATATAGTTGATGAGAATAGTCGTATCCGGCGTGATAATCCGCTCCGCTGACGAGTGGGAAATATCGCGTTCGTGCCAGAGAGCCACATTTTCAAAAGCCGTCACCAAGTGACCACGCACCACACGAGCCAGACCGGTCATGTTTTCAGATCCGATAGGGTTGCGTTTATGGGGCATAGCAGAGCTGCCTTTTTGGCCTTTGGCGAAATACTCTTCGACTTCACGTTGCTCAGATTTTTGTAGTCCACGGATTTCTGTCGCCATACGCTCGATAGACGTTGCAATCAAGGCTAGAGCTGAGAAATATTCTGCGTGAAGGTCACGAGGAAGGACCTGGGTCGAAATTTCCTGCGGACGAATGCCTAATTTGCCACAAACATACTCTTCTACAAATGGAGGGATGTTGGCAAAGTTACCAACCGCACCTGAAATTTTACCAGCTTCAACACCCTTAGCCGCCACATCAAAACGCTCCATGTTGCGTTTCATTTCGCTATACCAAGTTGCCAATTTAAGACCGAAGGTCGTTGGCTCCGCATGGACACCGTGGGTCCGCCCCATCATAATGGTGTACTTGTGCTCACGAGCCTTGTCGGCAATGATGTTAGTAAAGTTTTCAAGGTCACGACGGATAATGTCATTGGCCTGCTTGTAGAGGTAACCGTAAGCCGTATCCACCACGTCGGTCGAGGTCAGACCATAATGGACCCACTTGCGTTCCTCACCAAGACTTTCCGAAACCGCACGGGTAAAAGCCACCACATCGTGACGGGTTTCCTCTTCAATCTCTAAAATGCGGTCGATGTCAAAAGTCGCTTTCTCACGAATCAAGGCCACATCTTCTTTGGGAATCTCACCCAACTCAGCCCAAGCCTCATCTGCGAGAATTTCCACCTCCAACCAAGCCTTGTACTTGTTCTCTTCACTCCAAATAGCCGCCATCTCTGGGCGGGAATAACGTGTTAGCATTTTTTGTTTACTCCTTTAATTAATCTTCTACATTATTATTTGAATTCTATTAGGTCAGATTCATTTGCAATATACATAAGAGCATCCCACAAGATATTTGCATAAATAAATCCGTAAAACAGCGTGCATCCAAATTCAATTAAATACAATTCTTTCGTATCTGTTTTATTTTGAAAACTTATTTTTTGCTCATTAGCATCGTAAGAGTAGTCCCTATGATCTATGCTATTTCTGACTTCATTATCAAATATTCGTTTAAGAAATTCATTGTTACTTTCATCAAAAAGAAGAACTTTAATTCTGTTACCTACATTTTTTATTTTGTTATTAAAATTTTCTAAGTCTTCTTCTACAGGTTCCACTACTTTAGGAAATTGAGTATAAAACTCCGAATGAAATTTATTTATTTTACCTCTATTACTGATATTATTCATTAATATAATAATCAATATTAAATCCTTTAAATCCTCGTAATTGTCAGAATAATACTTTTTGATAGTCTCAAAATCAGTTTGAGCAATTCCCCATTTAGCCTTTATCTCATCAATTGGAAATGTTCCGACAATTTCATTGAGCATTACAGGCAAAATATAATTATAATAATTCAGAAAGTTAGAAGTAACAGTATATATTTTTTTTACGTAGGACCCATAATCTTTTTTTACAAAACTAAATAATTCATTATATTCTCTATAATGCTTTTTTCTTATTGTCTCCAATTGACCTAGCACTTTCCGAGCAATGTTATTATAATATTCACTCTCTCTAATATCTCTATATACAACATCCTGTAGAAATGAAATTTTATCTGACTCATTCACCTTCTTATGCTTCTTCTCTTTTTTACTCAATAAATTAAGTTCTTTTTTTCTTTTATGAAGATAAGTTGGAGATTTTTCATATAAATCCCAAAATGATGTATAAAGTTCCGATTTCGGTCGAATATTAGTCAGAAATTCTTTAACAAATTGTTGTAGTTGCTCACTTTTTTCCCCTGCACCAGACACTGCATATTGCATATGAGGTGACAAATGAATTATCTGGTGCATACTTCCTGCTGATTTCAACATTTTATCGGTATATAATTCTGTTGAAAGCTGAATCACATACCCTACATCATCTACATCAAATTCATCATCTTTTATCCGCTTACAATTCCATAAATTATCTAAAACATCTCCTTTCTTATCTACTGGAGATACTTGTGAATTTATTAACACCTCACCTCTACACATCACTTTACATTCAGGACATTCATATGCAAATGGAATCCAATTATAATAACCAGCTTGTACTCTTAGTCTCATTAATGAGTTACACGTCGTACACTTTAACATATAATTTGCATTCATCTTGCATCCCTCAACTAATTTAAAATTCTTACATTAATTATCCAATATTTTACCGAACATTTTAGTATATGAACGACAATTAATCTCCATATTCTCTACCAAACGACTATATTGTTCTGTAGTACCATGGTAGTATCTCTCAATAAAGATTATCATTACTATATAGTAAAGAAACATGAATGCAAAGAAACTATTTGCATAAGTTGCCAAACTAGTCTTACTACTTTTTGTAATTGACATATTACTTCCATGTAAACTATCATTACGTAACGAATAAATATAACCTGATAATAAAAGGAAAATTACTTCTTCATGATTTAAATTGAAACTAGTACTACCAATTGAGAATGTTTTCCCATTTAAAAGATATCTCTTGTAAAGCAAACTTGGCTTCCTTATAGAAGCTTCATATTTAGAAAAATCAGGACTCCCATACTTCATACTTATATTTTCAATTACTTGATTATTAAAAGTAGTGTTAGTCCTTAAACGAGCTCTCACTCTACTATCTCTCTCACTAATCTTAAGATATAAATATTGACATGACTTAAGCGGAATTATACTTATAAGTTTTTCAAATGCTTTAGATAAGTTGTGATCAGTACTAAAAATATTATCTAAGTAACTTGACAACCATCTTATTACTTCTGTTATATTATTAGTTTCACTTTTATTATCAGAATATAATTTTTTAGAGATATTATCAAAACTTTTGAACATAAATTCAAACGAATGGTTAGGTTTAGTTTCTATATATTCCAAAGCATCAATTATGAAAGAAAGGGCAATATTGAAATTTTTTTCATCACAATCTAGCAGAGTAAACGGAATAAATATTCTCTGAGATTTTTTAATTTGTTGTACTAAATCAAAATACTCACTCTCTGCCTCAAATTTATCAACAATCGGCCAATTATTATAATAATAAATACGCTTTTTATAAAACTCGCTCATTTTTACTTCTTCCTAGAATTCTTCAACTCCATCTGGCTTATCCCCCAACACTGTCACGTGTCCCATTTTGCGATTGTGCTTTGCTTCTAGTTTACCATAAAAGTGGGGATGGGCGGTAGGATTTTCTCGAAGAAAGGTTTGAACTGCTTCCATGTCTTGTCCGAGGACGTTGATCATAACGGCTGGTGAAAGCAGACGAATCGGAGGTAAAGGCAACCCTAAAATACCTCGGATATGGGTATCAAACTGTGAAAAATTACAGGCTTCAATAGAATAATGTCCTGAATTATGTGGGCGAGGGGCAATTTCGTTAACCAGAATATCCTGCCTTGCCACAAACATTTCAACACATAGGGTACCTGCTAAATGGAGCTTGTCTGCGATTTGCATAGCCATAGTTTTGGCTTTTTCAGCAAGTTCATCAGAAATACGGGCAGGCACAATGGTTTTGTAAAGAATATTATTGCGGTGGATATTTTCCTGCACAGGAAAGACGGTGTAGTCGGAGCCATTCCCAGACACAAGGACGGAGATTTCCAGGTCGAAATTCACAAACTCTTCCAAAACACACTCGGCAGAGTTGGCTAGTTGGCTGGCTTCTACCAAGTCCGCATCTTCTCGAATAACCTTCTGACCATGTCCATCATAGCCCCCAGTCGCTGTCTTTAAGACATAGTTTTTGCTGAGGTCCAGCCCTTCTAGGTCTAGGCTAGAAGTGACGACTTTGTAGGGGGCGACTTGCACGCCAGCTTTTTTTGCCAAAAAATCCTTCTCAAAAATGCGGTTCTGAGAAATGCGAAGGAGGTCTGTCCCTTGAGGGAGCTGGCCGTCCTTGATGACCGCGTCCAGTCCGTCGGCATCGACATTTTCAAACTCGTAGGTCAGGACATCACACCGCTCCGCCAACTGTTTGAGGGCCGCCACATCGTGATAGGGAGCGACAATAACCTCGCTGACCTTGGAAGCTGGGCAGTCCGCTGCAGGATCCAGCGTGATGACCTTGTGACCCATGTAAATAGCAGAAATAGCCATCATCTGCCCCAGCTGACCGCCGCCGATAATTCCGATTGTCTTAGATGAGGTCATCTGTCATCGCCTCCGCAATTTTTTCCTGCTCCTTGGCAAATTCTACCAGCTGAGCCGCGATAGTCTGGTCTTCAATGGAGAGAATGCGAAGAGCTGTCAGAGCCGCATTGGTCGCACCTGCTTCACCGATTGCCATGGTCGCAACAGGTACGCCACCTGGCATTTGCACAATAGAATAGAGCGAATCCACACCGCTGAGGGCACGAGACTGGACAGGGACACCGATAACAGGCAGGGTTGTTTTAGCTGCCACCATACCTGGCAAATGAGCCGCACCACCCGCTCCTGCGATAATGACCTTGATGCCACGGCCACGCGCTTCCTCAGCATGACGGAACATAAGGTCTGGCGTGCGATGGGCAGATACCACTTTCTTTTCATAGGCTACGCCAAATTTGTCCAGCACATCGGCTGCTTTTTTCATGGTTTTCCAGTCGGAACTAGAGCCCATGATGATGGAAATTGGAATGTTCATGCTTGTCTTTCCTTTTCTTTATCCCTTATTTCACGGCCTTACTTCCAATATCTGTCCGATAAAAGAGGCCTGTCGTGTCTTGTTTCTTCAACTCCGAGTAAATTTTTTCTTGGGCTTCTTGGACGGTGTCTGCTGTGGTGACTAACATATAGACCCGACCCCCGTTTGATAGCAGTGCTCTGCTATTTTCCGCAAAACGAGCCCCTGCATAGTAGGTCGTGATGTCGCCCTCAGTCTTCGCTGGCAACTCCACACCTTTCTCATAGTCCAGTGGGTAGCCGTTTGAAGCCACGACTACACCCAGCGTCACGCCGCTTTCCAGCCAAGTCAGCTGTGTAGGACGTTTGTGGAGGATGTCGTCGATGTTCTGAGCAAAGTCGGAGGTCAGACGAGGCAGGATAATCTGAGTTTCTGGGTCGCCAAAACGGGCGTTGAACTCGATAACCTTGGGACCTTGGTCGGTCAGAATCAAACCAGCATAGAGCACGCCCATATAAGACCGCCCTTCCGCAATCATGCCGTCCAGAATAGGCTTGACAATGGTGTCAACCGCTGTATCTACCACGCTTTGAGGCAGGTGGGGAACAGGAGCGTAAGCCCCCATACCGCCTGTGTTGGGACCTTGGTCGCCGTCAAAGGCACGCTTGTGGTCCTGGGCTGTCGGCAGGATATAGAACTGGTCGCCATTGACCAGGGCAAAGAGGGAAAACTCCTCGCCCGCCAAGAACTCCTCGATGACCACGCGGGCACCCGAGTCGCCGAACTTGTTGTCCAAGAGCATCTCCCGTGCCGCATCGATAGCCTGCTCGACGGTTTCTGCCACGACTACGCCCTTGCCCAGTGCCAAGCCGTCCGCCTTGACCACGATTGGAGCCCCCTGCTCTTCGATGTAGGCTTTGGCTTCTTCGAAGTTGGAAAATGTGCCAAAGGCTGCTGTTGGAATGCCGTATTTGACCATGATTTGTTTGGCAAAGTCTTTTGACCACTCCAGCTCCGCGGCTAGACGACTCGGGCCAAAAGCTTTTAGCCCAGCCTGTTCAAAATCATCAACGATACCTGCTGCCAAAGCATCATCTGGACCAACAAAAGTCCAAGCAATATCATTTTCCTTGGCAAAGTTGATGAGAGCGGAATGTTCGGAAATTCCGATGTTGACCAACTCGATACCGTCCAAGGTCATTCCGTCATTACCAGGAGCAACAAAGACCTGTCCCACCCGTTCAGACTCTAACATTTTCTTTGCTATAGCGTGTTCACGACCACCAGACCCAACAACCAAAAGTTTCATTTTTTCACACCTCAAAAACGGATTTTACACTCTTATTTTAACAGAAATATTCAGTTTATCATAATTTACTTGGATTTTTTTCTTTTTTCTCAATTTTTACCGAACAATTAGGTAGGAGGTAAAAAAATGAAAAAATACACATCATTTTTATGTTCAACAGCTATCCTAGCTGCCAGTCTACTTTCAGTATCTGTCGCCCATGCCACTAGCGATACAAGCACCCCAGCAACTACAGTCGGGCAGATTGAAAATACAGCAACCAATAGCGCTCCGGTGATGACAGTAAAACCATCCGATGCTGGGCGATTCAGTGTACTAATTGAAAACATCCCTCAGAATGTCGTCGAAGTTTTAGTACCTATTTGGTCTGATGAGAATGGACAAGATGATATTAAATGGTACTCAGCCAAAAAAGATATGTCTGGGAAATTCTTTGTGGACGTAGATTTTAGTAATCACAAGAATATCGCCGGTCTGTACCACATTCATCTATATACTCGAACGGATGGAGGCTCTTTAAATGGGCAAGTTCCCATGTCACACACATTTAAACAAGCTGAAGTAATGACTCCTATCACATCGCATTATCAGACAAAACTGTCTGTTGACAAACCTGGATATTTACATGTCTCAATTTCTAATATCCCCAGCGAGGTTACTGAAATCAGGGTACCAACATGGACTGACTTAGCTGGTCAAGATGACATTATTTGGTACAGTGCAGCAAGGCAAACAAATGGAATTTTCTCCCTGGATATTCCACTTAAAAATCATAATTTTGAAACTGGGAAATACCATCTCCATATCTATTCCAAAACAAGGACTTCTCAACTTCAGGGCAAATCTGGAACCTCAATTCAAATCGCTGGCAATCAACTCCCCAACATCGAAAAACCTGACATTACAGTCTTAAATATCAACCAACAAAAAGGAACCTATTCTATTAAGATTCGTGAAAAAGAATTTTCGAAAAGAATAAAAAAGGTAGAGATTGCAACTTGGTCTGAAGCCAATCAAAGTAATATTAAATGGCGCACGCCAACAAATGTAAATGGAGAATATACTGCAAATATTGACTATGCTGAACATAGTTATAAAACAGGGACCTATAAAAACCACGTCTATATTACTTACCAAGACAATAGCAGAGTAGGATACATCGCTAACTCTGTCTCTATTACAAATCCCAAACCAGCCACTATCCAAAACTATACCCCAAACAAATATCCTGTGGGACAGTGTACCTGGGGGGCGAAGCAACTTGCTCCTTGGGTTGGCAACTATTGGGGAAATGCGAAACAATGGCTTTCTTCAGCTCGAAATGCTGGCTTTCAGACTGGTACAACACCACGTGTTGGTGCTATCGCTGTCTGGACTGGAGGGGGTTATGGACACGTAGCGGTCGTAACAGAGGTTTCTAGTACAACGCGCATTCGAGTTAGGGAATCAAACTACAATTACAACCAAAATATCAACGACTACCGTGGTTGGTTCAATCCTGTTGCTGATGGTGTCACAGGATACATTTACCCATAACAAAAAGCTCCCTTGGAGCTTTTTTGATTATTGATTAAAGGAAACATGGACGTGGTCATAGTGATTTTCTGTAATGCTACCACGATCAGGCATCAAATTCCAGGTATAGGCAGGGCCATAAATGCTGGCAAATGGTGAGTAAAATCGCTGCTTCCAAATGATATAGGAAATTTTCTTCGAAGCCATATTGGCAATACTATACTCAGCAATCTGATCTCCAAGGCTTGAACTCTCGGGAACCATAAAATCAAGGGCCAAACCTGAACCATGGTCTCCAGAATCACCAGCTCGGTAACCACCAACAGTAGTCAGCCCAAAGAGAGCCTTCACTTCATCTTTATAAGCAATGACGTGCGCTTGCAAACCTGCATTTTCAGCGCTTGAACTGATGATTGTATTTGTTGCAGTTGTTGTCGAAGTAGATGACGATGTCGTTGCTGCTTCTTGTGAAGTAAAGCTATCAGTCGATGCAACAGTAGCCGGCGCACGCTCTTCAGTGGCGGGAGCTACTTGAGCAACAGGAGTCTCCACAGAAGCTTCTTGCTCTTCTGTTGCAGTCTCTACCGTCGGTGCTTCCGTTGAACTTGGCTCTGCAGCCTCTTCTTCGCTCGCATCCGTTGTCACTTCTACTTGATTCAAATCAACTGTCTTATTTTCGACAACCACTTTATTGGACTTGCTTTCAATAACAACCTCATTCATTTGCAAATCAACCGTCGCTTCAACGGTTTCCTGCGGATTTTCTGGCGCAGGCGTCACAATTTCAATCTCTGTAACCTGATGATTGGCATCTAAGGTCGTCGTCAATACAGTATCTGGGAAAATCAAGTCTAGGTTCGTAATTTGATTAACTTTGGCTAACACTTCCATATCAATCGCCATTGCATTCGCAATTGTACTCAGCGTATCACCGTACTGAATGGTGTAGGTTTCCTTACTACCACTTGCAATAATATCAGCTGAAATCTCATCTACCGAACGTGGCGTCCAATTCAAGGTGTCAGCCTTCACTTGACTCGAGAACATAGTCAGAGCCATTGTTGATGCTAAAAAAATTCGTTTATTCCATTTCATATCGAAACCTTCTTTTCTGTTTGATGGTTCTAATAGTAACTGAAACTTTCCTGAAATTCAATGCTTTCTAGCCTGATTTAACCCAACTGTAGTTTCTGACTTAGACTCGACATTTTTTGACATCTCACCAACACATTTGTCACTAATTCGTTATATTTGTTACAAAAAGAAACTAGCCAGAAATTCCAAATAAATCAGGTAATTGTGCATTTTTATTGAAGTGAAATCAAAAAGACTCGCTTTCAACGAGCCTATAAATTGATATTAAAAAATTTTTTTGTTAATCGTAGAAACATTGTTTTTTCCAGCTCTGCCTTTATCACTAGGTGTTTTTGCAATTGTAAACGTATAGCGATTATCTCCAAAATAGATTAACTTATAATGTTTCCCTTCTTCTCGTATATCAAATCCTAAATTTTTTAAAGAATTTCTTAATTTTGTAGTCATTCCTGTATAGTTACTTAGTAAATCCTTAACAGTATTACTTTTTTCTTCCAATAATGCTTGAAAATTATTCGAAGCAACAATGTCAGATATAATTGTAAACCGTCTGGAATCTGGATTCATTTTATCTAAATTACTATTCAATACTGATAAAATAAACTCTTTTACCTCATCTACAAAAAATTCCTCCTCAGCTCCCATATCAATTACAGAAGTTCCTGATTGTAAACCGACCTTCGCTTTTAAACTTTGATTTTCAAAAATTAACCTGTCGTTCCGCTGAGTCAATTCCCTAACTTTTAATTCTAATGCCTTCAATTCTTCATCAAACTCTTCTAGTATTGATTCGGTATCTTTTTTCTCTATTAACGCCGCATTTCTTTTTTGTTTTTGACTTTGCAACTTATCATATAACAACGCATTATTGACACCTTGCCAGGTTGATAATACATCGATTTTCAATGTATTATGGTAATTTAGAACTGAATTTACTATTCTATTACGGAGCGAAATATTTCCATTTTGATAGCTGCTATATATGAAGCGCTTATTTGGAATTACTTGGTTTGGAAAATAAATCCCCACAGCTCCCGAATAATCATTCTTACCATTGCATAGCTCTCTTAATTGCGAATTAGTACTAGTTGTATTTTGAACAAAAACATGTGCAACTCCTTTTAGTGTTCGAGCTAATTTACAAACATCCAACGGAAATTGATTGCTACTTGTTTTTGAAACATACACAACCGGGAGTCTAAAATCAGAATCACCATTAATGATTGAAGCTAAGTCTTGAATATTTTTTTCAGTGATTTCAATTGGAACATCACTTATTTTTAATTCCTTATCATCTTTTAAATACCCCTCTCTAATTAACAGAGTTATAAAATACGGGGTCGCAAAAGAATAGGTAATCTCTTCTGCACTATCTGTGAAACTTCTATCAAGAATAACCGACATTTTCATCGTATCAAAATTCATAACATAGTCAGTATCCCATATAATTCCATTTTCATTTTTTTCAAAACGAACTGCAATTATATTCTTATTCCGATACTCCTGAATATCTAGCCATAAATTTTTGTCGGTGAATTTAATATTTCGCTCTCCACACCAATTAATCCCTGAAATAACATTATCTGTATGGGGGCTACCTTGATTCCATTTAATCACTAACTCAATAAATTTATCGTGAGTTAAAGATTCATCAATATTTAAAATTGTTGAGAATAATAACATACCTTCCCCTTAACTATAAAAAATGATTAACCAATATCTAGTTTTATTCTAACATAAAATGACAAGTAACCAAAATAAATCTAATAAAGAATTTTTATAAAAACCACCCCAACTTCTCCAGCTGGGGTGTTCCTATTTCTCTAAATTCTCAATGTCTAAAATGTCTGACTCCTGTAAAGACCATGGTCAAGCCGTACTTGTTGGCCATGTCAATGGAATCTTGGTCGCGGACAGAGCCACCTGGTTGGATAATAGCCTTGATTCCTGCCGCAGCGATTTCTTCCACATTATCAGCAAAGGGGAAAAAGGCATCCGATGCCAAAACAGCTCCTTCCAAACGGTCCTTGGCCTGCTCGATAGCGATACGGACGGAAGCCACACGGTTGGTTTGCCCTGGTCCCACGCCCAAGGTCATCTTGTCATTGGTGATGATGATGCCGTTGGACTTGACATACTTGGAGGACTTCCAAGCGAACTCCATGGCCGCCCACTCTTGCTCGGACGGTTGACGCTCGGTCACCACCTGCCAGTCCGTTGGGCTTTCCACCACCACGTCCTGATCCTGCACCAAGAGCCCGCCGACAACGCCTGTGAACTCTTTTTCAACTTCGCTCGCATCCTGTGCATCAAAAGCCAACTCTAAAATCCGAAGATTTTTCTTTTTATTGGTCAAAATAGCTAGCGCTTCTGCCGAGTAGCTCGGTGCGATGATGATTTCTAAGAAAATCGGGTGCATCTTTTCAGCCGTCGCAGCATCCACTTCCCTGTTCAGCACGACGATGCCTCCGAAAATCGATACTGGATCAGCCTCATAAGCGTAATACCAAGCCTGTTCAATGGTTTCTGCCTGTCCAATACCACAAGGATTCATATGTTTAAGAGCCACAACAGTTGGACGGTACTTGAAATCACGAATAATCCGAATAGCCGCATCCGCATCACGAATATTGTTGAAAGACAGCTCCTTACCATTTAACTGCTTGGCAGAGGCAATCGAATAGTCAGTCGGAAGGGCATTTTGGTAGAAATCCGCATTCTGTTGAGGATTTTCTCCGTAACGCATAGGCTGATTGAGGTCGTAGGTAATGGTAAGTTTTTCAGGCTTTTCTTCACCAACTTGCTTGGTGAAGTAATCTGCAATCAAGGCATCGTAGGCTGCGGTGTGACGGAAAACCTTGGCAGCCAATCGCTGACGCGTTGAGTAAGCCGTCTCACCCTGCTCTGCAATTTCCCCTAAAACCGTCGGATAATCTGCCGGATCCACCACAACGGTCACGCTGGCGTGGTTCTTGGCTGCTGAACGGAGCATGGACGGCCCGCCGATGTCGATGTTCTCCACCGCCAAGTCGTAGGTCACGTCTGGACGCAGAATGGTTTCTTTGAAGGGATAGAGGTTAACCACCACCAAGTCAATCAAGTCGATTTCATGGTCGCTGGCTGCTTGTAGGTGGCTGTCCAAATCCCGACGTGCTAACAAACCACCGTGTATTTTCGGATGAAGAGTCTTGACACGACCGTCCATCATCTCTGGAAAACCGGTCACATCGTCAATGGCGATGGTGGTTACGCCTGCCTGATCCAAGGCAACCTTTGTGCCTCCTGTCGAGATGATTTCCCAACCAAGTTTGATCAATTCCTGGGCAAACTCCACGATGCCTGCCTTGTCGGATACGCTAATTAACGCACGTTTTGTCATCTCTACTCTCCAATCTTAACTGATGATTATATTGTCCTACCAAAGTTTTAGTTTCTTCCTCATTAAATTTTAGCGTACACAAAGTTGGATTCTCATTATCCAGATAAGCAATAAAACTCAGTAACCCAAATGACCTTCTTTTTTCATCATAAGCACTATCATATTGATTTACTGAATTATTGAAAATATAATCTTGTATAATCGGAGGTAATTGAAAAGTAAGTCTATATTCTCCATTATCGACAGTAGGTCTCACTATCCAAGTACCATTCTCTGATTCATTCCAAGTAATTGTAACATCTTGATGTGGGTTTCTACGTAATGATTCACGAAATTTATCATCATTGTCAGGTATGAGCGCTATAATCTGTGAACTTTTTGTACTTGCTATATAAATACTATCAACAACTTCTAAACGATGTTTAAATTCGCTAATAACAGAGTCTTGATAATCTATATCTATCCAATTATTCAATGAATAATCATTCAAGTTACCAATCCATGTAGTAAATTTTTCCTTGAAATCATTAACAATATCTTTCCCAATACTTTCACCATTAACACTATGAAGATTAAATAATCTATCTACAATTTGATTTATAAAGTCTTTAATCCAACTATAGCAGCCTGAGGATAAATCCATTAGATAAATTTTGTGAGCTATAGCCATTCTTTGAGCATCGTCCGTAAATCCAGAAGTAGAAAAAATAGCATAATTATAATTATATTTAGGCAATTCTAACTCTACACTTGTCATATGAACTGTAGAGTAATTAGTATTCACATCTTGTAAAATCCCAACACCCATCCTTACTCGATCTATACCTACTTTATAGGTTGCAGCATAAAATTTAGCCTCCAGAAATAACCGTATAGGATAAACAAAAGGTGGGGTAATACGAAATGTTCCTAATGAATCAAATTGATGATATCCTCCTCTTCCTTTAACGTTCAATCCGTTTCCTCGTTGTACAATATCAGTACTTGTAGTTATAACTAAATCATACCCGTTAACTTTCAATAGTTTTGCTAGTACAAGCTCTAATAAATATCCTTTTACCTGATGTTTTTTCATTTTCTCCTCACTACCCCCAACTCCTCCAAGACTGCTGGATAGAGTTGGTATTCTGCTTCATGTATTCTGGCTTCGAAGCTTTCTAAACTATCATTAGCTAGTCTAGGCACACGGACTTGTTTGATAATTTGTCCTGTGTCGACACCGCTATCAACCCAGTGGACTGTTACGCCACTTTCAGATACTCCTGCCTGCCAGGCATCTTCAATTCCATGAGCTCCTGGAAATTCAGGCAAGTAGGCTGGGTGGATATTGATGATCCTACCTTCATACTGAGCCAGCAGGGTTGGTCCCACAATCTTCATATAGCCTGCCAAGACCACCAAGTCAATCTGGTGCTTGTCTAAGAGTTGGATGAGGGCTTCTTCGTAAGCCTGCTTATCCGCAAATTCTTTTAATTCAAAAGTAAATGCTGGCACACCTAGTTTTTCAGCCCGTTCCAAGACATAGGCATTTCTACGGTCTGAAAAGACGAATGCTACTTCAAACTGCTCTGCGATGACTTGGAAATTAGAGCCGGACCCGCTGGCAAAAACAGCTATTCGTTTCATTTGATGACCACGCTCTTATCTTCCTTGGCGATGATACGTCCAATAGTGTAAACCTCCTCGTCAACTAGTTGACAGACACTATCAACCTTGTCTGGACTGACAGCCAATACCAGACCGATACCCATATTGAAGATTTCAAACATTTCTTCGTGCTTGATTTGGCCGTATTTTTCAAGGGCAGTAAAGATTGGAAGGATTGGAATCTTATCTTCCTCAATCTCAGCTGCAAGGTTGTCCGCAAACATACGGGGAATATTTTCGATGAAACCACCGCCTGTGATATGGGCAATGCCGTTGACCAGCCCTGCTTTTACCAGAGGCAACACCTGCTGGACATAGATACGGGTCGGCTCTAAGAGGACATCCTTTAGAGCTCTGCCATTGAGCTCTGGCAACAGAGCGTCGCCAGCAACATCCGCAAATACACGACGGACTAGGGAATAGCCGTTGGAGTGGATGCCGCTTGAGGCCAAGCCGAGGAGAATGTCGCCCTCCTGGACCTTACTGCCGTCAATAATCTGAGACTTCTCCGCAATACCGACAGCAAAGCCAGCCAGATCATAGTCATCCTCGCCGTACATGCCAGGCATTTCAGCCGTCTCACCGCCAATCAAGCCGCAACCAGCCTGGACACAGCCTTCCGCAACACCTGCAACCACCTGCTCCAGCTTGGCTGGCTCATTTTTTCCAGTCGCAATGTAGTCGAGGAAGTAAAGTGGCTCCGCACCTGCAGCGATGATGTCGTTGACACACATGGCCACACAATCTTGACCGATTGTGTCGTGTTTGTCGTACTGGATAGCCAGCATGAGCTTTGTGCCGACACCGTCTGTCCCAGATACCAAGACTGGCTCTTTGACATCCAGCTTGGTCAGATCAAACATACCTCCAAAACCACCGAGGGCTCCCATAACACCCAAACGTTCTGTCCGAGCCACATGCTTCTTAATCCGCTCAACCACTTCATAGCCAGCTTCGACATCAACGCCCGATTGGGCGTAGGCATTTTTATTTGTCATTTTAATTCCTTTCAACAGTTTACAGGTCTGTCAAGCGTACTTGACAACTCTGTTACTTACTTGACATTCTCGATATAAAAACTCGTTTTCTCTTCTAGGCTACGGAGGTACTCTTCCTCATAGTCATATAGAGGAGTTGGAAATTCTCCGTCAAAATAGGCCACACAGAGTCCACCTTTTGGAGCATCGGTGTCGATACCAATGGCCTCAATCATACCTTCAAGAGAGAGGTAAGTCAGACTGTCAGCTCCGATAATCTCACAGACCTCATCAACTGTGTGATTGGCTGAAATCAATTCTCGACGGGTCTGAATGTCAATCCCGTAAAAACATGGATACTTAAGTTCTGGGCTACCAATAGCCACATGGACTTCTGCTGCTCCTGCTTCCCGCAAGAGCTGAACAATGCGACGACTGGTTGTTCCTCGAACGATGGAGTCATCAACCATGACCACACGTTTTCCCTTTACAATACTTGACACGGCTGACAACTTCATGCGGACGCCTTGTTCGCGGAGCTCCTGCGTCGGTTGGATAAAGGTCCGCTGGGTGTATTGATTTTTTATCAGCCCCATTTCATTGGGTAGACCGGATTCCTCAGAGAATCCGCTGGCTGCGGAGAGGGAGGAGTTTGGCACACCGACGACAATGTCTGCTTCATGTTTGAACTCCTGGGCCAAACGACGGCCCATGTTTTTACGTGCCGTATGGACATTGACACCATGGATAACCGAATCTGGTCGAGCAAAATAGACATATTCCATAGAACAAACTGCTAGCTGCGTGTCATTCGTATAGGTATCGTAATGAACTCCCGAGTCATCGATAATCGCTAGTTCACCAGGCAGGACATCACGAACCCACTCGGCTCCGACAACTTCAAATGCACAGGTTTCACTGGCAACCACCCAAGCTCCGTTTTTCATTTTACCTATTGAAAGCGGACGGAAACCATTTGGGTCCAATGCTGCAACCAATTTGTCTTCCAGCATAATCAAGTAGGCAAATCCACCCTTAACAGTATTGAGGGCTTCCTTGATTTTCCCTATGAAATCTGGGTTGTGACTGCGACGAATCAGGTGCATCAAAATCTCAGTATCAGAGGAACTTGAAAAGATAGAGCCATTCTTTTCCAATTCTGCCCTCAGACTGACAGCGTTAGTCAGATTACCATTATGTGCCAACCCTACCTGCATATCTGAGAAATCAAAGAGAAAAGGCTGGATATTGTTGATAGAAGCAGAACCTGAGGTCGCATAGCGAACATGACCGATGGCTGCATTTCCTGTCAGAGCCTCCAAATCCGCTGGATTTTTAAAAACTTCTGCAATCAAGCCTGTGTTCCGATGGCGACGCAGGAAACCAGCATCATTTGCTAAAATTCCTGCTCCTTCTTGCCCTCGGTGCTGCAAACTGTGGAGGCCAAAATAGGTCACCTGAGCAGCCTGCGGATGTCCCCAAATGCCGAAAACACCACATTCTTCATTGAGTGATTTAACTTCATATGTCATAGTTATTTTCCTGTAAAATAGCGAACTGCTGAAACAAAGAGCCCTTGGTCTTTCTTACCTGGAATATTCTGGAAAAGCCCCTCCTCATAACGTTCTGAGTGTCCCATTTTCCCGATAATCTGACCATTTCGGCTGGTAATGCCTTCAATGGCATGACTAGAACCATTTGGATTGTACTTAGAGTCCATGCTTGGCTGACCTGTAAACTCAACATACTGGCTGAAAATCTGACCATTGTCACGCAAGGTAGCAAATTCCTCGTCCGTCACCACAAATTTTCCTTCCCCATGAGAAACTGGGATAGCGTGAATGTCGCCGACTTGAACACCTGCCAACCACGGTGAGTTGACATTAGCAATCCGTGTTTCCACCATTTTGGCAACGTGCTGATTGGCATCGTTGTAGAAGAGGGTCGGACTGTTTTCTCCTGCCTCCTCAAAGTTTCCATACGGCAGCAAGCCCGATTTGACAAGGGCCTGGAAGCCATTACAGATACCGATGATGAGGCCACCTTTTTCGATAAATTGGTCAATAGCAGAGCGGACCTTGGCGTTTCGTAAGATGGTCACGATAAACTTAGCAGACCCATCTGGCTCATCCGCAGCGGAGAATCCTCCTGCGAAGAAAAGGATGTTGGCCTTGTCAATATTGTCAACCATTGTGTCAACGGACTGTTCAATACTTGCCGCATCCAAAGTCACAAATGGAACCAGATTGACCTTGGCACCAGCCTGTTCAAAAGCCTTGGCGGAGTCGTATTCTGAGTTGGTTCCCGGGAATACTGGGATGTAAACAAGCGGTAATTCGACTGTTTCTTTGGCTTGTATAACCGCTGAACTTGTGATTGCAGGAATATCCTGTAAGTCTGTCGCCTGTTCAAATTCTGTTGGATAGACTTCTTCAAACTTACCTTCAAAGGCAGCTTGTAGGCCCTGTCCAGCTAGGTTGACACCATTGACAAGCAGTGTAAAGTCTGTTGTTGTTTGACCGATTTTCACAGCATCTGGAATGTCTTCTTGCGATGTGAAGACAAAGCCACCTAGCTGACCTGTCAAGCTGGTTTCAAGCTCCGCCAACTCGATTTCTGCACCGAGCTGGTTACCAAAGGACATGAGGGCTAGACTTTCTAAGACACCGCCGTACTTGACTGCACTAGCAGCCGTAATCACATAATCGCTCTGCCATTTTTCAAAAGCCTCAAAATTAGACTTGATCAAGGCAAAATCAATGTCTTCTGACAAAATCTGACCTGGAAGATAATAGATATGCTCGCCAGCCGCCTTGAACTCAGGTGATAGAACCTTGCGGCTGTCTGCCGTTGTCACACCAAAGGCAACCAGGGTCGGCGGAACTGTCAAGTCCTCAAAGGTCCCAGACATGGAGTCCTTACCACCGATAGACGGCAAACCAAGCTGAATCTGAGCCTCGATAGAGCCCAGAAGTGCTGCTACTGGCTGACCAAAACGCTCTGCCTGCTTGTCCATTCGCTGGAAATACTCTTGATAAGAGAAGCGAGCCTTGGACCAGTTAGCCCCTGTTGCCACCAAGCGAGCTGTCGCTTCAATGACCGCATAGGCTGCTCCATGGTAAGGTGACCAGTCTGCTAGGTAAGGATGATAGCCCTGAGCCATAACAGAAGCCGTGGTCGTCACACCCTGTTGGACAGGCAACTTCTGTACCGAACTTTCTGTCGGAGTCAGCTGGTGACGACCTCCGAGTGGGTGGTTGACGGTTGAACGACCAACAGACGAGTCAAAAATTGTCTGCAAACCTTTTTGACTGGCATGGTTGAGGTCTGACAACAGTTCTTTCAAGTCTTCTTGCAGGGTTTCAGCAGCTGTTTTACGCCTTTCTGGCAAGTTGACAGCACTGTCAACCACCTTAGCATCAACGACCACACGCACACCGTTAGTATCAAGGAAGGAACGCTCCAAATCAACAATGATTTGTCCATTCCAGGTCATGACTAGGTTTGGTTTTTCAGTCACTTTGGCTACGACAACTGCATGGATATTTTCCTCACGGCAGGCTGCGATGAAGGTTTCCATATCTTGAGGACGGACAACGACGCTCATCCGCTCTTGTGATTCAGAAATGGCAATCTCCGTTCCATTCAAGCCTGCATACTTTAGAGGAACCTTATCCAAATCGATTTCAAGACCGTCCGCCAGCTCCCCAATGGCTACGCAGACACCGCCTGCACCGAAGTCATTGGATTTTTTAATGAGACGAGTGACGTCACCATTTCGGAACAAACGTTGGATTTTACGTTCTTCAATGGCATTTCCTTTTTGGACTTCCGCTCCAGCCGTTTCCACAGACTCAACTGTCTGCACCTTAGATGAGCCTGTTGCCCCACCGATACCATCTCGACCTGTTTTGCCTCCTAACAAGATAACCACATCGCCTGCGACTGGTTTTTCACGGACCACATTTTCCTTGGGAGCAGCACCAACCACGGCACCTAATTCCATCCGTTTAGCGACAAAGCCTGGATGGAAGTATTCACGTACATAGGTGGTCGCAAGACCGATTTGGTTACCGTATGAAGAATAACCATGTGCCGCTGTTTTTGAAATGATTTGCTGTGGCAATTTCCCTGAGCGAGTAGCCGTCAGAGGCTGGGTAATATCACCCGCACCTGAAATCCGCATAGCTTGATAAACATAAGAACGACCTGACAAAGGATCACGAATAGCTCCCCCGATACAGGTTGCCGCACCACCGAAAGGCTCGATTTCTGTAGGGTGATTGTGGGTTTCATTCTTGAACATGAGGAGCCACGGCTCTTTCACGCCGTCCACATCCACTTCAATCTCCACCGAGCAGGCATTGATTTCATCCGACACTTCCATATCATCCAGTCGACCATTTGCTCTCTCATAGCGACCAAAAATCGTCGCCATATCCATAAGCGTCTGCGGTTTGTCTGTCCGACCTAATTCTGTCCGCATCACCAGGTACTTGTCATAAGTCGCCTGCAATTGCTTGTGGAATTTTGAAGCTGAAAAGTCTATAGACCTGAGTTCTGTTTCAAACGTCGTATGACGGCAGTGATCACTCCAATAGGTATCCAAGACCTTGAGCTCCGTCTCAGTTGGCACTCGACCGATTGACTTGAAATAGTCCTGAATAAAGAGCAGGTCTTCCACTTCCATAGCCAAGCCAGCCTCACGCTTGTAGGTTGCAAATTCCTCTGCCCCATAGCTATCAAAAAAGTCCAAGCTTGGAATAGTCGCATCTGACACCGAAAACTCCTGTGCCACCAAAGGAGCTTCCAAGTCCTTGAAACGCGAATCCACAGGGTTGAGCAAATAGTTCTTGATAGCAGCTAACTCTTCTTCCCGCACATCGCCATTCAAGATATAGAGCTGACCTGTATTGACACGCACCTCCTGACGACTGCCCAATAAGAGAAGGGCCTCCTGACTGCTGACAGCCCGCTGGTCAAACTGACCAGGAAGAGCCTCAATCGCAAAATAAGCAGCTTCCTCCAAGCCCAGTTCCGCTTCCGACAAGACCTTGTCCGTCACCTGCTCGGTAAAGATATGCTTAATAGCTTGCTCCAGCAAGTCCTCCTCCAGATGAAAGACATCATACACCTGCACCAGACGTACACTCGTCAAACTCGTCAGCTGCAAATTATGGGTCAACTCCTTACGAAGAGCCTCCGCCTTAATCTGAAAATCTGCCTTCTTCTCAACAAAAATCCGCTTCGCCATTTTTTCCAATCCTTACTTCACTTCTTGTAACTTTGCCAATACGACCTCGTAAACCTCGGTCAATTCCCCGAGACCCCGACGGAAAACATCCTTGTCCAGATGATTGCCATCCGCATCCCATAAACGACAATTATCAGGTGAAAACTCATCCGCCAATAAAATCTGACCAGACAAGTCGACCCCAAATTCTAGCTTGAAGTCCACCAAAGTCAGCCCAATCTGCGCAAACAAGTCCTTCAAGAATCCATTAATTCGTCTTGTTTCTTCCTTGATATAGGCAATTTCTTCTGAACTAGCTAGATTAAGGAAAGCAATGTGTTCATCATTGATAAAAGGATCATCCAATTCATCTTTTTTATAGTAAAATTCCACGATAGGAGTAGATAAGGCTATACCTTCCTCCACACCGAAGCGTTTTGAGAAAGACCCAGCTGTCACATTTCTCAAAACCACCTCAAGAGGAATGATCTCCACCTTCTTATTCAACTGCTCCGTATCCGACAAGCGCTTGACAAAATGCGTCTTGACACCAGCTTCATTCAACTTTTCAAAAATCAAAGATGAAATCAGATTGTTGAGCCGGCCCTTGCCCACAATCTGTTCTTTCTTACCACCATTAAAAGCCGTCGCCTGATCCTTATAGACCGCAACAATCTGGTCACTGTCAACTGTAGCGTAAATGTCTTTGGCTTTTCCTGAATAGAGAAGGTCAGTTTTCATGAAAATGTTCGCCTTTCGTAAAATATTCTAGTCTTTTTGTTTATTCTATCACACAACATTCGTGTTAACAAACAAAAATCTAAAATACTATCGAATAAAAAGAAAAACGCCCGTAATCTACGAACGTTCTTTTAATTGACTCCAAATAAAATCCACAATATCTGCTAATATTTCAAAGCGCTCAATCGCTGCATCTGGAACATCGACACCAAACTCGTCTTCCAAGGTCAATACGAATTCCATAATTTCCACTGAATCCGCAGCTATATTATCTGCTAAAGAAGATTCTGCCTGTACTTGAAAATCATCGCCCTTCTCCTCTTGGATAATAGCAACAACACGCTGATAGACCTGCTCTCTAGTCATGACTTTCCTCCACTACTGAAAATTTGGCAACCGATTTTTCGACAATGCCAGCCTCCAAAACGGAACGTGTCTGCTTGATCGTATAGAAAATCGACTGAGCATCGCTAGACCCATGAGCCTTGATAACAGGTGCCTTCAGACCAAGCAAGACAGCACCGCCAGCAGTTTTATAGTCCATAGCCCCCAAGGCCTTTTTCAAGGTTGGCTTGACCAAAAGACCACCTAATTTAGCACGCAGACCACCATTCTTGATTGAGCCAGTCAACTGACCGACAATAGATTTTGCAGTCCCTTCAACTGTTTTCAGCACAGCGTTTCCCGTGAAACCATCCGTCACGACCACATCCGCCACGCTGTTAAGCAACTCACGCGCCTCCACATTCCCGATAAAGTTAATCGACTTGTCTTCCGCCAAGAGTTTATAGGCTTCTTGGTGAACTGGCGTGCCCTTGGTATCTTCCGTACCGTTGTTCAAAAGTCCCACACGAGGTTGTTTGACACCACGCACGTGCTCCGCGTAAAATGAGCCAAGAATACCATACTGATAGAGGTGATGAGCTGTATTTTCAGCATTTGCCCCCAAGTCCATCATGTCAAATCCCTGACCATCCATAGTTGGCAAAGTAGACATAAGACCTGGACGGTCGATGTTCCTGATGCGACCGACGACAAAGACGCCTGCCGCCAAAAGAGCACCTGTATTTCCAGCCGACAAGACCGCATCTGCCTGACCATCCTTGACAGCTTTGGTCGCTAGGACCATAGAAGCCTCTTTCTTACGACGAATAGCCTTGACAGGCTCATCATCTGAATTGATTTTCTCCGTCGTATGGACTATGCTGACACGCTCTGTCGCTGTCAAATACTGCTTGATTTTAGCCTCGTCACCATAAAGTTGAATTTCAATGTCTGGAAAGGCAGCCAGGGCTTGATTGACACCTTCTACCACTGCCTGAGGGGCATGGTCCCCACCCATAGCATCTACTGCAATACGTTTCATTCTGTTTCCTCATTTTCTGTTCTTGGTTTCATAATCTGCCCCCAAGAAGACAAATCATCTATAAATTTCTTGGATTTCAAGTGAATCCCCACATATTCCTCGTACAGCTGGTCAATAAAAAGCCGTAATTTTCGTTTCATCTCAGGCTTGATGGAAATGGTTTCCAGCTCATCAAAGGAAATAGCCTGAAATTGATCAAGTAGATAGGGAACATTTGGATCCAGATAAGCCCGTCGCTCATCTTGTTGATAGTGTTGCGGACACAAGACACCGCTGTACTTGTAGGAATAGTCAAAAGGCAGGCCAACCCGATGACAAAAAGCACACTCGTGAAAATTCAGACTGACACCAAAACGTCCCAAGAGCTGAATTTCAAAGATATTGGTCAAAATTTCATAGTCCAAACCTGACTCCATCAAATCCAAGGTCTTGACCAAAAAAGCAAAGAGGGCTGGGTCATAGACCTTGTCCTGCAAGGCCGCATCTGCCAAGGCTAAAATATAGGTAGCATAGCTAAGTTTAAAAATATCACCGTTAATACTCTTAAATGGCTGTACCTGATGAAAATCTTCGATATAAGACAGACCATCATCATTGATTTTAACGATAAAATCCGCATAAGTCAAAGGTTGGATAGAAGCTACCAGCTTGGACTTAGAGGCATGTTTCACGAAAAACATTCGCTTGCCAGCCTTCTCTGTAAAAATCTTGACCAGCTTGTCATCTTCTCGAAAATTCCGATTGTAAAGGACTAATCCCCTAGTTTCAATTCGTTCCATTTTCTTCCAGATATTCCTTCAAACGAGCCATAGCTGTTTGAATTTTCTCCATACTTGCTGCATAGGAAATTCGCACATAGCCCTCACCATATTGACCAAAGGCCGCACCTGGAATAAAGGCCACCGCTTTCTTTCTCGCAAAGTCTTGCAAGAAGCTAAAAGAATCTTGATTGTAACCCGCAGGGATTTTGGCAAAGATGTAAAAAGCTCCATCGGGCTTGATAATTTTAAAGCCTAAGTCCGTCATCTTCTCGATGATGTAATCCCTACGCTTGACATACTCCGCTCGCATCGGCAGAGCATCATCCTTACCATTTTTCAGGGCCTCAACTGCACCATACTGCATAGCAGTTGACGCCGCTGTCACAAGATACTGATGGCTCTTGATAATTTGAGCGATGATGGAAGCCTGACTCATAATCAAGCCAATCCGCCAACCTGTCATGGCATGGGACTTGGACAAGCCCTGAATTAAAATGGTCTGCTCTGGCAAAAATTCCGCAATCGAAGTATGGGGCTGACCAGTATAAGTCAACTCCGCATAAACCTCATCCGACAAGACAAAGACAGGATACTTACGCAAGACATCCGCAAAGGCCTGAATCTGCTCACGAGAGTAAGTCACCCCCGTTGGATTGGCAGGATAGTTGAGAATGACAGCTTTTAGCTTATCCCCCTGCTCAATAATCGCCTCTTCCAACATCTCAGGTGTCAACACAAAATCATTAGCTGTCGTATCGATTTCAACAACGTCTGCTCCCACCATGTTGACAATAGGCTCATAGCCAGGATAGGCAGGGGCAGGTAGAAGCACCGTATCCCCAGCTTCCAAAATAGCAACTAAACTCGCTGATAGAGCCTCCGTCGCACCAATCGTAGAAAGAATTTCTGTTTCTGGATTGTAGTGCAGGTTATATTTTTCTGCTACAAACTCAGCCGCAGCCTGACGCAACTCCAAAAGACCAGCCATTCCTGTATAGTAACTCTGGTTAGCATCAATGGCGGCCTTGGCCGCTTCTTTAACATGATCAGGCGTTGTAAAATCAGGCTCTCCCAAGGTCAGTTTCAAAATCCCTGGAACATCCGAAATGGACTGATCAAACTGACGAATCATCGAAACCTCAATCCGATTCAAATTCTTATTAAAACGGTCATGTAACTTCATAGCTGGCCCCCTTAAACTCATAATTGTATGCGAACTAAAAAGCTAGTGATTTAGATATAGTCATTTGAATTAACTTTGATACAGCGTTACTTTCGGCCTGCCGTACTCTACGAAAGTAACTAGCTTCGCAAGTCTTATCTCCAACCTAGAACAGCCTGCGCCTCAGTTCCTTGTCTGAAAGCTCTTCATTCGACTATAAATCCCCTTGAAGTCCTACCAACTTCCGCGCAGATTTTTTAAAATCATACGCTTTTCTTAACGTTCTCATTAATTATATAAGAACATTATACCAAAAAGAAGAGCCTGACGGCTCTTCCAACTATTATTTGGTAATCTTTGTTTCAAATAGAGGTGATAGTGGACGTTTCTCATGGATACGAATAATGGCATCCGCCAACAAATCAGCTGTTGAAATATGCTCAATCTTCTCAATCAAACGTTCTTTTGGAATCTCAATAGTATCCAAGACTACCAGTTTTTCAATGGCTGACTTGGTGATATTGTCCATAGCTGGTCCTGACAAAACAGGGTGAGTACAAGATGCATAGACAGCTGTTGCACCAGCTTCCGCCAAGGCATCTGCCGCATGACAAATAGTCCCTGCCGTATCAATCATATCATCAATTAGGATACAAGTCTTGCCCTCGATATTTCCAATGATATTCATAACTTCAGATGTATTCATCTTATCAACACTACGACGCTTGTCAATAATCGCAATCGGTGTTTTCAAAAATTGCGCCAGTTTACGCGCACGGGTCACACCACCATGGTCTGGTGAAACCACCACATAGCCATCGCCTGTCATCCCGCGACGCTCAAAATAATCCGCAATAAGTGGTGCCCCCATCAAATGATCCACGGGAATGTCAAAGAATCCTTGAATCTGGGCAGCATGAAGGTCGATGGTCAACAAACGATCCACTCCAGCAGTTTCCAGCATATTGGCAACCAATTTTGATGTGATTGGCTCACGAGCACGAGCCTTACGATCCTGACGAGCATAGCCGTAATAAGGAACAACAACATTTATCGACTCAGCAGATGCCCGTTTCAAAGCATCTACCATGATCAAAATTTCCATTAAATTATCATTTACAGGTGAACTAGTAGATTGAAGGATGAAAACGTGACTGCCACGAATTGATTCTTCAATATTTACTTGAATTTCACCATCTGAAAATTGACGAACACTTGATTTCCCCAAAGGAATTCCAATTTTTTTTGCAACCTTCTCTGCTAACTGTTGATTGGACGAAAGTGCAAACAACTTTAAGTCGGTAAACGCCATGATATCCTCCTAGATTTTTCTACTCTACTATTTTAAACCTTTTTAGACCAATTTTCAAACAAAAATAAAGACCAATTCCATCTTACCCCAGAAAAATAGACCCTTGTTACCAAAGGTCTATGAAAGATGATTAAGGATAAATGTAACCTGTTACGCCATTAGCTGCTGGATTGAACCAACCACGGAAGTTACCAACATATTGGTTCCCGTTATAGTTTGATTCCACAACTTGGATTTGAGATCCATTTACAGCTGTTACAACCGCAACGTGTCCGTATGCACCAGAAGTCCAAACTGCTACCGCGCCGACTACAGGTGTCGAACCAGTACTGAAGCCTGCCGCAGATGCTGAGTAGAGCCACTGGTTAGCATTACCCCAGTAGTTCCCAACCCAAGGAGCTGCTTGTTTTGCACCCCAAGTACATTGACCGATAGGGTAAGTATTACCACTGCTGCTATTGCTTGCTGCTACAGAAGCATTATTTGATGTTGTTGTAGTAGTTGTAGTTGTTGTACTAGAAGCCACAGTTGTAGTAGCTACCGCAGCCTGAGTAGTGCTACTTACTGCTGGAGTAGATGTAGTTGTTGCTGGTGCGCTAGATTGTGCTGTTGCTGCCGGAGCTGACGTTTGAACAACTGCTGCTACAGCTTGCTGTTGTTGTTGCGCTAACTGAGCTTGCTGTGCTTCATATGCTGCCTGCTCTTCTGCTGCCTTACGTGCTGCTTCTTCTGCTGCTGCTTTTTGAGCCAAGAGAGATGCTTTTTCATTTTCAGCAGTTGCTTTTTCAGCTGCAAGGTTCAATTGAGCAACTTTAAGAGCTGCCTCTTGTGTTTTCAATTCTTGAGCTGCATCGTTCAATTTTTTCCAGTTTGCTTCAACGGTGTTGATTGCCTCCTGGTTAGCCTTTTGTTTTTCTTCAATCGCAACTTTGTCAGCTTTTTGTTGTTCCAACATACGGTTGTTTGCTGAAACGATTTCACGCATTGCATTTACACGTGACAAAGCGTCAACGATATTTTTTGAATCAAGGATTGTATTGATGTAAGAGCTTGCTGATCCATCTGTCTGAGCACTACGAGCTTGCTCTTTCAAAGCAGCATCGCGAGAAACGATATCAGCAGCCAAACGTTCGATTTCAGCACTCAAGGCTTTTGATTCTGCTTCAAGGCGCTCATTCTCAGCAGTCAATTCTGCTTGCTCTGCAACGATAGCATCTACTTGAGCTTGAAGAGCATCAACCTGCTCTTGAGCAGCTTGTTGTTGAGCTGTAATTGCGTTGATCTTTGCATCTTGTGCAGCAATTTGACTATCTGTGTTCGCTTGCACTACAGCTACATTTCCTGCTTGGGTCAATACAATTGTACTCAATAACAATGTAGCCATGATTTTTTTCTTCATACGAATGAACTCCTCTAAACTCTTCTATTCTTTATGACATTACCATTTTAACAAAAAAATTGCGTAAATATATTACGCAATTATTACATTTCTATGTCTTATTTGTAATTCCAAAAAGTCGGTTTAACAAAGGATTTAAGAAGACAAATAAGAGGCTATTAAAGACCAATGTCGGAAATAAGTAATACATAATAAAAATAAATACCGACAGATTTGTCATTCCAAATAAACGAGCCAAGACAAAACTAGAGGTTTCAAAAATGAAGGTCCAAATCACCAAGAGTGAAAGACTTGAAAACCAACGGAATTGAATTTTTTCCAAGAGAAAGGCTGTGAAAAAAGCCATTAAAGGAAAAATACAGGTCGCCATTCCCAAAATATTAAAATAATAGATATCGTACAAAAGCCCAAAAAAACTGAACCAAGCAATCAAGCTAATCATTGAAAAATACGGTATGGTATACAGAGCTACAATAAAAAATAATTGACTGCTAACCAACCAGATACCTGGTGTAAAATTCCCCAATAAATGAGTAATTTGCCCATCTAGAAGAAAACTGACAAACAAAATCAAGGGAGAAAATAGAATAAGCTGGCGGTACTTCATCATGACATCACCACCAATACGGAATAAATAGTTGAAAAATCAGCAGTTGGTTCGATGTATACTTGACGATTCAAATTCCCAGAACTCGTTACAACTTCACTAACTTTACCAATTTGGATATTGGCCGGGCTAGTTCCTGCCAGGTCACTCGTTACAACAGCGTTACCAGCCGTCAAATCAGCGCTGCTATTCAATTGTGAAACAATCAATCGATTGCTATCTGTGTCGTAGCCTGATAAAATTCCATAAACATCCGTATCACCATTCTCAATACGAATAGCAATCTTCTTCAAGCCATCGGAATTCGTTAACAATGACACAGCAGCCGAATCATCGTATACTTTTTCAACCATCCCAATCAAGCCGCCATTCGCCATCACCAACTGCCCTTCCAAAATACCACTACTGCTCCCTACGTTAATCGTTAACGAATTAACCCATGATGCAGGATTACGTACTAAGACATTTGCAGAAAGAAAGGTTGTCGACTGATTTGAAGAAACAGTTCCCAAATCAGATTGAAGGGCAGCTAACTCTTCTCTTAAAGAAGCATTCTCAGCTTTCAAGGAATCCACCTCTGCAAGACCTACCTTCAATTCCTTATTCTCTTGATAAGTATTCATCAAATCAAGAACAGCATCCTTCTGAGCTGAAACATAATGTACAGGAATTGATAAAACTGAGTGAATAGCATCAAGCGAAGAATGTACAAAAGGTGTTATATATGGAATTGTAACAGATTGCTGAATCGACAAAAACAGCAAAGAAAAAGAAAGTACAAAAAAAAGCGATACAGCAACAATAACCTTAGCAAAACGATTCATAGAAAAACCTCAAACATGAAAAAGATACAAGAAAACGAGAATATCAAAAGATAATCTCGTCTAGTACGGAGAATAAGGGATTCGAACCCTTGCGCCAGTTACCCGACCTAACGATTTAGCAAACCGTCCTCTTCAGCCTCTTGAGTAATTCTCCAATATATTAATGGGCACGAGTGGAATCGAACCACCGACCTCACGCTTATCAGGCGTGCGCTCTAACCATCTGAGCTACGCGCCCAAGGTAAGAACTTGGGTATATGGCGCGAGACGGAATCGAACCGCCGACACATGGAGCTTCAATCCATTGCTCTACCAACTGAGCTACCGAGCCAAATTAACAATTGCGGGAGCAGGATTTGAACCTACGACCTTCGGGTTATGAGCCCGACGAGCTACCGAGCTGCTCCATCCCGCGATAATAAAAAAAGGAGGATGTGGGATTCGAACCCACGCACGCTTTTACACGCCTGACGGTTTTCAAGACCGTTCCCTTCAGCCGGACTTGGGTAATCCTCCAAGAAAGTGGACCTTGTAGGACTTGAACCTACGACCGCTCGGTTATGAGCCGAGAGCTCTAACCAGCTGAGCTAAAGGTCCAGCAACAAGTATAGCGGCGAAGGGGATCGAACCCCCGACCTCCCGGGTATGAACCGGACGCTCTAGCCAGCTGAGCTACACCGCCAAATAACAAAATCGGGAAGACAGGATTCGAACCTGCGACACCTTGGTCCCAAACCAAGTACTCTACCAAGCTGAGCTACTTCCCGATATCATTAAAAATAAACCTCCCCTAATGTTCTACATTAAGCGAGTGATGCACCCTAGAGGAGTCGAACCTCTAACCGCCTGATTCGTAGTCAGGTACTCTATCCAATTGAGCTAAGGGTGCTCGTCATGCCGAGGACCGGAATCGAACCGGTACGATGTTGCCATCGCAGGATTTTAAGTCCTGTGCGTCTGCCTGTTCCGCCACCCCGGCCTCTCAAAGCGAACGACGGGATTCGAACCCGCGACCCCCACCTTGGCAAGGTGGTGTTCTACCACTGAACTACGTTCGCAATCTTTTCTTAATGCCGGCTACATGACTTGAACACGCGACCCTCTGATTACAAATCAGATGCTCTACCAACTGAGCTAAGCCGGCCTATTATTATTCTCTATGCGGGTTAAGGGACTTGAACCCCCACGCCCGAAAGCGCCAGATCCTAAATCTGGTGCGTCTGCCAATTCCGCCAAACCCGCATATGACTCGTGCTGGGCTCGAACCAGCGACCCATTGATTAAAAGTCAATTGCTCTACCAACTGAGCTAACGAGTCGTAAATATGATGCAAACTTTGTTTGCTCTATTTCCTACTTCAAACAATCCAATAGACTGATTGAACGGTCCCGACGGGAATCGAACCCGCGATCTTCGCCGTGACAGGGCGACGTGATAACCGCTACACTACGGGACCTATGGGAGTTAACGGGATCGAACCGCTGACCCTCTGCTTGTAAGGCAGATGCTCTCCCAGCTGAGCTAAACTCCCTTGCGCTAAGCGACTACCGTATCTCACAGGGGGCAACCCCCAACTACTTCAGGCGTTCTAGGGCTTAACTGCTGTGTTCGGCATGGGAACAGGTGTATCTCCTAGGCTATCGTCACTTAACTACTGAGTCTTGTCAACTCAAAATTGAATATCTATATTCTAACAAGTTTTACCAACGCTGTCAATATTGACTCTAGTTTATTTTTTGGATAAGTCCTCGAGCGATTAGTATTGGTCCGCTACATGTGTCGCCACACTTCCACTTCCAACCTATCTACCTGATCATCTCTCAGGGCTCTTACTAACATAAAGTTATGGGAAATCTCATCTTGAGGTGGGTTTCACACTTAGATGCTTTCAGCGTTTATCCCTTCCCTACATAGCTACCCAGCGATGCCTTTGGCAAGACAACTGGTACACCAGCGGTAAGTCCACTCTGGTCCTCTCGTACTAGGAGCAGATCCTCTCAAATTTCCTACGCCCGCGACGGATAGGGACCGAACTGTCTCACGACGTTCTGAACCCAGCTCGCGTGCCGCTTTAATGGGCGAACAGCCCAACCCTTGGGACCGACTACAGCCCCAGGATGCGACGAGCCGACATCGAGGTGCCAAACCTCCCCGTCGATGTGAACTCTTGGGGGAGATAAGCCTGTTATCCCCAGGGTAGCTTTTATCCGTTGAGCGATGGCCCTTCCATACGGAACCACCGGATCACTAAGCCCGACTTTCGTCCCTGCTCGAGTTGTAGCTCTCGCAGTCAAGCTCCCTTATACCTTTACACTCTGCGAATGATTTCCAACCATTCTGAGGGAACCTTTGGGCGCCTCCGTTACCTTTTAGGAGGCGACCGCCCCAGTCAAACTGCCCGTCAGACACTGTCTCCGATAGGGATAACCTATCCGGGTTAGAGTAGCCATAACACAAGGGTAGTATCCCAACAGCGCCTCTGTCGAAACTGGCGTCCCGACTTCATAGGCTCCTACCTATCCTGTACATGTGGTACAGATACTCAATATCAAACTGCAGTAAAGCTCCATGGGGTCTTTCCGTCCTGTCGCGGGTAACCTGCATCTTCACAGGTACTAAAATTTCACCGAGTCTCTCGTTGAGACAGTGCCCAAATCATTACGCCTTTCGTGCGGGTCGGAACTTACCCGACAAGGAATTTCGCTACCTTAGGACCGTTATAGTTACGGCCGCCGTTTACTGGGGCTTCAATTCAGATCTTCGCTTACGCTAAACCCTCCTCTTAACCTTCCAGCACCGGGCAGGCGTCACCCCCTATACATCATCTTACGATTTAGCAGAGAGCTGTGTTTTTGATAAACAGTTGCTTGGGCCTATTCACTGCGGCTCAGTTTAACTGAGCACCCCTTCTCCCGAAGTTACGGGGTCATTTTGCCGAGTTCCTTAACGAGAGTTCTCTCGCTCACCTGAGGCTACTCGCCTCGACTACCTGTGTCGGTTTGCGGTACGGGTAGAGTATGATACAACGCTAGAAGATTTTCTCGGCAGTGTGACGTCACTAACTTCGCTACTAAACTTCGCTCCCCATCACAGCTCAATGTTATAGATACAAGCATTTGACTCATATCACACCTCACTGATTAGACGGGCACTTCCAATCGCCCGCTTTAGTTAGCCTACTGCGTCCCTCCATCACTTCATACTCTAGTACAGGAATATCAACCTGTTGTCCATCGGATACACCCTTCGGTCTCTCCTTAGGTCCCGACTAACCCAGGGCGGACGAGCCTTCCCCTGGAAACCTTAGTCTTACGGTGGATGGGATTCTCACCCATCTTGCGCTACTCATACCGGCATTCTCACTTCTATGCGTTCCAGCACTCCTCACGGTATACCTTCTTCACACATAGAACGCTCTCCTACCATAACACCTAAGTGTTATCCACAGCTTCGGTAAATTGTTTTAGCCCCGGTACATTTTCGGCGCAGGGTCACTCGACTAGTGAGCTATTACGCACTCTTTGAATGAATAGCTGCTTCTAAGCTAACATCCTAGTTGTCTGTGCAACCCCACATCCTTTTCCACTTAACAATTATTTTGGGACCTTAGCTGGTGGTCTGGGCTGTTTCCCTTTCGACTACGGATCTTAGCACTCGCAGTCTGACTGCCGACCATAAATCTTTGGCATTCGGAGTTTATCTGAAATCAGTAAACCGAGATGGCCCCCTCATCCAAACAGTGCTCTACCTCCAAGATTCTTAATGTCGACGCTAGCCCTAAAGCTATTTCGGAGAGAACCAGCTATCTCCAAGTTCGTTTGGAATTTCTCCGCTACCCACAAGTCATCCAAGCACTTTTCAACGTGCCCTGGTTCGGTCCTCCAGTGCGTCTTACCGCACCTTCAACCTGCTCATGGGTAGGTCACATGGTTTCGGGTCTACGACATAATACTAAGGCGCCCTATTCAGACTCGGTTTCCCTACGGCTCCGTCTCTTCAACTTAACCTCGCATCATATCGTAACTCGCCGGTTCATTCTACAAAAGGCACGCTCTCACCCATTAACGGGCTCGAACTTGTTGTAGGCACACGGTTTCAGGTTCTATTTCACTCCCCTTCCGGGGTACTTTTCACCTTTCCCTCACGGTACTGGTTCACTATCGGTCACTAGAGAGTATTTAGGGTTGGGAGATGGTCCTCCCGGATTCCGACGAGATTTCGCGTGTCTCGCCGTACTCAGGATACTGCTAGGTATAAAGACTATTTCGAATACGAGGCTATTACTCTCTTTGGCCTACCTTCCCAGGTAGTTCTTCTATAATCTTTAAGTCCACATTGCAGTCCTACAACCCCGAGGAGTAAACTCCTCGGTTTGCCCTCCTGCCGTTTCGCTCGCCGCTACTAAGGCAATCGCTTTTGCTTTCTCTTCCTGCAGCTACTTAGATGTTTCAGTTCACTGCGTCTTCCTCTACACTACCTTAACAGTAGTGAGTGACAGGCATCAACCTGCCGGGTTCCCCCATTCGGACATCTCTGGATCTTCGCTCACTTACAACTCCCCAAAGCATTTCGTCGTTTGTCACGTCCTTCATCGGCTTCTAGTGCCAAGGCATCCACCGTGCGCCCTTATTAACTTAACCTTATTAACCTAACTTTTTTTCAAAAATTAGAAAACTCATTAAATATTCACAGCGTTTTCGGTTTATTTTCTTGTTACTATTTCTTAATGTATCTTAATCGATACATCAGGAATGTTTGATAGATATTCAATTTTCAATGGACAAAACTTTAACAACTTCCGTTGTTAATGGAGCCTAGCGGGATCGAACCGCTGACCTCCTGCGTGCAAAGCAGGCGCTCTCCCAGCTGAGCTAAGGCCCCACAAGACCTCTCAAAATTAAAGAAGACTAACGTACAGGTTCCATTTCCTTAGAAAGGAGGTGATCCAGCCGCACCTTCCGATACGGCTACCTTGTTACGACTTCACCCCAATCATCTATCCCACCTTAGGCGGCTGGCTCCTAAAAGGTTACCTCACCGACTTCGGGTGTTACAAACTCTCGTGGTGTGACGGGCGGTGTGTACAAGGCCCGGGAACGTATTCACCGCGGCGTGCTGATCCGCGATTACTAGCGATTCCGACTTCATGTAGGCGAGTTGCAGCCTACAATCCGAACTGAGACTGGCTTTAAGAGATTAGCTTGCCGTCACCGACTTGCGACTCGTTGTACCAGCCATTGTAGCACGTGTGTAGCCCAGGTCATAAGGGGCATGATGATTTGACGTCATCCCCACCTTCCTCCGGTTTATTACCGGCAGTCTCGCTAGAGTGCCCAACTGAATGATGGCAACTAACAATAGGGGTTGCGCTCGTTGCGGGACTTAACCCAACATCTCACGACACGAGCTGACGACAACCATGCACCACCTGTCACCAGTGTTCCGAAGAAAAATCCTATCTCTAGGACGGTCACTGGGATGTCAAGACCTGGTAAGGTTCTTCGCGTTGCTTCGAATTAAACCACATGCTCCACCGCTTGTGCGGGCCCCCGTCAATTCCTTTGAGTTTCAACCTTGCGGTCGTACTCCCCAGGCGGAGTGCTTAATGCGTTAGCTGCGGCACTGAGTCCCGGAAAGGACCCAACACCTAGCACTCATCGTTTACGGCGTGGACTACCAGGGTATCTAATCCTGTTCGCTCCCCACGCTTTCGAGCCTCAGCGTCAGTTACAGACCAGAGAGCCGCTTTCGCCACCGGTGTTCCTCCATATATCTACGCATTTCACCGCTACACATGGAATTCCACTCTCCCCTTCTGCACTCAAGTTTGACAGTTTCCAAAGCGTACTATGGTTAAGCCACAGCCTTTTACTTCAGACTTATCAAACCGCCTGCGCTCGCTTTACGCCCAATAAATCCGGACAACGCTCGGGACCTACGTATTACCGCGGCTGCTGGCACGTAGTTAGCCGTCCCTTTCTGGTAAGATACCGTCACAGAGTAGATTTTCCACTCCTACTCCCGTTCTTCTCTTACAACAGAGCTTTACGATCCGAAAACCTTCTTCACTCACGCGGCGTTGCTCGGTCAGGGTTGCCCCCATTGCCGAAGATTCCCTACTGCTGCCTCCCGTAGGAGTCTGGGCCGTGTCTCAGTCCCAGTGTGGCCGATCACCCTCTCAGGTCGGCTATGTATCGAAGCCTTGGTGAGCCGTTACCCCACCAACTAGCTAATACAACGCAGGTCCATCTCATAGTGAAGCAGTTGCTCCTTTCAAGCATCTACCATGCGGTAAATACTGTTATGCGGTATTAGCTATCGTTTCCAATAGTTATCCCCCGCTATGAGGCAGGTTACCTACGCGTTACTCACCCGTTCGCGACTCACTTATCTCGGTGGAGCAAGCTCCGGTGATATAAGTGCGTTCCACTTGCATGTATTAGGCACGCCGCCAGCGTTCGTCCTGAGCCAGGATCAAACTCTCATAAAAAGTTTTGATTCAAACTCAAGCTATCACTAGCTTTCCGTTTTATTGTTTTTTTCGTTATTGACGATTTATCCTTAGATAAATCACCCTGCACGTTTGGTTCGTCTTCTTTAATTTTCAAAGGTCTTGTTCGTTATCGCTCTCTCGCGACAACTATCTTAGTTTATCATTTCTTGCGAAACTTGTCAACACTTTTTTGAAACTTTTTTTATTTCGTTTCTTCTCTGTTAACTGCTCGCTCGAGACAACTCCATTATTCTATCACCTTAACCTACCTTTGTCAATAACTTTTTGAAACTTTTTTTATTTTTTCTTTTCCTTTTCCTTTTTCTTCATCCCCCTTGTCACCTAAAATCTTTCAAGACTTCTCTGAGTTCTCTCACCATCTCTTGTCGGCCTTTGAACCGTTCGCCTCGGATTAGTTTCATATAGTTATCTTGTTGGGTTGGGGATAGCTGGTCATAATAGCTCCGTAATCCATCTCGTAGTGTCAATAAGTCATCTTGTAAGAGCCCTGGACTGCGTAAGCAATGGCTCAGATCTCCTATCTCTTCATGTTGCATGCGATCAAAGGTCCGTTTTTGGCTGGCTTGTTGGCGAAGTTTATCCTTAATGTAGTTCCGAAACCGGACTTTGAAGAAGCCGTATAGGTTCTGACTATCCTTAAGCCCTGGGTACTCCTGTATGAGTTGATAGAAGACCAGCATCCCCTCTTGGTGCCAATCGCTGTGTTCCCACCCTTTTAAATAATACTCTCTGCGGGTTTTATCAACTATTCCCTTAACTTTTCTGTACTCTGATGAAAACATATAGTCTACCTCTTCCTATTTTTGTTTTCATTCTACTAACAATATCATCTCCTGAACAGGACATAAATGTCCGATTACTCTAAAATACCAAAAAAACTAAACCTTTACTGGTCTAGTTTTTCTTTTATTTCATCGTAAGAAAGTGGGTGTACTTCTTCACCTTCGGTTAATTCATTGTCCGTTGGCATCTGACCTGTTTCATACAAGGCTTTAATCTGTACACTATCCAATGTTTCATACTTAAGAAGGGCTTCCGCAATGAGTTGGTGTTTCTCACGGTTATCTTGGATAATCTCAGCTGCTTTATTATGAGCTTCTGTCAATAAATTACGGACTTCTGTGTCCAATTCGTAGGCTGTTTGTTCTGAGATGTATTTTTGTGTTGTTTGTCCACCAAACATGGCATGGCTACCTTCGTATTGCATTGGACCCATTTTCTCACTCATTCCGTATTCAGCTACCATAGCACGCGCCATTTGAGTAGCTTGTTCAAAGTCATTTGAAGCACCGGTTGTTTGAGTATTGAAAATAATTTCCTCTGCGACACGCCCGCCCATCAGGCCTGCCAATTGCTCTTTCATATCTTCTTTAGATAGGAGCATTTGGTCTTCTTTAGGAAGTGCAATCATATAGCCACCTGCACGGCCACGTGGAACAATTGTTACCTTATGGACTTCGCGGGCATTTGACAAGACAAGCCCGACAATTGTATGACCGGCTTCATGATAGGCCACGATTTCTCGTTCTTTGGCTGAAACTTGGCGATCTTTCTTAGAAGGACCTGCAATAACACGATCTTCTGCTTCATCAATATCTGCCGCATCAATCTTGTCTTTATTGCGACGTGCTGCAACAAGTGCTGCTTCGTTCAGTACGTTTTCCAAATCAGCACCAACAAAACCTGGTGTCTGTTGGGCAACCAACTTCAAATCGACATCGTCTGCCAATGGTTTATTCTTTGCATGAACTTTCAGAATTGCTTCACGGCCCTTCACATCTGGACGGCCGACAAGTACCTTACGGTCAAATCGTCCTGGACGTAAAAGAGCTGGATCGAGAACATCACTTCGGTTGGTTGCAGCAATAACAATAATTCCTTCGTTGCCTTCAAAACCATCCATTTCAATCAAGAGTTGGTTGAGGGTTTGTTCACGTTCGTCATTACCGCCGCCCATTCCAACACCACGTTGGCGACCAACAGCATCGATTTCATCGATAAAGATGATTGCTGGCGCAGCTTTTTTCGCATCTTCAAACAATGAACGAACACGGCTAGCACCGACACCGACAAACATTTCAACAAAATCAGAACCAGAAATAGAGAAGAATGGAACTCCTGCTTCTCCAGCGACAGCTTTTGCCAAAAGGGTCTTACCAGTTCCTGGAGGGCCTTCTAGCAAGACACCGGCTGGAATCCGGGCACCTAGTTTAGTAAAGCGTTTTGGATCTTTAAGGAACTCTACAACCTCTACCAGTTCTAGTTTTTCTTCTTCCGCGCCTGCAACATCTGAGAATCGAACTTTGATATTGCTTTGTTCCAAGGCTTTGGCTTTATTGCGGCCAAAATTCATGGCACCACGTGCACCGCCGCCACCTTGGTTCATCATCATCATGAAGAAGACGCCGAACAAGACAAGTGGGAATAGGTTCAGCAGGATATTTAACCACAAGCTATTAGAAGATTCTGGTTTGATTGTCACATCTACACCTTGTTCATCCGCTAGACTTTGAAGGGTTGACAAGGTTGAATCGGAAGCTAAAATCGTTGACCTAAAGTTTTTATAGGTTTGCGTGTCGGATACCTGGAAGAGCTTGATAGAGGAAGCTAGCTCACTTTTTGCTTCTACTGCATTCTTATAAGTACCCTTGATTTCGATAATACTGCTATTGGGTTGGTAGGTGAGTTCCGTAACATTTCCATTCTTTAATTCTTCTAGAACGGTTGAGTAGGAAATTTCCTGAGTTGCTACCTGACTGCCAGCATTCATGAATTGGAATCCTGTAATCAGTGTCGCAATGATGAGAATAATGAGAAAAGGATTTCTAATAAATCCTTTATTGGGCTGTTTGTTCATAAATTAGCAAAAACCTTCTATTAATTTGAATAGACTTCCTCTTTCAATACTCCGACATAAGGAAGGTTACGATAGTTTTCATTGTAATCCAATCCAAATCCAACTAAAAACTCTTTTGGAACTGTAAAGCCTGAATAGTCCGCTTCAATTTCCACTACACGGCCTTCAGGTTTGTCAATCAAAGTCGCAATTTTAATTGAATTTGCTTGACGTAGCGCAAATAACTCTTTCAATTCTTTGAGTGTACGGCCAGTGTCAATGATATCTTCAATAAAGAGAATATCGCGACCAGCAACACTGTTATCCAAATCTTTGATGATTTTTACAGTTCCGCTACTTTCTGTACCACCGTGGTAGCTAGACACTACCATGTAGTCCGTCTCGATATGTGTATCGATATGTTTGATCAATTCTGCCATGAAAGGAATAGAGCCCTTCAAGATACCAACAAGAATTGGATTTTTTCCTGCATAGTCTTCTGTCAGAACTTTTCCTAATTCTTTACACTTGGCAGCAATCTCTTCTTCCGTAATCAGAACTTTTTTAATGTCTTTTTCCAGCATAAGTCTACTCTTTCATTTTTATGTATAATGTAGCTTTGATTATACCATTTTTTGCAGATTTACTCAAATCACTAGTAGCAATATTGGAAATTCCAAGAATTTTTCCATCTTGTTCAATCACAGCGGCCCTGCGACGTTCAGAAAATGGGATTTTATTGTCTATAAAATAGCGACTCACTTTCTTTTGAATCCCATTTAAGAGAATTCGGTCGCCTGGCTGCCAGGTCCGAAATAGGATAGGCTTTTCTGATGGCAAAGCAAGACTCCAAGCATCAGGAAGGGGATGATTTTTAGTGACCAGATAGGGTCCCCAATGAAAAATACCATCTGATTTTATCACAATGTCTTGGGGTGCACTATCCGTCTCAGGTCCTATTTTTTGAATAGACATGGTCTTGTAGTCTTTTTTAAACCAGTAGCCATTTTTCAAATAGGTGTGAACATTTGCCTTTTCTACTATTATATGGTGCAATTCTTTGAATTGGGATTTTGAAAGATGAAGGTCAGGAAACTCTTGCAAGTAAAGCTGTAGTAAAACGTGTTGTACTGCTCTGCTTTGTCCCAAAAAAGTCGCAAGATTTGTCACATCCATCCCCTTTGTCAAATCGATCAGCGCCTGTTTAAAAATATAACTTTCTTGACCTACTTCAATCAAGGCTTGTGAAATGGCGGGATTCTCTTTTTCCAACTGGGGAAGGTAGTTGTTGCGAACTCGATTTCTAAAAAATGCTGGTGACTGGTTAGATTGGTCATCAAAATGAAAACAGTCCTCTAAATCTGATTTTCTAAAATGTAAGAGCGGGCGAATCAACTGGCCTGGTGGAAAATCTTGGACTGGTTGCATGCCTGCCAGATGAATCAGACGGCTGCCTCTCACCAATTTCATAAAAATGGTTTCTGCCTGATCATCTGCATGGTGGGCAGTCACCAAGGCGCTATAATCCTCTGTCTCCATGATGTCTTTAAAGAATTGGTAACGAAAATCTCGACCCCGTTCTTCTGTAAAGACACCTTGAAAAGACCGACAGTAAAAAGCCAGTCCATGTTGATGGGCCCAGTTTTGGAGATAGGCTTCTTCCTGGTCAGAACTTGGTCGGAGTTTATAGTTGACATGAGCTAGCCCCAGTTCAATTCCTAAGTCCTTGCGATAATGATAGAGAAGCTGAAGGAGGTTCATAGAGTCTTTTCCTCCTGAAATCGCCAAGAGGACGCGTTTGTGTTTATCAAAAAAGTGACCATCTTGTGTCACTTTTAAAAATTGTTTTTTTATCATTTTAGAATCTCATACACATCTTTTGCGATTTGTGAAATCGTGTCATAGGTAGATCTTTCTGTAAAGATAGAAAGAATGAAAGGACTGTCTGTATAAACGACTGCCACATCATGTCTAAAATCATAGGCATCTCCAATCTTATGGGCAACTGGAACGGGAATATCTTTAGAAATCCGTTGGTTATCGAACTTGGTTTCTTTCAGACTTTCCAAAACATAGCCATTTTGTTCATAGAGTTTTTCCATCATTTTTCCAGCCATTTTTGCAGAAGCAAGTCGTTCTTCCATGTCCCATTTTTGGCCCACAATACCTTCAATGGTAGCGGTAAACGTTGCATCAAACTGATGGCTTGTGTAATATGCAAGAATATTGCTAGCTACATTATCGGATTCTTTGGCTGTCCGATTAATCAAATCCTCGACACTATACACTTTATTATTAGCTGTTTTTGGAAGAGATCCACTTCCAAAAGCATCAAATGCTCCATAGAATTCCAATGTTTCCTTGGTGTAGGTTAAAGGTTGATTTAGTTGAAATTCTCCAGCATTAATGACTTCTTGAGCATAATAAAGGGTCGTTAATTTACTAGTGGATGCAGCATACATGAGTTTATCTTCATTCACTCCAGCTGCTTGACCTGTCTCAAGCTGCTGAACATAGATTGAAAGAGTATCTTTGTTATACTTTTCTTTTAATAACTGCTGAACAGCTTCCATGCGGTTGTCTGTTGCAGACAAATCTTCCATAGCAATCCAGCCTAGTCCTTCTACGTGAGCAAAAAGTCCCCAATGTGTTTCTGATAATTGATCCACTTGAACAGCTTGATAGGCCTTTTTCTGCTTTTGACTCACTTGGGCTTGATTGGCAATCGGGCTGGTATAGAAAACCGCATCTGCCTTTGTCCAATAAGTTTGATCCACATCTTGGTTCGAAAGTATGCTATCATCATAAATCATCGTCTGATCTGCTGCAATGTAGGTCTGGTCTTCTAATTGAAAAACCAAGACTTGCTGGTCATTGACACTGATTCCGACAATTCTAAAGACTTGATTGGGTTCAATCGTTCCAACTTTTTCAGTCAAGGCCTGGTCGGAAAATGTCGAGATTGTAGCAAAGACATTTGGATTGGTTGGGACAGTTTGAAAATCCGTATTATACGACTTATAATTCAACTGATAGCGGGCTTGGTTGCTTAGTTGAAATGGAAGTTCTGTGCTATCTACCTTGGTAGCATTCCATAGCACTGGCAATAGCAATAGCAATAGAACGAACTGCATTTCCCCTCCTTTCCATACTTCTTCATTAGTTTTCGTCTGGCTCTTCTTGTGCCAGTTTTAATTCCTTATTTTTTTCAGATAACTCTTCTAGTTTATCATCAGAATATTGCAAGAACTTTTCAACTGTTTCAAAGATAGATGACATCATTGCGGTAGTATCCCTGGAATATTATAGATAAATTCCCCTTCCTTAGACCATTGGTATTTCGCGCGGACATATTTGGCTGCAAAGTCTTCATTTTCTAATTGTTTGACCAAAGCTGCGCGTTCTTCTTGCTCAGCCACAAGATTTTGATACTGGTTTTCCAATTCTACCAACTGGCTCTCCCTGTCTTTCAAAGTTTGGTAGCTTTGAACTAGGTTATAGGTTGGCAAAATGAACAAAAAGACCACTAAAATCAAAATGGAGGCCATAAAGCGATTTTTCTGACGCTTTTCTGCCAAGGTCAGCTTGCTTTTCTCACGTTGGTTCTGGATATAAGAATTATTGATTTGAACGATTTTCGACTTCTTCATCAGTTTCTATCCTTGTCTCACTGATTATTTCATACATTTTCAGTGCATCTTCTTTCTTGGTACTGTCCTTCATTTCAAGAACCTTTACAGTCAATAATTTGTTCCCAAATCGGATTTCGATCTGGTCCTCTAGCTTGACATCTGTTGAAGATTTAGCCAATATGCCATTAATTTTGATCCGGCCCTTATCTGCAACTTCCTTTGCAACTGTTCTCCGTTTAATGATACGGGAAACTTTCAAATATTTGTCTAATCTCATGATTTCACCTCATCTCTTTATTTTACCATGTTTTAGTGAAAATGCGGGAATTATCCCGCTTTTCTCTGCTTGATTTCAACTAGTTTTTCGGCAAATAGCATCAATTCTTCCAGAATCTCAAAATCCTTTTTCCCTCTTACAGTAAAAATGACTTCTAATTGCCCCTTATTTTCAGCAATGCGGGCTTTCAATTGAGTCGCAGAAAGAGCTTCAAAATAGTCTTGTGTCAAGAAATGTTGACCAGCCATTGCTTCAAATCGCACTGTAACCTGCTGGTCTTTTCGTTCAACCAACTGGGTAAAGGTTTGATCAAGAAAGGTTTTTAGTAAGCCGATTTCAAGTAAATAGGCCACCACATCTGGGTATTCTCCGAAGCGGTCCATCAATTCATCTTGCAATTCTTGATAGTTTACACGAGTGTCAATTTGCTTGATTCGTTTGTAAATTTCAATCTTCTGACGCTGGTCTGTAATATAATCACTCGGTAAGTAGGCATCGATTGCCAAATTGATCTCTGTATTGCTCTTCTGCCGTTTCTGACTCTTGCCCTGTTTATCAAGAATAGCTTGTTCTAACAACTGAGAGTAGAGTTCATATCCAACCGAATCAATAAAACCAGACTGGGCAGCTCCTAGGATATTTCCCGCACCGCGAATGGACAAATCTTGCATGGCAATCTTGAAACCTGAACCTAGTTCTGTAAAACCTTTAATGGCTTCCAAGCGTTTTTCAGCCACTTCTGTCAAGGACTTATCTGGGCGGTACATGAGATAAGCATAGGCAATCCGATTGGAACGACCGACACGACCTCGAAGTTGATAGAGAGTTGACAGACCCATGTGGTCAGCATTTTCGATAAAGAGGGTGTTGGCATTTGGAATATCGACACCTGTTTCGATAATGGTAGTGGTCACTAAGACATCGTATTCCCCTTCAATAAAGGCAAAGAGGGTATTTTCCAACTGGATTTCTGACATTTGTCCGTGAACATAACCAATAGAGGCTTCTGGGACTAACTCCTTCAACTCAGAAACCTTCTGTTCAATGGTGTCAACTTTGTTGTAAAGGTAGTAAACCTGTCCACCTCGGTCCAATTCTCTCAAAACTGCATCACGAATGACACCTGTATTGGTTTCCATAACATAGGTTTGAACGGGATAGCGATTGGTTGGCGGAGTTTCAATAACAGACAAGTCGCGGATACCAAGCATGGACATTTGAAGGGTGCGTGGAATGGGTGTCGCTGTCAAGGTTAAGACATCGATTTTCTTCTTGAGTTCCTTCAATCGTTCCTTATGTTTGACCCCAAAGCGTTGCTCTTCGTCAATGACCAGTAAACCTAGGTCTGCGAAGACGACATCTTGTGACAGGAGTCTGTGGGTCCCGATCAGGATATCCACCTGACCCTTTTTCAGTCTTTCTAAGATCGCAGCCTGCTCTGCCTTTGTCTTAAAACGACTCATGACCTCGATGTTGACAGGAAAATCGGCAAAGCGTTCTTGAAAATTGGCAAAGTGCTGCTGGGCCAAGACGGTGGTAGGTACCAAAATGGCTACCTGCTTGCCGTCATTGACTGCCTTGAAAGCTGCCCGCATGGCTACCTCAGTCTTACCGAATCCGACATCTCCGACCAAGAGACGATCCATAGGAGAATCCTTCTCCATATCTTTCTTGATTTCCTGAATGGAGCGGATCTGATCATCGGTTTCCACATAGGCGAAGGCATCGTCAAACTCTGCCTGATTGGCATCATCTGGAGAATAGGCAAAGCCCTTGAGCTGACTGCGTTCAGCATAGAGTTTTATCAGGTCATCGGCAATGTCCTCCACCTGCTTCTGCACCTTCTGCTTGGTCTTTTGGAAACGGCCATCATTAAGCTTGTTGACTTTAGGAATTTTTCCGTCTGATGCCAAATACTTGGACAGTAGGTCAATCTGGTCAACAGGGAGGGAAATCCTATCAGAATTTTGGTACTGAATGGTCAGATAATCCCTGTGAATGCCGGATACGACAATGGTTTCAATCCCCAGATACTGACCAATTCCGTGTACATGGTGGACAACGTAATCCCCCACAGCAAGCTCTGTGTAGTCCTTTAATCGCTCGGCATTGGAAATATTTTTCCTTCTGACCTTCCGCTTGATTTTCCTATGGAAAATTTCGCGTTCTGTGATAAGGACCAGTTTTTCATCTAGGAAATGAAAGCCGCTAGCCAAGGAGCCAATGGTTACTTGTTGCTGACCTGCTACCAATTCATGCGGTGCATAGACAGGCAACTGAATGGCATATTCCTGTAACGTTTTCTGTAAAGCCTGTAAAGATGTCTGCGATTCTGCCTGGATAATGACTGTATAATTTGACTTGGCATAGCGAGCTAATTCATCTTTCAAAAGAGGAATTTGATTGAAAAATTCCTGCATAGGATGCTGGTTAAAGGAATGAATAGCATCGAAACGCAGGTTTCCTAAGCCTTTTTGAAAGGTAGAAAAGAAAGTCGCTGGTTTGTATTTTCGCAGCGGTTGATAAGAGGAGGCGAAGTAATTAAGACTTGACACTGCTTTACCCTTTTGTAAATCATCTGTCAAGATACCAGCAACTTCCTTATCAAACTGAGCGTGGCGATCCGCAATCTTATGAAAATCATCTAAAAAGACAGGAGAGCCTGCTGGTAAATAGTCCAATAAGGTCCATTCTTGCTCGTAAATGAAGGATAAAAATCGTGCTAAGTCTGGATGACGGTAGGATGTTTTTACATCTGCTAAGACTTCTTTTAAGTAGGAAATTTGTTCTTCTGACTGAGAATTTTCGATTGCATTTTCTAGCTTCTCACCTGCACGCAAAAAGTCTTCTGCTGAGAAAATCATCTCAGAAGCGGGGGAAATCCTCACCTGATCACAGCTCTCTAAGGATTTTTGACTGTCGACATCAAAGGTTCGAATGCCGTCAATTTCATCTCCGAAGAATTCCAATCGATAGGGAAAATCTGCATTGATATCAAAAATATCTAAAATATCACCACGTTGGCTGAATTCTCCTGCACTCAGTACACGTGACACCTTTTTATAGCCAATGGCTGTCAACTGCTTGACAATACTGTCAACTTCTATCTCTTGTCCAATAGACAAATCAAGTTTGGCTTGATGAAAAGCACTTGGACTTGGAAGTAAAATCCGACAGGCTGCCATGCTAGCAACTAGAATCCCACTTGCTGTTGGATCTAGTAGAAAGTTTAGACTATCAATTCGGGCTTGTGTTCTGTCCTTTGAAGCAAAAACAAATTCAGCAAGGGGACTATCATCTGTAAAGAAGTTGTAAACCACCTCATTACCTAAAATAGCTGCCAAATCTCCTGCCAGTTTTTCAGCTTCATTCTGACTGGCTGTTACCAGTAAGATTTTTTCTGAAATGGAGTCATAAGCAGAAGCAATCGTTATGGCCTTGCTGCTGCCTGACAAGCCCATAACGAGCTGCCTGGTGGATTTATTAAGGTTTGCCTGCCAGGTTTGAATGGTCTTATTTTGACCTAGTAAATCTAATAGGTTCATTATCCGTTAAACTTTCTCATAATGGTATCAAAATCGTCTTCTTCCAAATAAAAGTTGACAGCCTTGTCAAGTTTCTCTAAAGCAAGATCTATCTCGATACGGTCTTCTGTGTCAAAACCTGATAAGACGTGATTGACAACGCTCATCTTTCCTTTTGGACGACCAATACCTATCTTAATGCGGTCAAATTCTTGTGTCCCAATATGCTTAACTATGGACTTAATCCCATTGTGACCGCCTGCCGAGCCTTTTTGACGGAAACGGATTTTCCCAACAGCCATGTCCAAGTCATCGTAAGCCACCAGAATATCGGTTTCATCTAGACCATAATAAGTCATTAAGGCATGAACAGCCTTGCCTGATTCGTTCATGAAGGTCGTTGGCTTTACTAGATAGATTTTTTCACCGTCAATAAAGGTTGTGGCAATGTCCGCTTGGAAAATCTTGTCGTGGTTAAAGGTCACATTTTCACGCTTGGCGATCTTATCCAGCAACATAAAGCCGACATTGTGTTTGGTTTCAAAATAGCGGTCCCCAGGATTGCCCAGGCCTATGATTAATCGTGTCATTTTTTCTCCTTATCGTCACTTAGTTTATCTTTTATTACTTCGTTAACTCACCTTGCCGTACTCTAGTACTGCCTACGGTTCGTTGCCTAGTACTAAAAGCAAACTAAACGACTAGAAATACCAAAAGGCTGGAAAATACTTTCCAACCTGATTGTCTATTATACGTTAAAGCGGAATTCCATGATGTCCCCGTCTTGAACGACGTATTCTTTTCCTTCTTCACGGAGGCGTCCTGCTTCCTTAACAGCTTTCTCAGAGCCATATTGAATCAAATCATCATAGGACATGGTGACGGCACGGATAAAGCCTTTTTCGAAGTCTGAGTGGATGATACCAGCACATTGAGGGGCTTTCATACCGCGCTTGAAGGTCCAAGCACGAACTTCCTTCTCTCCTGCTGTAAAGTAGGTACCAAGTCCAAGCAAGTGATAGGCTGCACGGGTCAATTTGTCCACGCCAGATTCTGTTAATCCAAGGGCTTCCAAAAACTCACCCTTGTCTTCATCATCGAGTTCTGAAATTTCTTCTTCAGCACGCGCAGAAATCACCACCACTTCTGCATTTTCTGTTGCTGCAAAGTCACGGATTTGCTGAACATAACTGATAGACTCAGGATCTGCTACCTTGTCTTCATCGACGTTGGCAACATAGAGGACTGGCTTGGTGGTCAAGAGGAAGAGTTGCTTAACGATTTTTTGTTCTTCATCTGTGAAGTCAACTGTACGAGCAGATTTTCCATCTTCCAAGACAGGTTTGATTTTTTCAAGGACTGCAAATTCTGCGACAGAATCCTTGTCTTTTTGTGTACGGGCCATTTTTTCTACACGCGCATAACGCTTGTTGATGCTCTCTAGGTCCGCCAAAATCAATTCTAGGTTAATAGTATCAATATCTGCGATAGGATCAACAAAGGCATCTTCACGGCCTTGTTCACGCATGACATTTTCATCATCAAAGGCACGCACCACGTGGACAATTGCATCAACTTCGCGGATATTGGCCAAGAATTTATTTCCAAGCCCTTCACCTTTAGAGGCACCTTTTACGATACCAGCAATATCGGTAAATTCAAAGGTCGTTGGCACTGTCTTTTTAGGAGTGATGAGTTCTGTCAACTTCTGCAAACGCTCATCAGGCACTTCTACCATGCCGACGTTTGGATCAATGGTCGCGAAAGGGTAGTTGGCAGCCTCTGCTCCTGCCTTTGTAATCGCGTTAAATAGGGTTGATTTACCAACGTTTGGCAAACCGACGATTCCTGCTGTTAAAGCCATGTTTTTTACTCTCCAATTAAAAATTCAATCATGACTATTATAGCAGAAAAGTAGAGAAAAAGGGAGTGGGAAAGAACTCGACTAGTCTAAAAAAGAGTTCGTCTTCCCACCCCCGCACAGTTGATTAGGCCAGATTTGGAGTATAACGAACAAATCTGCCAATCAACCACTGCGCTGAGATGTTGACACAAACTCTGAAAAGTGGCGCTGGGCTTGAGCCCAGTCTCTTCGTTAAAAATAATGCATAATGAAAAATGAACCTAAAACAACAACTGCAACAAAAATGAGAGAGATAATATCTCCTCTTGTAAGAGGTCGTTTGGATTCTTCGTTCAAGTATTCCCAAACATTCATTTTTCCTCGTTGTTCCACCACAATTTCCTTCTCAGGTTCTTTTCCTAAAACCAGATAATCCAGACTGACACCAAAGATTTTTGCCAGCTGGATCAGTTTGTCAATGTCTGGCGTTGCTTCACCATTTTCCCACTTGGAAAAGCCTGACGGGAAATATAGAGTTTCTCTGCCAACTCATCTTGGGATAGGTTCTTGGCTGTTCGTAAAACTCGAATTTGCTGTGCTAACTGATTCATGATCATTTCCTCCTCTTTTTTCTAAGTCTATTATAGTTTAGAAAGGAACAGTTGACTAGCACTTGTTAGGAAAATTTCGCAACCAGCAGTTGCAAACTGCCAACTAGGCTTCAATCGGCAGCACTTGTTTCATTTTTCGTTCAAAATCATGCCGACTCATCATGACTACATGGTCACAGTTGGTACAACGGATTTTGATATCCGCTCCTAGACGAACAACCTCCCACTTATTTGCTTTCTTGCCGGTCGATTTGATGACACAGGCATGAGGCTTCTTCATTTCGACAAATGATCCTAATTGATACATACTTTCTCCTTATCGATACATCCTTCGTTCTTGACAGTTTAAAACAATCTCTCTAGCTTCTACTACCTCACCATCTATTTGGATGGCTATTACTTCATCTGCTATGACAGTGACTTCCTTGGCCATGCAGTGTTGGATAATCTTAGACGATTTATGACGATGAAAAATCATTTCCAATAGCGCCGTTATTCGATAAAAGAGAGAACCAGTAGCAAACCAGACCAGGTGCAACTGAGCTTGAAAAGGACTGGCGTCCGGCCAAATCATGATTCCCCCTCCAAAATAGGGATTGTTGGCTAAAGATAGAAAGAATAGGCGGTCTAAACGCATCTGCTCCCCGTCCAACTCCACTTGGACTGACAGAGGGGATTGACCAAATAAACTTCTTAAACCAAACAAGAGATAGGCTAGTTTCCCTAAACCAACTGTCTTTAACCATCTTTTGGTCCTCGATCCTTCTGAATAGGAGATAACCTGGGCAGCAAATCCTAGATCCAGACTATTGACGACAACTCCAAAATTCGATTGGAGAACTGTGATAGGGGTTGTGCGCTTTTCTATCAGTGCCTCCATCACTTGACGGATATCTTTGATAGCAAGGGCACGAGCAAAATCATTTCCAGATCCTGTAGGAAAATAGGCAAAAGGGATGTTCTCTGGCAGGGCCGTTAAGGCTTTTGATAGGGTTCCATCTCCTCCCAAAATCAACAAAGCATCCTGGTCTGGTTCGAACTCCGCCAAGATAGCCTGAATCTGACTGTACTCATCATCCACTCCCATGGTCAAAAAAATAGTAGGGACTAGCTGTGGATAAGTATCACTTATCTCTTGGATAAGCGACTGTGCTCCCTGACTCCCTGCCTGAGGATTGGCTAAAATAAATAGCTTCATACAATACTCTTTTTTAAGATTTTTTTCTAGTATAACATAAAAAAACGTCCTTAGAAGAACGTTTTTAGGATTTTAGTTGGTCCGAACTGGCGTAATCAATTGAATAAAGGATTCGTCTTCTTTATTTGGCACAACTGTGAACGGACGGACCGGAGAAATGAAGCTAACTTTTACCTGCTCGCTAGCAACAGCTTTCAATGAATCGATCAAGTAACTTGGGTTGAAACTAATGACAAGATCCTGCCCAGTCACTTCTAGGGCATCCAATTCTTCATTTACCTTTCCGACTTCAGGTGAGTGAACGTGAGCTGTTACGCTACCGTCTTTGATTTCCAACTTCACTGTTCCATTTTGTGTTGCATTTGACAAGAGACGGGCACGCTCCATTGCATGTCGGAGATTTGCGGTGTCAAATACTGCGCTGGTATTAAATTCTGCTGGAATCAACCGGTCAGTATCAGGGTAGGTTCCTTCAAGCAAACGTGTATAGAAGCTGATATGATCGCTTCTGAACAAGAGTTGGTTGTTAGAGAAGAAGACTTCAACAGTTTCCACTTCATCTGTAAAGACTGAGGTAAATTCTCTGAGGGAACGGCTTGGAATAACAACGTTGAAATTATCTCCTGCTTTTTCAAGTTGGAGTTTACGCTGGCTCATACGGTGGGAGTCTGTTGCAACTGTCTTTAATTCTGTATGGTTTGAAAGAACAAAATGAACCCCAGTCAAGATTGGGCGACTCTCTTGAGTCGATGCTGCGAAGGCTGTTTCATTGATAGTTTGTTTCAATAACTTGGTTTCCAATACCAAAGGCGTTGTTGCTGGAACTTCTTGCAAACGTGGATAGAGTTCTGCTTCTTTTCCTTTCAGAGTGATTTCTGATTTACCACTGGTTAACACAACTTGCTTTTGTTCAATCTCAGTAAAATCAACAACAATATCTGGAAGACTAGAAATGACATTGATGAAAAAGGCAGCCTCTAAAAGAATGGAGCCTGTTTGGCTAACCAAAAGTCCTGCATTTTCATCTTGAACGGAAATATAATTTTCAATTGAAATCTGACCATTTGAACCTGTAAGGCTGATACCGTCAGTTGTAACATCGATTTTTACAGTTGAAAGAACAGGGATTGCATTTTTACTGCTGATGGCTCTTTTGGTAATATTCAATGCTTGCAGAAAAACTGTCTTATTGATAGCGAATTGAATCATGGATTCTCCTTTATATTTATTAATAATAAGATTAGTAGTAGTAGTAGGTCTTGTGTATAGTGTGGAAAAATAGGTTCAACCCTTGTCAAGCCTGAAAAACTAGCTTGTTCACAACTTGTGGAAAACTGTGGAAGAAAATAAAAACTTATCCACAGCTAGCGAATCTTGTTTTTGATATTGGTGATTTCAATTTCTAGATTATCACTGTCCACCAGCATGTTGCGAATCTTATTGTAGGCATGCATGACGGTTGTATGGTCACGATTGCCAAAAGCTCGACCAATTTTTGGAAGGGAATTGTCTGTCATTTCACGTGCCAAATACATGGCTACCTGACGCGCGTGCACAATATGCTGCACACGTTTGGCCCCCTGGATTTCCTTTAGGCTGACTCCATAGAAATTACCGACTTCTGTTTGGATTTTTTCAATTGGAATGACTGTATTGCGAGGATTGGACTGGTTGCGCGATCGAATTGCTTCTGCTGCCACTTCCACGCTGATTTCATCCAAATTCTTTATTTTAGCCAGTAAGTCAATATCTTTCAGTGCTCCTTCTAGGTCTCGGACATTGGATTCAAAGGATCCTGCGATGTATTTCAAGGTTTCCATCGGAAAGACATAAGGACTGTCTTGGATTTTACTCTGTAAAATAGCAATCCGAGTTTCCAAATCAGGTGGGTAGATTTCATTGGTCAAGCCCCAGCTAAAACGAGAGACTAGTCGTTCTTCTAGGTTATCCAAGTTTTTAGGATTGCGGTCACTGGTTAGGACAATCTGGCTATTTTTCCCGTGCAGGGTATTGAAAGTATTAAAGAATTCTTCCTGTGTTGCTTTTTTATTTTTTAGGGTCTGGATATCATCAATTAGGAGCAGGTCAAGATTGCGGTACATGTTCTCAAAGTCCTTGAGTTTATCCAGACGATTGTGCTCGACATAGTCACTGAGGAAGGTCTCAGAAGTAACATATTTAACACGCGCGTGAGGATTAGCTTCAAGTACACGATTACCAATTGCATTGAGGAGGTGGGTTTTTCCTAATCCTGGGCCCCCATAGATAAAGAGTGGGTTATAATAGCCTCCAAGGTTATCTGCTACGGCTAAGGCTGCAGCTTTAGAGAGCATGTTATTGTCACCCTGGACAAAATTATCAAAAGTATATTGAGATTTGATATCAGGATGTCCTTGCTGAACAGCTGGTGGTATCAATTCTTCTTGAACGACTCTAGCTACTGTTACTTCTTGTTTCAGAGGGGCTGGCTGTGTGTCTGTTGTTGAGTCCAGCTTTTCGAGAATTTTAAAACCGAGTTGAAAATCTCTGCCATAGACTTCATAGCTGGCAGCATCAATCAATTCTTTAAAGTTTTTTGATTTTTCCCAATAGCGTTGTTTAAATTCTTTTGGAAGTTGAATCATCACTTCTTGATCGGTGATTTGGGCCAGGCTTGCACCAACAATATAGAATTCATAGATGTTTTTTGGAATATTTTCCTTAGCTAATTCAATAAAAATAGACCAAAATTCTTCTTCTTTCGTCAT